>CAMCMU010000029.1 GCA_945876035.1 Schlesneria paludicola DSM 18645 | reverse complement strand
GCGCTGCCCAGACCCCGACATCACCGCTGAACAACCCTTGGGGAGGGGGAACCTCCGCGCAGACCCCAACCTCCAAGACTCCCCACCAGTCTCCATGCGCTGCGCACACGAAAAAACCGGCCACTGAACCAATGCATGAATAATGCGGGTTAGAACGTTTAGCAGAAAAATTTGAAAAAATGGACGAGAAATTAACGAAACGGGAAACAGACTTCGAACAGGATTGAATGTGGTGGGGGCAGAGAATTGAGAACACTTACGGTGTTTTCTGTTGGCAATCATTTGGAACGAATACGGAGGAGATCATTGGCGGTGGTGATTTGACGGAATCCGCATGAGTCGAGATCGTGGAATTCGGTTGACCGCTGCACGGTCGATGCGACGATTGTGCTTAACGAGTCTCAAACACAACGCATGGGGGTTGTCCACGATCTGCGAAGTGTCAATAATGCGAAACGATCTCTCTTCGCCGGTGGAGTGTTTTTTGGCAGACATGTGTTCGAGTGAACACGAAAGGAAATTCGTCAGATGAGACAAACGAGTGCAGTGATTGTATTTTTCTCGGCAATGATCTGCTTTGTGATCGGATGTGGAGGGACGGATTCTGGGTACAAGCCGGCTAGCGAAATCAAAAAAGCACCGGCCGACCACGCCCACGCTCACGACCATAGTGCCAAAGGCCCGCATGGCGGTAGTTTGGTGGAACTTGGGGATGAAGAGTTTCACGCCGAAGTTGTGCTCGATGCCGACCAGCATACGCTGCGAGTTTTTGTGTTAGGCAAGGATGCAAAAACGCCTCAAGGAACAGTGGCACAAGAAGTCGCTGTTGCGAGTCATGGAAAAAATCCTTGGATGCTGAAGCCCGTCCCTCAAGAAGGTGTTGGAGAAGGAAAAACATCCCTCTTTGAGATCGTCGATGAATCGATCGTTCATGAAATTTTGGACGCAAAACTTTTGCACGCGGATTTGAAAATCCAGATCGACGACAAACCCTATACGGGACACATCGACATGCACATTGAGCAGGCCCATTCGGAGCATACAGGTCATGAAAAACCGGCAAAAACGGCGATCGAGGCCGATGTCCCGAAGACCGACGGCGAAACAAAATAACTCGTCGAAATCAGGACACGAATGTCTCCACCCCGTTTCCTTCCGGACTGTCAGCAGGCGTTTTTCCAGACAGCTACCTGCTGCTTCCAGGCCTCCCCGTCCACGCAGAGTCCCATTCTCTCCGCATGTTAACCATGTGGCGAGCGATGTTTGTCGATTTTTCGGGAGGCCGGCTGAAACGTGAAGTCACTTCAGGTTTCAGTCCGATAGTCCCCAAGGATTGATTCGGAACACGCATGCCGAAATCCATTCCGGCGGCAACACAGATGAGGGATTCGGATGACTGATACTGAGGATCGTCAGGTCAAGAAAATTGTTGAGCTTGAGCAAAAATTACAGCTCATGCATCAACAATTACTTCAGGCTCAGAAGATGAGTTCTGTTGGCGTGCTTGCGGCTTCCATCACACATGAATTCAATAACATCCTCACGACCGTGATCAACTATGCCAAAATGGGTGTCCGTCACAAAGATGCCGCGACTCGCGACAAGGCCTTCGACAAGATCCTTCTTGCAGGACAGAGGGCGGCCAAAATCACGACCGGGATGTTGTCTTATTCTCGTCAGCAGTCTGACCGGCGTGAAGCCATGAACCTCGTCGTGCTGGTCGAAGATGTTTTGGTTCTTGTGGAAAAGGATTTGCAGCGATTTCGTATCGACTTGGTCACGGAATTTGCCAATCCGACCTTGGCCAACGTCAACTCGGGACAAGTACAGCAAGTCCTGCTCAATTTGATCGTGAATGCACGACAGGTCATGGAGTCTGGCGGTCGGCTAAAAATCGGTGTTCGTTCCAACGACGAGTCGTGTCATGCAGAGATCAGTGTCAGCGACACCGGTTGTGGGATACCCGCCGAAAAGTTACGCAAGATTTTTGAACCGTTCTTCACCACAAAAGTGGCAGACACACAAGGTCAGGGCGGCACGGGTCTGGGTCTTTCACTCGCACGAGATGTGATGGAATCGCATGGGGGTCGGATTCGAGTGGACAGCGCGGTTGGGACGGGAACCACATTTACTCTCAAGTTTCCACTTGTCACGGCCGTCGCCGCGATCAAGACCAAGCCGCTTCAAAAAGTGGGATGAGACTCGTCGCTCAAGAGAGTGGTTTCAAGCGACACCACCGCCTTGGAAGGTTTTTCATCCTTGATGAAGGTCCGTCCACATCAGCAACGTTCACTGTTTGCGATGAAAAACAGAGCCGTATACCGCTGCCGAAAATCACCTCAGAAGCAATCCGAATCTCGACAGGTATTCGGATTGCTTCTGTTGAATCGTGCGGACCGATTTATTCCCCAATCAATTCACAACCAACATTAAGTTGTGTATTGTCGACGCATTGATCTGATGCGTTGAGCGATGATCCCCACGCTGATAGTGATATTATTGGTACGCAATTTGGGCCTCATCGGTTTCGCTTGCCTGTGCCATTCTGCCCTCTGTGTTTGCCTGATATGTTCCGACCAACTCAAGGATTTTTCTGATGTCGACGTCCCCCGTTGAGCAATCTGTTGAAGTCTCCGCTGCGGTGCTTAAATTTTTGGCCACACCGCTCCATAAATCCTTTGTGGGTGGTGGCTGGGTGGAAGCAGAGGACAATCAGACATTTGATGTTGTAGATCCCGGTTCGGCTGAAAAGATTGCAACGGTGACGAGTTTCAAGAAAGCGGACGTTGACAAAGCCGTCGGCGTGGCCGATCACGCTTTTCAAAAAAGCGGTTGGGCGAAGATGCAGGTCGCGGAACGTGCGGCGTGTCTGCACCGGATTGCTGATGCCGTAGAGACACGTAAGGCCGATTTCGCCGCAGTCGAGTCACTGGACTGCGGGAAAATCTACAATCAGGCTCTTGGTGACGTTCAGAATTTCATTGATACTTTTCGCTACTTTGCCGACCTGTCTCAGGCCGTCAACTATCGACAGGTCATTGCGGTGAAGAATCATGAAGCCTGGGTCTCTCGTAAGCCATGGGGTCCCTGTGGGTTCATTATCCCTTGGAATTTTCCGTTCCTTCTGGCGGGCTGGGGACTCGCTCCTGCTCTTGCCGCGGGAAATACCTGTGTGCTGAAACCTGCGGAAGATACGCCACTCTCCTCCCTGTACCTGTGCCGCATCATTCAAGAACTGGACCTTTTGCCCGAGGGTGTTCTGAATGTTGTTACTGGGCTTGGAGAAACGGCCGGAGCCGCAATTTCTCAAAATCCGAAGTTTCGCCGAATGAGTTTCACGGGTTCCCCCGAGGTTGGCCGGATGGTGGCTGAGGCGGCCGGTCGAAATTTGATTCCTGTCAAATGCGAACTGGGAGGTAAAGGAGCTGCCGTTATTTTCAACGATGTTGATATTCAGCAAACGGCTGAGAAGCTTGTGCAAGCGATTACCTTTCACAGCGGGCAAGTCTGTTGTGATGCGACTCGCTGGCTGATTCAAAGCGACATCTACGACGATTTCGTGGGGGAGTGTGTGACTCGTATGAAGTCTGTGCAGGTGGGCTATCAAATGGACAGCAAGGCGCAAATGGGTCCGGTGGTCAGTAGCAAGCAACGCACTCGAGTTTTGAGCTACCTGAAAAAGGGGGTAGCCGATGGTGCGGATCTGCTTCTGGAAGGCGGAGAGGCCCACGTTCCAGGCAAGAAGGGATTTTATGTGAAGCCAGCACTGTTGGCCGGCTCACTGAACAATGTGGCGGCTCGCGAAGAAATTTTTGGGCCGGTTGCATTTCTGGCACCGTTTTCGTCTGAAGAGGACGGTGTGCGACTGGCCAACGATACAGAATACGGACTCGGGAACAGTGTTTGGTCCAAAGACTTGCAACGCTGTGCCCGCGTGGCGGAAGCGTTCGTTGCCGGCAATGGCTGGATCAACGCTCACAACGTCGTCGTTCACGGAGTGCCGTACGGCGGTGTCGGCAAGAGTGGAATGGGTGGTGGGGTCGTCAGTCCAGATACGCTGAATGATTATCTTCGTCCGATCTCGGTCGTTCGCCCCCTGTAACAGGTTACCGGAAATTGGATTCGTGTTTCAGAAACACTCTTCGTCGAAGCGGTTTCAACCGCCAACGAAACCCCGTTCCCAAAAATTTTGGCGGACACAGGGTCTGTCAGCTCAAGGCGAGCCCGTGGAAGGGGAGCGGGATTTTGCCGTGGTGTTCCGCAGGATCAGTGTTGCCATCCGCGATGCGCGAAGGAACGTCCGCTGCATGTTTCTGAAATGGGTTGCTTCCGGCAGACGTGTCTTGGCAGGAGTCGCAGTTTCCTCTTCGTCTTGATGAGCCACTGGGCCGGGAACACGTTTTATGAGAGACTAGCGATGTTGATTCGCTCTCAATCAAGGTCAATTTTCCGGCCTAGGCGTTGAGCATTGACGAGTTCTAGAAATCGGCGAACACCACGAAGAATTTGTGATGCGGAATTGTCTTGGGGGCCTGCGTCTCTTCAAGCCGAGAAGCGACGTTTCCCGCGTGTTCAGACACAGCCGGTGTTGGCGAACGTTTCAGTCATCTCACGGTGACGTCAATGCGGATAGTCGCTCATGAAGATCCGTCAAAATTAACTTGATTGCTGAGTCTTTTCAGGTGGTCGTTCATGCGATTGGCAACACTTCAAACGGAAAATGGGCTTCGCGTTGTCGGATTGGCTCTGGATGGTCGATTTGTCGATCTGTGCGACGTGGATCCGAATCTTCCGCAGACGATGAAGGCGATTCTTGCCGCCGATCAAGGTCTGATGAGGGCCGCATCGGCTTTGGCCGTTGGCTTGGCAAAGGGCCCATTTGTGACGGGACGGTTACAAGCTCCCCTTTCCGATCCAGGAAAAGTGATCTGCATTGGTCTGAACTATCGTGATCATGCGATTGAAACCAACTCGCCCATTCCCTCCGAACCGGTGGTGTTCAACAAGTTTCCACAGGCCATCATCGGCCCAGAAGATGCCGTCGTCGTGCCACACGCGGCTCATGAAGTTGATTACGAGGCTGAACTTGTGGTTGTCATTGGCAAACGCGGAAAGAGAATTTGCAAGCAATCCGCCATGCAGTACGTCGCGGGTTATACTGTGGGCAACGATGTCTCCGCTCGTGACTGGCAAAAGGGACGACCGGGTGGGCAATGGTTGCTGGGAAAAACGCCGGACACGTTTGCACCGACGGGCCCCTATTTGGTCACTGCAGACGAAGTGGATCCCACCAACCTGAAAATTGGCTTGCGATTGAACGGTGTCACGATGCAAGCCTCGACGACGCGAGAATGGATCTTCAGCATCGAAGAATTGATCGTCCATGTTTCAACGTTGGTCACGTTGCATCCTGGAGACCTCCTTTTTACAGGAACGCCGCCGGGAGTCGGGGCGGCCCGCAAGCCGCCGGTGTTCATCAAACCGGGTGACCGGATGGAGGTTGAGATTGAAGACGTTGGCATTCTCTCGAATCCTGTCGTGGCGGAGATGGACTGAACTCGCAACCACCATTGAATCTTCACCGCGTTCGAAACGGAGTTGCAGGTTGCCTTTGGAGGCCGTCGTTCCTTCCTCCGTTGTTGAGGTGACGCAGTCGGTTCGAATCCGACGAAGCGGACAGAACCGAACAATCTGCCGTCGTCGGTAGCCGCAGAGAGCCGATACTCGATGGCGGAAGCAGGGCGATGCACGCCCTTCAGTAAAATAACATCCGACGACAAAATATCGTGTGACAGAACCATGCTCCCAGTGAGCCAAAATCGCCATCGCACGGCTCGTCACACTCCCCGATCGACGTGAGCAACACCCGAGCACGTTCAGCCGCCGATGATCGCGAAAAAATCGTGAGGACGCTCTCATTGACGCTGACGGTTGGTGTGAGTCCGGCAAACATGCGGGTGAACAACGGGCATCTTGGAAGGGTCTGCGGGACGGGGACAACGTCCACGGGGAATAATGTCAACTGGGAATTGATGGCCTTAAATGACCTCTCGGGATGCTGCCCGAAACGTTCCTCACCTCCGGTCACGGTTTTCAGAGAAGTGATCGCAGGGGAGTTTGAAGGGCGGAACGCGGCGGACCATTGCGAGATCGGCGGGATTTTCGACGCCCGCCAAGAGCCCCTTGAGCGGCGACCTTATCCCCGAGGATTTTCCGTATGTGATGCCTGCCGCGGGTTGGCCGAGCGACAGGACTCGCCGTCCACGGATTACCACAAGACTGCTTGCGTCGCAAAAGTGCGGATTGGAGGATACGTTTAACGCATCAAGAGGTCGTTTTGTAGGCCGGTTCTCAAGAATTCGGACGTCACACCCAGAAGTGGCCAAGAGCGTTGTCTCCTGCGGGCAGTCATTGTCGAGTTGTCTTTGGGGGAAACGTGCTTGCGGCCCTTCATCGGTGTGGTTCTTTAAGAACCCCTCTTCGAAATTCGTTTGGAGCGTCCGTTGTTTCTATTTCGAGGGAGCCACTAGAATGACTCTATGGCGACCAAGTTCAATGAATCCGAATCGGAAAGAACGTCTCCAACGCGAGTTTTGTTTGCGTGCGGAGTTGTCGTTGTGGGCGTCTTTCTGTGTTCGAGTACGCTGCAGTTTTGGTTGTCTTCCGCACACCTGTCAGCCAACTTTATCAGTCCAACCACTTGGCAATACCTTGTTCAAGTGCCACCCCACGCCGAGTCTCTCTCGAAAACACGCGAGATCCCGTTCGGTTTGATCGTGTTGGCTGTGGGCATCGCATCTGTCCTGACTGGGTTGCTCGGAACGATTTGGTTAGCACGGTCCACGCACGCTGGATTTGTCGCCACGTTTGTCCAGTGGGGTACCTATGGCTGGTGCTGGTTCTGCTTGATGGGTTGCTGGGAATGGGCGTGGATCGTGGCACATGCCCTCGACTGGACGAGCCTCTCGGATTTGATGGCAGCGACCCCGCAATTTTGGTTGGCCGGCTGCATGGCCGGTTGGTTCACGACATTTTTCAGCATGCGATCCATTGCAATCACCGCATCAACAACAGCGGCAGTGGTTTCCGGGAATGAGGCTTTGCCAAAGGCCGCAAAGGATCACGACAGTTCCCGCTCTAAAACGAGTACGAATTCCCAAGCGGTGCGTTGGCTGTGCCTTGCGAGTTGCCTGTATATCGTCATTTTTACGACGATGAATTGGCGTCTGTATTTCAATCTTCTGGTGCCGCATGGCGATTCGGTGATGTATGAAGAGCACCTTTGGAACATTCTTCATGGGAAGGGCTTCCGAAGTTATCTTGATCAAGGTCTGTTCTTCGGGGAGCACGTTCAGTTCATTCATCTGTTCTTATTGCCGTTCTATGTCATCTGGCCATCCCATCTTCTTCTCGAGCTCTGTGAATCGACCGCGTTGTCTCTCGGTGTTTTCCCCATCTTTTGGATGACAAAACGCTGTCTCGAGAGATATGCGGGGAGCGTGAATTCTCACCAGCCATTGGTTGCGAAGCAGCAAGCCACAACGCTGGCCCTGTCAGTGTCGATGGCCTACTTGATTTATGCGCCGATGCAGTTTCTTGACATTGAAATCGATTTGAAAACATTTCGCCCCGAGGCATTTGGAGTGCTATTACTCCTGATGACTCTTGATCAACTGGAACGCAGGCATTTCTGGGGAACTCTGTTGGGCTTGGCTTGGACGCTCACGGTCAAAGAAGACTATGCCATTGTCTTCGGACCGTTGGGCTTGTGGATTGCGTTGAGAGAACTCACCGTCACGAGCGGTGATCCCCTTGGCAAAGGAGGAGGTCACCGTCGTTCCGTCCTGTTAGCGGGAATTGCTCTCAGCGTATTCAGCGTGGTTTATCTTTGGTCGGCAACGCGCGTTGTGATGCCCTGGTTTCGCTCCGGCGACGAGGTTCACTACGCCCGATATTTTGCAAAATTTGGAGAGACTCCGGAAGCGATCGTCCGCACAATGGTTTCGCGACCAGGCCTGCTCTTCGGTGAACTGTGGACCATGTCAACCACGCTTTATGCACTGATGATGTTGGCACCCTTGGCATTTATCCCCTTACTTTCACCAGCTCGCATGGCTGTTGGCTTGCCGTTATTTGGAATTCTTTGCCTCAACGAATTGGCAAAAGACCCTCGACATCAATTTCATGCTCCCTTGGTCGCCATCGCTTTCTGGTCCGTCGCGGGAGGAGTCCCTCGCGCAATTGTCCTGATGATCTGGAGTGCCGCATGGGTTCGTGCCGTTTGCGGTCCACGCCACAAACAGCGGCACCGTTCTGAGAAACAGCGGGCTCTGCAAAATTCCCATCAGAATCCGATACCGGGCGAGTGGAACGGCCGAATGGCAGGAGTCGTTTGCCAACATCTGATTTGGTCGATGGCATTGTGTTCCGGACTGTTTTTCAGTCTCAGCCCGCTTGGCTTGCCGTTTTGGGATTCGGGTTCCAATTGGTATTGGAAGTCACTCTACGGTCCCAACCGCCGTGGCGAATTATGGGCGCACGTGATCAAGTTAATACCCTCGGACAGTCGTGTTGCCTCAACCGATTTCGTCCACCCGCGACTGACTCACTTTGATCGATCCTACGACTACAGTCACTACCGTCGAAAAGTGGCTGACGGTCAATCAGGTGTCCCCGACGATACCGACTACATTATCATCGATACCCATCACCGCTATAGTGAGATCAAGTCTGCCGCAGAGATCCCTGAGTTCCGTGATCATCCCGATCAATGGGAATTGATCGCCAATGACTCTGCCGGGTTTTTCATCGTTCTCAAACGAAAGCGGTAAGAGCCTGTTTGATCAACCGAACCCATGCTAACACTTTGTTGAATCGGATCAGCGCGCCATCTCTGGTTTGACACCCGATCTGTTTGGCAGACGGTCCCGTCATCTCCCTTGAGCGAGCGGCGTCAGAGAGCAATTGAAATCGGGTGTTGTGTAACGGCCTCCGACATGACACAGCCTACAGTGGTTTCCTTGTAGAACGTCCCTCCTTGCGAAGAACAGCCTCTTCAAAAACTCGCGGTCCCGGAGGCGGTTTCTGCTCGAGTCCTCGTCTGGACGGCAATTTGTCTTGCGATTTCGAGTGGAGACCCGCCGTCTGTTTCACGTTTTTTTGGACGTTGATCACGCTCCGTCCACTGCTGGCACCGGCATCGAATTTGGCGAAATCGGCGTGTTTGGATCGTGCGCCGTTACTGATGCAGAAGCCGGCGATCGTTGAGTCTTTTGCTGTGCCACGAGGGGCTCCTGAATGACGCGACTGTCCTCAGATCTGCATTCGTAAAACGATTCGAGCGAAACCTCGAGAACGTGTCGCCTCAAGACAGACCCTGCGAACCAGGTCGCACGTGAGTCTTGGCTTTGCCTGCTGGAAACGTGGATCGAGACGCCGTATCGCCTTCGCGAAGTCCTGCCGCTGATTCGTGACGTCCCTTGTCGCAAGAGGGACTCCAACGACGGTCTCCAGTAACCGAGTCCCCCCGATCTTGACTACTTCCCGCAATAAAATAAGGCCACTCTTGTCTTCCCGTAAAATATTTTCGAATCGCGGTGTATGCCTGAACTGACGTTGACCGATTGCGGTCTGGTTCGAGTCCCGGAATAGAAAGTTTCGCTGTCGGTGTCATCGCGGTCAGGGTGGCCTTGGTTGTTTTGATGGACAAGGCGGTCACGATCTCGGAGTGATCCAAGAGATCGAGGAAGGTCTCGGGATTTTTGATGGGCCGTCGTTGCTCGTAAGAGGTAGAGACTGAATTCCCACGCGGTCACGACGGAGTGATGCACGGTCCATCGACCAAAAAACAGCTACGACCTGAAAGCCGCCGCTGAAACAACGAATGAAAATACGAGAATTGAGCGATCATTGCTTGCCCAAGCCATCGCATTTGGTGATCATTCGGGTTGGCTTCAATTTTTGACCAAGATCAATCCGTTCTGAAAGACCGCACGATGCAGAGGTCGACGTTTGGCAAGCTGTTTGCAATGATGTTTCTCGAATTTTTTATTTGGGGCGCGTGGTTGCCGTTGATCTTCGGTTACTTACCCAGCCTGAAATTTGATCCCTTTCAACAGTCAATGATCTTGAATGCCTTTCCCGCCGCGGCCATTCTGGCGATGTTCTTCAGCAATCAATTTGCGGATCGTTTTTTTGCAGCGGAAAAGTTTTTGGCCGTGAGCCATTTGATTGGCGGACTGTCGATGATTGCGTTGACGTGGGTCACCGACTTTTGGCCGTTTTTTGGATTAATGCTGATTCATTGCATCGTCTACGTCCCCACAATTTCGATCACGAATTCCATTGCGTTTGCGAGTATGAAGGATGCAAAAAGTGAGTTTGGAATTGTCCGCATGGGAGGAACCATCGGATGGATTGCTGCGGCGTGGCCCCCCGTATTTATCCTCGTCGATTGGGCGAAGGTTTCTCAGACCAAAGCTCAGGGAGTCGGTGGGTGGCTCGACGCAGTATTCGCCTCCGGGCTGAGCGGAAAATCGCTTCAAGACGCGACATCATGGACATTTTTGATAGCCGGTGTTGCGTCATTAGTTCTGGCGGCATTAAGTCTTTATCTGCCGCACACACCGCCACGGCCAACGACTGAAGCCGGTGCGGGATCGGCATGGCTGAAGTCGCTCAAGTTGTTAGCCAATCCCGTTGTGTTTGTGCTGTGGTTGGTGACCTTCGTCGATTCCTTCGTTCACAACTGTTATTTCAACTGGACCGGGCGTTTTCTGCCAACCGTTGGTATCCCCGGTAACTGGGTGACGCCGGTGATGAGCATCGGTCAAATCGCCGAAATTTTAACAATGGCCGTCTTGGGAACATGCCTCAAAACTCTCGGTTGGCGGACCACGATGATCATCGGAGTCCTCGGTCATGCCGTGCGGTTCGCGGTGTTTGCCTTCTGCGGAACACCGGACATGGCTTGGCTGATTGTGATCGTTAACCTCCTGCATGGTATTTGTTATGCCTTTTTCTTTGCGACGGTGTACATTTTTGTTGATGAGCACTTTCCGAAAGATGTTCGCACCAGCGCGCAAGGATTATTCAATCTGATGATTCTCGGATTGGGATCTCTTGCCGCCAACTTCGTTTGTCCGTGGCTGTTCGAAACTGTGTTTTCAAACCCATCAACACAAACGGTCGATTTTCGAGGTCTCTTTCTGGTTCCATGTCTGACCTCGATCGGCGCTGCATTCGTCCTAGCGGTCTTCTTTCACCCGAAAAAAAATTCCTAAAGTCTGTCCCGAAAGCAGCCCGAAACCTCGAAACTCTGTCTTCAACAGCCCGCCGTTGACGCAGCGAGTGGGGGCGAAGACAGGACTAGAAAACGGTGCCTCTATCGAGAGACCGTTGATCGGATCTTTCGGTGAAGTCAACAGAGAGTGGACCCACAGTGTTGATGAACAACTTTCGCACGAAGTGAGAGCTGTTGTCCAAGCGGCGAGAATTGACGGAGGTGTGGGAACTCAGGGATACGAGAAACGGCGCGGCCGCCTGCTGCAAAGCCAATGGAGTAAGGCCTCTTCGAAGAGTATTCCACGCGCGTCGTGAAGAATCTCCGACGACAGATTGTCCGGAAAAGCGGATAGCCGTTTCACGCTTTCAGCGAAAAATCAAATCGATGGAAACGTGGATTTCTGTGCGTGATTCGCACACATATTCCGACGAAAGCGGCGTGGGGCGTGGGGCAATAAAGGAGGGGGTTGGAACACCCGCAAAGTGATCTTTTATGTCGTTTGGCGACACCACAGTGATCGAGCACAAAAGTCCGATCTGCGGAGCAAGCACTCCCTTTCTGAAAGTTCGTGAGGTTGCGGCAGTCAAGCGGAGCCGGTTTTGAAAGTCATCATGCGGGTGCCGCGATGCCGAAGTCTTCGATTGTCAGCAAGGATCGAAAAGAGATATTGCGGGCTGCAAAATTTGCGGCCCCTCCCTCTTTTCTATCCACAATCCCGACAACGCAGACGACCTCACATCCGTATTCGACAATGCGATCCACCGCTTGGATCGCGCTCCCCCCGGTCGTGACCACGTCATCGATGACCACGACTTTCATCCCCGGCATGACGGGGCCCTCGATGTAGCGTTGAGTTCCATGCCCCTTTGCTTCTTTGCGAACCAAAAAACCATGGAGTGTTCGCTGATTCTCAGCGGCCGCCACAAGGACTCCGCCCACAATCGGATCCGCCCCAATCGTCATGCCGCCAATGGCGTCGAATTCGACGTCGCTTAACAGGTCAAGCAATCCACGACTGACCAACCGCAGTCCGACGGAATGAAGTGAAATTTGCTTTCCGTCGAGGTAATAGGTCGACGTTTTTCCGGAAGCCAGGGTGAAGTCGCCAAATTTTAATGCCCGCTCATGAAACAGGCGAATGAGTTGCGAGCGATCAGACATCGATCAATCCTTAAGATGGGGGGAGTCAGTGGTAGGGCCTGTGTGTTCCAATGGGTACTCACGCAAATCTGGAAACAGACGGGCCGCGTCATAGCCCAGAGACAACCTGAGACAAGGAAGTTTTATCTTTGGGAGCGATGAACATCAAGAGTGCGTCGCCCGTAAATGAGTCGGTCGAATGCCGTTTTCTCTGGAGTGTTCCATCAGACGTTGCTGTGTCTTGGAGACGTTCCAAGCCCTGACGCGGCAGAAAGTGAGGGATTGCCGCGGCGAACGATTTGATGAGAGCCGTGGGAATGCTTGCGGCTCGCAGACGCTTGCCAGAGAATGGCGGGCGGGAAATGAGCTCCAATCGTTTTCCAATCCAGGGACTCAAATCAGGAAAGTTGACGAACAGTCGTGAAGTTGCTCGCCGGTCTCGATAGACTCGGGCCTGTTCCTCTGTTTAAAAATCGGTTGAAGGTGTGTTTGATGTCGAGTCGTACCGAATTCGATCCGTATTCGCTGCCGGCAGACGGGATTCAAGAGCCGCCGGCTTCGGTTTGGTCAGCGTTGCGAAAAATTGGTCCGGGGATCATCTTGGCCGGAACGATTGTCGGCTCCGGGGAATTGCTCGCCACAACAAAGTTAGGAGCGGAACATGGATTCTTGTTCCTGTGGTTGATTCTGTTCAGTTGCGTGATCAAGGTCTTTGTGCAGGTGGAACTCGGGCGGTACGCAATTTCGTCTGGAAAACCAACCTTAAGAGCCCTCGACGAATTGCCTGGCCTGCGGATGAACGCACACTGGCTCTCGTGGTGGTGGCTGACGATGATGCTACTGACGATATTTCAACTTGGGGGAATGACAGGAGCTGTCGGGCAGGCTCTCGATCTGACCTTTCCGCGTGTGTCGATGATGATTGCCGCAGGATTCGACGGGACTGCTCCTTGGCTGACCAACACCATTCGAGAGAAACCGGAATTACCGTGGGCGGTGTTGACGTGCGTCACGGCTGTTGTGCTGTTGTGGAGCGGCGGGTATCGGCGAATCGAAATTGTCACCACCGTGCTGGTCGTGGGAGTGACAATTCTCACCGTCTCGGCGGCAATGGCGTTGCCATTCACGGCCTATCCGATTCATTGGCCAGATGTTCGGCAGGGGCTGGAATTTCGTATCCCGGCCTCTGGAGTCGCAACCGCATTCGCGGTGTTTGGGATTACCGGCGTTGGAGCGGCGGAACTCTTTTATTATCCCTATTGGTGTTTGGAAAAGGGCTATGCACGCTATGTCGGGAGGTGCGATGGGAGCGATGCGTGGGTCCGCCGGGCGCGCGGTTGGATCCGCGTGATGTACCTAGACGCATGGGTCAGCATGGTTGTCTTCACGGTTTCGACAGTCGCCTTCTATTTCATGGGAGCAGCGGTTCTTCATCCCCAAAAGCTGATTCCCGAAAAAGGACAAATGATTGCCAAACTGTCCCACATGTTTGTTGATTCGGTTGGACCATGGACGGAATTGGTATTCCTGATCGGTGCTGCTGCCGTTCTTTTCAAAACACTGTATTTGGCAAGTGCCGGCAATTCGCGACTGCTCGCGGACTTTCTCGGTTTGTCGGGTGCGGTGACGTACACAGCAGCGGATCAGCGAGACCGAGTCATTCGCCAGTTCTCGGTTTTGATTCCATTCATGGCATTCCTGCTGTATCTGTGTTTTGGCGAGCCGGCGACCATGGTTGTCGTCGGCGGCTTCGCACAGGCACTGACACTCCCGATGATTTCTGCCGCAACGATTTACCTTCGCTACCGAAAGCTCGATCGCCGTATTATGCCCTCCCGAGCGTTGGATATTTGCTTGTGGGTAGCCTTTGTTTCAATCACTGCCGTGACGCTCTACGCCGTGAAAGATCGGATTGAAAAGTTGTTGTGGATCTGACCGCAGTGGCAGGGCCTGTTCGCAAGTGAGTCGAAAAAAACGTATCCGAGTTCGCTTCGGAGACGCCGTTGTTTTTGTCCAATCAGAGTGAATTTCATGTCCAAACGTGTTGTCTTGGCGATGAGTGGTGGTGTTGACAGTTCGGCGGCTGCCGTATTGCTCAAGCAACAGGGCTTTGAAGTGATCGGTCTGTTTATGCGTTCGGGGGAAACGGAGTCCGAAGAAACGTGTCAGCGGAATGCGCGACCTTTTCACCGTGAGACTCCCTCTGCAAACGACGTCTCGCCGACCACGCCGCTAGCGCTTCCGTTCCCCGAAAACAGGGATCCCGAGGCACGGCCACTCGAATCGACCGACGTTGTTTCAAGCTCTCAAGGCAGACCGTTGAAGCATCAATCGCTGCTGCCTCTTGTCGGCTTAAAGGCCAATAAGCAGGGCTGCTGCTCAGCCTCGGATGCTGCCGATGCCCGACGAGTTGCGGATCTGCTCGACATTCCATTTCACGCTCTTAATTTTTCCGATGCCTTTGGAAGAATCAAAGATTATTTTGTTGACGAATATTTGTCAGGACGGACTCCCAATCCGTGTGTGATGTGCAATAACTGGCTGAAGTTTGGCAAACTGTGGGATTTTGCGGTCACTGTCGGTGCGGATTACATTGCGACCGGGCACTACGCTCAGATTCAACAAATCGCCGGACAAACCGCGTTAGTCAGAGGTCGGGATCCTGCCAAGGATCAGTCCTACGTCTTAGCCGGAATCAATCGAGACATTTTAGACCGAGTCCTCTTTCCCGTTGGCGATTATCTGAAACCTGCGATTCGTGAACTGGCGGCCGAGGCAGGATTGCGAGTGGCAACGAAGCCAGATAGCCAAGAAATCTGCTTCATTCCAGACAACGACTATGTTGGGTTCATTGAACGTCATCGCGGCCGCCCCGATTTATCCGGCGAATTCGTGGATTCTCGCGGTCAGGTTCTTGGACAGCATGGCGGCTTTGATCAGTTTACGATTGGCCAGCGACGTGGGTTGGGCATCGCGTTTGGTGAGCCTCGGTTTGTGATTCGCATCGAACCGGAAACACATCGAGTTGTTCTGGGCACTCACTCAGATCTGGCTTGTTCGATTGTTGAAGCGGACGGAGTGAATTGGCTCGCCGAAGACGTCTGCTCAAATTTTGAATGTTCCGCCCAGATCCGATATTTGCACACGGCCGCCCGCTCAACGATTGAGCGAATTGACAAACAACGGGTGACGGTTCATTTCCACGAGCCACAGTTTGGCGTCGCGCCTGGACAGGCGCTGGTGATGTATGACGGCAATCGCGTTTTGGGGGGTGGGTGGATTCGGCAAAGCGTTCCTTCCCGGAATGCGCCTATGCCACAGGAGTCTTCGCCGATAGGGGGATCGTAGCGAACAGTTCCTTGTCGTCTTGGGAACGGGTTTCGCCCACAGGATCCGCAGACTTCTCCGTCTCCAGAATCCATCCGCCTAAGTGGACAATGGATGTCGGCAGTCTCCCTAAGCGTTTTTTTGAAAGAATTGTGAGAATCGCTGGCAGAATGACCAGCGACACGAACAAACACGCACCCACTCCGATCGTCAGTACCGCACCCAAGCTGTAGAGTCCGCGGTGAGCCGAAATCATCAAACTGCCGAAACCGACCATTGTCGTTGTCGATGTCAGCGTGATTGCATTAATAATGCTGGGAGACGTACTGAAGATCTCGTTGGGTCGAGCATGAAAATCGTGCAGGATATGAATTCCGTTATCAACACCGATTCCCAAAATGAGCGGCAGGATAATGATATTGGCGGCATTGAAGGGGATCTCGAGCATGACCAAGACGCCGAATGTGATTCCTAGTCCAGCGATGGGCGGAAGCATCGCCAAGAGGATGTCCAAAAGGGCACGCCAATCGAGCAGCAGTGTGATCACCATGACCATCGTCGTAAAAGCATAAAACAAGTCATACAGAGTCCACGCGACGTGCGTGACTTGCAATATCAATCCGCCAACCAGCACGGCCGCGAGCGGTGGCACGAACGTCCAGAACAAGTTTTTTTTCTGGGAGAAATCTAAGATCAGAATGATCACGATCGCCGACAAAGCGTATATCGCGCTGATCTCATAGCTTCGCTTAATCTGTCGAGCCGCCTCAAAGTTTTGCAGCGGAGTTCCTGTGACTTCAGGATCGACCGTTCGAATATCGGTCACGAATTTCTCGAGTGGCTCCATGTCCCAAACCTGGTCCTTGGGATAGACCTGTAACAACCAACGCCCTTGAGGGCTGACGAAATGATCCTTCAATTCTGGCGGAAGATCGCCGACCGATACTGGATCGGGATTCGAGGCGGCGGCAATCGCTTGGAATTGGGATAGCAACGCATAGGACATCTGGTACTGATATTGGCCGAAAAAGATCAATTGTTGGTGCAGTGGAATCGTGGTCAAACCGTCCAGAAATTCATCGAGATTTTTGGCGATGCGTTGAGCGATGGGCTCGGAACGATCTCTGAGTGAATTATAAAAATCGTTCAAGGCCCGCCCGACTAACGCGGGGTTGGTTGGTGCGGGTGGAGGTGGCTGATGAGGAAGCCCTGTGAGATGGGCATGAAATCCCTGAACGAGAAGCCTCGTTTCACTGACGGGTGACACCGGCATCCGCGACGCTAATTCCTGAACATGATGCACTGTCGGTAGAGCCAAGAATTGTTTCTTGAGTGTCAGAGCCTGTTCTCGTGATTCCGCCAGTGAGATGGCATACAGCAGCGAGTGCTTTGATGATTCAAAAATATGATTCTGCGCTTCCACCGATTCGAGGCCAACCGCCTGCAAATGCAGTAAATTGTGATCATAGGTCACGAGCGATTGCGGTCTGGGGCCGGACCAATCAAACGTGCAATAACCGACATATGCCACACACGCAAGGGAGGCAATCAGCACTCTCCACGGGTGATTCTTCGTCGTATCACGAAGCAAGCGGCCCTGAAAGGGGATCGGCAGGCTGCGGGGTTCGGTATTGCGATCCGCGAGTGCAATTGTCGCCGGCAGGATCGTAAATGCTGCCAAAGCGCATAATAAAATGCCTCCTCCGGTAATCATTCCGAGTTCGGCGACTCCCAAAAATTCGGTAAAGGTCGCACAAAAAAAAGCGAGCGCTGTTGTGGCCGCTCCGGTGACGATGCCCACGCCGATGTTGTTGATCGTCTCGAGGAGTGCCGCATGGAGAGTCGCTCCCGCATGGCGCAGCTCGAGATAGCGAGAAAGAATATGGATCGCAAAGTCGATTCCAAGGCCCATCAGCATCGCCGCAAAAGAGACAGAGAGGATATTCAGATGCCCGACGACAGCCGTTGTGTAACCGAACGACCACGCCATGCCCACCGCCAGCATCAAGAGTCCCAAAAGAGGATGCAGAAATCCTCGAAACCCAAGGAACATCAACAGGGCGACCCCCACGAATGACACCAGAGAAGCGGTCATTGAGTCGGTTTGCGAACGCCGCATTTCATCGTTTTCCAAAACCGGAATGCCCGTTAGTAGAATTCGACAGTCCGAAAACTCTCGGGCAATCTGTTTGATCAGTTGCCGCAATGCGTCGATCGATGCCGTCGCCCCCTCAAAAGTGTTACGGGCCGTCACGGGAGACGCCATCACAAACCCCATGGACTCCGTGTCATTCAATAAATAGACGGTTTGGTTTTCTTGGTCGCGCATTTCAGGATCGACGGGCAGAATGTCCGGCCAAGGATTCGTAAAATTGTTTTGGTCATGCAACGCGGTTGCGAGGCTCGATGCCAGCAAGTCGGCGTGATGTAACAACAAACCGGCATCCGCATCGTCGGTGTCAGTCATTCGTTGAAGCTGATTCTGCAGACGTGGAATCAGTCCTTCCAGACGAACGAGGTCCCATTGACCATTCAAAATTGGTCGATATCCATCGAGGCGTTCGAGACCGATTGTCAGTTGTTCTGGGGAAAGGTATTGCAATCCTTTGTCCCGAAGCTTAACGGGTTCGACTTTGAAAAGGATATTTTTAAACAGCTCGGGTTGTCCCTGAAGACGCTCACCAATGGCATCAAGCGCCTGTTTGATGATTTCAGGTTCCTTGGCTTCGACGACCACGACGAGATCTGCAGAGTCGCCAAAGTGTTCGGTATACCGCCGCCATCTCTGTTGAAAAGATGCTGCCGGGTCAATCAGATCGGAACGGTCTGTCTTAAACGTCATCGCCTGAAACGTGTAGATCAGGCAACCGATAACAGAAACTAACACGATCCAAACGGTCAGCCGGGCGTGATGAACACAGACACCCGTCAGTGAGCACAAGGCTTGGGTGAGAAGC
The DNA here is from genome assembly GCA_945876035.1 of Schlesneria paludicola DSM 18645. GTDB lineage: Bacteria > Planctomycetota > Planctomycetia > Planctomycetales > Planctomycetaceae > Schlesneria > Schlesneria paludicola_C. Next base: position 43,197 of record CAMCMU010000029.1, on the reverse strand, counting down.
GATCGCTGTTCCGTGTGAATGTCTGTTGGCTTCATACGTCGTCCGAAAAATTTGTATTTTGGAAGCATTCAACGTGCCAAAAAAAACGGCAAGAAAATTCTCGCGATCAGGCTGTCGCCGTTCAGGTTTCCGGAGGCTCGGGATTGGGTGGAGTCTGACTTGTTCTCCTCTGCTTTGATCGTCCGACCCGAACGATAGTACCGCGGAAATCGTCCACCGGACAAGTTGAACCCGTACCAAGAATGGTTCTGAGGTACCAACGCAGGGACGGTGCGTCTGAGGATCAGCAAAATCGGCCGGTCTCTAGCGAGTCCTCGATACCGAAGTTTGTCGGCACCATCGTTTCTCAGGCTGCGGACAGTGTTTGTTGGCTGCAATGGCAGGACTGTCTGTGCTGCGTTTGGTGTCCATGCGCGCAGATGGTCTGGAGTTCGCGATGCCGGGGGCGGCGCAGACAGCAACAGTCCCCGATCTACAATACTCAAGCGGCGGCGTAGAGGCTTTTCGGTAAGACGAGCTTGGTTGTCAGAGTCATGGTTCTGTTTGTCGAGAGTCAGAGGATGGCCTGAATGACGTCGCCGCGGCTGATCGGAAACGGCCGTCCCACTTGGTCGTGCATCTCGGTGTCAGGAGAATAGCCCAAGCAATGATAAATCGTGGCCATCAAATCCGCCGGTGACACCTGCCCCTCCAGGGGGAAAGCGGCATCTCGGTCTGACGCTCCGTGAACGATGCCGCCTTGAATCCCGCCTCCAGCAAGAGCGATGGAAAAGCAGTGTCCCCAATGATCGCGACCGGCGTTGGGATTAAACTTGGGTGTGTGGCCGAACTCGCCCAACCAGACGACTAGGGTTTCGTCCAGAAGTCCTCGCTGGGAGAGATCTTCGAGGAGTGCGGAATAGCACTGATCCATAATGGGCATCAAAAACGACTTCAACGCGGTTTCGTGAGTTGCATGAGTATCCCAGCCCCCCTGATTCGGTTGATCTTTAATCCGTGTCCAATTGATGCGGACGATCGAGACACCCGCTTCAACCAAACGCCGCGCGAGCAACACGCTTTGTGCATAACGCGACCGGCCATAACGATCGCGAACGTGGTCGGGTTCTGCCGAGAGATCGAATGCTTGACGAGCGGCGGAGGTACTGAGCAGCCCAAACGCCTGCTGTGCATCGTCGTTGAATCGCTGCACCTGCCCACTTTGCAAGGAGAGATCGAGATGTCGATTCATCTGATTCACCAACGACATTCTGGCATCGAACCGAAGTGGACTGATCTCTTCAGATAAGGATAAGTCGGGAATTCGAAAATGAGCTGCGCTGGGGTCGCAATGGATCAGCCACGGATCGAGTCGGCGACCCAAAAAACCGGCATCCTGACCGGGCCACGAGAAATTGCCTTCATTCCAGTTATGTTCTGGCAATACGACCGATTGAGGAAGTCCGTTGCGAACAGGTCTAAGCGCTCGGACAATGGCATCGGCGCAAGGCGAGAGGTTGGGAGCTTTGGAAATGACGCTTTCCGCATGCAGTGGCACATGCGGTACCCCTGTCAGCATCTGGTATCCGCTTGAGGAATGCGAATTGTCACCGGTGGCAATGGCTCTCAACACCGCGATCTGGTCGGTGAGCATGGCCGTACGGGGCATCAGTTCGCCCACGGATAAGCCCGGGGTCTTGGAAGCAATGGGATTAAACGAGCCTCGAATCGCTGCCGGTGCGTCAGGCTTGGGATCCCACGTGTCGTGCTGAGGCACACCGCCTGTCAGCCAACATAAGATGACAGACTTTGCTTTTCCAAAAGAGGAGGGGAATCTGTCATTCAGCGATTGCCCCGCGTCGGGAGCGGCCATCGCCCGGACTCTGGAATTCAGTAACTGAGAAAGGGTCAGACTCCCAGAGCCGAGACTACCGATTCGAAGCCACTCACGGCGGTTCCACTGATTGTACAGCGACAAACTGTGATCAAGGATTGTGAGCATGTCTGTTACCACTCGCTTTCATTGTTCTCACTTGAGCATGTGCAGGCCGCGAAGTAAATGCAACCGCCACATCTCAAGCGTTGAGACACGGAAACGCATGTCTCAGGACCTAGCGAGTCTCCTCGTTCACGGTCATTGGTGACGTTGTGTTGTCGGGCGAGGATCACCCTCTGACCCGCGTCACGCCTCTGGTGGACAATCTCCCGAGCTTTGAGCAAGGGCCGCGGTCGTCGCAGGGAGTTTCTTTTTGACGAACCGTGCTTGTCCGTTCGTGGTTGTCACAACGTCAACCACAGAGCCGCTCGCCATCGACCACGTTTGGCCTATGAAAAGAGTTTTTCTCGGTCCACCAAATTCCGTGTCAGCTACGAACCGTGGCCGTTTATTGAGTGACCTGCACCTGCACGTGTGTTCCGATCGGCACCTTGGGCCAGAGTTTTCCGGACGGTTCGATTCGGATCTCAATTTGAGACTCGTTCTTTTTGGCAGTCGACGGATCAACGGTAGCTCGTGGCGGAATGGCGGCCACCAATCCGAGCCTTTTTAACTTTCCAGGAAAAATCAAGGTCCACGTGTCGCCGATCCTGACACCGACAACTGCCGAAGAAGGAATGTCGGCAATCACGTGCCGCGAATCCTCGTCATCGAGATCAACGATCGGTTCACCCGGTTGGACAAGATCGTTTAAGCGATGATGGATCACTCCCACCGTACCATGAGCGGGGCTCAGGATGGTCAAGGAATCCCGTTGTCGATGGAGACTGGTCAATTCTTCCTGAGCACGCGATAAACGTGTCTCCGACAATTGGACACCGACCGACATTCGGATTTTTTCGGGGAGCTCCAAGTTAAGCCTTTGGAGGTTTTCGAGACGTTGTTCACAGAGTGACAACTGCGCTGCAAGCGACTCTGCCGCAGCACCGGCTGCATCTTCCTTGAGCATGGCCTCGACACGGCGTTTGTCCACCTTGTTTGAGTCGAACGAAATCGAATGAAATGTCGATTTGGCCATAGCCAAAGGTGGCCCTAGTGCGGAATCATTCCGACCTTCCAAATGGTCTTGCCATGCCAACTGTTCAACCTCCTTAGTCAAACGTTCCTGAGCCACGGATCGCGCTTTCAGCTGCGTTTGGAATATTTCGCTTTGCAATTCACGCCTTCGCCATTCGATGTCGACTTCGGCAACGGCACGGACGCGTTGCGATTCGGATGCAAGTTCTGTGAGCTCTCGTTGTTTATCGATAATCTGATCCGCAAGGTGATCCTCTTGGAGCTCAAACAGCTTATCTCCAGGATGCACATGCTGACCGGGAAAAGCATGCACTCCCGTCAGGCGTGCCAAGCGGGCCACGGTGATGGATGACCGGCGCGATTCGATCCTGCCGACGTACGACTTTGAACTCAGTCCGTCGATCCCCGTTGCGAGACAAAGACCGGCGATCAGCGAAAAAAAACTCAACGCACCAATGTGTTGAGGTGTTGCTGTTGGCGATCTCGAATCGCTAGAACTCGCGTCTGATGGGGATGTGTTCATGAGAAATTCATCCAGAGTCAGCATAAGTCGAACCGCGGCTGTCGCCGTATCCGTGGTGAAGCGGTTGCTGCAACAAAGTCCCGCCCTATCGCATCGGCTATCAAGCGTCACCGAGTTGGGGCAGAGTCTGTCTTAGGTTTCAAGAAGCCTTGAACGGCTGACCGTAGGCGGCATTCTCGATAGAGTCATATAGTTTCTGGAACCCGTCCACCTAAAAATCGGCTTCTTGTGCCGGTCGTCAAACGTCGTTCACCGTGTTTTTTAAGGCTGGACTTGCCCCGTCCGTGACTTCGGAAATCCGCGTTTCTCTCCACCAAGGGGGTGAAATTATGGTTTGTTTGTCCTACCGGAATTCTCGCGTCCCAGAATGTTCGAGGGAATGTTTCGAAATTCCTGGTGCCCCCAAGCGAGAAGCCTGATCGGAAAACGGTGCGAGAAATTATCACCAGCAACAAATGCGGAAAGGTGGAACAGGATGGCACGTCGACGAATCCCAATCAGGACTGTCGTGATCCTGGCGACAATGCGGATGGCCCTCGGGGCTTTCGTGCTCGCTTTCATCGCCCTCGAGGGCTTTGCTCAAGGGCCAGCCGGTGTCAAGCCGACCACAAAAAAAAATTCCGTTCGGCCGGATGCCAATGGTCCGACTCCGATTAAGACTTTGGTGCGAGAATACAAATCGAAGAACTTTTTGTTGCACACGGATCTTTCCTCAAAAGAGGTCACGGAATTGCTGAATCGATTGGAAACCATGCTCAGACTCATTTCCCGTTACTATGGAAAACCGAATCTGCAACCGATCGAAATCAATGTCGTGCAGGACCTAAAGAATTGGTCAGAGGGTTCGATTCCAATCGAAGTGATCTCGAAAATCGAGCGTCGTGAGGGGATCACGCTGAGTGCCACACGAGGGGAGAGAAACGGCCTCGGCCAGATACGCATTACCGCCGCGAAGTCGATCGTCTGGGCTGTTGCAGACCGTGGGACACCGCAACACGAGGCCGTTCATGCCTACTGTCATCAGGCGTTCGGGCGAACCGGTCCGACATGGTATGCCGAAGGGATGGCCGAGCTGGGGCAGTATTGGCGAGAGAACGACGAAAGCGTTCAGATCCACGAAGGTGTGCTGCACTACCTCCAGTCAGAAAAACCGAAGCGAGTCACAGAAATCACAGCCTCTGGCCAAAGTACGGGCGATGGCTGGCAGAACTACGCGTGGCGTTGGGCTCTGTGCCATCTTCTCGCCGTCAACCGCAACTATCGAGACCGCTTCAAACCGTTGGGGCTGGCATTGCTCAATGATCAACCGACGAGTTTTCTTGATGTGTATGGATCGATGACCCAAGAAATCAACTTTGAATTCGAGTTTTTTCTCAAGCATCTGTGTCAGGGGTATCGGGTCGACCTGTGCGGTTGGGATTGGAAGACGAAGTTCAATCGGTTGCGGGGATCCAATACCGCGCACGTGAAAATTGAAGCGGGTCGCGGTTGGCAGGCATCGCGCATCGCCGTCCGAACAGGAGATCGAATTTCATTCACAGCGGTCGGTGAATGGACTCTCGCAAAAGAGGGAAAGAAGCTCTCCGCTGCCGGCGACAGTACGGGTCTTGGAAAATTAGATGCCATTCTTTTAGACGACTACGTTCTCTCCAAGCCCTTCGAGTGGGGTGAATCCGGCGAATTTATCAGTCCTAGCGAGGGCCATCTGTACTTGCGATGTCACGATGATTGGAGCTCGATTTCAGACAATAGCGGTGCAGTCAACGTCACCTTGCAAATGATGAACTGAGCGGGCTTACATTTTTTGGGACGTGCAGCGTCCGAAGGCGTTAGAAGTGTTGAGCTTGCCGGCAGTGATCCGGAAACAGCCAAGGACGTGGTTGGAGCCGCATTCCCCGCTCTCGTTTGATGATTGTCGTTCGGGGGTTTGCCTGTGGGCAGTCGCCAGGCCTCCAGATCCACTCCCCCGTAAAAAAAACATTTCGAAACAGACCGCCGTGTTTTCTTAGGATCGTGCGTCAGATATCCTTGGAGCGTCCTCGAACACAGTCACACCACCTCATTTTTATTGCGTGAGACAACTCGCATCATGTTTACTGGACTCGTGGAAGGTCTTGGAGCGGTACAGGCTGTTTTGACCGAATCCTCTGGATTACGAATCGTTGTTGCACCCTCTGCCGACATGCTGGGTTCGACCGAGCGGGATCGTTGCTGTCTTGGGGACAGCATCGCTATCAACGGTTGCTGCCTGACCGTCGTCCAGATGGAAAACGACTGTTGGGCGTTTCAAGCGGGAACGGAGACGCTCTCAAAAACCAATCTCGGAAATTTGAAGTCCGGAGATCCGGTGAATCTTGAAAGATCGCTGCCGGTCAGTGGGCGAATCGGAGGGCATTTCGTGCAGGGTCACGTCGATGCTGTGGGACACGTTGCGGACATCCAACGCGATACCGATTGGGTGACAATGTGGTTTGACGTCCCGGAGCACATCACCGCCTTGATGGTCGGCAAGGGCTCCGTTGCCGTCGACGGAATTAGTCTGACAGTCGTGGCGGTTGAGTCCGGGCGTTTCTGTGTGGCATTGATCCCCCATACGTTGTCAAAAACGACTCTCGGAACCCGCAGGATCGGTGATCCGGTCAACCTGGAGACTGACATTTTGGGGAAATACGTCCAAAAGTTTCTTCGAAGCGATCCGGCCTCGACTTAAATTTCGACCGGCGCTTACGGACCGTCTCACGGGAATTGCAATTTCCAATGTCGGTTTTGGATCTCTTCCGTCAAGGTGGGTGTTCCGAGGTCTCCTTCGGAGGGCTATTCATCAAATGATTTGGCCTTGTCGCCAATCACCGTCCCCACAAATCGGAGAGCACACTCACTGACATCGAGTTTACCCTCGATAATCCGCCCGTTCCGGACGACTTCGAAAACGATTCGGGGTTCGCAACCAGCGGTTGCCAGAGTTGCCAGATCTCGAATTTTGTCCCGCTCCTTTTGTTTGGGAGTCTTCGGTCCCTTGGATTCAATCGCCTTGGGCTGCAGAGCATCCAAAAGTCCAACGAGACTGGAAACGTTTGCTGAAATTAAGGCGATCACGGAACCGGGTGTGGCGGGAGGCGGTTCGTCGACCAGCGTCATCGCTGCGGTCAGGTCAGCCTGCGCATTGACACCCATAGCGATCCAAACGGCCTCTTTCGAAGTCGCCACATACAGCATCGTCTCCCCGGGGAAAAAGCGTTGAAATTGAGGGATCCGATCGGGAGGTAAACCGATTGAAAACAGATCTGTCGCACCGACCTGTCCGAGCGGTTTGATTTCAAATTCTGGACGAATCTGCGGAAGCAAATTTAGAATCTGATCGAACATCTTGCCGTCGGCAACTCGAAGGCCACAAACGAGCGTGTGGCTTTCACCGACGGACGACAAGTCTGCAAAGCCATCGACAGCACCGAGAGTGATTCCCGCATTGAGTATGTCGATCAGAGAATCGCCAGCCTTTTTTGCTGCGGCGTTCTGTGCGGGCTCTTTCAATGTCTCATGGTTTTCGATGCGTTTTGCTAAAACGGGTCGGAAGACCTCGATGAACTCGTGCAAGTGAGTCGTTCGCATCGAATCCAGTGCGAGGTTGAATCGTGCCGTTGCGGCGGATGATTGGGGCGAATTGATGTTTGCAAAATAACTCGGCTTCACCGCCAGTAAATTAGCGCTCGCTTCCAAAGTCGTGTCCGGAATCGCCGTAAAAGCAAACTCCGCCAAGCCCCTCGCGTTGACGATGTCGGTGATCCAACTGACCGTCAGTAACTCCGTCTCAACCAGAAATCGTTCGGCTTCATTCAGATTCTGAATCAACGCCAGTTTGCGCATTTCGAAGTCGAGCTTGTCCTCTTTTCGATTAAATTTAATTCCTGCTTCAAGTTGCTTGCGGAGTTCCTTGAAATTTGCCAAGCGGGCAGCCATTCCAATTTTGTCTGTCGGATCATTTTTCATCTCCGCCGTGAGGTCGTTTCCCTTGGTGAGAAAAGCGTTCAACTCCTCCCCGATCGGATGAGGAGTATTCGCCGGAATCGCGTCCTTCAAGGGTGCGATTGACGCGTAATCATTCGAGTAACGAAGGAACCCACGTTCCTTGGCTTTGCTCCCCTTTCCCTCTGTGATCGAAAATAAGTCCGGTGTTAAAGACTTGGTGTCGTATCCCAAAGACTTCATGTTTTCGAAAAAACTATTGGCTCCCGTCAGCGTCGCGATGGGAAAGTACATCTCGCACCCGATGCTTTGCTCACCAAAAATCAAATCAACACGAATCGGTTTCATCGGGTCGAAACCATCGTCAAAGCTGTCAAGCAGACCCTTGACAGTCTTGTCCCACTGTTTTTTTAGATTCGGAACGGGACTGTTCTCAACTAAGAATTTCAGGTCTTCACTCAGCCGATGAATTCCCGGTTGAACCACTTTAATCCGTGCTTCCGATTGAGCGTCAGCAGTCCATCCCATCAGCGAGACGTTGGCGAGACAGATGAAAAATAGATTTCGGGCGGACACAGGTCGTTCCTTTCACTCGCGTCATTAATCGCAGCAATAAAACAAGTTTCAGTAATCCACAGACGGTTGAATCAACGATGTTAGCGGCAGTCTGCCGGTTGGGGAAGCCGGGTTGAAAGCGATGCCATGCTTCCCGATTCCTGCGCTCTGGAGAAACGGCATGTCGGACGAATCATGCCTTGGGACTGCGGGATCCGGGCAGAACTATTGATCAGTGGTCTAGGTTCCGCCGACACCCCGAAAAGAGCGACAAGCGTTAACTGTCAATATCGTCGCGCGACTTAACGATAGGTTTTTTTGGTGGTTTTTCGAACGACTTTGGACTCGTCCGACGCGTCAACGATGCGGGACGGATTGCAGAGTCTGGCGATTGCTGAGGAACTGCAGTCGATGGCTTCAGCATCGAGGAATTGTGAGACTCTCAACTACCGCGTCCGATTTTAGAAAAATCCGGAAGAGATCCGGCGGGATTGTTCCTAACGCGATAACTATCGTCGCGTTGGCGATGCGGCCGCGAATTTGGCAGGTCTCGCAATGTCCGCAATGCGGGACAATAGCACCGTCCGCTGCAATCGCATTCCCGCCAATTATCAAGTTTCTTTCAGCAATTTTTTTCTGTCTGAATCCTGAAGTCGGATCAGCATCAGGTGAATCAGCTAACTTGACTAATGAATTGTTTTTAGACTATGTGGTGAGTACGCGGATCATAGCGATGCATTTCGATTGTTCTTTTTTGGTGAATGGGGGTTGTTGATGAGTAGTGCTGTTAACAAAAATGCGGCGACGAATGCCACTCGATTGCTTTGGGCTGGATTTATGTCGATTCTTGCAGCGGGTGTCGGGTTTGCGATTCGAGGCGGAATTTTTGACAACTGGAAATCGGCGTTTAGCTTTACAGATTCGCAACTCGGTGCGATCGGCGGTGCCGGATTTAGCGGGTTTTGTTTTGGGATCATCATCGGTGGCATCCTGTGCGACAAGATTGGGTATGGCAAGCTGATCGCCGCGGCATTTGTGCTGCATGTGATGTCGGCCGTCGTGACTTTTGGAGCCTCCACTCCGGAGAATGCCTACAACCTCCTGTACTGGGGGATGTTTTTATTTGCTCTTGCCAATGGCTGCCTTGAGTCTGTCGCCAACCCTCTGATTGCAACTCTCTTTCCGGAAAAACGGACTCATTACCTAAACATTCTTCACGCAAGTTGGCCCGCCGGTTTGATTCTCGGCGGTGTGTTGGGGTGGGTACTCGACGACCGTCTAAAGGTGGATTGGAAGATCCAGCTGTCTCTGTATTTGATACCGACGGTACTTTATGGCGTGATGTTTTTCGGACAGCGTTTTCCCAAATCAGAGGCCTCTCAGAGGGGACTCAAATTGGGCGACATGTTTAAGGATGTGGGTATGCTGGGCGGTCTGGTTGTTTGTTTCCTATTGTCGATGTTTTTTGGGGACGTTTTAAAGCCATTGCTGGGGAATGAAAATCAGGCCCGTTGGGTGGGTTATGCCATGGGCCTCGTGTTGCTGGTTGGTGTTGGCCTGATGACGAACTTTTCGAGGGGATCGTTGCTGCTGTTCATTTTGTTTATTGCCCATGCGCTCGTGGGTTCCGTTGAGCTGGGGACCGACGGATGGATTCAAAATATTACGGGCAACATCTTGAGTTCAGAGCAGGGGAAATTCCTGTTTGTCTTCACGTCGGCACTGATGTTCGCCCTGCGATTTTGTGCGGATTTCATCGAGAAAAAAATTGGACTTTCACCGATCGGAATCCTGTTGGTTTGTTCAATTCTGGCCTGTCTTGGTCTGCACCTCACGAGCGACATTAAAACATTTTCCGGAGCGTTGATTGCATTGTCGGTCTATGGGGTCGGCAAGACATTTTTCTGGCCAACAATGCTTGCCGTGACGTCCGATCGGTTTCCGAGAACCGGAGCGATTGCGATCAGCATTATGGGTGGCATTGGCATGATGTCTGCCGGATTGATTGGATCACCAGGTCTGGGATATTCCAAGGATCGCTTTTCGGGAGAAGCCTTGAAAATTTCCAACCCGGCCACCTTCGATTCCTTGAAGAATGAGCAGCCGAGTAAGTTTCTCTTTTTTAAAGATGCGTTTGGTTTAGATGGTAAGAAGTTAGGAGCGGCTCAGGAAAAGTTGACAAACGCACGTGCCGGCACTGTCGATGGCGTGGCTGCCATGGCGACATTGACTTCGGACGAGAAGGGCCTCGTCGAAGCCAGCATTCAAGGCGACCGGCAAACTCTGGTTGCGGACTCCTTCATTCCGGCGACGATGGCTGGAATCTATCTGATCCTGATGGTCTACTTTATGGCGATTGGCGGTTACAAGGCCGTGAAGATTGACGACGATGCTGAGAAAAAGAGTTAGCGTGCCGGCCCCCGGCCACGGTGGCTCCGGCAAAACCATCTGAAAATGTCTGGGGAGGCGGAGCGAGCCTCTGGGCGTCCCTCCCTCGACCCCTAAGATGACGGTGGAAGAAGTCTCTGCACGAACTTCACAACCGCAGCAAGTCTCCGCCAAGAGCCTTGCTGCCGTTGCTTTGACATTGCCGAAGAAGTTTCACGGATGCGGCATGACGAGATCGAATCCCCAACGTGATTTTGCAGTGGAAATCGTTCGCACGTTACGAGCGAACGGTCACTGCGCGCTTTTGGCCGGCGGCTGCGTCCGCGATTTGCTACTCGATCGTCCAGCCAAGGACTTCGACGTCGCAACGACAGCGAGGCCTGAGCAGGTTCGTGACTTGTTTGGTCACAGGAAGACACTTGCTGTCGGGGCCAGTTTCGGTGTCATCGTCGTGATCCCTCAGCGAGATTCGGAAGCCGCTCAGGTTGAGGTTGCTACCTTTCGGACAGACGGACCTTATGGCGATGGTCGGCGCCCGGACAGTGTCGTGTTCTGTACTCCGGAAGAAGATGCAAAGCGACGCGACTTCACGATCAATGGGATGTTCTACGATCCGATCGAAGAACGTGTTTTGGATTTTGTCGGCGGTCAAGCAGATCTTGCGTCTCGGGTGATTCGAGCGATTGGTGATCCACATCAACGGATGAAAGAAGACAAGCTGCGGATGCTGCGATCTGTTCGTTTTTCGGCCTCACTCGACTTCGTCATCGAGGCCAAAACGGCAGACGCCGTTCGTGAAATGGCGGCAGAGATTGGTGTCGTCAGCCGGGAGCGAATTGCGCAAGAATTGCGCCGTATGTTGACCTGCGGACATCGGCGACGTGCCGTCGAATTGTGCTCGCAGTTACATCTGCTCCAAGTGATTCTGCCAGAAATACGGGGAAAGGAGGGAGGTACCTGTCCGGGCTCTCTGATTTCAGAGAATGATGGGTATGAACGAACATTGGTGATGTTGTCGTCGCTGAATGATCCATCATTTGAATTGGCATTTGCCGTGCTACTGCATGGTCAACCTGCGAACCCGGTCGTTCACGACATCTGCCGCCGCTTAAAACTCTCCAATGCCGAGAACGACCGTATCGTGTGGCTCGTCTCCCATCAGAACGATCTGAATGACGCGCCGATTCAATCCCTGGCACAATTGAAGAGGACACTGTCGCATCCCTACCGCGAGGAATTGATCTCGCTGCTTCGAGCCAAAAGCCTCGCCACCGCCGCTGACAGGCATCCGATGCTCTTCTGTGCCGAGTTTTTGGCCAAGACAACTCCGTCGCAAATGGATCCCCCACCCCTATGCAATGGAGACGACTTAAAGCGGATGGGACTGAATCCCAGTCCGGAATTCAAGAGATTGCTCGAAGTGATTCGAGACGCGCAGCTCAACAATGAAATAAGTACACCCGAAGAAGCCCGATTGAAGATCCGCGGGCTGATTCGCAACGATTCCGCGGTCCTTCCCTCGACACGCGAGAGGCATGTTGCCCCCCCTTGCATTGATGGCCCCGTTGAAAACGAATAGCCTCTTCCACTCTCACAACAATTAGCCCTCCCCGTTGGCGAAATCAACAGGGTCAGTCTCTCCTCTGCAACTCGGACACTCTCCTCTGCAACTCGGACAATGGTGCTCGTGATCCGATTCCGCGAGAGGGCTGTGCCAGTCGCGACCGCTACTCTGAGTATCGCATTTTTTCTGTTTGTCTTGAAGGACTTCCATGACCACACGACCATTCATCAGGCTTCATTCAGAAGACAATATCGCCGTTGCATCACAAAACGTCTCGCAGGGAATGGCGTTTTCATTTGAGGCAGGAGGCGAATTCGTCACCGTGGAACCGATCGACATCGGCCATAAAGTGGCCTTGCGTTCCATTCAGCCAGGACAGGCGATCAAGAAATTTGGACAAACGATCGGTTTCGCATCGCAGATGATTGCCGTCGGCAGTTGGGTCCATTCGCATAACCTCAGTGCCGGTGACCTGACGCTCGACTATGCATTCTGTTCCGAAATTCCATCAGATCCAACACCGATTTTGGGACGCACCTTTAGGGGATTTCGGCGGCCGGATGGACGCGCTGCGACACGCAACTACATTGGCATTGTTTCCACAGTCAATTGCTCGGCGACGACATCGAAATATGCGGCTCAGCAATTTGACAGAGCGTTGTTAGAGCAGTTTCCGAATGTCGATGGAGTCATTCCATTAATCCACAAGGGAGGCTGCGCCATCCAGTTTGGTGGTGAGGATCACCGACAGTTGACACGGACGTTGTCCGGATTCGCAAAACATCCGAACATCGCGGCGTATATCGTTATCGGTCTCGGATGCGAAACCGGCCAAGCGTCATTTCTGATGGAGAACGGTGGACTGCTGCAGTTGGGGGGTTCGTCGCAGCTATCCACAAAGAAACCGTTGGTGATGAATATTCAAGATCAAGGGGGGGTGGCAAAAACCGTGAAGCGAGCCGTGGCTGCAATCACAGAACTGCTTCCGGACGTGAACCGAGTTCAACGCGTTCCGATTCCAGTTTCGGAAATCATTCTCGGTATGAACTGTGGGGGGAGTGATGGGAACAGTGGGACAACCGCGAACCCAGCCTTGGGACATTGCACGGACCTTCTTGTGGCGCATGGAGCCACGTCGGTATTGGCGGAGACGCCCGAAGCGGTGGGGGGTGAACATCTGCTCACACGCCGCTCGATCACACCTTTGGTGGCGCAGGCGATGCTGGATCGCGTTCAGTGGTGGGTCGATTACATGGCCCTCTTCAATCAGCGTGTGGATGTGAATCCTTCGGTTGGAAACAAGAAGGGGGGGCTGACCACGATTTATGAAAAGTCTCTTGGCGCGATTGCAAAAGGGGGAACAACCGCCCTCAAGGCGGTCTATCAATATGCCGAATTGGTCACGGAGAAGGGTTTTGTATTCATGGATACTCCAGGGTATGACCCGGCTTCAGTGACAGGTTTGGTCGCTGGTGGTGCTAATGTCGTCTGCTTCACTACGGGCCGCGGAAGTTGCTTCGGCTGCAAGCCGACACCGTCCATCAAAGTTGCCACCAACACCCCGATGTACAACCGGATGATTGATGACATGGACATCAACGCAGGGCGAATTCTGGAAGGAGCATCCGTCGAAGAGGTCGGCCGTGAAATTTTTGAAGAAGTGATCGCCGTTGCCAGTGGCAAAAAAACTAAAAGCGAAGCTCAGGGAATCGGTGACGAGGAATTCTGTCCGTGGACATCGGGCCCGATCACCTGAGCCGCCGTCACTAAGTTTCCGGAGTCGGCCGCGCGGGACGGACCCGCGTGTTGAAGTGGTTTCGTGGGAATCTGTGACTGCCGTCCGCTGCATTTTCTCGACATGATTCGAATCTGTTCCCCGCGTCAATCAAAAAAGTCCGAAATCAGGATCGGTGTCACTTTTCGATGGTCTGAACGGCGATCGTTCATGGTGTGCATTGAATTGAGACAACCTCTGAGGGGAACGGGTAAAAAGAAAATGCGGGACGCAAATCGTGGGGGTCGATAACGACTCCGGTCGTCGTGTTTCCGGTTTTTGAATGTTGATTTTCAAAGCGTGTCTGACGTCTGTCTGTTATCGAGGAGACGATTTCCTCAATTCCTTCGTGGGTCTGACGACGCGTGGAAAGTGAGTTGGACCACATGGCTTCCCCAATTGCCTCACCGACGCCAATCGAGAGCCAATCCCAATCAGTCGGGATTGTGCAAACTCAATTCGCAACATTGTTTGATGCTTCACGAGTCCTGACTCTGGAAGGGGGGCATCGTCTCGATCATGTGACCGTCGCATTTGAGACCTACGGTGAACTTTCGCCCGCGAAAGACAACGCAATTTTCGTCTGCCATGCCTTAACCGGTGATGCACACGTCGCGGGATTGCATTCGGCAGACAGTCGCAAACCAGGTTGGTGGGATGGATTGGTCGGACCACAGAAGGCGCTCGACACGACAAAATACTTCGTGATTTGCGCCAATGTGCTGGGTGGGTGTCAGGGAACGACTGGACCGAGTTGCCGAAATCCCGTCACAGGAAAACCTTATGGTTTGCAGTTCCCGTTCATCACTGTCGGCGACATCGTTGAGGTTCACGCCGCGCTGATACATCATCTCGGAATCGTGAGATTACTGGGGTTGGTGGGTGGAAGCCTTGGCGGAATGCAGGTGCTGGAGTGGGTCGCACGATATCCGGAAATGACTCAGTGCGCAATATGTCTCGCTTCCGCCGCCAAGCTCTCTGCACAGGGAATCGCCTTCAATGCGGTCGGCCGGCGCGCGATCACTGCCGATCCCGACTTTAAAGACGGTGACTACTATGGTCACGATCCGTCGAGGTATGGCGACGTCGGGCCGCTCTTCGGATTGTCACTCGCGCGGATGATCGCACACATTACGTATCTCTCGGAAGCATCTATCGAACGAAAATTCGGCCGCGATCTTCAGCATGGCGATCACCTTGAATACAACCTCGAAAAAGAAACGGAGTTCAAGATTGAAAGTTATCTGCACTATCAAGGACAGAGATTCGTCGAGCGGTTCGATGCGAACAGCTATCTCTATTTGACTCGGGCAATGGATTACTTCGATCTGGCGGGACGATACGGCTCGATTCAACAGGCGCTCGGAAAAACGAATGCACGGTTTCTGATTACCTCCTACCAAACGGACTGGCTCTTTCCGTCGATTCAAAGCGGCGAAATCGTCAAGGCACTCGTTGAGACGCGACGCCACGTAACGTATCTGGAACTGGAAAGCGTCTTCGGTCACGACTCGTTTCTGATCGAAATCAAACAACTGGAGGAGTTAGTGACGCCCTTACTCGCGGAAACCTACCGCCGGACTCGAGTCACCTGAACGACTCAATGCCTGCGTCCAATGTAATGCACCAAGCGGCATCACCGGCATGCAGTTTGTCTTTCCAGAATCCTGAGGAAGTGTGTCACTCCCCCTCCCGCGGGCAAGACTTCGCAACGGATGCCCGTCTTCGCAGTGCCAGTTTTTTGATCGATTGACGAATCCATTGGGTCAGCGGCTTCGTATTCGACAGACGTAAATCGCGTGAATTTGAACAGACACGCAGATCGTTGCCCAGAAGCCCCTCCCGCTCCAGATTTCCGTCAGGTTGGCAATCTGTTTTGCCTCCTTTGCGATGGATCCACTCCGCGGGAAAGGCTGATCGGCACGGGAGTCATCGTTCGGTATCGGATGCCGGTATTTTATCGGCCAACCTTCGAGAGGCACTCCTTTCTGAGTTGCCGCGGTTACGACCTGTCCGACGGCGTCTCTTGGCGATTCACAGAGAAACCCCTCAGGCTGGGCGAAAACGCCTGGAGGTGTTGTTGAGTGGCCACTAAGCGATCATGATTGTGACCTAACGATTGAAGCGACGTTGACGAATGTGACTCACCTGAAGCCCAAAGGCGTTACCGAATTTTTAGGGTGCCTTCCCTGTCATTCCGTGCTAAGTTGTATCAGCTGACATACAGAGAACGAGTCCCAGTCCGGGCCTCTGTGCGGTATTCTTTGGCCATCGTCAGTCGACGATTATCATCGTTCGTTGGGATTTGAAATAGTTGGCATTAATCAGGGCGAGTTTTTCATGTCGATTCAAATTGTGGGTTGTCCTTCGTGTAATTCCTTTCTGCTTGAGGACGCGTGTGAGTGTCCCGTTTGCGGTCACGTGTTTGATGTCAATCGAGCGGCCATAACGCAGTCTCGACCGCTTCCAACGGATTTGATGGTCAATAGTGATATGGATGCGTGTCCGAATTGCGGAGAAAATTGTCGCACCGGTCTCGTCCGCTGCTGGAATTGCAGCGTTTTTTTAAAACCGGAGATTGCGGCATCGTACCAGCGAATTCGAGAACAGGCCTCGCCAGAGACGATCGAGGTGTTCGATCTGGAAATCATTGAAGCATCGACGGTGACCCATGACGATTTGATCCGACGCCGGTCCCGAGCGACCCCCGAATCGTTCATCGCGACCGTACCGGTTGCGATCGAAGAATATGTGGACTTCGAATTGGCGGACGATGTGCAATTGACGGCCTTCGATGACGATGACTTTGAATTGTCAGACGGCATTTTCTTGCCGATGGAAGACGTTCGTCAGGACTTGCCTGTCGGCGCCGAGATGTTACAAATTGAACACGGATTTGTTGATGACATTGCATCAGACGCAGGGTTAGTCGTTGTCGAGACTTTGTCTGATGGTTTGGCCACAGCATCGCCGGCGAATCAATTGGAAACCGCTATGGCTTTAAATTCTGAGGAGACAGCATCGTCACAACCAGAACTTGTCATTCAGGATCAGTTGATGACGAATGCGGTGATCGAAGAAGCGGAGATCGCTCGCATTCGCAAGACGGCGGCTTCAAAAAATACATTCGTAATCTTCTGTCCTCAGGGCCATCGCATCCGAGTCAAAGAAAAGTCTCGGGGCCAGACCGGCAAATGTCCGAAATGTGAGTCCGTTTTTGTTGTGCCTCTGATCCAAAAGCCGGACCCCCAAAAACAAACTGACTTCGAGATGGGTGGCAACAATCAGGGTTCGAGTCGGTATTCTCAGTGGCTGACAGACATCCACCTGCATACGGTGGTCCCCGAAAAACTCAAACTCAAGGCAGACAGTCTTCTGAATGAATTTCAGCCGGTGGACATCGGGTTTTCGGCGATCGATGTGTTGATGGCCACTCTTCTTCCTCCCCTAGGACTATTTGGCGGAGCTCAGAAAAAAAGACCCCTCGCTCGTGCCAGCATGCTCGAACATCTCTCGCCCAAAGAGGCCTTGATCGAAGGACTGTCCGTTGCAGCGAAGCGGACGTTCGGAATTCAAACCTTTGCTCAACTGTCTGTCGTCCAACCCATGCCGCCTGAGGTCGAGACAATGTTCGGTGGGATACCGATCTTTGGCGTCGGTCGAATTGCGTTTCGGGTGCCAAAACTCCCCGAGGACAAATACACGCAGTACCTCTCATTTTCTTTGTCGGAATTTCGGGCTTTCTTAAACGCCATGCAGACCGTCTGTGGAATCAACTCCATCGGCGAAAATACCGAAATACCAATCGTGGACCAGTACGAGACTTACAAATGTCATTTCAGCCAGGTCTCGATTCGTAATTTGCGACACGTCGATTACTATCGCCGCGATCCGAGTTTTAAACTCGAAGTCAAAGGCTGGAAGTGTTCCGCATGTGGGATTGCCATCAGTGAAGAAGGTCGGATTAAGGTAAAACTTGGCGGATTGAAGGGGAAGAGCTTGGCAAAAACCAAATGCCCCAAGTGTACTAAGAAATTCGGCAACCAAGCGTTGGTTGTGGTCGAAGAGGAGTCTCTACATCTGGCCGAGGCCGCACCGAGTACGGGAACCCTCTAAGCCCAAGCCGTTGTCGCGGGATATACACACTCGGCAAGAGGAAAACGGCCGGTCAGAGATTAGCGATCAATGACTTCCGATTCTTCAAGAAAGTACAGTCCAAATGGCTTGCCCTCGTCAGCCACCATTTCGATCTTGAATCTGCCAACGACGTCAAATGCCCGAGTCGCGGGAATATAGTTCGTTGTCCGTCCCCGACTCATATCGACTTGAATCAGATCGTAAACTTTCGGATCGCGGCCGAAACAACAGATCTGATTGTCGCGTGCCAAAACGAATCTCTCAATTCCCTCGGCTTCAAAAGTCGGATACATGAACCCACGAATTCGGATTCGCTGTCCGCTGAGTTCCTTCAGCCATTTCGGCATTTGATCGACAGCCGTCGCCGTGACCGGTTCTAGATTGATGATTTTCAGAAGATCGAGGTCATCATAGGTGACTCGCAAAGCTTTCGTGTTTCCGTCAATCCGAAATGACTTGTCAGGAATCAGAATTTTCCCTTGAGGAACGGCGAACTCCCCGTTTAGTGGCGTTGCTAAACTGGGCGGAATCGCATTTTCAAACGAATGCAAAACCGGCGAGACTTTTACCGCAGGTGGTTGCAACTGCGTTTTGAAATCACCCCTCCAATTTGAGGGGCGGATGGCTGAAACGGCGGATGATTCCACGACGGGACTGCCTGAGGCGTGGAGAGCCTTTGGGATCGTGTCTTGACCCTCGTCCGTTGTCCGGATTTTTTCCGACGTCTCGCCCGTGTTGGCCGCCCGATTTGCCCGGTCCGCCTTGGCAGACTTCTGCGGGAGATGGTATTCCGTGAGATCGGATCCATGACATCCCCCCAGCAACAGCAGAGACACAATGACCCACTGTGTCCGCGACCGTTCACAAAAAATCCGCTGAGATGGGCAGCTCGGAGAACCACACGGATGGATCTGGGGCCGGCGGTTTATCCCGTCATTCGCGACATCCATTCGCTTGCTCCTGAATGACTTTCAATGCAATGTCTTGGCCTTTTCAAAAAAAACGCAGTCCAATTGATACACAGGTTTCAATCCGGTCTCATCAACAGTTGGCTCGGCCTTGAAGATGCCGGACACGGAAATAAGAACCGAATTGTCGTAAAATCGGACGGTCTTTTCACCGCTCATATTGACCAAGATCATGTCCGTCGTTTTTGGCTGTCCTCCAAAGCAACAATCGCCATTATCACGACATAAAACGAACGACTTGAGTCCCACAAGCTGTTTTGTGGGATACATGTACCCTTTGATCATCACCTTTTGACCGATCAGTTTTTCGACATCCGGATGGATCCCCAATCGCATGTTTTCCTTGGTAAACCCCTTCTTCGAAATGTCGGCCGAAAAATTCACTCGCTGGTAACCAGGCCGGACCTCCGTCGCATAACTATAGGCATGCATCGCGGAAAAACCGACGAGCATTCCGGCTTGAATAATCAAACTCAGGATTGCGAGCCAGCCTCCGCTGAGCGTTCCTTGCGACTGGCGTATCTGACGCCAACCTGTGATTGAAAGGATGATTCCAATCACAGGAACGATCAAGAGGTATTCCGAAATAGATCCAGCAGCGGAGATGACAACAAAGGCCATCCCGATCGGAATCAGAGGAGGAATGGGACGGTAGAGAAATGCTTCGCCATCAAAAGCCGTTGAACTTCGCGTCTGGTCCGTCGTCTGATCAGCAATCAACATCATCCCTTTCCATAAATCAAAGCGAGAACAGCATATTCGTCTCAACGAAAACGTATCGTGACAACGCGTACATCCCGTGTCCAGAGCCTTTGCCGAACGCCCAGATCTGTCACCGACTTGAAGGCTGGGTGGTGTACGCAGGTCGGGTTAAACAATGTCCGTCGGACCTGACGCGAACATCAGGAATCCATTCCTGAGTTTGCCAATGTTACGCCGGAATGGATGTCTCTGCTGGTGACGGCCAATTTTTGTGCCTCCGGAGCATCTCTAGGCCTATTCTGAGATGAGTCTTCGAGTCAAAGCGGCAAGATTCTGGCAGATTTTGCCGCACTTTAGGCTCTTTCTGAAAAAAAACGATCAACTTTTGAAAACAACGAATGAGTCGTATTGACCCTTCTTAACCGTTTTCATTATCAATCGCCAACGTCGGTGCCTATTCGTGATCGTAATCGATTTTTGCGCGTTCACTTTTCGAAACTGCCATTCAAACGGTGGCTTTCGCTCAAATCATCAGTGAAAAAGAGACGGGATGAGGCTCGTGTTTGAGTTCCTCACCTCCGTCGCCGGTTTCTCTTACGTCGGCGAGTCAGCTCGAAATTTTGTGAGGCCATTAAGGAAACACGAAATTTGTAACTGACTCGCTAGCGAAGACGAAAACGGAATTACCAACGGACGATTATATCGTCTTGACCGGCTCTGAAGGAGGAACCTACCTTGGGTAGAATCATCGGACTGATTGGCTGTACCTGCTTGGTCGTCGTGGCGATGCGATTGACAAACCTTCAACAGTCGGGGCACACGTTGAAAGGTGGGGAAGACCGCGAGGGATTCCACGCAAAGATGCAACCACGCGAACACTTCAAACGCGGAAAGGATTCCTTTTTGCGTGGACGGTATCAGGATGCGCTGCAGCATTTGGAAGTCATTCGTTCGAATGATTCCGGGCTGACAGTCGTCGAGCAGCGTCAAGCCGCCGACTATCTCAGTCGAGCCAAAAGCCGCTTGCAGGCCGCAGCGACTGGATCGGTTGTTCGAGCTCAGTCGAGTCCTTTCGAGGTGGATGATGATTGGTCGGACTCGGCCGCCGACGACGTATCCTCTTCGGCGAAAGATTCGTCGCGTTCCCGAGTTGATCGCCTGATGTCTCAAGCCGAATCCGCACTCAAAAAAGGCAATCCCAAAGATGCAATCAAGCTCGCTCAACAGGCGCATCGGATTGCGATCGGTTCGGATCTGAAATACGCCAAAGCAGAAACGTCTCCGGCGATGTTTCTGAGCCGGATGTCAAGTGATTCGACGTCTGACACTGTGGTCGGAGTCGCGGCATCGAAACGACAGCCGTTCCGCCGAGACATTCGGCAGGTTTCCGCGGAAATTGATTCGGGCAATGTCGAGACGACGCCTCGACATTCCACAGAACAGACGAACGCCGCATCCGATCTTTCCGTGGCCGAGAAACGTCAGGCTGTGGTGTTGATCTCTCAGGCACGTGAGCATCTCAAGTCTGGTAATTACGAAGAGGCCCGAACGAAGGCTCGCCAAGCCGCTGAATTGAATTTGACTTATGATTTGTTCGAAGATCGCCCGGAGTTGCTCTTGGCGGACATCGATCGCCAGGCCGCCACGATGACGCTCTCACGAACCAACGCGAAAGCAGGATCTCAAAACACGGTCCAGGCCCCCGCGGTGGCTGATGGCAAGTCTGTTCCGCAGTCACCAAAACAGCAGGCACTGCGTTTGTTGGAACTCGCTCGCGAAGACCTGAGTCAAGGTCAGTTCGATGCCGCAAACTCCAAAGCCGAACAAGCCGCACGGCTGAAGGTCGCTTTTAAACTGTTCGAAGATATGCCCGAGCTCGTGATCAACGATATTGCAACTCAACGTGCTCAGGCTGGATTGGCGAGCTCCCAATCGGGTTCTGTGCAGCAGGCCGCTTCGTCACCAACTCCGGAGAAGATTTCGGCAAACGGTGTAGCGGCCAAGCCGGCGTTGAAACTGCGGCGTACCGCCGCCGATCGTCTCGCCGCTGACAAACAGCATGCGGTGTTGCTGCTGAGCCAAGCTCGTGAGGACGTCAGGAATGGTCGTTACGAAGAGGCTCGGACGAAGGCTAATCAAGCCGCTGAATTTGATTTGACTTATGATCTATTGCAAGATCGCCCGGAGTTGCTCTTGGCGGACATCGATCGGCAGACCGCCACGATGACGCTCTCACGAACCAACACGAAAGCAGGATCTCAGAGCACGGTCCAGGCCACAGCGGCGGCTGATGGCAAGCCTGTTCCGCAGTCACCAAGACAGCAGGCACTGCGTTTGTTGGAACTCGCTCGCGAAGACCTGAGTCAAGGTCAGTTCGATGCCGCAAACTCCAAAGCCGAACAAGCCGCACGGCTGAAGGTCGCCTTTAAACTGTTCGATGATATGCCCGAACTCGTGATCAGCGATATCGCGACTCAACGTGCTCAGGCCGGATTGGCGAGCTCCAAGTCTCGTGCTGTGCAACAAACCGCGGCATCAACCAAACCAGCAAAGATTCCGGCGAATGGATTGGCGGCGAAGTCACTGTTGAAGAAGGCTCGTCAGGCAATGCTCGACGGCCGCACCGATGAGGCAAAACAAATTGTCGCTGAGGCGGAACAGTTAAATGCGGTCTATAATCTGTTCGATGACCGTCCAGACATTGTCTTGAGCGATATCGAACGCGCTGCGACGCATCGTACGGATGTGGCCGCCGATTCTGGCCGGACCCCGAAATCGTCGCGAAAATCGCCGACATCCGGGGTGCTTGTGGCCGGTCAAGTCTCCGAATCTGCAACGTCGACGCCGGAAACCGAATTTGCCGTGACGACAGATGCGGGGAAATTCGAGACTCAAGAGGCCACGACACATTCGGTATCCGATGCGATGGACACGTCTCAGGCTGTCGCAGGCGGTGAATCCGCAAACCCCGTTGGCTCGGCCACGGAAGAATCCTCAATCGAGACATTGGCCGGCGGTCCCGCACGCCGAACGGATGCCGTCCGACGACGAATGGAGACGATGTCGCCAGACACGTCCCCCGAATTGAGCAGCGATGGTCCGTCTGGGGCGGAGCTCTTCAAACGCGGTATTGCGGAATTGAATCGTAACAATCGGATTGGTGCCTATGCGGCCTTCCTAGCCGCCTATCAGAGTGGCCAGAAACTCGACCCCGTTCAAACCCAACGGCTGCACGTTTACCTCCGTGAGCTAGCACCGAAGACCGATCGTCGCAACATTCAATTGGCGGCAGGTACCGAGTCAGAGACACCTTCGATTGCAGAAGAGAGAGCCTCTTCAGACAGCACCGGGCAGGCCGAGGACCATTTCCCAGGACTGCTCGATGTCGCCGAACAGGAACAGGTGGTTAAGTTCGATCGTCTGCGTAGTGAAATTCTCAATGCGGTCTTTAAAGCCGAGCGGATGAAAGAGAAGGATCCGGAAGGCGCGCTGACGCTGATTGATCAGTCGCTGGCGAAGGTCGAAGGAGCCGAATTGTCTGCAGAGGCAACGGCCTCACTCACACGACAACTCAACAGAACTCGTTCGTCGCTACAATCGGAGATTGTCCGGCAGGAACCGAATCTGGCACTCAAGAAACGCAACGAAGATGTCAAGAAATCGCTCAATCAACAGGTTGAAACGGATATTCGCATCGAGCAGGAATTTGCGAAGTTGGTCGAAGAATTCAATGATCTCTTCAAACAACAACGATTTGCTGAAGCCGAGATCGTTGCGAAAAAAGCGAAAGAAATAAATCCCAAGGATCCCACGTCGGAAGCGCTGTTCTGGAAGGCTCGACTCGGTCGACGAGTGGCCAGCAACGATAAACTGAAACTCGACAAAGAGGATTCATTTATCGGACAACTCAATGACGTCGAGCAGGCCGTGATCGTCAAGGTCAACGACAAAAATCCGATGAGTTTCGGCGATGACTGGAAGTCCCTTTCGGACCGGCGTCGTGGGGCTTATCGGGCCGACAATCGGACTCCCAGTGAATCCGATGTGAAGATTGAACAAAGTTTGTCGAAGCGGATCTCATTGCACGAAGACCATGTTCCACTGAGTGAGGTCATCAAGAAAATTCAAACGGTTGCCGACGTCAACATCCAACTCGACGAATTGGGACTCGAGGAGGAGGGGGCAACAGCGGATAACCCGGTATCGATCAATGTGGATGGAATTCAGGTCAAAAGCGCCCTGAACCTGATCCTGGGACGCTATAACTTGGCCTATACGATCGACAATGAGGTGCTCAAGATCACCAGTCGGATGAGACAACAGGGGGAAATGGTTGTTCGAACTTACCCCGTCGCAGACTTGGTGATACCGATTGCGAATTTCGGTCAGTCCGATTTTGGCGGGGCATTAGGAAATGCTGGTCAACCGAACGCTTTCGGGGGGATCAACGGAGCGCAAATGAGTGTTCCCTCGGGTGGTTTTCCGGGAATGGGTCAGGTTGGACCAAACTCCAACGGTGCGGACGCGAGTGGCTCTTCGAGTAACCGGCCACCAAATCGAATCCATGCCCCTGATTTTAATTCACTGACGGATCTGTTGGTTTCGACAATCGCGCCTGACACGTGGGATTCCGTCGGTGGACACGGGTCGCTGCGACACTATGAGACAACGCTGAGTCTTGTGATTCGACAGACACAGAAAAATCATGAAGAAATTACCGATCTACTCGATCAGTTACGCCGTCTGCAAGACCTGCAAGTCACAATCGAAGTTCGTTTTGTGACTGTCAGTGACCGGTTCTTCGAGCGTATTGGAATTGACTTCGACTTCGGGATTCAAAGTACGTTGCCTGGTCCCTCTGGGATCGGTGGAGCTCCGCTCGCGCCCTTTGGTTCCTTCTTGAATACCGGTGTCGCGGGAACGACTGGACAAACAGGTGCCGCTGGAGTTGCAGGTACAGCTGGTACAGCTGGTACAGCTGGTACAGCAGGTGGAGCTGGTGGAGCTGGTGGTACGGCGGGGACCTCTGGAAACTTCTTTACACCGAGTGGGCAACGTGAGTTTCAGAATCGTCGCAAATACCCCAACGGAACAATTATTGGTTTGGCGCAACCAGGTCAGTTTACTCAGACGACGGATATTCCGTTCCAACAGGGTTCTTTTGAAGTCGGTGTGCCGACGTTTGGTGGCTACAACCCCAAAGCGGGCGTGGAAATGGGATTGGCGATCCTGAGTGATGTGGAAGCGTTCTTCTTCATCTCAGCCGCACAGGGTGATCAACGGAACAACTTGATGTTTGCCCCGAAAATTACTCTCTTCAATGGTCAACAAGGAACCGTTTCCAGCACTGTGTCAAGACCATTCGTGATCAGTTTAGTTCCCACTGTCGGGTTCTTTGCTACGGGATTCCAGCCGGTGATTGCCAACATCCCGCAAGGAATTTCCCTGTCAGTCACGGCCGTCGTCTCAGCTGACAGACGTTACGTTCGACTGAGTGTTCAACCGGTGTTCTCCAATATTACCGATGTCTTTACGTTCTCGTTTGTCGGAGGTGGTGGTGCCGGCGGCGGTGGCCAAGGGCAACAGGGCGGCGGTGGCGGCCAAGGGCAACAGGGCGGCGGCGGTTTCGGTGGTGGTGGCCAAGGTGGCCAAGGTGGCTTTGGTGGGGCTGGCCAGGGTGGGATTGGTGGCGGTCTCGGCGGTGGCGGCCAAGGTGGTGGCCAGGGTGGTGGCCAAGGTGGCGGCCAGGATGGTGGCCAAGGTGGTGGCCAAGGTGGTGGCGGAAGCGGACAGACAGTGACTGTTCAGCAACCGGTTGTTGAACAAGTCACCGTCCTGACAACAGTCAGTGTTCCGGACGGTGGGACGGTCTTGCTCGGCGGTGTGAAACGACTCAAAGAAGGACGCAACATGTCGGGCGTACCAATTCTCAATAAGATTCCTTACGTCAGTCGCCTCTTCAAGAACACGGGTGTTGGCCGCGAAACCGAAAGCTTAATGCTGATGGTGACGCCTCGAATCATCATCCAGGAAGAAGAAGAGGAACTGCTGGGTATTCCGAAAACATAACGCGTGCTCCCCAATCCGAGGTTCTGTCGCAAGTCCTCGGCCGCCGCGATCGCACGGGCAGATCGCGGCGGTTGCTTTCTTTGAGGGCCGTCCAAGGGCGAAATGCGGCGGTTGAAATGGGTGTCGGGTGCGGATAATTCTGGCGAACGACGGATCGTCGGTGGTCGGCCTGAAGTGTCAACCCTCGGCCACGCTAGGCAATCGGTCGTCGTTGTCATGAAGCTCACACCGTTCCAGTCGTGGACGATTCAAAGCCCCGCTGTGGCGGCCCTATTCCGACCACGGCAACAGCCGTCGCGGGAATTGTTGACCCCCGACAAAAATCGCGTTGAGGCCAAAACGTCCGGCATCGATGCCTAATGGTCAGTGACTTGGTCGCGATCTGTTTCTCGGATGTGTCTCCATCGATTCGCCGTCGCCGATGCTCGCGTCTGACAGAAGCAGTGGCTACCATCCTCAAACCGTGCTCCACCTTCTTTAACGTGGGGTGGCGTTTTTCGCTTTCGCTTCTCCTTGAAATGAATACGCCCTCATGGCCGACGCGCTCACTCAGGTTGTTGACAGAACCGCTGACTTTCCGCCGCATCCGGGCTCTCCAAAAATGCCTCGCTGGGAGGGAGGCGAGTTACCTGAGACACCAGTGTTTCATTGGAAATCACTCTCCACGTTTCTTGGCCCCGGGGTGGTGATGGCCGCGGCGGCGATCGGCGGCGGGGAGTGGCTGACGGGACCGCTTGTAACCGCGAGATACGGCGGAGCACTGTTGTGGTTGGCGACGCTGAGCATTATTGGCCAAGTGATTTACAACATTGAAATTAGCCGGTACACGCTCTACACCGGAGAACCGATTTTCACGGGGAAATTTCGGACGCTTCCCGGTCCGATGTTCTGGCTGCTGGTCTATCTGGTTCTGGATTGCGGCTCCTTGTTGCCGTATCTCGCGTCACATGCCGCCATCCCCGCAGCCGCCCTGTATCTAGGACGTCTCCCCGATTCTGTGGCGGATTCGAGATTCCTGACAATCCTCTCCTGTGTCATTTTTGTCTCTGTCTTGTTACCGCTGACCGTGGGTGGCAAAGTCTACAATTCGCTGAAAATGCTCATGTCCTTGAAGCTCGTGGTCGTGATGGGTTTTCTTGTGTTCCTTGCCGTGTTTTATTCGAAACCAGACACGTGGACTGAAATTGGTACGGGATTCGTTCAGTTTGGCAGCTTTCCCGTCATTTCCGACGAGGACACCAATGGCAACGGAAAGCGAGATGAGGGGGAAATGCCTCTCAAACCCAAGGTGGAAAATATCATGGCCACGTGGAGCAGCGGCCGGCTGTTTCCACGTCTGGACCTGTCGATGATCGGAATTCTTGTTTCGATGATTGCCATCTCCGGAAACGGGGGACTGTCGAACACGCCAATCAGCAATTTCACGCGGGAACAGGGCTGGGGAATGGGAAAGCACGTGGGTGCCATTCCTAGCATCGTCGGTGGCCATGCCATCGAATTATCGCACGTTGGAATGGTCTTCCGCGTCTCACGCGAGTCGTTGGAACGCTGGAGTCGTTGGGTGCATCACGTACAACGGGAGCAAATTTATCTGTGGATGCCCGCCTGTTTTCTAGGGCTGGCGTTGCCCAGTATGTTATCCGTCCAATTCTTGCCTCGGGGACTGGAATTGAAAGACCGATATCAGGCAGCAGCCATGACCGCTGACGGAGTCGGTGAAGCTGTGGGTGGCAGCCTTGTGACAACGAGGGATGACGAGGGGGAAATTGTCTCGCAGAAACGTCCCCTGCTGAATCAGCTGTTTTGGAGCAGTACACTTTTCTGCGGATTTCTCGTGCTGGCGACGAGCATGATCACGACCGCGGATGGCGTGCTGAGACGCTGGGTTGACGTTTGTTGGACCGCTTTACCGTCGTTGCAGAAATGGGATACAAAGCACATCGGAAAATTGTATTTTGGAGTGTTGTGCGTCTATGCCCTCCTCGGTTTGGTGATGCTCTGCTTTGTGAAGGGTGATGTGCTGCTAATCTTTTCTGGAATGATCTACAACTACGCCTTGGGGTTCAGCAGTTGGCACGTTGTCTTAGTCAACAGCGTCTTGCTACCGCAAGAACTACGACCGAGTTGGAGACGACGGATTGCGTTGGCCTGCTTCGGAACGTTCTTCCTGACAGCCGCTGCTGTTTCCACGTGGGTCGAGGTTCCGAAACTGATGGCCGAAATTAACAAGCCGAAACAGTCCGTGACGCATGTGCCTGCCGTCAATGCAGATCGAGCGGGCAAATAGAACGAATGGCGTGATGTTGCCTCCAACGCCCTAGAGGGTTGGTGGTTCTGTTTGCCTTCACAAAAAAGCGGCGAATGCTCGGATAACTCGATCCTTTAAAACCGTTCGCTCGGGGTCTCAATGTCATGGAAATGATCGTTCAATGCGGCATCAGTCTCGCCGAACTGTTCTGGTGGAGCTTCGATCTTCTCTTTCACCTCGACGATGAACTCAAAAAGATCGTGGCTGACTATGGAGTCTCATCTCATTGGATTCTGTTCGCAGTTGTGTTCTGTGAAACCGGGTTAATTGTGACGCCATTTCTGCCCGGTGACTCCTTGCTGTTCGCAGCCGGTGCCTTTGCAGGAGCAGGATCGCTGAGGCTGGATTGGTTGTTACCGATGTTGATCGTAGCGGCGATTGTGGGTGATACCGTTAATTATCTGGTCGGCCGTTGGATCGGGACGAGAGCCTTTAACGGAAGCGTTCCCTTTATGCGTCAAGAACATCTGGAAAAGACCCAACGATTTTTCGACTGCTACGGCGGCAAGACAATTATCTTGGCAAGATTTGTACCGATCGTGAGAACCTTCGCGCCATTTGTGGCGGGTATCGGTGGAATGAATTACCGCAGATTCGCAATCTACAACGTTGTGGGTGGCATCGGCTGGGTTCTGATTTTCACGATGCTCGGATATTACTTCGGAACGTTGTCCGTTGTGGAAAAAAACTTTGAACTCGTGATGGTGGCCATCGTGGGCGTTTCATTGCTTCCGCCAATTTGGGAATGGATTCAACATCGGCGGGTTCGTCAACCGTTGGTAAACGCCGATTTGTCCGGCAGATGACGAAATGGACAGCCGATCAACGGTCACTAGAGACCTAGACAGAGAGTTCCTACAGCGGGTCATGCCGTCGGTATCTGAACCTCTTTTTGGGTCCCGGTTCCAGCGGCCAAAAATCACGTCGGTGCGACGTTCTTCATCCCTCCGGGAGGGGGGATTTTGTGTCTGTGACAGATGCCGATCGTCATTGTAGAACGCGTGTTTCAACAAATTCTTTGACGAGAGACAGGTGTGGCCAATGATGCCGGACACAGAGATGCCAATTCTCAAATCAGCCAAACGCGAGACCCTCGCTACGCTGTTGATTTGGTTTGTGACCATGATCTATATTTGGTTTGTGACCATGATCTATTCAGTGGGGTTCTGCTGCGTCTATGGCTATGGCCGCGATCCGGAGTCGTTGACGTTCGTTTTCGGATTTCCTGACTGGGTTTTTTTGGCGTCATCGTCCCTCGGGGGCTGTTGACACTGGTCTCCACCTGGTTCGCATTCTGCTTCATGCAGGATGAGGATTTGGAACCACCGCCGCCCTGAAATTTCGTTGGATGATCTTCGGTGATACGGTGTCATGGAGTCACCAAGTGTGGTTCTGCCAACCGACGTGGGCAACGGATTGGAGTGCTACTCGCGACGCGACAAGTTTTCGGCAATGAGGAATGGTGGCATGATATTATCCGTGGGGAATGAGATTCCTTCACCCGGTTACAGTGTTTTGGCGGCTTGATTGCTGTTCATTGCCGCTTCCGTTTGGTTAGGAACGCGGGCTCAAAAAGCCCTAAAAAAAAGAGTTCATGGAAGGATTCTTTTTGGGCAATCGCGGTTTAGGTGCGTGGGCTCTGGCTCTGACGGCGACCGTGCAGAGCGGTGGCACGTTCATGGGATTTCCATCACGCGTCGATAGCTTCGGCTGGATTGTTGCCTTATGGGCGGCCAGCTACAGGATTGGGCCGCTCACGGAGTTTCCCATTGTTGGAATGCGCATTGCTCAACTGAGTCGCTTGACCAATGCGGTGACCGTTCCCGATCTCCTTCGCAGTCGTTTCGATGATCCACGCGCGGGACTTGTCTCCTCGTTGCTGATCCTGTTTTTTTATCGTTTACAAGGTTTGCCCAATTCAAGGCGGGGGCCACGATCATGCAGCACGCGTGGCCTGGAAGTGGGATTCTGTCACTCTCCGAAGACTTTGACAGATCGGCAAACTCCGTTGGTGACAATGTCGAGGGACACTCGATTCCAGAGGGGATTTGGCAGCGAACATGGGGACGATGGTTGCCTCGGGGACCCAAGTACTACATCGGGCTGATCGTCTTCACCATGACGGTCGTTGGTTACACTCGGATTGGCGGTTTTCTGGCGTCCGTTTGGACGGATTTGTTTCAAAGCGTGATGATGGTCTTCGGAGTGATGTTGCTTGTGTTTCTTGCAGTCCCGATGGCGGGTGGGTTAGAAGCCGCTTCACGGGCAGCGATTGCGGCCACGTCATCGGAGATCTCGTTCGGCCCCGGATACAGCCCGGCGGGACGCGAAGTTTTAACTCCGGGACGGGCATTTTCGATGTTTTTCGTCTGGATTTTTGCGGGCTTTACCTCACTCGCCAGCTTGGTGCGCGTTATGGCGGCTCAGAATACGGAAGTGATTCGAAAATCGATCGTTCTTTTAAGCTTTTATAGCTGTTTGATTGATATCCCACTGAACATGATCTGTATTGCCGCTCGATCGCTTCTGCCGGAATTGGGAGCTAAATCCGACGAGCTGATCCCGCGACTCTCCTGGCTCGTGACCCGGGATTTTCCTTGGGGGACAGGGCCGTTCGTCAGTGGTTTGATTCTTGCCGCTCCCTGTGGCGCGATCATGGCCTCCGTCAGTTGTTTCGTTCTCGTGATTGCGTCGGGGTTGGTTCAGGACGTTTATCTGAGATATCTCCATCCGGCCGCCACGGAAAAGCAGATTCGGCGTGTCACCACCAACGCGATGATTGCCGTGGGAGTGATTGCGGTGATTGCCGTCCTGAACCCTCCCGTATATCTGCAGGCGTTGGTTGTCTTGAGCGGCTCGGCCGGAGCCGCATCGTTTATGGCACCGATCCTCATGGCCTGTTACTGGAGGCGCGCGAATGCCTATGGGGCCTTGGCCGGGATGTTGACCGGGTTCGTCGTCTATTTTGGAATCTACGGCTGCGGCTGGGCTCAGAATTGGGCCACTCTGCATTCAACAACCACAATCTCCCAACAGATACGCGGTCTGTTGGGCCCCGATCCAAAAATCGGTTCGGCAGGTTTTTTTCGGCCCGATTACCTCTTGGGCCTAGATCCGATTATTTGGGGGATGCTCGCTTCGAGTGCAGCAAGCATTACCGGCAGCCTACGGACATCCCCCTTGCCGCTAGATGTGGTCCGGTGATTTTTTGAAAGACCCGCTGCGCCATTATATTGCGAAGGAAGTCATCCGTTGGTCATCAACGATCAAGGACTGTGATTTGTCGTCGAGGGGGAGTTGTCAGTCACGGACGGGGGCTGATGCGGCTGCTTTCCCCTCACCGATCGCCACGGGATCCATTGTGACCTCGATTCGGATTCCTTCGGCGTCTACTCGCCTCGGATAGTTTTTTTAGATCGCAGTCATTCGACCACATTCCCCCGTGAAGCGTTCTTGCGGGAACATTTTGGGCGATCAGCCTCGAACAGCACGAGAGCACTTTTTTGAGGTGGATGTTGAGGCCGATGCAAGAGTCCGGCGATGGAACAGTTTTCATGGGACTGTGACAGCAAAAAGGAAAAAGGCGACGGCTCGAGTTGCAGAATGTGGCGACTCCGATACAATCAAAGATTCATTTTCAAGATTAAATCGAGTCGGACTCAGATTTGTGCAACGAACTATTCTTTGGTGAATCTTCGGTTGTATGACTGCCTGTCCGCTCTGATGAAAGGTTGAACCGCCTGTGTTAAAGACGCCGGAACCTGTTGACATTAGTGCAATTTTGAGTAACAAGGGGCCAATCACGGCAGAGGATTTTGCGCAGCTATCGCGTGCCGTTGCCTCTGATCAGGTGACTCAGGCTCGTCAGGAAATTGAGTCTCTGTTGCGGGAGGTCGAGTCCGGTAGTGCTCCGAGCCATTCGGTGCGAGCTGGTATTGGAGCCTATCTACTCGCTCAGCACGTGATTGCGGAAAGATTGTTGTCGGGAATTACGGGCGATCCGATTGCCCTGTACGTACTTGGAATGGTGTTGCTATCGCTGGACCAACCGAAAGAGGCGGAGGCCAAATTTGCGGCGGCCGCAAAAGCGGGTTTTGATTCGGTGGAATGTACGCTAAAGCGAGCGGGTGCTCTTCGATTACGAGGCAAACTGGACGACGCCGAGGCCGCGCTCAAGCAGTCGGGGTTAGAGGGTGCTCGACGAGCAGACTATTCTTATCAGATGGGATGTATTCTGTCCGACCGAGGTGATACTTACGGCGCTGTGGAGTATTTCGAACGCGCGGTAGACATGGATCCTCATCATTCTCAAGCGTTGTTCCGCTTAGCTGGCGAAAATTCGTTGTACGGAAATGACGATGAAGCAATTCGACTCTATGAGCAGTCGCTCAGTCGGCCACCGTTTTATGTGGGCGCGCTGCTAAATTTGGGATTGCTTTACGAGGACAAGGGGAACTTCCCCGCGTCAGCGTTTTGTTTTCGGCGAATTCTGGCACACGATCCCAATCACTCTCACGCATTGATGTATATGAAGGACATCGAAGCCTCCAGTGATATGTATTATGACGATGACTCTGTGCGCAATCAGGCTCGTCTCGCGCAATTACTCAGTCGACCCGTCACAGATTTTGAACTCTCGGTGCGAAGTCGAAATTGCCTAGCGGGGATGAATATCATCACCTTGGGAGACCTAGCAAAAGTCACCGAATCCGATCTCTTGGGCGGCAAAAATTTCGGAGATACCTCGCTGGTAGAAATCCGTGAACTGATGACCGCACATGGCTTGCGTATCGGTCAAGAGACAGAGGCACAAGTCGGCAAGGAGCAAGTGTGGAGTGGAACTCCGCCTCTGGGACTCATCGCCGCCGATTTGTCGCCGCAAGAACAAGCCATGTTGGCGCGTTCGGTTTCGGATTTGAACCTGTCGGTTCGAGCACGGAAATGCATGTCGCGATTGGGAATTGTCGCTCTCAGTGAGTTGGTGCAAAGGACGCCGGATGAACTGTTGGCGACCAAAAATTTCGGAGTTACCTCCCTGAACGAAATTCGCCAACAATTGGCCGAGTTCAATCTCAAACTCAGAAATGATTGAAGGTCTTGCGAGCAGAGACCCGGCTGCTGCGGATTGAAAAGGCCTTTGTGAATCTGCTCGGTGGATCTCGCCTGTCGTGTGGAAAATCCCACCACCGAAACTCCGGTGTGTGGGCTTTGCTCGGAACGTTAGACGGTGTCCGGAAACACGCCAATCCTGTCTGGCATGAGACACGCTTAGCCAGTACCGCTGGATTTCATCGCGGTGTCTCAACGGCACTCCTACGGTGATCGGGGATCATCACGTCTTGTGATACGGATGCTCCAGCGAGGCCGACCACCCGATTACTTTGCTAGCTTTTTGTATTTGATCCTGTGAGGTTGATCGGCATCGGCACCAAGGCGCTGTCTGCGGACGATTTCGTAGCTCTCAAAATTTCCCTCATGCCAGTGAACGACACTGTCACTTTCAAACGCCAAGATGTGAGTTGCTACGCGATCCAAGAACCAGCGATCGTGGCTAATGACCACGGCACAACCACTGAAGCTTAATAAGCCCTCTTCCAAGGAACGAAGTGTGTCGAGATCGAGGTCATTGGTCGGTTCATCCAGAAGCAACACATTGCCACCGACCGTCAGCGTTTGGGCGAGCAAGAGCCGATTCCGTTCACCTCCAGACAAATACTTGACCGGTTTCTGCTGGTCGGAACCCTTAAAATTGAATTTTCCGCAATAGGCTCTCGTATTGATCCGGACCTTGCCATAAGTCAGGAAATCGGCCCCATTGGAGATATTGTCGTAGACCGACTTGTCGCCGTCGAGTGTCGATCGATTTTGCTCCACGTAGCCGATCTTAACTGTCTCACCAATCGTCACCGTTCCAGAATCGGGATTCTCGATTCCCAAGATCATTTTAAAGAGCGTTGTTTTGCCGGCACCATTGGGACCAATAATTCCGACAATGCCGGCAGGCGGCAGGCGGAATGAAAGGTTTTCGAAGAGGCACTTGTCGCCGAACGCCTTTGTGACACCGTCGAAGATGACAACGTTTTCACCCAGTCGCGGACCCGGTGGAATTTGTAATTCGATGGTTTCGTCCCGGGATTCTTGTTCTTCGGCAAGAAGTTGTTCGTATGCCGACAGCCTCGCCTTGCTTTTCGCTTGACGAGCCTTCGGAGAACTGCGGACCCATTCGAGTTCCTTTTCCAAGGTCTTCTGCCGTACGGACGTCGCCTTGTCTTCCTTGCGAAGTCGCTCCTGCTTTTGTTCTAGCCACGACGAATAGTTCCCCTGCCAAGGAATGCCCCGTCCTTGGTCGAGTTCCAAAATCCACTGACAACTCTTGTCGAGAAAGTACCGGTCGTGTGTCACGGCAACGACGGTTCCTTTGTAGTCGTGCAAATAGCGTTCGAGCCAAGCGACGGATTCCGCATCCAAGTGGTTGGTGGGCTCATCCAGCAACAAGAGGTCCGGGTGTTGCAACAACGCTTTGCAGAGGGCGATGCGACGTTTCTCTCCGCCGGATAATGGCCCGATCTTGGTTTCGAGTGACGGCAGTCGCATGGCATCGGCCGCAATCTCCAGTTCGCGATCAAGTTCCCAAAGATTTTGGTGATCGATCAGTTCCTGCACCTTGCCCTGCTCTTCAATCAGTTTGTCCATAGCCTCGGGAGTCAAATCCTCAGCGAACTTGGCATTGATCGCGTCGTATCGTGCCAGAATGACTCGTTTGGGGCCGACAGATTCGTTGAGCTCATCCATCACCGTATGGTCAGGATTGAGGACCGGTTCTTGCGGAACATAGCAGCAGTCAAAGCCCGCAGTTAATCGAGCCGTTCCCATGAACTCTTGGTCCTGCCCGGCCATGATCTTCAACAGTGTTGACTTGCCTGCGCCGTTTGGCCCCAAAACGCCTATTTTGGCACCCGGATAGAACGATAGCCAAATTCCTTTGAGGATCTCCTTCTTTTCGTGAAACTTGCGCAGATCCTCCATCGTGTAAATGTATTGCTCGCCCATAAAACTATTCTGACTCCTGATCAAGACATAAATTAGCGGACTACGACCCGATCCGGACGTCGGATGACAGAGGAAATCCGTGGCAAGGTGCCGCGTCTCGACCTGTTTGTCTGTCGGAACCCTGCGATCGAGTTTTTAGGATGATTTCAAAGGCCTCGTATTGTAGGGACGGCGGATCAAAACAAAAGACACTGGCGGAAAACGGATCCGTGATGTCGGAAAAGAACAGGACCCAGCAGAGGCGTCATGAGCGTTTTGAAATCTGGCATAAACAGCCGCAGCCCTGTTCTCTGCCAGTGAATTCAAGGAACGCGTTGAGAGACGATTTGATTTTGTCTCACTTCTTTCCAAACGATCGCTGATGAGCAAAAAACTCTCGCAGAATTGCGCGACAGTCATCCTCTAAAACCCCCCCGAGGACGGTCGCCCGGTGGTTCAGTCGCACATCGTTCGTAATCTGAAAAAGAGTATGACAGGCACCGGCCTTTTGGTCGGCAGCACCGTACACGACGATGGGAATTCGAGCTTGAACGATAGCCCCGGCACACATCGGACAGGGTTCCAAAGTCGAATATAGAGTGCAGTCCAGCAATCGCCAGGTGCCGAGCGATTCAGCCGCTTGAGTAATTGCAATCATTTCGGCATGCGCCGTAGGATCACGCAGCTGTTCTCGCTGATTGCCAGACGCACCGATGATTCGGTTCTCATGAACGATCACCGCACCAATCGGAACCTCACCTTCCTCAAACGCTTGACGGGCCAAATCCATCGCTGACTTCATCCAACGAGAATGTGGGTCCAAGAACACGTTGGATGGATCAAACACGATTCGGTTCTCCGCTGATGGATGACTCAGTGCGTTGCCGCGAATGATGAGTTTAACACGATCGGGCAAGGCGTAGGCCCTTTCGGGGCGTGGAAATAAAAAAAGCCTCACATTTTGCCGATCCGCAAATGTGACTGGTTTGTGAGTGATCTGGCTGCTTCCGGATTGGCTCCATTGGCAATCTTTGCCCCTGAATGACTAACGACTGAGTCGAAACCGTGAACTTCTGATGATTGTATGACCGATACTGACTAGGAAGGATTGGCGTCTTGTGGCGAAAGTAGGGTCTGTCGCGGTGACATTGACCGAGCAGACGAACTCGGTCGCTCCATCCGGCCGCAGATCAAGATCTCCGGTGTCCTCGACAACTGAAAAGGTCGACCGAATGAAGTGTTGGCGTTCCATTCACACGATTTTTGTCACAGGTCTCACGATCTCGACGATGTTGGCCGGATGTCGATCGCCACGAGAAATTCATTACGTTGGCAATGCGGATTTACAATATTACAAGGGCAAGGCTCTTGCCATTGAATATCCGAATAGCGATCAACCGGCGATTCAAGAGGTGGGCTATTCTCTGAAGCCTCATACTCTGCGCCAGAGAACAAAAGATGACGTCTGGGAATTGCCTCTGGCCGAGGCCATTCAGACTGCCGTCAGCAATAACAAGATGATTCGGTTCCGGAATAATCCGCAGTACACCGACTTTTCACCATCGGTTTACGATCCTGCTCTGCGGGAAACGGGTTTTTTGTTTGGCGGCCGTGGAGTGGAAGCTGCGTTGGCGGACTTCGATGCGAATCTGACCAGCACCTTGACTTACGGTCACAACGAGCAATACGCAAACCAAAAAGTCGCGCCCAATTTCGTCAACACCAGTGATACAGGTAACTTCACATCGCAGATCGGCAAAACATTTGCCAATGGCGGATTCATTGCCATCAATCACAATTGGAACCATCTGGGAACAAACTCTCCAAACGTTCTTTTTCCCTCCAGTTACTCCGGTTTGTTACAGGCCCAGTACGTACAACCCTTGTGGGCCGGTGGCGGCGTCGAATACACACGCATTGCTGGGCCGGCTCGTTCCGAACTCGGACTTGGAAAAATTACGGGTGTGTCTCAGGGTGTCTCGATCGCTCGCATCAACACCGACATTTCCATCGCTGACTTTGAAGCGGCTGTGATCCTGATGCTCAGCGACGTGGAAGAACTGTATTGGGATCTTTATCTCGCCTATCGTCAGTACGATGCCGAAGTCTCAAACCGCGACAGTTCATTGCGGTCGTGGAGTGAAGTCAAAGCCAAAATGGATGCCGGGGCAACCGGAGGCAGTGCCGGGAACGAGGCTCAGGCGCGTGAGAACTATTTCGATACCCGGGCCCGCGTGGAGTCGTCACTCGCCAACGTTTACCTCATCGAAAACCAACTTCGGCGAATACTCGGACTGCCCGTTAACGATGGTCGGATCATCCGGCCGGCGGACGATCCCATTGAAGCCGAATTTGTCGTGAACTGGGAGGCCAGTCTGTTGGAAGCCTTAACCCGTCGCGTCGAATTGCGGCGTCAGAAATGGCAGATCAAGAGTCTCGAGTTGCAGCGAATTGCAGCAGAAAATGTCACAAATCCCCAACTGAACCTCGTCTCGTCGTATCAGGTCAACGGATTTGGAGACACACTGGCGTCGCGGCAAACCTCCGATGGTGTCACTGACGCAGGCTACAACAGTGCCTACTCAACACTCACGCGAGGCGAACTCACCGGGTGGAATCTAGGATTGCAATTCAGTATGCCTTTTGGCTTTCGACAGGCTCGCGCTCAACTCCACAACACCGAGTTACGACTGGTTAAAGCCAGGGCCACGCTGTCCGCTCAAGAACTGGACATTAGCCATGAACTCGCGGAGGCGATTCAAAAAATAGATTCCGCCTATATCACAGCGCAGACTCAACTGGATCGAAAGATTGCTTCGGCTCGTCGGGTGCAGACAACAAATGCAGAGTACGAGGCCGGTGTCAAAGACGCGACACTTGATCTTGTTTTACGCGCCCAAGCCAGTAACGCCGCGGCTGAAATTGCCTACTTTAAAGTCCTGATTGACTACAATAAGGCCCTGTTGGAATTTCATGCACGGCGAGGAACGTTACTCGAACACGACGGAGTGCAATTAGCGGAAGGAGAGTGGACAGACGCAGCTCAACACGAAGCACTCCGCCGCGCTTGGGCACGCAGTTATGGATGGTCCAACGATCATCTGCACACAGAACCAGAAGAGTTTTCCTCACCGAATCCCTATCTGAAATCTGGATTTCAAGGCCTGCCGCCACAGGACGCCGAAACGATCTCCAACGAATGGCCTGCCGAAACGTCCCCGGAAGTCCCAACTTCCGATCGCCTGGAAGAACAAAATGTGCCTCAATAGCACTCAGGCAGGCGAGTTCTCAGACTCGAAATGAGCCACCTGTTCGCCTCAGGACTTACCGGGATCAATGATCCTTTGCCGGTGTTTCTGTGTTTCGCGGATTGTTTGAAGTCACGCGTCGAGAGCGATTTTCACCGGGGTGTGAGTTTGGAAGCGTGACCTTGCCGAAACGCCATTCCGCCACAGTCCACCAAACGGCTCGATGAGTCCAAACACGTCATCAAACTCTTTTTCGAGATCGTGTTTGGCATCCCCCGCGTGTCACACAGGCCATCCAGCGCACGCGGAGAGCCTTTTGGCAAGCAGGTGAATGGCCTCGGCTGAAATCGATCTCGTACCACGAGAGACAACTGAGGAAATTGTTAGACGCGATTGGGCTTCTACGGATAGGAGTGTAAATCACGATCTCGAGGCCTGTCACACTCGCGGCTCACGAGGTTTTTCTGGTCCTCATGCAATACCGATTAGGACGGATCGAACATGGACATGCTCTTTGTGGCTGCGTGTCCAGCAGAGGTTTTCACCGAGAGAGCTCACGTCTCGGGAGGAAGAAGGAGGGGAGGATCGGAATTCTCGTTGTTTTTCGCGGACAACGATTCGGTTAAAAATTTGTTACGAGTTTTTGTTTCGGCCTCGATTGCAGACGCGGATTGATTCAACTCCTGACTGCCTGTGGAATGCTGCGGCTGATTCCTCCAAGGTTCGTGGATGTCCCTTCTCGCGACAATCGACCGCGATGGAGTTGGCATCAGATGCCGCCGCGATTGATTTTCAGGCGACTGATCGACTTGGAAACTTTTGACAGTTTGAACACCGGTTAAAGGTCGCGTTGGTACTTTAGCAGAGGAGAAAAAATAATCCTTGCTGAGTGGGGGCAGAGGGCGAAGTGATTCTTCCGTCACCTGAGGTGCAAACGACTCGGAAGGAACGGCGTGTCCCACTCCCGGAATCGGTGGTATCGAGGGTAGCTCTTGCGGCGGTTGAAGTCCCGCCGCAGACGTTTCCGGCAATCGATCAATTTGCCCCTGTCCTTGTGGAGCAATAGCCGAAGACCTCGTCATCGGGCTTCGAGAAATGTGTTTGCAACCGGAAACGGCCAGCGTCAAGCCCACCAAAAACAGCTTGAATGACGTTGCGTCCGGTCTGCGGAATGAGAGAGTCATCGTCGACACCTTCCAGTAGACAAGCAGGATGCCCGCACAAATTGTCATGAACAAAAGAATCCCTCGAAATTCTGGCCCCGCGTCCACAGAGAATCAGTTTGACTACCGAAACCAATCACGCGTGCATTGACTCTAAACTGATCGGCAAGGCGTGCCGGTTTCCGACAGCTTCGATCTGGATTATCGAGGGGAACGGCCAACCCCTGTGATCACGGACCTTTGGCGTTAACTTTTCAGTTAATATGCTCTGTGCCAATTTTCACGAACAAACAAACTCTGCAAAATCCGTGTTTGTTCGTGATTTCCGAATCAACGGTCGATGGAATCACGTCGGAACTCGTGATCTGATGAGCCTCGGCTGTTGCGTCATTGTCTTCCGCGACAGACGGTGGAAAACGCACTCATCAGAGCCCGTTCCGCTACGAATTCGAGGGAACGCCGCCTCGCCGCGACCACGGACAGAAACTCCTGAATTTGTCGTTGAATTCGGCCGCATTCGGGACCGAAGCCGAGGGACAGTGATTTCGTCAAAAAGCGTCGGCGTGAATCACCAATCCGTAAAATTCCGTTTCGTGGAACGTCACGTCCTCCCCGCCAAATCCCAGCCGATTCGACGCGTTCGCATGGTGATCACCATGCGTTTCTTACATGCAGAGAACAGAAGCAGGGATTCATTCGGGGCGGTGCGGTCAATCAGGGAATACGACGCGTCAAGAGGACGGTCGTTGTCACGTCGCCAAGGGTTATATGGACAGTCTCCAGCAAGGATCCTGAAACGTCTGCATGCTGTCCGGAACGTCACGTCGCTGCCGGAGCGGCGGAAGTTTTTCGTGGTTCCAATCCGTCCAGCAACCGGGTGTACTCCCAGACATCTGGCGGACTGGTTACACTTCCGCTGTTAATCTCCCCTACTTCACCAAGACTGCATGCCACGTGATTCAATCAACATTGCCACTGTCGAGTTCCGAACACAAACCTCGGATCTATGAACTGGATGCTTCTCAGCTCGAACACTGGTGCGAGGATCAAGGATTTCCCAAGTATCGGGCGGCACAGGTTCGTCGCTGGATCTTCGGGCGCAGAGTGGCAGAGTTTGCGGACATGCACGATCTGCCGGCGAGTTTGCGGATGAAGATGGCCGAACAGTTCTCCCTCTTGCCGGCCCGCGTGGCACAGCATCAGGTCTCTTCTGATGCGACCGAAAAACTGTTGCTGGAACTGCACGACGGCCAGTTTATTGAATGCGTTCTGATGCGTGAGTCGGATCCGGAATACGAAACCAGTCGACGCACCGTCTGCATCTCGACTCAAGTCGGTTGCGCGATGGGCTGTATCTTCTGTGCAAGCGGTCTGCAGGGGCTGAAGCGAAATCTGACGACGGGTGAAATTC
Source organism: Schlesneria paludicola DSM 18645 (assembly GCA_945876035.1). Classification (GTDB taxonomy): domain Bacteria; phylum Planctomycetota; class Planctomycetia; order Planctomycetales; family Planctomycetaceae; genus Schlesneria; species Schlesneria paludicola_C. The sequence goes on along the minus strand of CAMCMU010000029.1, from coordinate 2,403 downwards.
TGGAACAGGTCCTCCGTTTGGATCGCCTCCTTCCTCGCGGACAACAAATCACAAACTTGGTTGTTATGGGAATCGGTGAGCCGCTTGCCAATTTGAAGTCACTGGTGCCAGCTCTCGACAGTCTGAATCACAAAGGAGGCTTGGGGCTAGGTGCCCGCCGGATCACCATTTCAACTGTCGGACTTCCCGATAAGATTCGCGAATTGGCCGGACTCGGTAAACAATACAATCTCGCCGTGTCGCTTCACGCACCGAATGACGAATTGCGAAATCACCTCGTACCAACCAATGCCAAGATTGGGATTGCTGCGATCCTTGACGCGGCGGACGAATTCTTTTCCATCACGGGTCGACGGGTGACCTATGAGTACGTTTTGCTGTCCGGAGTCAACGACGGACCGGAACACGCGCGCGAATTGGGGGCGCTACTGAAAACTCGAATCGCACATGTGAACTTGATTCCTATGAACGGTGTTACGGAACTAGAATTCGTCGAACCGACAGCTCCGCGAACGCGTGAATTCGGCCAGATTCTCGAATTGTACGGAGTCCCGACGACTGTCAGAAAGCGAAAGGGAGCGGACATCGATGCGGCCTGTGGGCAACTGAGACTGAACGCTCAAAATCTGGTTTCTATCGACACTTCCAAAAGTCAGCCCGCGTCGACGTAGGGACCACGGAAGAAACCACTGTCGGCCGGTGCCGCATATTTGACCCCCAGAGCTGGCGAGGAGAGCCGCTTGCTACCCTGATGTAGGGATTGCATGGCGAAGTCTGTCAGCGTACTGGTGAGAAGTGTTCGTTCGACGGGATACGGCGGTGTTCCTGCTGCGAAAAATTTTTCGATGTTGTAAGTCAGCGGATCGAAGAATCTTGCACCCGGTGGAGCGGGCAGGTAAAAGCAGCTCGAAATTGGTTCGGAGCGTCCTTCAATCGTTCCCGCGAAAGCGAACTCCGACGTTTGCTCGATCAGATTCAGGACGCAACCCCGCGTCCCGTCAAGATATTCCACCATCACGGCTTGTGGTTTGAGAACGTTTTCACGGATCGGGCCGACGTTGGTGCCGGGACACCGAGATAGGGCCGCGTCCAAAAGACGCCAAGACCAACGGCCAGCATCCCCCGCTTGCCAGACGGCGTCTCCTTGCAGGAACTCAACCGACTTCACGCCGGTCTCACCCCCACGCCGTCGTTCCATCATGCTTTGCAGCACTTCGAAAGCGTGAAACAGATAGATCTCGACAGTCCCGCGATCGAAACCAAATGCGACAACCGCTTCGCGAAAAGGGGTTTCGAGAGTCGGTTCGATTTCCGGCCGACGCCATGTGACAGGCAGAGAAGATCCGGCCATGAGGCCAAATTTCATCTCCTGCGACGTGGCGACCATTTTTGCCGCCAGACGGTGGTCGTACGAAAGATGCTTGTCGACGAACACCGGAATCGATCGTCCCGTTCTTCGAAAAACCTCCTCAATCGTTTCGAAAAATTCAGCACGTGGATAGAGGACCTGCCCGATATCGTTCAGGGGATAGTCCCCGTGTTCAATGATCAGAAGAACCGCATCAACGTCCAAACCATTCTTTTCGCCGAGTGCCTCTGGAATCGACGAACACAACTCGATGTCGTGGATCTGACAGACTCGCGGTCCGAGGTCGTTTTCGGGATGCTGGTGGTTGAACATTCTGACGAGATCAAATGGCGGTTGGTGATGGAAGCCATTTCTGGTGTAGCCGTGAATGAATCGACCAGCGATGTGATACGCGTGAGATCGAAGTCGATAGACGGAATTGATCGCTGCCACACGCGGCCTGCCGGTTCTACCCGCGGAGCTCGATTTGTTTTTGGGAGAGTCGTCATTGCCGAAGCCACTCAAGATGCCTAAGGCAGACAACCCGAGCGATGACGATGTGAGAAATTGTCGACGACTGAAAAGCGAATCGGTCTGAGGCATGAAAACCACTCCAACACAATAACCAAAAAAGAAATCGACCCCGTGAACGCCAATCTCGGGAATCGCTTCGCGTTGGAAACCCGTCCCTTAGTGGCGGGGTAACCGAGCGGGACTCCACAGGCACACGTTATCACACGGGTCGTCGATGTTGGGGAAAACCCAAAAAACTTCATCGTCGGCGTTTATTGAGTCTATTCGAAAAGATTGCGGACAGGATTCACAAATGCGACCGACGGAGGCTCACCTGATGTACAAGAGTCCGACACGGTTGGAGATCCCGATTGCGTATTGAGACCAGCAACGGAGCAACCTATTCCAATAGCGCTGCCGGTAGCGTCGTTTGCTTGTCGTTGGAGTTTGTCGTCTCGGAATCGGTCGATTGTCGTTGAACTGTGGAGTTCGTGGTTCGCAGGGATGGGGGCGTGCTCGGCTCACATCCGAAATTTCCAGGG
>CAMCMU010000028.1 GCA_945876035.1 Schlesneria paludicola DSM 18645 | reverse complement strand
ACCTGTTTCGACTCGGACACTGCGGATGATTATCCGGCAGATAAGGAAGACAGGAACATCAAGCGACACTGACCGAGCCATCGGGTGCGGAGACCGCATGGGCATCAGCATCGTCCTCAACGACTTCCATAAAAACGCAGCGACGTTGTTGAGGGCGGTGCTAGCGAATAAGACTTTTGAAGGAATCGTTCGTCGCGCCATCGGTCAAGCGGGCCATCCGCTCTGTAATCTCCTGCAAGCGTTTTAGGACAACCGTCGAGTCCCGGAAAACCCGCTCTCGAAGAAAAATCCATTCCAGCCATGTCCAGCCACTCAGTAAGACGCCACTGCGATCGAGCAACGCCACGAGTCCCAGTTCGCGCGTTGTCAATGGCAGGTGTTGTTGATACTCGGACAACGCGGTATTCCACCTTAAAAAATCATCTTTCACCATGCTTCCAATCAGTCGCGAAAGATCGCTGGCGACGTTTTCGATCCGACAGGCGGACGGGTCGACAAGACCTGTCACACGATGATTGGTATACAGCAGATGATCGTGTGAAATATCACGTAGACACGGTTGGAGTCGAAAATGAACATCACGAACAACCGTCAGTTCCCGCATAATCGCCTGCTGTGATCCACGAAACAGATCGAGAATGCGTCGCGCCGGTTCGTGAAAGGGGGTGTTCCATGATCGCTGAATTTTCTGCTGAAGTTCGGAGACCCGAACCTGGTTAGCAGCCTGCAACGCGGCCAAGCGTTCCATGACAGCCGGAGACGGTCCAGAGATCGGACCCAAAAACCAATATGCGGAATGCCGATCGGGAACAAAATGCTCTGCGGTACGATGCCACTCAGACAAGGCTGTCATCGACGACAAAAGTCGTTCGGTTGACGGAAACGAGTGAAAGTCGGCAACTCCTGGCAACCATGACTCGAGTTGCCAGTCATGATCCTCGAAGTGAATCAGTGTTCTTCCATCGCGCGTCCGCCGCGGTATTGCAACGAAAGAAATGCCGAATGACTGCACGTGCTCTAGCAGCCGGTGTAATCCAATAATTCGTCCTCTGGGCAAACCCGGATGGGGCCAACGACGCAACGCAAACATGCCGCAGTCTGACACGATTCGCCAAATCAGCGCACCACTGAACCCCCCGTAAATGGGCTGTAATTCGCCTTTCGGCAGACGCAGGTGGTCTGGATACTCTTCGAGCACTCTTCGTGCCTGTTGGTCCTCTTCCGGGCTGTGCACCGTGACTCTCCATCGTCGCTCGGGGATGAAAGACGATTGAACGCAAAACGATGAATATCCATTGAGCGTTGCTGGCCTAGCCTTTGCGTCTCATTTCGAAGCGGTCGACTCAACCGCCTGTTGCCTGCGGGCTACGTTTTTTTGCAGAATGTTGACGTCTTGCCACCATGACGTATGTTCATCTCACCCTCAGCTATGGAATGGTCTCCCCGTTTGGTGCGAGTTGCTTCCGTTCATGCAACACGTGCCACCAGTCCCTTCAACAGATGCCCAAACAAGCGAGAGCTTGGCATCCCGCGTGAAGACTGTGATTCGGTGTTTGTTGATTTGAGATTATCCTAACATAAAGCCCTATGCCATGAATCAAGGTTCACTGTTAATTGTTGATGATGATCGTCCGTTGCTCGAATCGATGGCCGACTACTTCCGCAGCCTCGGTCACCGTACGGAAACCGCTGTCAACTGCGAAGATGCCATCGCACGGATGAAAGAATTTCCGTTTGATGCGGTAATCTCTGATGTCAATTTACCCGATCGGGATGGCTTCGAGTTACTCGAGTGGGTCACCAACTCGATTCCCGAGACTCAGGTGATTCTCCTGACAGGCTTTGGAACAATCGACAGTGCCGTTGAAGCAATCCGACTTGGTGCGTTCGACTATCTCACCAAACCGATTCTCGATGATGAGCTAAAATTTTCGATTGGTCGTGCTCTTGGACAAAAACAAATTATCACCGAGAACAAGAATCTGAAGCAGCAGCTCAATCAGCGGTTCGGAATGGGAAACATTATCGGTCACGACTATCGCATGCTGAAGATGTTCGATCTGATTGAAAGCGTTGCCGACACGCGGACGACAGTCTTGGTCTTGGGCGAATCCGGGACCGGAAAAACAATGACGGCACGCGCCATTCATCAGATGAGTAACCGGCGTGACAAGCCTTTTGTGGAAGTTGCTTGCGGCGCCCTTCCCGATTCTTTGCTGGAGAGCGAATTATTCGGACACGTCGCCGGAGCTTTTACGGGTGCGACACACGACAAGATGGGCAAGTTTTCACAGGCGAATGGCGGAACGATTTTCCTTGATGAAATCGGCACTGCATCGCGCAGCCTCCAAGTCAAACTATTGCGTGTTCTGCAAGATCGCGAATTTGAGCCTGTCGGTGGAAACAAAACTCAGAAGGTCGATTTGCGGATGATTCTGGCGACCAATATTGATCTCGAAGACGCCGTATCCAAAGGGGAGTTCCGGCAAGATTTGTATTACAGAATCAACGTCGTGACCCTGATGCAACCGCCACTACGAGAACGGGTGAGCGACATTCCACTGTTGGCCCAATTCTATTTAAAGGAATTCGTCCAGCAAACGGGTAGGCATGTGACCGGGTTTAGTCATCAAGCCATCGAATTGATGCAACGCTTTCGCTGGCCAGGCAACGTTCGCGAATTGGTAAACGTGATTGAGCGCGCGGTTGTGCTATCGAAAACTCCCGTGATTGGTGTCACAGATCTCCCTGAAGCATTGCGACGCGACGATCCTCTTTCAGAGTTCGACGGTCATTTGTCGGTGGCCTACGGCAACAACCTCAAGTCCGCTCTCGCCAATCCCGAAAGACAGTTAATCCTCGATGCACTCGGATCTCACAGTTGGAATCGGCAGGAGACGGCCGATGCTTTGGGAATCAATCGGACAACTCTCTACAAAAAAATGAAAAAACACGGCATCAGCTTCGAAAAACAACTGATGATTTAAGCAGAGTCCCATCGCCTTCAGAAGCTGACATTGGGAGGCTCAGACAACAGTCCTGCCACTCCCTCTTTGAATGCCTCAGCCGCTAGGCTCTCCATTTGACAACCGTGAGTCGATGCCTCTGATTCCATGCGAACGTCTGGCAAACGAGACTGATTTCCGTTCCCCTTCGACTCTCGGCGAGATCGCCACGAAAGAATATTCGTGGAACGTTTCGGGCGTGACGGCATCGTTGCCCGCTGCTCGTGACCTTAATTGGTCGCTGACAATCTGGCCTCAACCATTGACGATGACGGTTTGAACCAAAGGCCTATCGCGGCCGTAACCCCGAATCCGGCAATCCCTTTGGTGCGCTATTCCTGCAGCCAGGCGACGGATACAATTGCCCAATATCAATGGAGGTTTCATGCTCACAAATGCCCTGCAAAATTGCCGTTTTCTTCGGGCCGTTCATCGCCAGCCGACCGATACAACTCCGATCTGGATCATGCGGCAAGCGGGGCGGTATCTCCCTGAGTACATGGCCGTTCGGTCCAAGGTCACATTTATTGAACTCTGTAAACGTCCTGACCTAGCAGCAGAGGTCACTCTGACCGCACAACGCGTTTTGGGTGTCGATGCCGCCATTCTTTTTGCAGATCTTCTTCCCATGCTGGAGCCGATGGGAATCGATTTAGAATATGCGAAGGGAGAAGGTCCCGTGATTCACAATCCCCTTCGGACAGCTGCTGAAATTGACCGATTTCGTGAACTGGAGCATGTCGATTCCTTGAGTTTTGTATTTGAGGCGGTCCGATTGATTCGGCGTGATCTCCCCGCAAATATTCCTCTTCTTGGATTCGCCGGAGCTCCGTTCACACTCGCTTCGTATGTCATCGAAGGAGGGGGATCAAAGAATTACATGCGGACCAAGTCGCTGATGTATCATGATGAGGGAGCTTGGGCGACTCTGATGCAACGCTTGGCCCGATCCCTGATCCGATACATCAACGCTCAGATTGATTCCGGGTGCCAAGCGATTCAGTTGTTTGACAGCTGGGCCGGATGTTTATCGCCCTCCGACTACCGTCGCTATGCTATGCCGTTCACCAAACAGGTCATTGACGGAATTCGGCCCGGTACTCCTGTGATTAATTTTTTGACGGGGAATCCGGCACTCGTGCCTTTATTGCGTGAAGCGGGGGGAGATGTGATCGGACTCGATTGGAGAATTGATCTGGAGCAAGGTTGGAGCACTGTCGGACATGACGTGGCAATTCAGGGCAATCTCGATCCCGTCACGCTGATGGCCGACCTGCCAACAATCCGCTCGAAAGCGAGGGCGGTTCTTGATGCCGCTGGAGGCCGGCCAGGACACATCTTTAACCTCGGTCACGGTGTCTTCCCTGAAGTCCCTGCGGAGAGCGTCAAAGCACTCGTCGAAATGGTGCATGAGATGGGGATACGTTGACGCGAATTAGCCTCTCGAAGAACCTCTTGCAGGGGACATCCCTCCGCTTTAGGCAGGATCCCTTCCAAAAGTTTGATTTGCCATGAGTATTCTTGGTCTCGACATCGGTGGTGCAAATATCAAGGCTGCCGATGACTCTGGGCGTGCCATGAGTCGGGCTTTTCCGATTTGGAAAACACCGGAACGGTTGTCTGCAGAGTTGGTCTCGCTGTTGGGCGATTTCCCTCAAACAGAGCATATTGCGGTGACGATGACTGCCGAGCTTGCCGACTGTTTTGACACAAAGTCCGATGGAGTGAACTTCATTCTCACCAGTATTGAGTCCAGCTGTCGTGCTATCGATTCGATTAAGGCGGGTGTCTCTGTTGCTGTTTGGACGACCTCTGGATACTTCCTATCAATCGACGACGCCAGACTCCAGCCCATGCTGGTTGCGGCGGCCAATTGGAACGCTTTGGCAACATGGTGCGGACGCCTAGTCCCCGATGGAGCCGCATTACTCATCGATATTGGTACGACGACGACAGACATCATTCCAATGGTCGATGGAAAGATTGAGGCCATCGGGCGGACAGATCCGGAGCGATTGCGAACGGGTGAATTATCTTACTCTGGGGTCAGACGAACTCCCGTCTATGGCCTCGCGAACGCGGTTCCGGTGGAGACGACTTGCGCGGCCATCTCGGCGGAGAGTTTTTCGCCGCAATACTCTCCACTTGCCGCCGAGTTATTTGCCACGACTCTTGATATTTATTTACTTCTGGGCGACATCGCTCCGAATCCAGCGGACCGAGACACCGCCAACGGAATGCCCGCAACGGTGAACGCGGCACACCAACGTCTCGCCCGAATGTTGTGCTGTGACAGAGAAGATGTTTCGCTGGAAAATGCGGTCAGCATTGCCCGATTTCTTGCAGAGGTGCAACATCATCGACTGGCGGGGGCACTGGATCGAGTGGCTCGGCGATTGCCAGGCCTCTGTCAACATATTGTGGTTTCTGGTTCCGGATCGTTTCTGGCTCGGCGGCTTGTTGCAGAATGCCGTTTCACGAAAGCCGGGCGTGTGATCTCGCTCGATCATCACCTTTCGCCGGAGCTGTCTGAGAGTGCTTGTGCTTATGCCGTCGCACGATTGCTGGCGGACAAGGCCTCGGGATCCCTCGTTCCTGTTTGAATGCCGCCCGAGGTCGAGTTAGCAAGCAGAGACGCAACGCGAGTCGCATCGCGTACCGTCGGCAGTTCCTTCTGATCCTCTCCGGATAAGGATCTCGCCAAGACCTCAAAGAACGGATCATTGGACATGCTCGGTATTGGCAGGACTGCATCGACAATCTCACCGTCGGATGTCCGCGTATAAAGCCTTCCGTTGCGGTACGCTCCAGCGTCCCCCTCCAGCATCCAACCAGACGTGACCGAAAGAAGTGAGCGTGTTTGAATTTCGATCATCACCGAGATTGCGTCTGGAATTTCTAAAACGGCAAGAAAGCCGTCGCTTCCCCCCCCTTCGACCGGAAAACTTCTCCACAGGACGGAAGTCACTCGACTTGCGTCAACGAGAACCAATAACTGATCAAGAATTCGCGAGCCGAGTTCATTCTCGATGCCCCGCAAAAACGATTCTCCTGGAAGACGATCGTTGTGAACGGAATACCGAGCGCGCAACAACCGACCCAGATGGCCACTCTCGACAACCGATCGAGCGTGAAGAAAATCCACGTCCCACCGCCGAGGCTCGAAGATGGCCGCCACCAGTTGACACTCGTCGCCATCTCTGGAAATCTGTTCCAAGACTTCACGGGAAAGAGAGTAAGGCGACTCCACAACAATAGACTTCCCCATTCGAAGAGCCATTTGCATCAAGTCCCCCGTCATTCCGTCGGCGAAAAAAACGACTTGAACACCGGGATCCCTCATGACTTCAAACGGTGTGCTCCCATGGCGACAGTCCCCCGATTCGACAGGCCGATACGATGTCGATCCCGTTCGACCGTCAGTGTTGCTGTCCCAAAAGGCGACCAGACGAAAATTTGGAGCAATGGACAAGCGTTCACAAACAAAGCGGCTGATGGGGGATGACCCCACAATTCCGATCCCAAAGACCTTTTCGACGCTCGCCATCACATTAAAACTCCAATCACGGGAATGAACCTGTCCGGCCAAATCGTCAGATGATTTCCGCCATCGCCTTTTTTCAATAACCGGCTGTTGACTGGGGAGGAATCACGGTTCCTCTACCTGAGGCAGTGCTCAACGAAAGACAACTGGTCACCCGAACGGCCACTCGCAGCCGAGCGTTTCCCGTTGGAAGTTCGTCAGTTGGATGATGCCGCGGGCGGCGAGGTCGAGTTGTTGATTGAGAAGTTCACGCGAGAACGGTTTTCCTTCCGCCGTCCCCTGGATTTCGATGAATTCACCCGAGCCCGCCATGACCACGTTCAGATCAACTTCTGCTCGGCTGTCCTCAATGTAGTCGAGATCTAGGATAGGCGTTCCTTCGAACACGCCGGCGCTGACGGCTGCGATGCTCTTGGTCAGCACAGGGCGTTCCGTGGAAAGCTCACGGCGAATGGAGGCGATAGCGTCGCAAAGGGCGATGAATCCGCCGGTGATGCTCAGCGTTCGTGTCCCTCCGTCCGCTTCCAGCACGTCGCAATCGACCGTGATCGTTCGACCGCCCAACGCCGCGAAGTCAACCGCCGAACGCAGGCTGCGACCAATCAGACGCTGAATCTCCGACGAACGGCCGTCCATCTTCTCTCGCTCGCGTTTCTTCCGTGGTGCGGTGCTTCCCGGTAGCATCGAGTACTCGGCGGTGAGCCATCCCACGGCTTCGGTCGGGTTCGTGGTCGCCTTCCACGGTGGTAGCGTGCTGTCGATACTGGCAGTGCAAAGCACCGTCGTCCTCCCGGCTTGAATCAGTACACTCCCAGGAGCCGCTCCCGTAAAATGTCGTTGTACGCGGATCGGTCGAAGTTCATCGGTCTTTCGATTGTCATGGCGCATGAGGATCTCATAATTATTGGCGATTGGCTCTCCGTAAAGGCGCAGAGCCGAAAAAACATGAACTCGAAGCCGACCGTGGTAGGAATCGACGAACCGAGAGGTTAACGACCATATTCACCGGCCGAAACACCGGTGCCATCTTACTCCAACAGAAAAATGCCGGCGTGAGAGATCGGATGTCACCGCAGCACAGATGATCCGCTCACATCGGTCCGTACGACCGATGTGAAAAAGACTTGCGGATTGACGAGTTTTCCCAACAGTGCAAGGTTCCCGATCACTCCATTATGGACACGAGATAGGGACTGCAAAGGAATTCTGGATTTCTTCTGAGCTATTGACCATAGCTCCATCCGCGACCGGTGTCGCCCATCGGGTGCGGTTGCTCCGCGGAATCAATCTAGTCGCCATGGCATTCTCCGTCTTGATGACGTTCACGCCAAACAGACGAGCCGCATGAGAATCGCGTGATGCCTTCGACAGATCTCACAGCCAACGGTCATCCAATGGCGCTGCTCTCTTCCACCGCAGACCGGAATTCGTCGGAGGACTCATCGATCCTTTTTTGATGTCAGTCGGCGACAACCCGTCGGGCTTCATTTTTTTCCTTTTATGAAGGGAGACTCTTCACGATCAAACACTTGCGACTGCCGCATCAGTTGCGTTGGAGAATCTCCGAATCGAGCTTCTTGATCGACGATCTCGTTTTTCGATCCCTTGCGGTGATAATCCGCACGGATCACCGGAGCGTCGGGCATTTCGGCGACAACCATATCCCCCGTCCCCTCGGTGGCAAACCGGGAACTGGCGATTTGATCTCGCAAAACGGTCCAAACATTTGCCGGATCGTCTGTTAAATTGCGTACCGAGACTTGTATTGCGGATTCATCGACGAGCCCCAAATTGTGTCCGGATAGGACTTTTAACGCCGCCAAGCATTGCCTGTCGGAATCGGAATTTTTGCGGTGCACCATCGCCCGATCGAAATGAATGACGGCATCCTTCCAGCGTTGCTGGGCGGCGTAAGCCAAGCCGAGCTTCCATTCAACGTCCGCGACTTGTTCGGAATTCAATTGCGAAAACCGCATGGCATCACGAAGCAGGGGACAGGCTTGGTCAGGATGACCTCGTCGGACATGAAGCTCCGCCAATTCGAGTTTGAAATCCAGACGATCCGGAGCCAGCTGAGAAAGGTGAATGTATCCAGCAATCGCGTTCTTGAGCTCCCCACGCTCCGACTCTGCTTTCGTTTTGACCAGCAGGGCGGAGAGGGATTGAGGGTCCAGTCGCAATGCACTTTCTGCCGCGGCTTCTGCACCCACCGTGTTCTTGTGCAGCCATAGTAATTCTGCCTGCCGCGAATGCAAATTGGCGTCGTGAGAACAGGCCTGCACAAGATTGCCCATTTCGACCACCGCTTCGTCATGCCGACCAGCCGACCACATGGCCTCCACCAATTCGCGACGAGTTGCCGGATCAGTCGGAGTTTGACTGATGGCGTCGTCGAGAAGCCTTTCCGCTTGATCTGTTCGACCGTGTCTACGGGCCTCTCGAGACTGTTCGCACAAGGATGCGCAGCGCTCTGCACGCCGGTTCACCTGTTGCTGAAGCGTCGAACAACCCCACGCAAATGAACTCAAGCAAATCGCCATAAAAACCACGACATGGCGGCGAAGTAAAGCCCGAATGTGGCGACTCATTGCAATGGGAATATTGCCGACATCAAGTCGTCCTTGGGGGGTAAAGAGATCAACCATTGCAACGGTGAGCAGAGATGGAGTGAGTGGATTTGGCACGGATCATTAATCGCTATGATCTTCGAATCGCAAGCAAACAGACGAGGCTGTCGGGATCGATGAGATACAACGGGCAACGTCAATCAACCGAGCGTAGTCCACCGTGGTCCACAGGGAAAAACGACCAACCGGTTGAGGGATAACGATGAACGCAAGATTTGGAAACGTATCACACAGAATCAAATTCGACTAGACGAGATTACCGTCGAAATTCAAATCGCATGTCGGAAGGTCCACACTGTCCGCGGCGAGGATCTGCCGCCATCGGCTGATCGGATCGGCATCTGACCATGCCGTAATCGGCATGATCCTAGAACACGCAGGGGCCGCGAGTTTTCCGTTTCCTGTTTCATAAAAAATGGTTTACAACGATTCTTCTTTCAATGAAACCGTCGGGAAATTCATCTTGCAAAAAAACGTTGAGCGATTGATTCTAGGCCCCTCATCACGATTTCCACGATCGGGGCTTGGGTTGAATCATTAGAAATCCCGGGGGGGGGGGGCGGGGTGACCGGATCGGCCAGACTCAATTTTCGAGTCAGAGCCACACCCCAAAAAAACTCACCGGAGAAATCCGGATTCCTCCGGTGGTGACCTCCGGCGTCTCATTTGTTGCCCCGTGCCGGCTCGAGTCTGACCGTTCAATGATCGGGAAAAAGATCACGATCCGTCACACCTCGAAATGCGTCATTACGAATGTCCGCAGCCCTAATCCATCGCTCTCGATCTGGGATAACCCTCCGCACCGAAAACATTAAACCAAGACGGGTCGCCAAAAATGAGCAGTAGGACCGTTCTTCAGCAGGGAGCTGCAATCAACTCCACGTGTGCACAAAAAGCTGGTCAAGAATATCGGTATACTGATCGAGCGTTCTACCATTTCCTCGCAACTGCGCCGTCCCAGATTGAAGGGCCTCTCGCCAACTGATGCGTCCATTCGCGAGGGAAGCAAACGTCTCGACATTCAAACGGCAGGTCGCTTTCCGATCGACATGCACCCCCGTTTCAACCCCGATGATGGCCTCGCCACGGACGATGACCTGCCATTGTCCTCCGCCATGACCGCAGACATCCAATCCGAGAAGCCGTTCGTCAGAAGTGTGCGAAGACTGCCGACCCGATTGCTCAATCAGCGGCGCAAGAAGCGACTCAACGTCGAATTCAGGATCGACCGGACGTTTATTGGGTTCAGGAAAACCTTCGTTAATCACCGCTTGGGACATCTTCAACAACAACTCCCAATCCACATGCGGACACGGCAGGTGAGGAACCGCCGCTTCCGTATTGGTGCGGTCGAAAATGGGGTCCATTTTCCAATAGGAGTTATACACTCGGATGTGTTCGTAAAACAGATCTTCCGCTTCGCTCGGCTGAGCCGGCCGCTCGCCAGTTCCAATGAGCTTCGTACCGTAGATGCCGCAGGACTGCTCCAAGACGTCTCGAATCAGGCGAGTCGTTACGGGGTGTCTCGGTGTTAAATGGTAGGTCTGCCCATGCAACCGAGAATCCGTCAAGACCTGGCACATAAACGCGGAGACCCAGTTGACGGGAACCAGATACTTTGTCTCTGTCCCGTTCAACGTCAACCGAACCGACTGTCCTCCGACTAAGCCCGTCGCATCTTTCAGGTAGGCTTGCACGATTGTGTATGTTAATTTGAGGGCGGCGTAATATCCGTGATACGTAGTCGTCATTCCCGTTTGTGAATCACCGATGATAATCGCCGGGCGAAAGATGGTCGGCGCGTCGATGAAATCGGCCTGCCGAACCAATGTTTCTGATTCGAGCTTGCTTCGCTCGTAATCATTGGAAAATTCTTGGCCAAGATCGAGTTCGGACTCCAACACGCGCCCCTGACGTAACCCCGCAACGTATGCCGTTGAAACGTGATGAAATTGTCTGATGTTCGTGCTGCGGCAAAATTCGAGAACGTTGCGCGTGCCACCGACGTTTGATCGCCAGGGCTCGCCGGCGTTGCTGGTTGAATGGAAAGTTAGACTCGCGGCGTTATTGATGATGGACGAACAATATTCAGCCACCCACCGCACGTCGTTGGCATTGAGTCCCAAATCTGGTTGGCTGATATCCCCTTCCATGACCACGGGCCGCGGGAGTGGGCGACCAGCCTCTGCATCCCAGACGCACATCGCAACTTCAATGCGCTGACGGGCTGATTGTCGCCGATTTGATCGTGCGATGACTGCTACCGGTACGTCATCAAGCAATAAATCGCGAAGCAAGTAGTTCCCAAGCAAACCGGTTGCACCGGTCAGCAAAAAATAACTCATAGGGAAAATTTCCAATTGATTTTTCGTCAATAAGGCATTGGAGCACCGAACGCTCCGCCCGAATCCGATCTAAATTCTCATTGTAGCTCGGGTTCTTCAACTATTCCAATCGACGGAACCGGCTGATGACATCGATTTCTGCTGAAGAGACGTCAAAACCGCAATCGACGAACGAACTCCCAAACAATGACAGAAATCCCCAAACATCCTATCTGCACCAAGCAGCCATTTTTGGCAATTCCTGATCAAGCTTACTCCAAGGGTGCCAAGGTTCTATCAAGCAATCGTTTTTTCGATCCCTATTGGGATTTTTCCTTAAGTGTTGATCGAAATATTGATCCCAATTCACTTAATCTCAAATTTTTGCTTCCTCGTCTTACATGCAATACCCCCCCCAGCTAACGCAGTGCGAATGGTGGCCATGGGGCAAACAGGGGTAATGGGTCGATTCAATTTTTATTAATTCATGCCAGAAACGATTGCTTATTATAACGGCCCCAATTCATATCGACGGGGAGGCCGGACTTTGGTTCACCGCTTGCAAGCCTCGGCTCGATTTTTTTCGTCCCGGAGCAGATCTTACCGCACCAGCGGTCCCCTTTGCGGTGAAAAGACTTCGGTAATCGCCATTCGCCGCCAGACAGTGGCCGACTTCCGAAACCTCGGTGCGGCACAGCATCCCCAGGCTACTGCAATGGTCTGAATTCGGGAATTCGCCTTGGGTATGGCTCCCAGAACGCGAGACCGACTCTAAACCCAAATTGACACTAAAGAACGGACCGTCATATAGTCCGCCTTGATGTCGTCCTGGGACCCCAATGCGTTGTAGCCGGTGACTGTTGGATCAAGTCAACGAACCAGCAACCTTCAGAAATGCACAGCCGCACGCACCAAAGGTCACGTCGAAAACAGTAAGCCGGAATCCAGGTAACGGCCATTATTGATTTTTCTTCGTTCAATTCAGTTTCGCAAAGTTATTCGTCACGGAAGCAACTTTCGAGCTTTGTTGTTTGAAGCAACCAATCACTTGGGAGCATCGGTGGCGGGCAACAAACACCCGTTGCGTATTGGCTGGTTCATGCCTTTCTGCGTCGCAGCGATTGCGGTCGTGGGTGTGGCGATGCGTCTATGCCTCTTCGTTTCAGCCGATGAGTCTGTTCCGTTTTCGACTTCGGCGCCGATTCAGATCTCTGCCGACTGGTGTCAAGAGTGGCAGGAGCAGAACACAACGATTGCCCTCTTTCGCGGGACGTGTCGTCTCGTTCATGGAGACCGGACGTTCGTCGCGAACAACATGGTCGTCTGGGTCCGAAAGCCAATGTCCGCCGAAGATTCCCGCCAACGACTAACCGTCTATCTCGAGGATTCCGTTGAGGTTCAGGAACTCAATGGCACACGCACCGAAAATTCAATGTGGCTTGAGTTAAATACGTCCGCCGGAGTGGCATTGTCTGTGCGGGGCAGGATTGCAGATCATTCCGGTCAAGATGATCCGATGTTTCAACGTGCCATCCATCGGCGAGAAGGATCTGAGCGAGTTGGACTGCGGCAGACTCAGATGACGGTGGCAACTCCTCAAGCCTCCACCCCCCCCGAGAGCGTTCTGACTCTGCAACAAACGAGCGGCTTGAGGCGAGTCCGAGTCTCGCCCCGCAGTTTTGCCATGCCTTTCAATATCCAAAGTTCCATCTCCGACAACTCGACTCCTCGGGAAATGGTAACGATCATCACCGGAGGAGTGAATGTTCTCGTGGACGGGATTGTCATTGGAGGTGAAGAAGGAATAGGGGCAATCGACCTCAGTGCCGATCGAGCCGTGATTTGGACCGATGCCACCGACAATGAACAGTTCTCTCAGGAAACGCTGCAGCGGCCAGACAGTAAACTTCAGATGTACCTCGAAGGAAACATCGTCGTTCGCCAGCAGCTGCAATTGACACAATTTGGTGGCCAAGAAGTTCGCAATAAAGTGACGGCTGAGCGTGCATTTTACGATGGCCGAGAGAATCGCGCACTCATCCTCGACGCCGAACTTCAGTCCTATGTTCCAAAATTGGATGCCGCAGTTCGAATTCGTGCGGAGCGATTGCGTCAGAATTCGACACAATCGTATCATGCACAAAATGCTTGGTTCACGACGAGTAACTACGGTAAGCCTGGTTATCGCGTCCAAGCCAGTGATATTTTTTTGGAGTCTCGTCCGACGCACAGTCCGACCTCACTCATGGACCCACAAACGGGTCAACTTGCGGGCGATGAACAAACGCGGATCACCGTACTGAACTCCCAGCTTGTCGTTGGTGACGTTCCTTTATTCTATTTGCCAAAGCTGAGTTTTCTGGCTGACGATTACAGCATTCCACTCATCGGCGTTGACGGAGGAGACGATCGAATCTTCGGAGCGAAACTACGGACCCGTTGGGATGCCTTTCAACTCTTCGGACTTCAGCGGCCCGAAGGTCTTGACGCAAATTGGGCCTTGTCGGGCGACTACTTGAGTCAACGGGGACCCGCGATAGGGACCGATGGCAAATATGGAGGAATTGACGCTTTCGGCAATATTTTCGGGGGAACCGGCCTCGCCTATTACATCAACGATTCCGGCGATGACAATCTGGGGAGTGATCGCCGAGCGTTGGCTCCGGAGACCACCAATCGTGGCATTCTTCAAGGGCAACACAGACATTTTTTCGAGCAGTCCAACTTGACTCTGGATGCGGAAGTTGGAATTGCAAGCGACCGGAACTTTCGCGAGCAGTATCGCCGCCGAGAGTTTGACTCTGACATGGATCTTGAAACACTGGTCAATGCGCGACAAGTGTTCGATGAAAACTGGCAGGGATCTCTGCTCGCTCGGTCAACCATCAATGAATTCGAGAACAATACCGCGTGGCTGCCGCGTGGCGACTTGTATTCGCTCGGAGAACCTCTGCTCGGGGGTCTGTTGAATTGGAGTTCCCACACATCAGCGGCATTCGCATCATTGCATCAGGCTGACGCGCCTACGAATCCTAATGACGCATTCACTCCGTTGTCTTATTACACGGACGCTAGTGGTCTCGTGGCCATGTCGCGGCACGAGGTGGAAATGCCGTTCTCCCTCGGGCCGATCAAAGTAGCACCGTATGCGATGGGCGAGGCGGCCTTCTGGAGCGACGGCTTGACTGCGCAGTCGATTGACCGTTTCTACGGACGAGGCGGCATTCGCGCCAGCACCCAATTTGGTCGAGTATTTCCGCAAGTTCAAAGCGACATCTTCAATCTCAGCGGCCTGACTCACAAAGTTGTGCTCGATGCCGATTACAGCTACTCAGAATCGTCTCGTGATCTCTCCGAAATCGCGCAGTGGAACGAGTTCGACGATGACGCTCAAGAACGGTTTCGTGAGCGAATGGTGACTACAGAGTTTTCAGGAACTCTGCCAAACCAACTCGACCCCCGATTTTACGCCGTTCGCACTGGAGCCGGTTCGAACGTGACATCGCCCTACCACGAACTGGTCGACAATCAGCAGGTCTTGCGTCTCGGAATGAGGCAACGATTGCAAACCAAGGTGGGCCCTCCCGAACGCCAGAGGTTGAAAGATTGGATGACCTTGGACTTGGGACTGTCATACTTTCCGGATGCCAATCGCGACAACTTTGGCAATGACATTGGGCTTGTCAGTTCTCGCTACGTCTGGAACGTCGGAGATCGGACGAGCATCATCGCGGGGAGTCTATATGACTTCTTCGACAATGGCCAACAACTCTGGCATTGCGGCGTTCAGAGCCAACGCAGTTTGCGTGGGAGCATGTACGTTGGACTGCGACAGGTCAAAACCGGCTCAATCAACAGTCAGATCGTCACCGCAAGTTATGGTTATACGATGAGCCCCAAATGGGTCTCCACCATGAGCACCGCGTTCGATTTCGGCGAAGGTCAAAATCGCGGGCAATCCCTGACCGTGACGCGTGTTGGCGAATGGCTGCTGTTTCACGTCGGAGCCAACTACGACGCCAGTCAAAACAATCCAGGAATCATGCTCTCTATCGAGCCGAAACTCGGTGGACGGTCTGGTTATTCGGCGAATCAACTCAGCTCGCTTCCCGGCATTCAAAACTGAGTGACTGTCTGCTCATCAGCGAGTGACGCAGCTTGCAAAATCCGCAGTTTACGAATGAACCGTTCTGTGCCGCGAGGCATTCGATTTGCGGAACAGATTTCCAAAGTATTCGATGCTGATCATTCGTCCGTGACGCAACCTTCAGTCGCAGTTTTCACATTTTTAATGTACTTGTAAAGTGTGCCGCGTGTGGCCTTGTAGGCTGGCGCGATCCAGCCCGAGCGACGCCGAGCGAGTTCCTCCGATGACAACGCGACATCTATGCGGTTGAGATTGGCATCAATCGTGATCCTATCGCCATTTTCAACGAGTGCGATCGGGCCACCGTCTTGAGCCTCCGGCGTGATATGGCCCACGATGAAACCGTGGGAACCGCCTGAAAATCGGCCGTCGGTGATGAGCGCCACGTACTCACCAAGCCCCGCTCCCATGATCACCGATGTTGGAGTCAACATTTCCGGCATCCCGGGACCACCCTTTGGGCCCTCGAAACGGATGATAATCACATCGCCCTTCTGAATCTGATGTTGTTCGAACCCGAGGAGCATCGCCTCCTCAGAATCGTAAACTCGCGCCGGTCCCGTAAACACGAGGCCCTCCTTGCCTGTGATTTTTGCCACCGCTCCATCAGGACAGAAGTTGCCACGCATGATCCGCAGATGGCCGGATTCCTTAATCGGTGTTTCGATGGGGTGAATGATTCGTTGCCCGTCCGCAAGGCCGTTCAATTTTTCAAGGTTCTCCCCGATGGTCTTACCTGTGACGGTCAGGCAATCCCCGTTCAGATAGCCTTTTTCCAGCAGATACTTCATCACCGCCGGCGTCCCGCCCACGTGGTGCAAATCTTCCATCACATACTTGCCACTCGGTTTGAGATCCGCGATGTACGGCACGCGGTCACTGACGGTTTGAAAATCGTCGATCGTCAGCGGCACATCCACAGCCCGGGCCATCGCGATCAGATGCAGTACGGCATTCGTCGAACCTCCCGTCGCCATGATCACAACCATCGCATTTTCAAATGCGGCACGAGTCATGATGTCACGTGGTTTGATGTCCTTCTCCAACAGAATGCGAATCGCTTGACCAGCCGCCAAACATTCGCCTTCTTTCAGCGGATCGACGGCCGGGATTGACGAACTGTACGGTAACGACATGCCCAAGGCCTCGATCGCCGATGCCATCGTATTGGCCGTGTACATTCCGCCGCAGGCTCCGGCTCCTGGGATACTGCAGCCGATAATTTCTTCACGCTCCTCGTCACTGATGTGGCCCGAAACGTATTCCCCATACGCTTGAAATGCGGAGACAATATCCAGCTTCGGGTGCCGTGGAGTACAACCCGCGCGGATCGTACCTCCGTAGATCATCAACGAGGGACGGTTAAGACGCCCCATGGCCATCAGGCAGCCCGGCATGTTTTTGTCGCAGCCGGGAAGTGAAATATTGGCGTCGTACCACTGAGCCGACATCACGGTCTCGATGCTGTCGGCGATAAGATCCCGTGACTGCAATGAAAACGACATCCCATCCGTTCCCATCGAAATCCCGTCGCTCACGCCGATCGTATTGAATCGCATTCCCACCAGACCCGCCGCTGTCACACCTTCCTTCACCTTCTCCGCCAGTTTATTGAGGTGCATGTTGCAGGTATTCCCTTCGTACCAAACGCTGGCTATGCCGATTTGAGGCTTGTCCATATCCGCGCGTGTCAGCCCGGTTCCATAGAGCATGGCCTGCGACGCGCCTTGCGAGCGCGGTTGCGTGATTCGGGAACTGTATTTATTGAGCATCTCGAGGATTCACTTTCTAATCAATTCGGTTCCCAGATTCCGTCGGAGGCTTGGGTATTTTCCGGCGGGGTCAATCCAGAAAAAACAATGTCAACATCTGCTGCGGGCTCTGCATTTTACGGAAAACGGGGTGTCGGTGATCGTCACTCTGGCTAACAAGGAGCTGATGCCAAGTCGCCAATCCTGTATCGGCCGAGTGCTGCTATTCAATAATCTCTGCAAGATGTGATACGCGATCCACCCGAGGCAACACTTTCGGCTGATAGATTGTCGTGTAGGCTGTTGCTTTTCGATGCTCATTGATCGCCGCCTGATCAGACCAATGCTCGTTGAGAATGAATAACCGTGGATCACTTTTGGAATGATATACCTCAAAACGCTCACACCCCGGTTCACGCCTCGACAGTCGCTGTTGTTCGGACAACAGCGTTTTGATTTCGGCAACGTCATCCGCGTTCGTGACTGTCAGAAAAACATTCACATAAATCACAATCACTGGCCCCACAGGTTCTAAAGGTTCTATTCAGGAGACAATTACCTCGTCCGGCCAAAACTAGGCGAATGAATTTCTGGCGGAAGATCTTCATTCGAGTGCGGTTTCGATGTTCCCCCTTGCGCCAGAACAGGGCAGGCTCGCGTCGTCGTTTATCCGCGTTGGTTGTTTGGCGGTAAGAGCCGCCGCCACAACTTGCGGACGAGTCCTGTTTTTTGGAAGAACACACCCGATGCGCTCCGTTTTTTCAGCCGGAGTGCTGGAGGATAACAGCCGAGATCCAACCATGCTACCTTCCCGGTGGTCTTGTCGAATGCCAAACAATGACCATAATGCAACGAACTATGTCACAGGAATCGGACATTCCTGCAAATCCGATCGGAAGACCTCGGTGGATAACTTTTGTGAAGGTGCGAATTCCATGAAAACGTGTTGTTTGTGGCGGACGGCGTTGGCGGTGACTTCTGTGTTGTGTGGTCTCTCCGTGATGTCTGTCGTTGTCGCAGCGGCTGACTGGGGTTCCATCAAAGGTCAAGTGATCGCGGACGGAGACACCAAGGCATTGACGCTGCTCGTCACCAAAGGGGATGCCGCGGCAAAGGATCCCTCCGTCTGTGCCGCGGAAGATGTTCCCGACGAGTCGCTGGTGGTCGATCCGAAAACAAAGGGGATTGCGAACGTAGTGGTCTATTTGCAAAAGAAGCCCAGCAAAGTTCACCCGGATCTTACCAAAAGTACGCACCCAGAGGTTGTGTTCGATCAAAAGGGCTGCCGATTTCTGCCCCACGTGTTGTTAGTCCGAACCGACCAAAAGGTGCGTGTTCTCTCCGGCGATGGAATTGCCCACAACACGCACACCTATCCCTTGAAGAATAAGCAAGAGAACTTCATCGTCTCACCCAACGATCGAATCGGAGTCTCGGTCCCCTCAGTGAATATCGGTGAGCGGTTGCCGGCAAAAATCGGCTGCGATATTCATCCGTGGATGCAGGCGTGGTGGGTCATCCTCGACCATTCCTACGCAGCAGTGACAAGCCAAGACGGCACGTTTGAAATTAAGGACTTACCGGTTGGGGATCATGAATTTGTCGTCTGGCAGGAAAAAGCAGGCTACCTCGACAAAAAGTATAAAGTCACCGTCAAGAGCGGGACCAATGACCTCAAGCCGATGAAGGTCCCCGCCGCGACTCTGACAGGCAAATGAGTCTGTGCAGCAGCACGGATTGACTCAGCCACAGGGGCCATGCGACGGTTTCATAAAAACCAACGCTTTCGGCGGTTTCGGAGATACGTCGGAGGGGGGCATCTCAAGCGGCCGACGCGATGCCTCCAATCCGTGGTTTGGCCTATTCCTCAAAGTTAAAAACCTTGGCTCGAGTCCGATCATCGGATCGGGCAAAGGTCGCCTTGAAGAAAGCGAAAGCAGCCGAGACAAATCGGCGATTAGACGCCTTTTGCGGACCTAAGAGACAGAAGGCCAATCAGTGACGATCACTCCAAAGCAGCCCCAAAGTCCCCAACGCATAAAATGTGTATTCCACGTCAGCGGCTTGGTCCCATGATGCGGCTCGAAAACCACCTGCCGGTTGCTCCAGCGAAAGCACGAACTGTTCAACTTTCACAGAGTCGATCAGGTCTCGAGTGTCGAGATCGAGGCCCGTGAGGAATCCGGTAAATGTCGAGAGTGTATCGGCGAACGGAATACGTGTATTTGCCTGAAAGCCACCTTCGTCACCGCGGACATCACGGAGATAGGCGAGCACATCTTCGCGCAGATTCTTACCAATCGACGAATGCAGGGTCAGGACCGCGACGGCCGCGGCCGTGGGGTTCGTCCCACTGCGTTTCATCGGAGCGATTTCCACAAATCCACCATCGTCGCGTTGTCGGTCGTGCATGAAACGGACCAGCCGATCAGGGTGGGGCAGCGGTTGACCGATCAGCTCGTAACAGAGCGTCACCAAAAATGAATGGTACGTGCTCCCCAGTGCTCCTTCGTGCGTTTTGGCATAGCCTCCATCAACCGTGCGGAAAGCCTCGAGGATCGTCGCCAGACGGCTCGGCCAATTGGAGTCGGCTGCGGCCAAAAGATCGATTCCCGCCGAGGCCTGAACCATGAGTGCCGCATAGAGCCAACTGACGACATCAATCACGCTGGCCTGATGATGTCGTGACATGTCCAAAAATTGAGCGACTCGCCGTGCATCCTCAGTGGAGAAGGCTCGCAGAGCAGTTAAGGCTCGAACTGCAAATGCCGTGTAATACAGATCCGAATCACGGCCCTCAGATGCAGAGTGGACATCATCCGACGGAAGGCCTCGCCCCCCAAATCCACCATCCGGGTTTTGTTGCGTGATTAAAAACAATCGATTTCGTTCGCGATGCTCTGCGGTCCAGTGGGCCAATCCTCGCGAAATTCGCTGATCCAGCCGGAACAAATAGGGGTGCGCCATTACCGTCTCACATCGCCCCGACAGTGTTGCCAAGGATGGGAAGCAACCCCGGAAAGGGTGTTTGCGATGATGGCGTCGGAGCGGCCGGAGAGTGGTCGAGAACCGTATCGATCAAGAAATAGAGCAACTGCCGCAATGCCTCAGGCTGAACTTCGTCAGCAACCGCCTCGGCACGACTACGACACTTGTCGACGAGCGTCCCGGCTCGCTCAAACACTCCCAATTTGTGGTACAGACTCTTCAATCGTTCGGTCCTATCCAGTGCCGTCAACGGGTCATTGATCAGGCCCACCAGTTCCTCGCGAACGGCTCCCTTGGCCGTATCCAAAGCCAGAGCCAGCAAGAGTGTCGGTTTGGCCAATTCGGCGTCACGCCCAGCGACCAATTTATTGGGGGCAATTTCCTCCCAATCCAACAGATCATTCAAAATTTGAAAGCCAACGCCAATGTGACGGCAGAACGTCGGAACCATCGCCTCGTAGGCGTCCATCGGTCCGGCCATTCGCAAACCCGCATACAAGGCTGCCTCAAATGCCGGGGAGGTCTTCAACGCATAAAGCTTGATTGCGTCGAGCGAGGTGAGCTTCACGGCATCCGCACCGGTCCAACGCAATTCGGCTCCCTGTCCTTCACAAAGTTTCAAATGTGCATTGGCGAGACGGTCCAGAATATCGCTCGCCGCCTCGGCTCCCAACTCGCGGCGACCTTGGCTGATTAATCGATATCCCATGCCGATCAGATAGTCGCCAACGTTGATCGCGGCACCAATTCCGTATTGCCGATGCAGAGTCTCTTTTCCATATCGATAGGGGTCATTATCTTGAATGTCATCATGCACCAAAGAGGCTTTGTGAAACGCTTCCATGGCCATCGCGGTGCGGCGAACCTCTAGGGAAAACTGCGGAAGGCTCCCCGCCGATGTCGATTGCAAACCCGAGGCACCAGTGACCGCATCATTCGCGGCCAGAGTAATGAACGGCCGCAGTCGCTTGCCTCCCTTAAGCATCCAATTTCTTGCAATCGATTCTGTTTCCGCGAGTAGGGAATCGCCCGCAGAACCGCGCTGACGCGTCAGCGGCAAGATTTCGTCTAATTGGGCTTCGAACATTTCATTGGACGCACGCATCAGAGGGACATAGCCAGAGGTCTTGGGCTCCACCAGCGGAACGTATTTGTCCAAGCAATGCCAAACCCACGATTCGTCCAGTTTCGTATTTTTGCAGTCACCAGAGTGGAGCGGCACGGCATATGACGGTACCCCTGCGAGTAACACCTTGTCGATTGCTTTTTCAAGGACGTTGAGGCAAGCAACTCCCAAGATTCCATCAACGTGACCGGAAACGATGATCTTAAGAACGACCGGAGAACCTTCGGCCACAAGGACTTTATATCCCAGTTGCTCCGCTCGAACCTTGTAGTCGGCGATGGAGCAGGCACCACATTTCTCGCAATCCAGACCAAACTCATCGTACTCTGCCGGACAACCGTCGGCGTGCTTCAGGCAATGAGGCAGGAGCAGGAGTCGGCGTTCAAACGGAATTGCCAAAAACTGTTGCTTCCAAAATGCGTTGCCGATCAGCACCATCGCAAAACCAAGATAACACTCTGGCTGACTGATTTGGTCTAGCAGCGTGCGACTATGCATTTCCAGAGCGGCTTTGTTGAACGGGCGACTTTTGTCGAGTTGCGTGGCGTAGCGATCAGCGGCTTCGCGAATTGCGTCTCGAAGATCAAGTGTGTCAGGAACGAGTTTCAAGTGGGAAGTACTTCGACCTCGTCGTGGTTTGTCGCCGCGTTCAGAGTCAGAGACGGACGGGGAGGTATCGGGTGACTCGACTGTCCCAACATCGACAGCGTCGCGTTCAGCCCTCAGGTCGTCGCTGCTTGTCGCGAGAGTCGCTGAGATCATCGAAAGGCCTTTCTGAATTCCAAATCAAATCGTCAAAGGGGGCAGCGTGTGATGGAACGGTTCTATTCTAGTATCAGCAGGGGTCAACGTCATGCGCTGCGGGGCATGAAAACAAATCGAGGAATCTAGCCAACGCGGATGAGGTAAAGATTATCGGATAAAGCCGCTCAAAATACCACAGCTTGGCAAAATAGAGGCCAATCGGGGCCGGTTCTCGAAATTTTCCCGACTCCACCTGAACCAAAATCCATTCGAGACCCCGTCGACACGCCTGTTCATAGTCTGGGACAGGCAATAGGGCTTCGACGGCGAGAGCCGTCTCTTCCAAGGAGGAAGGAGTCAACAACGCTCCGCCCCATCCTCCATCGCAGTTCTGAACCGATGCCAACCACGAAATTCCCCGCCTCGCGACAGGATCGTCCAGCCGTAACCAGTCTCGATAGGCCATCAAGACGCGAGAGACTCCGTAAACAGGGTTTTCATCATCGTTGGCAAATTGATTTCCGAACCACAATGGTAACCAAGCCCCATCCGACCTTTGAGTCCTCGCAAGAAATCGAAAGCCGCGAACCGCAGCACGCTGGACTCGATCCGCCAACAGAACCTGCTTCCACTCGGCCTCAGGCATCTTTGCCCCAACATTAAGCCTTCGATTGCGACAACTTGCCGACGATACGCCAGAGAAAACGTGGTTAACACTCAACCAACGGTGAAAGGCACGCAGAGTATGCGCCGTGAGATCCGGTGCACTGCGATCGAAAGGCAGCGCGCCCCAGCCGCGACAAAACGTGGGCCATCCACCATCACTATTTTGCAGGTTGAGCAACCATTCAATCGCTTTTTCAACCGCCAGTCTGACCTCGGGATTGATCGGTTCAAGCTTCAACAGCGCCAAGACGGCACCCGGTGTATCATCGGCATCGGGAACTCCCCCAGACAGGTTTGTCCAAGCCCATCCACCCGGATCGGCATTAGTATATCGATGCACGATCGTGTGCTGTTGTGATAACAGCCATGCCGTCGTGCTTCGCGATTTTTGTTCTGAAATCGACCGTGCTAATAATGCACCGACCGAGAGTGTGGTGACCCACGTGGCAAGATTCGTGTCGATTGGCCAACTTCCATCAGACCGTACGGAATCTTTCAAGAACTCGATTCCGCGGCGAGCAACCGGATGATCCGGTTGGCCCATTGAGGCCAAGCTCATGGTGACGAAGCTTGTCAAGGGCGTGGCTTCCAGAAATCCACCGCTCTCGGGCTGAATCCTCGCCAGTTTGCCAAGAGTCGGAATGACAGCCATTCGTCGGATCAAACGGATCAGCGGATTGCGTGAGGGGGCATGGTGATGCCGGACCTGCCCTATGGCGATGAGTGCCGGAAGGGCGTAGCTGACAACCGGCAGACGGATCCAACGATAAAACCAATGCGGCAGGCAACCGAGTTCAAAAGGCAAGGGTGTGAGTGTGTGCCAAGGGATCAAGCCCGCGAGGGCGCACTGCGTCAAAATTGGCACAGAAAACGAATGGTCCTTGCCGTATCGGCGGCGAATGGCATCAATCCCACCGTGTTGATCGACATAAATTTTTGCCCTTCGAACAGGGTCATCAAACCTGGCGACCGTCTGCGTCAGATGAAAACTCGAATAGGCAAGCATCGACGTGGCAATATTGCTTTTGCTGAGAACCGTATCGCCCCAGCCTCCATCGGGGTTTTGGTGTTCCACAAGCCAGTGAAGTCCGCCCAACACAAACGGCTGTAATTCCGAGACTCGCTCCGGTTCTTGACACAGGACAAGCTGCAATGCGGCGATGGCAGTGGCGGTGGAGAGTGGTGACGACGAGAGTTCTCCGATCCATGCCCCCTCGGGAGTGGCTTCGTTGAGCAACGCATGAGCGACGATTTCGTACCCCCGGTGGACACGATCGAGACTAACCATCCGCTGTACAACTCCACTTTTCAGAGATCGAGGGAATCGAGGCCGTCCATCAGATCGTCGAGATCATCGCGTGGTTTCGCTGGTTGCCCACATTGCCGCTTTGGAATGCCCACCGCGGCGCCGACGGCCGCTCTTCCGTCGGCGACAAGTTCGTGATCTCGCTCGAGGATTGCCATATCAAGAGGCGACGGCGCCCCGAACAATTTGGATAAATCAATCTTAAAGTCACCGACCAGACCTCCTTCAGCGCCCGCAATCGCTGGAGTTTTGTGCTCCGGAAAAAAAATCGCGTTGACAGGACAGACTCGACTGCAGGCCGGACAGCCTTTCTTGCAGTTGTCTTGCTGCTCCACCAAGATTCGGTCAACACCATCGACTCCGTAGACACCAAAGAGGCAAAAATCGATGCACTCCATGCAGTTCGTACAGCGACTGTAATCAATCACGGGGTACCATCGACGACGGACATCGAGACCGTCAATCACCGTCGGAAACGCAGTCGGAAACGCAGTCGCATCCTTGCCGGACCCCGCCGTCGTCAATGCCGCCAAGTCGATGCTTAAGCTCTTGGAGGTCCCGTTTAAGTGTAGTCCGTGGCCGGTCAAGTGTCCCGTTGAGTCGGTATTCGTGAGCGAATTCACCCCCAGTACGGGCAGCAGAGATTTTGTTCCCAGTCCGGTAAGCTGGACTAGCGGGACTGATGTTGTCTCTGCAATCCGCCCAATTTCAGTGAGGTAGGTTTCCGGATCCGGATTGTCGCGGAGATCGATGACGTACACCAATCGGTTTGGTGCGTTGAGTGATCCAATACCCTGCGATGGGACAGAATCCGATGTTTCGCCTGTTCGTTGTTCGTCGTCGTCGTCGTCATTTTCAGCGAGATTTAGTTTTGATTCACCCACTTTTCCCTTCACGCCGTGACGATCGAGGATCCACCGCATGGCGCGCGGATAGAGCCACCCCAAGACGACGAGATTTCCCTTCAGGGAACGCAGCCACAGCATTCCCGTATGATCAGACGTCATGTCATAAAGATGAGGCACCACTGAAACTTCAGCCGTCCCGGATAACATGAGGCGCAGGGCGATCTCTTCTTCGAGATGCCGTTTGACCGGGTTTTTTCCGGGTGCCTGAGAAATGACGACGGTCAAACTACGTCCGGCCACGAATCGGCCCTTTCTTACATTTTGGACGGAGCATGAGTCTCTCTGCCGGTCCGCGACTGATGACTCGAGCCAATCCTGTGTTGAACTTCAAAATATCATTCATTGAACTGGCTTTTCAAGATCCGCTGGGTCTGTTCCCAGCCCGCTTCGAGCTTCTGCAGATATTGCTCAGGGGAGAGCGGTACGGCCGTTGTCGATAACTCATATAGCCAGCCGCGTTCGTAATTGTCGACGTTAATCAAAGACGGATCGGTCTGTAAGGCCTCGTTGAAACGGACAAGACGACCGTCGGCAGGGGCGTAAAGTGTCGAAACGGCTTTAGAACTTTCAATTTCACCGATGGCCTGTTTATGACGAACCGCGGTCTCCGGATCAATTTGCCAATCCAAGAAATACACATCTTGGAGCAGCCGAACGGCGTAGGAAGTGAATCCAATTCGGGACAGATCACCCGTCGTTTGAACCCAGACATGCGATTCGAAGTAATCGCGATCTGTCAGAATTTGCGTTTCGAATTTACCCATCATGAACACAAGCGGATCGGACATCGCAATCAGACCCCCTGTGAAAAAAGAGTAGTGGAACCAATGGAATGACGACACCGTCGGCCAAATCAATCTTTTGTCAAATCGACATCGCCAACGGCTTCTACATTAACCGACCCAGGGTTTCGTCGAAAGTTGGCGGGCATTGCTGCCGGGGGAGGGGGAGGAAATAAGTCGAGGATTCGCCTCAACTCATCGACACACCCGTCCATGGAAAGGACTGCAAGACGGAAATTTGTGTGATCGGATGCGACGGGAGCATCCGCGCGAAACTGATCCGCTGCCGCCTGAAGTTTGCCGATTTTCTTGCGGAGGGTCGTGAAATAGGCTGTCGGATCTTTCACCTTCGACTCCAAAGCACGCGACGTGTCAAAGACGGTACGAACAATTTGCATCAACTCAGGAAATTCTTCGACGACGTCACTGTGTTTCACAAACGTTCGAACCATCCACGCGTGAGCAAAAATGAGTTGGCATCGGAGAACGACTTTTTCCGCAGAGTCGCGTGGAGGCCTTTCAAGTGCTGCATTCACGATTTCGGTCGCCATTTCTAGCCTTCCTCAGCGGCTGGAAAAATCGCTGTACAAACACAAACAATTTCTTGTACCAACGCAGAGGGGTTTTCAACGCTTGCCCCTCATTCTTTCCAAATCCGCTGGCGACGGAATCTGTCCGGAGGGTCATGGTACGAAGATTGAAACGCGAATCATACCACGTCTGCCGTTACAAGCGAGACAACGACTGTTCGACGTCCCGCGTTGCTGGTCCGAGACGTGCCGTTATTTCGGTTGACCATTCGCGAATCTTGTGGACGGCGACAATAACATCTTCGATCGCCGAACCTTCTTCCAACAATATTGGGTGATGCAATGTCAGCACCTTTGCATCCGCACATGTGACTTCGGATAACGGATCTGCCGCTCGAAAACGTCGCGATCCATGGATCAAGTGGAGTCCTCGAAACCCCGCATCAAACGCGATTCCCTCGGCTCTGAGTGATTCAGCAAACCGGTCGCGAGGAAGACCCGCGAATTTCTCTGCCGCATAGCGAAAGCCTACCTTGTAATAAGTTGGCTTAACACATTCTGTCGGAATCTGGATCAGCGTCAAACCTTCAAGACCTTGTAGACCGTCATGCAACCGAGAGACCGAGTGGCGACGTAAGTCATTCTTGTCATCGAGTTGCTCGAGTTGGGGCACCAGAATCGCGGCCTGCATCTCTGATAACGGGTAGGCCTCGTTTCCGCGGTGAATATAGCGTTTGATTCGTTCTGCCACGTCAGATCGAGCAGTGATCACGGCACCACCTCGACCTGCGGTCAGCAGTTTGCTTCCTCCAAAGCTCAAGACCCCCACATCTCCCCACGTTCCCGAGACACGCCCGTGAAGCATCGCGCCCGGATTTTGGCAGGCATCTTCGATCAAAGGAATCCCGTGACGATCAGCACACTGCCGAGCCAGCGGAGCGTCTACGACGCCGCCATGAAGATGCGAAATCAGGATCGCTCGAGTTCGCGTCGAAACACTCGCTTCGAGTCGAGTCACATCCATTTGCCATGATTCCGGATCAATGTCAATCAAGACTGGAGTCGCTTGCAAACGCAGGATGTTTTGAAAGTTGGCCTTAAAGTCGTATCCCGCAAGAATGACCTCATCACCTGCGGCGACACCCACGCCTCGCAGAGCCAACTCCACGGCTGCGGTTCCACTGGAACATGGCAAAACGTGTTCCACTTGGTGATAATCGGCCAGACGTTGACAGAGTTTTGGGATATGGGGTCCATGATAGCGCCCCCAATCACTTGACTCGATCATTTTCAGCAGTGCCGCGCGGACGAGGGGATCCTCCTGCGGCCAACAGGGGACCCCCGTGGGCCTCACCGGACTACCACCGAGAATCGCAGGGAGTTGCTTTGCCATCAGACGCGTTCGATTGCCAGAAGAACCGGAGTTCCGTTGTCGGTTGATGCCACCTCGGCAGCGATGTCTACTATGCTACGGCACGATGCCGTTCGTCAAACGAGGAACCGCTCCACAGGCCACAACGGATTGGCTACCGGCTTGCTAC
Organism: Schlesneria paludicola DSM 18645; assembly: GCA_945876035.1. Classification (GTDB taxonomy): domain Bacteria; phylum Planctomycetota; class Planctomycetia; order Planctomycetales; family Planctomycetaceae; genus Schlesneria; species Schlesneria paludicola_C. Next base: position 35,334 of record CAMCMU010000028.1, on the reverse strand, counting down.
AATCACTCCAAAAACATTTCACGATGTTCTCCTACAGCCCATGAAAGCCCTTAAAACACGCTAGCATTTCGATTCATTCGCTCCGTGACTGGCCGGATGTTGGCCAGAGGACATCAGGTCCGACTCCGATACCAACGAATAAGAATGATTGCAGATAAATTCAGGAAACACACCATGTATCTCCGTATGGCAAAACGACTCCTTCTCGAAACCGACAAGCGATTGTTATGGAAATTGGCCTACAACTTCGGATTCAAAGGAATGCTGTCGGTTGAGCGATTCAAACGCCGCATGAAGCGGGGAGAGTTTTTTCCTCCCTTCATCTACATTTCCGTCATTAACAGCTGCAACTTACGGTGTCAGGGATGTTGGGTCGATGTCTCCGCCAAACAGCAAACGATCGATCTGGACGCCATGAACCGGCTGCTGACGGAATCCAAACAGGCTGGTAACAGTTTTTTTGGAATCGTGGGCGGAGAGCCCTTCATGCATCCGCAACTGCTGGAAATTTTTGCGGCTCATCCCGATTGCTATTTCCAAGTCTTCACGAATGGCCATTTCATCACGCCTGAGGTTGCCGCCGAACTCAGGCGACTTGGAAATGTCACACCGCTCATCAGTGTTGAAGGAACAGAGATCATCAGCGATGAGCGACGCGGGCGTCCGAATGTGCTCTCCAAAACAATGGAAGGATTGCAGAACTGCCTGAAACACAAAATCCTCACCGGTGTTTGTACCAGCGTGTGCCAGACAAATATTGATGACCTTGTTCAAGAAGCCTGGCTCGACCGACTGATTGAAATGGGGGTGCTCTACGCATGGTATCACGTCTATCGCCCGATGGGTCCGGACCCAAAACCGGAATTGTCGCTCAGCCGCGAGCAACAGTTGCGCATTCGAAAATTTGTCGTGGAGATGCGGGTTCGTAAACCGATCGGAATCATCGACGCCTATTACGACGGTGAAGGAAAAGCACTGTGTCCCGCGGCTTCAGGACTGACGCACCACATCAATCCCTGGGGCGGGATCGAACCGTGTCCGATTATTCAATTTGCCAAAGAATCGATTTACGACAAACGCCACATCAAGGATGTGATCGGCCAATCCGAATTTCTGCAGGATTTTCGGCAAGTGGCGGCGTCCGCCACACGAGGTTGCATCGTGCTGGAGCGTCCGGACCTGCTGCATCAGCTCGTCGTCAGTCACAAAGCCGACGATCAGACTGCCAGAAAATCTGCCTTAGCCGAACTGATGGCCATGCAGTCACGACCGTCGCAATACAGCCCCAGTCAAGAAATCCCCGAACGCAGTTGGGCGTATCGATTGGCAAAGCGGTATTGGTTCAACGACTTCGGAGCGTACAAGACTTTGGACGCAAACGAATCACAACGTCGGATGTCTGCCCCCCCGTGACCGAAAAAGGCTCACCTGGCTCGACACTAACTGCAGACAACCGCCTGAATCAATCTCCAACTCCATCCCGCAGGCCGACAGTGCGGCTTCATCAACCGCATCTTTTGTCCAAGAAGTCCAACCGCATTCTTTTTTTGTGGTAGGCTAAGACGCCAATTTTTTGTCGCTGTCCGGACCACTAAAAACATCTGCACTTCGACGGTCAGTTCACGGAAAACGTTCGTCGTCGGATCTCTTTTTAAGGCCGATTTTTATTTTTTCCCGAACCCTCCCGAAGGAGTTGGGGCCGCGTTGAGAGACGCGGCCTACGGAGCGTGCGAAACCCGACATCGCAAAAGCAGCAACTCAAACACGGTCTGTCACCTGCTGAAATCGCCGAAGGTGTCCGCATCATGGTCGCGGCGACGTGTTTCCAATTATACTGCAAACGCTGTTTTGCCCATTTTCCTTTGTGGACGACGATCATGCCAGACGTTCTCGATTATGCCCATTCCCTCGTGGCCGTTCCGTCGGTGAGTACCCGTTCCAATGCCGCAATCAGCGATGTTGTCGAAGCACACTTGAAGTCACTTGGCTTTCAAATCGAACGGCAGGAGTTCCTCGATGCGGCGGGTATTTCGAAAGTGAATGTGATCGGCCGAAAAGGACCAGGCACAGGAGGCGTGGCCCTTTTGTCTCATACCGATGTCGTTCCTGCCGACACGTGGATCATGCCCGGCCATGGTCCCTTCGAGCCCACCATCAAAAATGGCCGGCTCTACGGTCGAGGCAGTTGCGATATGAAAGGCCCCATCGCCGCCATGTTGGCCGCCATTAGTCGCATTCCCTCCGAGGAACTTCGTCAGCCGATTTACGTTGTCTGTACCGCCGATGAAGAACTCGGTTCCGGGGGTGCAAAACGAGTTGCCGAATCCTCCGTCTATTTCCGCGAAATGGTGGCCAGTCAAAGTCGAGCAATCATCGGTGAGCCGACCAATTTGGAAGTCGTTTATGCACATAAGGGAGTCTGCGGCTTCCGAGCCGTCTCGCATGGCGTCGCCGCCCACTCTGGCACACGCGATGGAAAGAACGCAAATCTCGCCATGATCCCCTTTCTCGCCGAAATGAAAGCGATTCATGACGAAACACTCAACGATCCCGCGTGGTTGAATGAGGCCTTCGACCCGCCGTGGATTAGTTGGAATATCGGTATCAACGATAAAACAGACGCGGTCAACATCACCGCACCCCAAAGCGTCTGCACGGTTTATTTTCGCCCCATGCCTGGGCAGGATTACGATCAGTTAATCAATCGGGCCGGTTTAGCGGCGAAACGCTGCGGACTTGATTTTATCGTCGAATGCCGAGGGGCTCCGTTATGTGGTGATCCGACGTCTGAATTCTTACGTGAGACAGTTCGTCTCGCCGGGCACGATCAAGCGCGGACCATAAGCTATGGATCAGATGGTGTCTATTTCACCGAACTGAAGCAGATTCTGGTGCTGGGCCCGGGGAGCGTCCAGCAAGCTCATCGGACGGATGAGTGGATCTCACTAGAGCAACTCAACGCCGGGTCCGAGTTGTACGAGCAAATCCTGCGTCGCTGGTGCGTCCATTGAAACGGGGATTTTGAAAGCCCGCTGCCAAGGTCAGACGATCGGCAAATTTTCAAGGCCAATCATCCAGCGTTGCGTCACGAGGACGATTGATTCGGTGCCAACGACAAATCAATCTTGCTCTCCTTCGACGTCCAAAGACACCTCCTCGACCACGTTCCAGGACAATACGGTACTCGCCGAGTTGCTCCAGTCGAAACGTCTCCGAAAATTGGTGCCGGGAACATTCGGACTCGGGACGTTCGTGACAGAAATTGAGTGTCTGAAAGAGCGAAAACAACTCTCGAATTTGTTCCGCCAGAGGCTGGTGGTTCTCCGCAGACATCTCAATCGAGGAATTCCATTCTTGGCGTTTTTTTGCCTATTTCAGCAACAATTCATCACGTTTTTCACAGCCAGAATTTTCCAGCTTGATCGATCCGAACTGCGGCGGGACTCCTCTGCGAATGACTGAAATCGGGAGAATCAGGCACGGTGCGTCATCCCGGCGTGTGGTCTTGATGGAATATGAGCGGAACAATCTGTTGATCCTGCAATTCAATGTTTTCTATTCAGCGATCGTTGTCGCGTCATTAGGGCTTGACTAAATCGGGGATCAATTGCGGTAGACGCTGAAGACGTCCGAGTGCTCGGACATCGCGTGCACGGCTAGCTTGTTCGACATCTTCAGGACAAGGGATACTTCGTGATGTGTCGGTTCTGCGAAATGGCTCAGTGTCCGCACTGTGCGGTCAATGACATCCACTCCCGATTAAAACGCATTCAATTGACTTTTCCAGATCCTTGCCAATCATATGGCTGAGTGACGGCAGCGTCCCTCGCGGCGAAAACGAGAATGACGAGGCCGTTGAATCGGCATCCCATCCGCCGTGAATTGGCAACTCGCGCCCGACATCTCGCTTTTCGGCATCCAAATGCTGGCGGTGAATCTCAATCAATGTCTGCGACGCAATCCGTCGAAACCGAATAAACGTCGAAAGCGATGCGTCTTGGAGAAAAAACTCGTTCGATCCACATTCCATAGCCATGCCTCCTGCAACACGTCTTCCAGGTCCAGACGTCCTCGCAATCGTGGATGCTGTCGCAAGTTGATCATTCGCAATAAACACGGCCGGTATTACTTACACAGGGATGCAAAACCTTCGCTGTCGCCGTCTTGAATACGGTTGATCAGATCAATCGAAACGCTGCTGCAATTTAAAAAACGTCCTTTCCTCTGGCCGTAGGTGGGGTTGGTCACGACCAAGTTTTGAACCACAGCCTTGCCGCGACGCTACGGGAGATCGAAATGCGAAAATACGCCCCGTTGCAAATACAATTCGTGGTATTTGACAAGGGCCTCGAGATCTAGGCTGACACCTAATCCGGGGAGTGGTGGAGCCACAACCCCGCCCCTTTTCACTTGCCAAGGTTCGCCGACTACTAAATCGTCTTCAATGTAGTCCATCAACGCCTGAGACGCCCGGCCCATGTGCGGACAAGCCATGCCGAGATGAACCATGGCGGACCAAGAAATACCCGTCTCCAGACAGGCACGCTGCCAATACTTTAATCCCAACGAAGCGAACGTGGCCGCCTGGCGTGGTGTATTGGATAACCCACCCTGCAAATGAAGATCACCGACCACACCCGCAACATCGGGAAAATGCATTCGCTTTTCTGCATCCAGACTGTGGCCGGAAATCAGGATTCCGAATTCTTTGTGCAATTGAGACATCTCGACGTACGAAGCGACGGGCTCTTCAAATCCGGCCAGACGTTGCGGACGAACGGAATCCAAAAAGCGGCGGGCACGTGGTAGGTCTAGCTTCATGTTGGCATCGACCGCCAACTCGACACCGTCGCCAACCACCGCACGAATCTCCCGCACAGTTTCAATGTCGGTTGCGAGTGAGTATCGTCCGACCTTGAATTCAAACATCCGTGCGCCGCTGGCGGCAAGTCCTCTTCGGGCACATTCCGCCATGGCGCATGGCACATCGGACTCCGAGATTCCCTGACTGTTGAGGTCCAACAAATATCCGTAAGAAACGAATTCCGCCATCGGACGAGCGGCACCGCCCAACAATTCGTAAAGGGGCTTTCCAAGCGATTTCCCTTGGAGGTCCCACATCGCCATTTCCAACGCTGCGAAAGCTTCGACGAGATCCGGTGTCGCCAAAGACAGGCAATCACTGAAATCCATGCGACAGAGTTGCCGCAGTCCTGCAAGATCACCAACTTCGTGGCCTAACAATTGCGATGCGAGTGAGTTGGAAATCAGCAAGGCCGGTGCGGCCCCGGAACACTCTCCAATCCCCTCCAGCCCATCGTCTGTCCGCATTTGAAGGATCGTTCTCGTCGTCCCCAACGTGCAACCCCAAGCCCAAGCACACGGACGCACTGTCGGAATGCTCACGGGTGTTGCGATGATCGACTGAATTTTCATACGTTGTCATCACTCCAATAGGTGGTCACAGTAACAGCAGTTTGAGTCCCAATGCCCAACGACGGAGAACGCCATTTCATTGCGAGCAATCGCAGTCTTGGCAAGATACCAAATGAGGTGGCGTATGACAGGCAGATCGCTCAACCGAAAACAGAGATTGTGAAAGTGGAACGGTGGAGGCACCACCCTCACCGTTCGTGGAGGGAAAGTCCATCACCGTGGGAGACTCCAGCGATCCAAGACGTCAAACACTGCGACCCATGAAGTTCCGAGTACGCGGGTCAAGGATCACGGCTGACAACCTATGGTTCGGACGTTTTCAGTGATCGGCTTGGCAATTTTTTGCAGACCACACCTGATGACAATCATCAGCCGAGTTCATCGGCAGGCGAGATCTGTGATAGCATCACTCCCCAAGCCGCCGTTATTTCTTCTGGCGGTTTTGCCATGCGTGCTTTAACTCATCAAAGCTAAGCAGTGTTCCGACAGGGGGTGGGATTTTTGGCTGAGGCCTCTCTCCCAGCGGAGTTCTCTTGATCAATAGGTTGGCCTCCGCCTCACGAGTCTGTTGCGAGCGTCGAGCGTCCTTCGCAGCCGTCTCGCTGACGGATTCTGGTGCAATCAATGTCAGTCCCACCCGTTTTCTGTCTCGATCAACACTCAGGACCCATGCGGTGACCACATCTCCGATCGCCACGACATCCTGTGCTGATCGAACATAGTGTGAGCCCAGCTGGCTGATATGAACTAACGCCGTATCCTTCAAGCCAACATCCACAAACGCTCCGAAATCAACGACGTTCAGCACGGTCCCTTGAAGCTTCAGGCCCACTTCGATGTCCTCAAACGACAACACTCCCCGCCGGAACAGCGGCGGAGGGAGATCCGCTCGCGGATCACGACCGGGGCGAAGGATCGCGTCCATGATGTCGGATAATGTGGGAAGACCTACCGAAAGTTCCTCCACCAACCGGGGAAGGGCGATCGAGGCGAGTCGCTCTTTCAGTTGTGTCCGATCCGCTCCGGGACGCAACACATCCAGAGGCAGGCCGAACCGAGCAAGAAGCAAACGGGCGACCTCGTAGCTCTCGGGATGAATCCATGTACTATCGAGTGGCTCATCGCCTTCAATCTTCAAAAACCCTGCCGCTTGAGTGAACGTGGCTCGCCCGATTCCGGAAACATCGAGCAACTGTTTTCGATTTTGAAACCGACCAAATTTTTCGCGATGTTCGACCACGCGTCGTGCAATTGTGGAACTGAATCCCGAAACGTGTGACAGCAGCGAAAGACTGGCCGTATTCAAGTCTACGCCTACGTAATTCACACAGGATTCGACCACGTGATCAAGCGTCTCCTTCAGTCGCTTGGCATTCAGGTCGTGTTGATACATTCCCACGCCAATGTGTTGCGGTTCGATCTTGACCAGTTCGCTGAGTGGATCTTGTAGCCGACGCCCAATGCTGATCGTTCCACGAGCAATCGCGTCAAGGTCTGCAAACTCCTGCTGCGCCACAGAACTCGTCGAATAGATGCTGGCCCCAGCTTCATTGACAACGATATATTGCGCCGAGGGAAATTCCATCGCAATCAGTTCTTCGACGAGGACCTCTGTCTCACGACAGGCGGTTCCGTTACCGATGGCAATCACCGAGCATCGATGGTTTTGCAGTAATTCTGCCAATTTCATCCGGGCTTCAGAGCGGCGTTCGACCGAGCCGACGATATGTATCAAATCGACTGCCAACAAGTTGCCAAACTCATCGAGAGCAGCCAATTTACAACCGCTCCGAAATCCAGGATCAATGGCCAACACGCGTTGGTCTTTCAGTGGAGGCTGTAAAAGCAGCTGACGAAGATTTTGAGCGAAGACGCCAATCGCTTGACGTTCGGACTTCTCCGTCAAATCTCGACGAATTTCTCGGTCCATCGCCGGATGAATGAATCGCTGAACGGCATCGCAGACGCAGACGCCCATAAATTCTCGACACAAATGCTGTTGCAAACCCAGTTGTTCATGCGCCGCTTTTTGGGCAAGGGTTTCATCCCAACGGAAGGCCACTCGCAAGGCCTTCAAATCTTCACCCCGATTCAACGCCAGAACGCGATGCGGTGGGATCTTATCGACTCGCTCAGAGTAGTCGAAATAATCCCGGAACTCGGGGTGGCGTTGAGCGGCGTCTTTCGTTCCCACAGACGTCAGCAGACCGGTCTGCCGGGCGACTTGGCGGCAGCGTTGGCGTAAATCCGCATCGTCGGAAATTCTTTCCGCCAAAATATCGGCGGCAGCCGCCAGAACAGATGTCGCATCCGTTAAGTCGAAATCCGCCCGAATATATTCTGCGGCCGCGTGCTGGAGTTGCGTTTGGGTGACGGCTTGATTCCAGATGGCATTGGCAAGGGGCTCGAGCCCCTTTTCCGTGGCAATCGTCGCCCGTGATCGTCGCTTGAGTCGAAAAGGTAGGTACAGATCGTCCAGACGCTTCAGCGTGTCGGCTCGCCCAATTTCTGCACGCAATGCATCGGTCAGTTTTCCTTGACAATCGATCAACCGAATAATGTCCGACGCTCTTTCGGCAAGCTGCCGAAGCGACTGAACGCGTTCCTCAATGACTCGAATTTGATCCTCATTCAGATTCCCTGTTTGCTCCTTGCGATAGCGCGTAATAAAAGGAACAGTGTTCCCCTCATCCAGCAGCAGCACAGTCTGCCGGACTTGGTCAGGCTCAAGTCGAATCTCCACAGCGACTCGGGCCAGATCTACGAGTGAGAGGGTCGACTGATCTGCCATCCGTACCGTTCCATCGAGAAATAATTTCTACTCCCAGTGGTGCAGATATCGCATGTTCGCGTCACCAGTGGAAGTCTCACACGTCTTTCGGCCATCTCTGCCAACCTTGAAGGGTCCGCGGGGATTGATGACACGTCTGCCGGACACGCGTTGGCGAGGATTCGATACCGCCCATGTTTGGTCGCTGAATGAGTCGACCTTTCACAGCCAGACGCCAATTCTTTAATTTTTTTGGTTACGCCGTTTCTTTCATTTTTTTCATCAAGCAAGACTCCTCTTGCGTTCGATAAACTCTCCATCGAGTGACGTACTCGACAACTCTCCATGACGGTGATTTTTTGTGGATCACGGTGGTCGCCTCCACTCAAGGATGAATGATGCGAGATCGCCTGCGACTATTTACCGGCGGCGAATCTGTTGCCACTGCTGAGCAAGTCACGATTAAACTCGGTGACATTTCTCGAGCATTGCGTGACGCTTCGCGGTGGAACCGAACGTGGCTTGACGACTTTGCGGACGATGAAGTCCAAGTGTCATCCGACCTTTATGAAATCCTCTCCGCGTACATCCAGATGCGTCCCGGCGCGTGATTCTGCCGCATTTCCGATTGTAACTTTGTGGTTCTAAGACTCGTCAATCGGCAGTGACAATCTCCAGTCCGACCTGGCTCAGACCTAACTAGTCGATGCGGGTCGACAGGTCTGTGCCGAGTCCGATGACCCGAAATCTATTGCGGTCAAGGATCGGTCCATTGTCTGGTGTGAAAGGTCACGACTAATCAGGATCCTTTTTCTGATTAGCTGTTTCGAGATTTTGCAGCGTCCTGTGGCAGGTCTTGCCGTTGTGAACGACCTCAGGGGAGCAACGAAGGTCGCGACATCATGTCCTCAAGTCAGGATGCCCTTGAAATTTGGAACGTGGGTGTCGCGGCGGTCGACTCTTCTCGACTGATTCACGCTGCCGTCCGACGTCAGGGCTCCATCTTGGACGTTTGCGGCGAGCGGATTAATCTGCATGCGATCAGCCGCCTGATCATCGTCGGTGCTGGCAAAGCCGGTGCCGGAATGGCACGAGGCTTGGAAGAAACGATTGGCAGCAGATGGCTCGATGAAAAAGTCACCGGCTGGATCAATATCCCCGCCGATTGTGTGCAATCGTTGCGCCGAATCAAACTGCATGCGGCACGTCCAGCAGGAGTGAACGAGCCGACAGCAGCGGGGATTTATGGAACTGAGCAAATACTCAAAATTGTCTCATCCATGAAAGCCAACGATGTTTGTTTGGTCTTGCTCTCCGGCGGAGGAAGCGCGCTGCTACCATTGCCAATTGAGGGAATTCGCTGGGAAGACAAGCAAATTGTGACACGGTCCCTGAGTCGTTCGGGGGCAACAATCCAAGAAATGAATGTCGTGCGCACCTGCCATTCACGCATTAAGGGGGGGGGCCTTGTCCGAGCCGCACCGGCAGGACGTATGTTGGCTCTGATCATCTCTGACGTGATCGGCGATCCGCTGGACGTGATTGCTTCTGGTCCAACAACTCCTCATCAGGGGACGGCAACCGAAGCGTTGACCGTCCTAGAGCGAATGAACGCTGCCGACAAAAGCCGGGATCTGGCAGACCTCGGTTCGGAGATTCCGCAGTCCGTCTGGAACGTCCTCCACAGTCAAGCGGCTCGCACAGAACTGCGGAAGACGTCTCGAGTGACCTGCCAAAACTTTATCATCGGAAACAACCAAACGGCTGTCGATGCGGCGATCGAACATGCGCGACGTCTGCGGTATGAGGTTCGATCCCTGGGGACCGGACGTGGCGGATTCGCCCGCGATGTGGGAATTGAATTGGCGGAAGCATGCCTTGAGGCTCGCCGCAATTCTGACTCGAAATCCTGCTGCTTTGTCGGAGGAGGGGAACCGGTGGTCCGGCTGACGGCAACCGATTTGCCCCGCCGCGGAGGCCGAAATCAAGAAGTGGCGTTGTCCGCCTGCTGCCGTCTGTGGGCCGAAGACATGCGAGGAATTGCCGTACTTTCCGGAGGAACAGACGGAGAAGATGGCCCGACCGATGCCGCTGGGGCCGTCTGTGATGAGGTTGTTCAACAGACGGCGTATCAACGTGGACTCGATCCGCTGAAATACCTCTCTATCAACGATTCCTATACGTTTTTTGATCAATCTGGCGGTCTCATCAAGACTGGACCGACACACACTAATGTGATGGATCTGCAGATCGGGATCGTTCGCCCGCTGATCTCTCCTGCCGACTGAGACGATACGTCAACAAACGTATGACTGATCGATCTCCTAAGGTATTCAGTGTCATTCGCGACAGTGCTTGGACACATCTGGACCTCGGTATCGCTCATCGAGCGTGATTGTGGCTGACCGCGAACCGCTGCCGTATCGCAGCCTTTGCAGAACAGTCTCGCACTTAGTCTTGGTCCGCAGAAGCATCCGCATTCCACGGGACTATCGTCACGGATCGGCGAAGCAGACCTTCTATTCCAAGACCAATTGGCTCGATGAAAACACAGGGCCCTCGACACAGATGCGTCGATAGTCCCAACCTCCGTCGTCTTGTTTGACTTTGGTCACGCAGCTAAAGCAGGCGCCAAAACCACATGCCATCGGAGTTTCCAGCGACAGGAAACAGGGCGTGTTGACCGCTTCTGTCAGTTGACCGACGGCGTGCATCAGTGGCTCTGGTCCACAACAATAAACGGTCATCGGGGGATCATTCCGTGTCTGCGCCGTCAGTAGTTGCTTCAGGTGATCGGTCACGAACCCATGGTGTCCGCATGAACCGTCGTCTGTCGCAATGCGGAGATCGATTCCTTCTTGACGAAACTCTTCCACGCCCGCCAGAAATTCCGCAGAGCGGACTCCATAACACAGCGTGATGCGTGACGGACATTGAACAAGTTCCCTCGGCGGTAGTCCGTAAACTCTTCGTCGCAACGCTTCTCGAATAACCGCAAGAAAAGGCGTTTGCCCGATTCCGCCGGCAACGATGACGAGATGCCCCGACGGAGGCGGCGGAAATCCATTACCAAGTGGCCCCCACAATTCCACTTCTTCGCCGGGTCCAAGTCTCTCTAACAGAGAAGTCATCTTGCCCACAACGACATATCCAAAGTCGATTCCTTGTGGTTCTTCTTTTTTTCCGCCGCCTGCCTCGTTGACGTAAATGTCATACAATGCGAACGGTCTGCCCAAAAGCGGGTCATTTCTTTCGGGAATCCGTACCATGACAAATTGCCCGGGCAAAATTTGCCGAGCCACACCGGGGCATTCCAGTCGCATGCGTCTGGTATTGCGGGCCATCGACACGTGTTCGATGATTTTGGCACGGCACTGAATGGCCGTTCGAACCATTCCAGGCAGGCGGGAGTCTGTAGCGGAGATCGGCATCGAACTATCCCGAAGAAATCCGGATCCATTTCACGACGGAGAACGGCCTCGCGGTGATGAACGCTTGGCAGGCTTTCCGCCTCGCTTAAAGGGTGATTTCAGGCCGCTCGACGGACTTCGTTTTGATGCAGGCTGGGGCGCGCGGACCGATGACAGCGAACCCGTTTTCGGCCGGGCTTGACTTGTCATTCGCCGATTCGGCGATGTCTCAGCAAATTGCTGCAAAATTTTCAGTTCTCCGGACAACAGTGGACGAACCGCGCCCGTCGGTAAATCGCCAAGCCTCAAGGGGCCGAAACCGACCCGTTTCAGCTTCATAACCTTGTGACCCACACGGGCAAACAGACGGCGAACCTCACGATTCTGCCCTTCTGTCAGGATCACCTCGACAATCGTCGCGTTGCCGTTGGTCTTGATCCGACGAATGTCGCGAACACGAAATTTCCCCTCGGTGAAATACAATCCCTGTCGCAGTTGCCGTAATGTTTCGTCCGCCGGAGTACCGGCAATCAATGCTCGATAGACGCGTTCCACTTGGAATTTGGGATGCGCTAACTTGTGCGCCAATTCACCATCATTTGTCACAAGAATTAGGCCTTCCGAGCCTTCGTCCAACCGCCCCACGGTAAACAATCGCCCACTCGACGGAGGAAGTAAATCGATCACCCGAATGCGTCCCATCGGATCGGCGTTGGTGCAATGAACGCCGGACGGTTTGTTGACCAGAAAATGGCGTTTGCGTTCCGGTTTAATTCGTTCGCCATCAACACAAACCTGCTGGACTTCGGGATTCACCTTGATTCCCAGCGTTCGCACCGTCTTGCCATCGACTGTCACACGGCCATCCGTGATGTATTCCTCACAGTGCCTTCTTGATGCGAGTCCGGCGGAGGCCAACAATTTTTGAAGCCGCTCAGATGTCGGAGCCTCTTCATCCAAGTTTTTGTCTTCCCAACGAGCCGCCGCTTGGCGACGGCCTGAGGACTGGCCAGGAACGTCCGCGTGCGTTGCAGAGTCCCCGAGGAAAGTGTCGCCGTCGTCGAATTCGAAAAGGTCGTCGTCAGGATGGTCTAATGTCATTGCTACGTTCAATTCCGGCGGGTGGTTTTTAAGACTCTCCCAGTGTAGCGTGACAAAAGACGGCAAAAAAGGCAGAAAGCGGAACTTGCGAGAATCCGGTGAAATGGAACTTGCCAAAGGGCCTCTTCGGCGCAAGAGTTCGACGTCCTTAACGCTCACCGGCGAGATTGCCCCTAATCTTCGATGCTTATGGGGTGAACGCTGTCCATCTTGGCACAAAATCCGGCATGCCGGGGCGATCAACTCCGGCGACGTCTGGAACGCTCTTCTGAGGCTGCATGAGCAGGTCCGACATCAAGACAAAGCATGGGGAGTGCGCCTCGAGAACTCTGGAAACCAAAGGGTGGCGCCGATTTCCAGGGCGTGAAGCAGGACCTGCAGGATTCCGAATTTCGGAGCAAATCGCTTATCATCGGCCGGTGTCCGGACTCACAGCCGAGCATCGGCTGGTATGACTTCGCCCGAATTCTTTTAGACAACCGGTCAATTCATGTCTCTTGCCAGCCTTCTTCCGGATCAACTGAACGCACTGCGAATATTCGATTCACCCGTCGTTTGCAACGCGATTGAGTTGTGGAGACTACGGCCCCGCAATACGGGTTACATGAATTCTTCGATCAAATCGTGCTTCCCAAAATTTCCGCCCATGGCGGGATATGCGTTGCCATCGACCTTTCGTAGCATCACGCCCCCGTGCGAGGAGAATCTTTACCGCAGCATTCACGCACAACTCGAAGCCTTTGCAGAACTTCCCAGCCCCCCGTGATCACCTTGCAAAATCTTGACGATCCTTGCGCATCGGCGACCTTTGGCGAAATCATGTATTCCACGTATCCGCGATTTGGCGCGCAGGGGCTGATTACGTCATGCGTCAGGCGCGACCTGCAACACGTTGAAGGACTCGGATTTCCGGCGTTTACGAATGGTGCGTTGGCGGCACACGGTTATTGTCACATCATTTTGATGAACGTCCCAGTCACGGTGGACGGAATCATAATTTATCCCAGCGATCTCTCGTACGGTGACTGGAACGGGGTCACGACGATTCCTCACCAAATCGCCTCTGAAGTCCCGCAAGTCTGCCATGAGATTGCGGAGGCCGAAACCATTATTCTCAACTATCTCAAGCAACCCACGGTAACAGCAACCGGCTTCAACGCGGCTCGTCAGGAATGTGGTGAGGCCCTCAGTCAATTGGGTCGACGCCTTCGCGTGGAGTATGTTCCCGCCACTCGGGTAGGGCGGGGGCCATGAATCAGAATTCGAGGGACTCTGGAATTGATCCTCCGTGGGCCTTTGATCCGCGTCCTACACTCTCAAAAACACGACACAGAAAATGATCCGTTGTTGGGCGATTTGCCAGCGGGTTGTGGAGAACTGATGCGTCTCACCTGGATGAGTTTGCCGTTAATCCTGCCGCTTTCCCTGTGGACAGCGATGGTGTTTCCTGTGCCGATTCATGCCCAAGCCGCAGAACATTTCGGTTTGGAAAAAACGGCGGAGGCCGAACACAAAGAAAGCCAGACGAGGGGGTTAGAACTTTTCCGCTCCCATGTTCGGGGACTCTTCATCGACACGTGCGTGGCTTGTCACGGGGCAGGAACCACGGAAGGAAGACTCGACCTGACGACTCGGGCAGGACTGCTAACAGGCGGTGAGCGAGGACCGGCAATCGTCGTGGGGCGGGGGTCGAAGAGTCTAATCACTCATTTGATATCGCATCGCCAGTCACCGCACATGCCAAAAGCCGGCGAACGGCTTTCCGAAATGCAGATCGCCACGATCATCCAGTGGATTGACTTGGGGGCTCCGTATGATGCCCCACTGCTGGAGCCCTTGGCCGAATCCGAGTCTTGGACCGTACGTCAGATCTCCCCCGAAGCAACATCATTTTGGTCTTTTCAACCGCTACAAAAAAACACCCCGTCAGCGGCCGTTTACCACTGCGGGGAATCCTCCGCGATTGATGGCTATGTCTCCCAGAAACTCTGCGAATCTCAGGTCTCTTCCACTGCGGAGGCCGGACGTGCCACGTTGATTCGGAGAGTCTTCTTCGATGTCATTGGCCTACCTCCATCGGTCAGCGACGTTCGGTCATTTGTGGAGGATGACCGAGAAGACGCCTACGAGCGGCTCATTGATCGTTTGCTTTCTGACCCCCATTATGGCGAGCGTTGGGGCCGACGTTGGTTGGATCTCGTCCGCTTTGCCGAAAGCCACGGTTTTGAACACGACTCCGATCGACATTCCGCGTTCCACTATCGGGACTTTGTGGTTCAGGCGTTGAATCAGGGAATGCCGTACGACCAATTTGTGCGATGGCAGATCGCGGGTGATGAACTGGCACCGAACGAACGTTTGGCGATGATGGCAACAGGCTTCCTCGCAGCAGGAGTTCATTCGACTCAAATCACCCAGAAGGAAGCCGAAAAGCATCGCTACGACGAAATGGATGACATGCTGTCCACGATTGGCACCTCGATGCTTGGACTCAGCATCGGCTGCGCAAGATGCCACGATCACAAATTCGATCCGATTCCACAGACGGACTATTATCGATTGCTTTCGTCGTTCACGACGACTGTCCGCAGCGAAGTCGAACTCGACTTCGATCCCGACGGCTATGAACGGGCTAAGGATGATTTCAATCGCGAACACGCGCCGCTCGATCGCGCAGTCCGTGACTTCGAGACGCAACAACTGCCGCAACGATTCGTGGAGTGGCGGACGAAACATCCCGAGGCATTCGAGAAGCCCGCATGGATCATCCCGGCGGGTGTTGTCTTTCATTCGCTGCAGGGAACATCGTTCACCGAGCAGCCGGATGCCTCATGGATCGCGAGCGGTGCCCGTCCGGAAAATGATATCTGGAGCGTCACACTCGAGACCAAACTTCGCAACGTGAAATCGATTCGACTAGAAACGCTCGCTCATTCCTCGTTGGCCAAGTCGGGGCCTGGACGAGCCACTAACGGAAACTTTGCTCTGTCCGAGTTTTCGATTGCAATTCAGCCTGCGGGCAACGCGACGCCTGCGACACCCTCTGCCGTACGACTGACGTCGGTCAATGCCTCATTCGAGCAACGAGGGTTGCCTGCGGTCGCTGCGATTGACGCCAACTTGCAAACAGCCTGGTCCATCGATCCGGAAAACGGCCGGGATCACGCAGCCGTGTTTCGAGTTTCCGATCCCTTCGGCTTCGAATCGGGAACCCGCGTCACGATCACGCTGAAATTTGGGAACAATGCCCACCAATCGATCGGCCGCCCTCGAATTTCGCTCGCGACTCAGAGCGACTTACCTCCAGTCGCCGGCGAAGCGATCACCGAATCCCTGTTGACTCTTCTGGCAACTCCCTTTGAGCAACTCACCAATGACGAAGCACGTCGGCTGCTGGATTGGTTCAAACCACAGGACGAAACTTGGCAGCGACTGGATCAGCGTCGAACGGCGCATGCCGCCACCGCTCCACGGGCTCGACTTCAAAAAGTTCTTATCGCGACGGAGGGACTGCCGCCTATCAAACTTCAGACTCAAGGGGATTCCGAATTCTTCAAGGAGACTCATTTTCTGCGGCGTGGGGAGACGTCCCAAAAAGAAGCTGTGGCAACTCAAGGATTCCTCCAGGTACTGATGACAAATCCCGAGTCGCCCGAATTCTTTCAAGCACTTGCTCCGCCACGATCTAGAACATCCTTTCAACGAGCGTCACTGACAAACTGGCTCTCCGACTGCCGTGACGGGGCGGGAATTCTTTTGGCGCGCGTGATCGTCAATCGACTTTGGCAGCACCACATTGGTCGCGGAATCGTCTCGACCCCTTCCGATTTCGGGACTCGTGGAGAACGGCCAAGTCATCCCGAGTTGCTCGATTTTCTGGCGGGGGAACTCCTTCGACACCGTTGGGAATTAAAACCAATCCATCGCCGAATTCTGTCGAGTCGGGTTTACAAGCAGTCCTGCAAAACCGCGGGAGAAAGCCCCCTCAGGGATCACGAAAACAGGCTTTTCTGGCACCGACCACGTCGCCGATTGGAAGCAGAGGTCATTCGTGACGCATTGCTGGCGATCAGCGGCCGGCTTGATGATCGTCTGTACGGACCGGGAAACCTTCAAGAAAATCATTGCCGACGCAGTCTTTATTTTACGGTCAAACGCAGTCACTTGGTCCCCGCAATGTCGGTTTTTGACGCCCCTGACGGAACGACCCCGGTTGCGGACCGCCCCCAGACAACAGTGGCTCCACAAGCCTTGTTGCTCATGAACAGTGCTCCGGTGCGAGAGGCGGCACGCGATTTTGCGACGCGTCTGAGCGGCTCCTCGGTCGGAGACCTCGAGAGCGTCTCTGGCAACAACAGGCTCGAAGAAGCCGCCAAAATCGGTTACCTGACCGCAGTCGGTCGAACACCCTCCGCAGACGAGCTGTCGGATGCGATAGACTATTTACGCCAGCAGTCCAAGGCGTATTCGGCGAACGATTCCGACGCGGGCCTTTCCTCGGCACTCGTCGACTTCTGTCAGGTGCTCTTCTGCCTCAATGAATTCGTCTTCGTCGAATGACCGACTGTGAATGAGTCATCAGACCTGCCTTCAAAACTCGAACGGTTGATAGACTACGATGGCATTCCTCTGATCGGATACGGCCAAGAGCCTTGTCCGCGCAGTCAAACGGGGTCGCGAGAAACAGTGCCGCAACGTCACCTCTTTGTTTGAGAAATGTGTTTTTTGAGAAAGCCCACGCAGAACGCCTCTCGGGGATCCGATGGAGTCACTCGAAATGACAACAGCTCGTCCGAGCGTACCGTCAGCCCCTATCGCTCGGGATCGGTCTCTCGCAAACGTGTTGCCCGCAACCCCAAACATGGTGGCGAGGCCTTAAGAGAACGCAGAGACGTTGACAATGACGCTGGCAACTCGCCTTGACTGGGTTCCCCCGGTCTTCAAAGTGGCTTCGCCAACGTGTTGAAAAACCTCGGCAAACGGGATTGGCCGAGAAGGTGGAGAATTCCAAGGATTCTGCGGTTCGCATATCCTTGAACACCCCGTGGCCATGTGTCATTCTGAGGTGATTCACGCCGCTGCCGCGTTCGCATCACGCCCTCCTCGTTTCGGAGTTTAATCCATGTCGAGAGTCCACTGCTGCCTCCCCTCGAAGAGATCAATCTGCCGCCCAACGCGATCAGGCAGTCTCCTCTGTGCGGTGCTGATTGCAATCTCCGCGGCCTGCGATCCCCTGAAGAGAGGCGCCTCAGTCGCCGCCGAAACGGCGCCGCCACCTCGCTGGAAATCATTGTTTGATGGTAAGACACTCCAACACTGGAAGAGTACCGAGTTCGGTGGCCAAGGACTGGTCCGTGTCAAGAACGGCATGATTGAGATGCAGCAGGGTTCCGAATTGACCGGGATTACTTGGACCGGTGAACCGCTTCCAAAAATCAACTACGAAATTTCGCTCGCCGCTCAACGCATTGAAGGAAATGATTTTTTTTGCGGACTGACTTTTCCCGTGAATGACAATCCTTGCAGCTACATCATTGGAGGGTGGGGCGGTGGCGTAGTCGGGATTTCCAGCCTCGATGGCTTGGACGCCGCGAATAATGACACAACACGCTATCAAACGTTTGAAAAGGGGCGATGGTATCGGATCCGAATTCGCGTCACAGAAAACGGCTTGATGGCGTGGATCAACGAACAGCAGATGATCGGCGTCGTGACGAAAGGACGGAAGATTTCCATCCGCACGGAAGTCGAATTATCGCGTCCCCTAGGAATTGCCTGCTATTCGACCGTGGCGGGCCTCAAGGATGTCCGAATTCGGGAATTGGAAATCGCAGAAACAACGTCCCCGATTACCGTGCCCGAACTCCTGAAAGCGGATGACCTGTAATCGAACTCAAATCACGGGTCATCAAGCTCCGTTCATGGATCCTGCCGCGGATGTCCTCCGAGCATCGACCCCGAATTATCGATGATGCTGTTTGCCACTGTCAAACAGCATCTGATGTTGTCGAATGACCACCTCACGAGTTTCAAACTGTTGACAATCGCATTGAAAAATTCAACAAACAGCTTGGAAACTCGAGCAATTCAAGACACGAACATCCTCTGGCATCACACTTGCTCCCTGAGGTGTTTGAGTCCTTGAGTCCCCTGATTATCCACGAGGCTTGTATGCACCCCGTTGAATTTCATCTCACAGTCCGATCTTTGGCTGAACTTGCTTTGCTGGCGTCGCGTGCCGGTCGGGACATCATTGATCACGGTCGCGAACCGTCGCTCGAATCACTACGAATCTTCTGGCAGCAGACTCGGGCCCTCCAAAAGCATTGGACGGGGAGACTCAACGAATGGTCTTCGAAAAATGATCCACAATTTGAGATCCTGCTTCAAACGGCTGAACAACTCTTCCTTTGCGAAATGGTTTCTCGGGTCTGGACAACGGTCTTGCTGGGGATTGATCAAAAAACCGGCCGGAATGACCTCACAAAGATCGGACGCAACGTAGTCGGAGGCTTGTTACAAGTGCGGAATTCTGTCCTGTGGAGACTCACCGTCCAACCGATCGGCATGCAATCGCACATTGCTAAAATCGAGCAACTTCGGCGGCGCAGTGACAGATGGACGGATTTACTGATCGGCAACCTTGCGGGCAGCAGCGATTTGTTTGAGTTCGCTTTTGAAAAAGAACGAGCACGTGACTTCGCCATTGAGAGTATCGGCGTGGATCCGTGTTCTGGACCGTCTCCTGTTGAATATTTGCTGACGGCCGGACTCCGCATTGCGTTTCTTGAACAACTCTCCTCAACG
This sequence comes from Schlesneria paludicola DSM 18645, assembly GCA_945876035.1. Lineage (GTDB taxonomy): Bacteria > Planctomycetota > Planctomycetia > Planctomycetales > Planctomycetaceae > Schlesneria > Schlesneria paludicola_C. The sequence goes on along the minus strand of CAMCMU010000028.1, from coordinate 15,810 downwards.
TCACTTCAGGAACCAGCCTTTCTAAAGCTGATCGAATCAATATTCGCAGCACTGCCCTCCAATACTTTGGATTGCGAGGAGACGTTGCGATTGTCCCGAGAACAACGAGCCCTCGCTAAAACCTTGCCTGATAAATCGTCACTGCCAGCCTGGTTGGTCAACCTGACACAGACTTCGATTCCACAAACAAACGAGCCGTGCGACACAATTCCATTTCCCGGACCGCGTTTCGGGTTCCGAAAACGATACCCCCGATAGGTTTGTGAAGGGCCTTGGGTGCTGACTTGCATCGGTCATGATGATCGCTAGAATCTGAGCCATCTCTATGGTGGCTATAGCTCAGTTGGTTAGAGCGCCAGATTGTGATTCTGGATGTCGCCGGTTCGAATCCGGTTAGTCACCCTTGGGCCCCTGTTGGAGGGGCTTTTTTATTCCTCCGACCGATACGGCAACAGGATTTTCCAGAACCATCAAAATCGCACGGTGTCCTCCTTAGCGGTAAGGCAATCCACCGGTAAGGCAATCCACCAGAGTGCGGCCGAATTCCGTGACCGACAATCACTGGCTGTTGGGTGGATCGATTCGCCATCCGTGACCGCTGTGCTGGTCGTTTTGGGCGATCTGGGTGTACTGAAAACTTGGTGAGTGATTTGCCAATGCAAGGAAGCGACTCATGAGTTGGTGTGGCCTCGTCAACATCAACAAGCCTACCGGGATTTCCTCCCGCAAAGTCGTTGACTGCGTTCAACAGCTTGTCTGGCCGGCGAAGGCGGGACACGCCGGAACACTCGATCCTTTGGCAACCGGCGTGTTGGTTGTCTGCGTCGGCTCAGCGACCCGCTTAATCTCGCATATTCAATCGGGGCGCAAGCGATATATTGGCCGTTTTCTGCTAGGAAAACGCAGTCCAACCGATGACATCGATGCGGAGATGGTCGAAGGCGGCGCATGGTCGAATGTCACCGCAAATCAGATTCAACAATTGTTACCCGATTTTTTGGGAACGATTCAACAAACACCCCCACGAATCTCGGCCGTCAAAGTGGGTGGCCACCGAGCCTATAAACTCGCTCGCCGCGGCGAAGCCGTGGAACTTCAACCTCGCCCAGTCACAATCTTTTCACTGAAGTTGGCCGAGTTTCAACCACCCGAATTCGAGTTAGAAATTGAGTGTGGATCGGGAACTTATGTACGATCCCTCGGACGTGACCTGGGAGAGCGACTCGGCTGCGGAGCGGTCATGAGCAAATTGTGTCGCATGAGCGTTGGCCCATTCACTCTTTCGCATTCTATTTTGCTAGACTCGATCGATCGGCTTTCACTGGCTCAAGCCTTAACACCACCACTCGCCGTGGTAGCCGACCTTCCTCGACGCAGCCTCAATCCAACGGAAATTTGTATGGTCCGTCAAGGTCAGGCAATCTGTTCGAAAATTGACTGTGACGTCAATTACGGAGGTGAAGTTACGCTGCTTGATGCCGATCAAACCCTGATCGGTATTGCCGTCCGAGAAGCATCGTCACAGCGATTGTTTCCCAAAGTGATTCTGCATTCCACCCCGTGAGGGATTCCTAACGGAACGGAACTGCCGTCAGGGATTGGCAAGCCGTAACGCGGAAACGGCGTCATCATCAACAGGGGTCAACAGTGGCCAGATTGGCAACGCAGGAGAAGGATCTCGACTATCGATTCTGCGAGGAGAACGGCTACCGGCTGAGTCACGGCTTAACGAAGGCTTGAAACTTTGAGCTGACATCTGGAATGATTCGTCTAGGGATACACCAAGATCGACAGGATCTTTCACGCCTTGGCTGATTGGAACGGCGTCAATTTGAGGTAGCAGAGCAGGGCGGGAAACGTCTACCGACCGAACAACTCGACGCGTCTGCAAGGCGCGTCCCGGATTCAATGCCTTGAGTTTCGCCTCCAAGGGAGCAGTCGCTGCTGGAATTTCTGTTTTCAAACCGCGCTGATCCGAACGAAGAACGTCTGTTGATGAAATGACGTCCGATTCGTTAGCACGAAGCGATTCCGTCACCGGAGAAGCTGGCTGCGTGGGTTGAGGTTTTTCTAGGGGATTCAATTTGATGGCGTCACTCGGGTTGTCTGAACTCTCTGTTTTTACCGGTCCGGAGGGGGGCTCGGTCCCTTTCGTTTCCACCTTGGGTTCGACTTCTTTTTTAGGAGTGGTCGCGATCTTGATCAACTCCGGCGGCTTGATGGCAATTGTGGCCGGGGTTCGAGGAGAAGACAGGGCTCGCAAACGATCGCGATATAGGATCACGGAATTGAGGGTGTGATACAGTGGGCCACAGTCGATCTGACGCTGGCGATGGATCACCAGTTCGCGACACAACATCGAAACGGCGTTTCTTACCCACGGCTCGCTGATTCGATTGTCAGGAACGGCAATCGAGAGAAACTCCATCGTATGCCCGGTGGTATTGAAGCGTTCGTTGGGGTCATCCGTGTACCCAACGGATCGATAGGATTTGCTCGAAAATGACCCATCACCGTTCTGCAGTGACCGCGCCAGTTCGATATGCTGTCGTATCTTGAGGTCTGCTTGCGACCAAATCCCCGCCAACTTGCCGCCGGCCTTGAGATACTTGTCACGAGTTCGCGTCAGAGCGAACAGACGATGGTTTCCCCCACAAGCCGCTCCCACGACGGGAAGCCCCGTTTCAATCTGTACCAGACGCTCAATGCTCCAAGCTTCCTGATGCTGATTCAACCATTGGTCGCTTGGATTGAGATAATGCTGCAACGCCCACAGGACCCAAGTCACCTCTTCGTTGGCGTTCACTTCCCACTTGATGTTTCGAACCATGTCAGCCATCGTCGCCCGTTCGCCAGCGACTTTGAATGAAAAATCTTCCGGGAGTTCACATTGCGAAAGCAGCGCCATGAACTGTGCCGGATGTCCTTCAAAGGCCCATTTACGAGTGAACGAGTGAAACTTCACCCCTTGAGGTGTCTTGAAAATCAGCGGCTTGTTGTCGAAGGAGGGTTCCGCGTTGGCAATCCAATCGATAGCACGAATCTTTCCACCCTCCACGAGCTTCAATTGGAAGTCTTGTTTCAGTGCCAGAATTCCATGGAAAATCTGCCACGGTGAGTGTGGAGTCGGTCCATCCGCCGTTAAAAATCGCGAACTAGTGACGGAAATGGCTTGGTCAAGTTGCTGGAGGAGGGGATCCACCGATCCGGCCCTAGGTGATAACCCATCACTAACTGGTCTGGCCGAAAGAGGCTTCACTGGTTGTTGCGCAAATGACTCGGCGGAGAGGAAACCCATTGCCACTGCAATGAGGGCCCTCAGCAATGTCTGTCTCCGAATGAGTCGCACAGTTCCTCCCTAAACAAATCAGATGCGATCTTTTAATCGTCGTTCTTCACCAGATAAAACGGGATCCGCGATGACACACCGTCTCTTTTTAACTGGGAATCGGCCATTTTCGCCGATCGGTCTGATTTCAAACATCAAGAGCCCTGCCATTCTTTTCGGCAGTGACTAGCGGTCAACATCAACGATCCGTTCGAGCACGGCACTTTTTTACCGGACAACTTGCACTCGGAATTCCCGGCAGCGAATAAGTGCCGCTACAAAGCGAGGAGCGGCACCGAGGCCGGTACCGCGCGCAAAACTTATTGAGGACTTGTGATCAAGAGTTCAAAAACTCGACTGGAGCCTCAATCGGTCTTCTCGGGCGTTCAATTCGAAATCGAAGCCACCCGATAAAGAGACACGATGTGCTGCGGACATTCGTGGTCAGAAGACACGACGCGCCCGCTGCCTCTGGTCGCCACATCGCGCGGTTTTAAAACGGCACGGTCTGCCAGGAAATCAAGCACAACTCTGGGCACAACCAGACCCCCTTGGCATGGCTGAGCCCAGCGTCGAGGCGATTCCGAGTCGTATCGGATCTCCTTGACAGGTTCCGCAACGGAATACCCAAGGCCTGCCCCCTGAAAGTCACTTCGAGGGCCGCCGAGCGGCACTGGTGGCCTGCAATCTCGATATCTGTTGGTCTTCTCGACCTAAAACAGACTTATTGCGTCACCGAATCCGAAGCCTCCGTATCATCCGTCTTGAATTGGCCGACTCTGATACCGATGTTTGTAAGAGCAAATCCAAGGCGACGATTTTGCCAGTGCCTCGCGGACTTCCAACGTAATCGGTCTGCCGATACAATGATTTGATGCGCGAGGTCACCAACGGTCATTTCCGAACGCTCCGTTAATTCGTGTGAAAACTTGTGTCAACCTGATGGGAGGAATGTGTGGTTAAGTTGCGGTTGCGAGATAATGAATCGGTCAACGATGCGGTTAAGCGGTTCCGAAAATTGGTAGAACATTCCGGTATCAAAAAAGAGATGCGGCGGCGTGAGTTCTATGAAAAGCCAAGTGAGACCAGTCGTCGGACCCGCCGTCGAGCCGAACGCCGCGCTAAAATTCAACGGATGGTCGGTGGCGCTGCTGGCGTTTGAGATTGTCAACGGCCTCTGTTACACCGCGCAGTCCTGATTGTGTCGGTTCCTGCTTTGCAGTGGCAAATCGACAATTTCATTTTTCTGCCCATCATTTGAAAACCTTGATTGTCAGACATCAAAACACTGTTTGTCGTTACCGATGCCGTGGTCTTCCGAGCATCGAATTTGAAAACATCGGAAACGACCGGATTTTTGATCATTGCCTGAAATTTACGATCAGGCCTGCAGCGACACTGTTCCGTACTGATGTCGCCTGCAGAGTAATTTTTGAACTCAGCAGCACCCGTTTTTTCGCAGGGCGACTGCCGAGGCTGGTCCACTAAGTGACAGGAATCACCGGTCGTGGCATAGCAACTTCTCCAATGGCAGGGAATGTTGCTTCCCAACCGTCAGGCAAGGCTTCGTGAACCCGCTTGTTCTCAGGCGTTCCTCCGCTGACGGGATTCGAGAAAGCCGCTGACAAAATCTAAACAGGAGACCGCTCGCCCATCCAAGCCGTCCATGCCAACGCGAATCCGTTGTTTCGCCGGAAAATCTGCCGGTCAAAAACACCTGATTCCTTTGATGGTATCGATCAATCGACCGTGAGACCGGTGGAATGGGGCGAGAGCCCAGAACGATATTTTCCGATGAGGGGCTCGACCACCTCAAGCGGTACGAATTCGCACAGTTTCTGCATTGTTCGCCCCTGACCTAGTTGAGCGATCTGCTTGATGAGGCTGCTAGAAATGTGTGTGTAGCGTTCTGAAGCCATGAGAAATACGGTCTCGATTTGGGGGTCAAGAGCGCGGTTGGCCAGCGTCATTGTGAATTCGGTCTCGATATCGGACAACGTTCTGACACCACGTACGAGGACCCTCGCTCCACAGTGTTGAATGAATTCCACGGTCAGACCTTTGAAGCATCGAACTTCGACATTTTCAAACGATTTGAGTGAACTTAAAGTCAGCTCTAATCTTTCCTCGGGCGAAAACAGCGGTTGCTTATCGGGGTTAATGCCGATTCCTACTGTCAGTCGGTCGAAAATTGTCGCCGCGCGCCGAATGATATCAACATGCCCCAAAGTCAGTGGGTCAAAGCTTCCGACATACACGGCATGATGAGTGCTCAAGCGGGTATTCACTGGCGTGAACTCCAATTCGACCGTGACAACGAATCCGAAAATCGAACAGGCTCAGTCATTCTAGATTTATTGAACGTTCGCCGGATTGGCCGCAATCCAGGCAACTCGGGAGCGTCTAAGATATCCTGTGACCGCTCGTCGCATCGCCTGTCGAAATTCGGTCACGAACTTCTCGGCCCCTGATTTCAACGTCCGATTTCACGAGTGGTTAAAAGTCTCCGTCTCCAAAATCTCCGCCACCAAAGTCACCACCGCCGAAGTCAGTCCCACCACTGTACCCCGTGTCCGCGGAATCCGCTCCGGAATCGAGCATGCCTCCACCCGATGATTCATTGGAGCCAAACGAATCCCCCATGGAATTCGATTGGCCGGCCGATGCGTGGTGACCCGAAAATTGGTCGTATAGCCAGTTCCCAGCCACAGCCCCAAAAATTCCGCCCGTTAATCCACTCATAAACCCGCCGCCGCCACCACCACCACCATATCCCGGCCGACCAAAGTTTCCTCCGGCAGAACCTCGACCACCACCACCGAACAAACGTCCGAGCAGAGAGATCAACAGCACACCGCCAACAACGAACATCAGTATCATTAAGACGCCAGACCAGCTCGACTGCGTCGGTCCTGTGGAGGAGTTCCTGTTAATGGGAATCCGATTCGATGCCGCGGGAGCATTTGTGTGACCCTGTTTTCGCTCGTGAGTGGCCAACGAGGTTCCTGGTTTCACAGGGCTCAGTCCCTCAACTGTTTTTGACAGTTGGGCCACTCCGTCGAGCAACGCCTTGTCGAAATCTTTTGCCTTGAGGCTCGCGGCCAGCGTTTCGCGGACCGCTTTCGCCTGGGGAGCCCCGAACCCCGCCCTTTGGATTGGTGTTCCGGCCCACACGTTGAAATGCGATGGCTCACGACAAATCAGGATCACAATCCCCCGCGATTTTGTGGCCTCCGCACGCTCTGAAACCCACTTTGAAAAAAACTCGCCTCGTTGTGTGGCATTCATTTTGGAAACGGATTCAATCCCGTCGTCCGGCACGGAAGCAAATGTTTCAATGCGAATTTCGTGTCTTGATTTTTGTTCGATCTCCTGAATCGACTGGTTTGCTCTTGCGATCGCGGCGGCACTAAAAAAAGCCCCCTTGTCAGAGATCTCGACAGCCTGTGCGGCAACAGCCATCATGCCGCACACGATTGTCAAAATTCCAGACAGTCCGCTGACACTTTTCCATTTGCTTGACATCGTCATAACTCCTCTAATTGTCGTTCTCTGATCGTCGCCGTCGACAGGACAATGGTGCCGTGACTTTTCCTTTTTCGCAATGACCGGATTGTAGCCGATTATGGGCGCAACAGATCAAAAACGAAACTCGGCGATTTGAAATCGTGCTCAGCACACTCAACGCATTCGCCGCACAACAATCAGGGGCCGCAAAAAACATCGCCCGCTGGAGTTCGCAAACGCCTCTGCGCTGATCGAATTCCGAATGCCTTGTGGCCTCTCCGAAAGAAACGTTGCCGGGTCTGATCGTGACGTCGGGGCCGGGGGATTGCCGAACCGGTTTGATCAAGACCGTAGCGAGATCCGCCTCGAGGAACCGGAGGATGACTCGCCCGGACGGGAATCAAGGTCACCACCATTGCCCTGGGCTGCGGGCCGATTGCCGGGATCACCAGCATCAATGTCTCGGATGCCGACAGCCTGGCCACACGGGAAGCCGCCGCCGACGCGGGAACTAATTTTTTTGACACAGCATTCCGCTAAGGTATTGAGGGCCAAAGCAAGCGATTGATCGCCCGAGCGTTGGGGTACCGTCGTGGAGACCTGATCCTCGCCAGCAAGGGAGGGATTCACTGGAAAAGCGGTCTTTAGACAAAGGACTGTCGCCCGAAAACACTTCTGCGTCAGTGTGACGAAAGCCCGCGTCGCCTACAGACCGACTGTATTGACCTGTACGACTTGCACGATCCTGATCCTAGCACGTCCGTAATGGAATCGGCGGAGACGCTACAAAATTTATTCGATGCCTAGAAAATCTGCAGTGTTGGCGTCTCCAATTTTACTCAGCCCCAGTTAGTCGCGTTTCATTCGGTGCTTCGGATCGATGCCTATCAGCCTCGCGACAACATCCTGAAACGAGAAATCGAGACCTCGCAATTGCCGTCGTGTCCCGAACAGGGAATTTCGGTGCTGGCCTATTGGCCGCTGATGAAAGGGGTGTTGGCTGGCAAGATGCTGCGACCTCATCGATTTGATCTCACAGACATCCGCCAGACATCTCCGATATTCCGCTGACAGCCGTGGCAGAAAAACCAAGACTTTCTGGATTCACTCCGATCCATTTGCGCAAGACGCCGGCACCACAACCGCCCAGTTCGTACTCAATTGGACAATTCGGCGACCGGGAATCACGGTCGCTCTCTGTGGTGCAAAACACCCGAACCAGATCACAAACAACGCCGCAGCGATGTCGTGGACGATCACTAAGGAATAACTTCTGCAAATCGCTCGTGCCATGGGGATTCGAGACCAACGCAACACGGAGCATGACACACCCGATGCGACTCTTTCGAGTCATTCACCGACCGGACGAGAGTGATCGCGTTGAACCCGAATTTGTTTCGGTTCGATGCCGACACCGACCGAGGTCCGCTTGAGCCATCCCTCAGCACGGCCGAGAGGAAACGACGAGAAGACATCAATCTCGACCGACGGGACCCAAACATCTCCGGCCCTGATCGACGCGGATGCTACCGTCGTGCGGAATGCGGCCGTTCAGAAACTCCCATCAGTAATCGGGTCAGAAGCCCAATCTTTAAATCGGGCTGGATCACCAATTCTGTTTTTCCCAATCGCTGAAGAACATTTTCGGCGGCGAGATAACCACTCCGCACTGCGCCTTCCATCGTTGCTGGCCAGCCTGTTTGAGTCCAGTCGCCGGCGAGTTGAAGGTTGGGCACCGGAGACTGCTGTTTCGGACGCAACGCATCGACCCCGGGCAGCGGTGAGAAAACGGCGCGATGCTCGGTCACCTGCCGTGAGTGCAACAAATTCGCACGAGCTGTCTCCGGCCAGACGACCTTCAATTCGGCGAGGACCTGAGACAAAATCTGGTCGCGAGATTGACCCGCCAACGCGCGACTGGCGCTGATCACAATTTGATAATAGTATTGACGATCCCGCGGACTTTGCTGCGGCGTGTTGGGAGCGGAATCCGGCGGAGAGTTTAGAACAGTTCGCTGAAACATCCACTGGCACAATCCGTCCACGAACACGGCGTGCGGCAGTTCTGTGATAGGCCGATCAAACCATAAGTGGATGCTCGAAATGGGCGAGTTTTGGAGTTGCTGAATTCCGGCGAGGTCCGGATGATTCGCCAGTGACTCCGGAAAGAGAGACGGGATCCGAAAGAAGGGGAGTGCGACGATAAACTCATCGCCAATCAACGTCTCGCCAGATGTGAGCCTGACTCCACAGACTCGATCCTGTTTTAACTCGATTCGTTCCACAGGCGATTGTAATCGAATCGTCGAGCCACGCGATGTCAGCCAATCGGTCAAACGTCCACCGTACAATTCTTCGAGTGTTACAGTCGGAATCTCAACAGTCCAACCGTCTCGATGTGCCAGAAAAGTGTCCACAAACACCTTACGCGCATGCTCCACATCGATTCTGTCGAGAGTCTCACTGAGAGCGCTGACCAATACCACATGCCAAAATCGATTCCTCACCACCGCGGACTGACCATGCCGAATCAACCACTGAGAAAACGGCTGTTTCCGGTCCTCCTTTGGAATTTCACCCGCCAGCGACTTCAAGCCTCGAGCCAGCGAAAGTTTTTCTCGCCATGTTAGATAGCTTAATCGTGCAAATGATCCCGCCAGATGAAACGGAGCGGGAAGCGACGTGGCTTGGAAATGGTCTATCGTCCCACCGGGACCGATGAAGTTCAGTCGTTTCTCACGTCGAAAGAATTCGTCCAACTTTGTCGTCACGCAAAAATGTCGAAAATTCGTACAGCAACCGAGTGAGACATGCTGACAGTTGTCGATGGATGTTCCCGACGTGGGATCGAAGAACGAACTGGCACGGCCCCCCAGCCGGGATTTCGATTCCACAATTTCGCAAGAGTATCCGCGATCGGTGAGGGCCACCGCAGCGGCTAATCCGGCAAGACCTCCGCCGGCGATGAGGATTCGAGTCTTGATTTTACCATTCCTCGTAAGATGTCGCTTTCGACGATGTTTCTCTGTCCAGTCGAATCCGGTCAAATACACCAAGACTTCGGTACGGTTTGTGTTTTTAAGGCGGCCAATCGCGGGGACGTTCCAGCACACTCCAAGCACAGAGGATACCGCTCAAAACGTGCATTGCCAGATAGGTCATGCCGCGGATTGAAGATTCGGAGGAGGGATCGTTATTGTGCCGAGAGATTTTGTCGAGTTCTCTTCTGCGGTCAAAGGCTTTGCCATGCCATGGAAACCGACACTCACAGTCGTCTCCCAGATGACCGCCGCGTCCCACATGACCGTGGGGCTGGCACAGTCGATCCTTGACTTTGTGTATCCTCCCCAATGTTTATTTTGCGAGAGAGCGTTGCCCTCGACTTGGAGAGCCCGAGACCGGAGTTGCCAATTCTGCGAGATGTGTCGATCCCAATTTGTTCCCCCTGCCGGAAATACCTGTCACCGTTGCGGAACCCCACTCGGTCTCTATACGGTTTCAGAACAAGGCTGTCTGGCGTGCCTTCGAGAGTCGTTTGCGTTTGATGAAGTGATCCGACTCGGTCTGTATCGAGACGAGTTGCGTCGCGCCTGCTTGATGGCCAAGAATTCCGAGGGAGCATTGCTCGGCAGGGCTCTGGCGGGTTTATTGGTGGAAGAACACCGATCGCTGTTCACGCCTGGTCGCTTCGACACCATCGTGCCGGTTCCTGAACACTGGCTCAAGCGACTCGGCCGGCCGCACTATGCCGCAGAAACCATTGCCCGCGAAATCGCTCACCAGTTGAACCTCCGAATGGTGACCGGTATCCTCGCAAAGCACCGCTGGACACCAAAGCAAGCCCGAAGCTCAAAAACCGAGCGACGACATCAACAACACGATTCGTTCTGCACCGTCAGCGGCCTGAGCCTGAAGGGGCAAACGATCCTGTTAGCCGATGATATTTTAACGACTGGAGCGACAGCCAGCGAAGCCGCCCGCGTGTTGAAGCGTGCCGGGGCCAGTCGAGTCATCGTCGTGGTCCTCGCTGTTAGTCCACCCACGGCGTAAGCGGCAAGATGATTCGACGGATCCTGAATGAATAGCCCCCTGTTTGGAGACTGAACTCGGTGACTTCCACGACGACAATCCGCATTGCCACCCGATCAAGTAATCTGGCTCTGTGGCAGGCCCGCCACATTTCCGATTTGATCCGCGCCGTCCGACCGGAAATGAATGTCGAACTGATTTACGTCAGCACGTCCGGCGACCGCGATCAGTCGGAACGTTTGCAGGATTTAGGAGGATTGGGCGTTTTTACGCGAGAAGTGCAGGTGGCGCTCCTCGATGGTCGAGCCGATTTGGCGGTGCACAGCTTGAAGGATCTACCGACGGAACCGGTGGAAGGATTAACCCTCGCCGCCACACCGACGCGAGGTCCTTCAGTCGATGCGCTCGTCATGCCGATTCACAATCCCGACGCCAACAATTGGTCACAGTTACCCCAAGGGGCAAGAGTAGGAACAGGAAGCCCACGACGGCAGGCTCAATTAAAACACCTCCGACCTGACCTGAAACTCCTTGAAGTACGTGGAAATGTTGAAACGCGTCTTCACAAACTGGACGAAGGCCAATTTGACGCATTACTGCTGGCCGCCGCAGGACTCACACGCCTCGGATTGGGGAACCGGATCTCCTGCAGCATGGGCCCTCCCGTGCTTTATCCTGCCGTTGGTCAGGGAGCAATCGGCGTGGAGTGCCGGATCCAAGATGAGCTTGCGCGGACACTCCTGACACGCATTACAGACCCGGAAACTCTGGCGGCGGTCGTCGCCGAACGAAGTCTGCTGTCCACACTTCGAGCAGGCTGCCACGCGCCACTCGGTGCCTTCACACAGGTCGTCCATGACAGGCTTTACGTGGAGGCCGTTGTCCTCACAATCGACGGGTCGAAACGTTGGATGGCTTCCGCTTCAGGACTGACGTGTGATGCGAAATTTCTCGGTCAACAAGTGGCTCAGAGACTTCTTCTTCAGGGAGCACAACTCGCTCTGGGGGGAACGAACTTGCCTGCCTGACAGCCCAACCGATTAAGAACACACCGAAACGGCGTTCGTTCGCGGAAACCGTTTTTTCCGAATTGCTCATTGATTATGCGGACCCGCAGGCGGAATCGAATTCGTGAATTCGCCTTTCCTGTCGAAACCTTCAGCACCTTGATTCCGAGACGTCAACAGGCCCTGTTTCACAATGTTTCAGCAGCCTGTGGCTCCGCTTACTGAGGCAATTTGGAGAGTGACCGTTTCGCCCAACACTCCGTCGCGTCTGGAATCGGCCTGCCGTTTTACAACACTCAGACAGATTGGGGAGCCACGAGTTCGCCTGGTGTTTGCCAACTCGGCCAGCGGCAAAGATCGATCCAGAGGAGCCCGGGATTCGGCGGATCAATTGTTGTCGTCCCCCGTTCTCCGTGAGGTCATCCGGCAAGCGAGATCTGCGGTACCGGAAAAGGCGGTCACGCAGATCTTGGACCATGCGTCAGCAGGGAATTTCCTTTCGCTCGCTTGGCGAATACCGCCGCGACAAGCCTAGCCAATCCCGCGGTACTTTTGGCAGGTTCTTGTCCGCCATGTCAGGACGACGAGGGCGCACTCGATGATCTGTTGCAACCCAAAACCGTGATACGTCCGCTGGAATCTCTTCCACGCCGTCGCCCATTTTCTGCTCGTCAGAAGACCGTCTGACCGTCTCATACCGAGGACGGTCGAACTCATGTCGGATGCGTTGCTAAGAACCGAGAGCGTCAAACAGCGATACCCCAGCCCCCCTTGAAATCAGGCGACGTGGTCGGCCGCTGCGATGAACAACCGATGTTCGACACCCCGTCACCGACCGGCAGCCGTCCTGTGCAACACCGCCGAATTTGCCGCCACGAATTCCATCCCAGAACTCTCGCTGAAACACCTCTTGCCTGACAACATCAGCTCCAGAAACGGCCAGAGTCACACCATTCGGAACCGAAGACCTCTGGGGCAATGAAGAGTCCCGCAAGCCATAAACAGCCCATCCTACCTATAGCGATCTTCACGAAAGTCTGTGTTCTGGAAAAGACTGCAAGTCCGATACAAATTTTGAACGATGCGTCTCAGCGGGTTGGAATGCCACGAACGGATTGCTGAACGCATCGAGAAGAAGCTGACCAATAAAGGTCTCCAGTAAACGTCTGAAGAACTGGGGTGCATGGGATTTTCGCGATCGGGATTGATCTCTCGACCGTGCGTGGTGCTCGCGGGGCCAATGTGATTGATTGGGCGGTGTGATCGCGGTCAACCCTCTTGGGTGTGGACCATCATCGTAAAGGATTACCTTCGCTATCGTGAAGGCCTCAGAACTAGGACGGTCTCGAATGATAATTCGAACAGTGTTTGCGTTGCACGTCGTCGCCTGGATCTGTTTCACCACCGATCAGGTCAACGCACAATCCGGATTCGATCTCCCGAAACCTATTTATACGACGGCCTTCGCAGATCAAGCGACCAGCGAATCAACCAGCGAATCAACCAAAGCAGACGACTCAGCGAGTCCCGTAGATGTCGTTGCTCCCAAAAGCAAAGTTGATCCCTCTCGAAATTTCGGTCAAGAAACGGCCCCCGTTCTTCCACCAATAACCTACCTGCGTAACCAAGCCGTGTTACTGAAACGTGGCCAATACAGCGGGGACATTGGAGCGGTTTACAGCTCCACCACGTTTGATTTTCCGATTCCCCTCAGTAACGGCTTTGATGTCGTTAACGGACTAGTCACCAACCGAGCCCTCTACGTCCCCTTAGCGTTTCGATACGGGCTCAAGGATAACTTGACGGCACAGGTCTTCCTTCCGGTAGGAATTACCACCGAAAGACTTGATGTTTTGGGGACCAGTAACGGCACGAGTATCACGAGCGGACCAATCGGCGACACATTTTTAGCTTTAAACTACTCGCTGCCTCGGGATATGACCGGCGACTACGACATCATTTTGACGAATTTTCTTTCTGTCCCCACCGGCCAAGCCCACGGCCTGTTTGCCCTTCCGGATGCAGGATTCGGCAGGGGATACTACGAATATGGGTCTAGCGTTCTGGGGATTCGTCGCTACGATCCGGTGCTTGTCTTCGGTGGGGTTGGACTGCGATACGGCTTTCCATCGCAGATCTCGGGGATCGATTACGATAAGGGATTCGGCTTGGATTATCAGTATGGCGTCGGTTTCGGAGTCAACGAAACAACGTCCCTGAGTTGCAGGCTGTTCGGCAGTTTCGAGCAAGAGTTACAGATCAATCATCGCGGAGCACTCGGCACAGAACGCGATTTGATTGCTCTGCGTTTCGCGGTCACCCATGCCAATGAGAAACGAGTTTTCGAGCCGTTCGTGACGATTGGATCGACGGCCGGAGCGAACGATATTCAGTTAGGAATGATCTGGACGTTCACGTCCAAACCGTGAAAATTGGCCGCGTCATAGGGAGTGGGCCGGCAGCCTTCGGCAGTTCGCCAGGCGATGATCACCGTCGTTTGCAGAGCGGAAGACGTCACTCGCGGAAAGGGTCGAGAACGACTAGGCATCGAGGCTATTCAAAAAAATACAGGAGAGGAACTCGGCCCCCCTCTCACGGTTCTGTGCTTTGACTTTGGAGGGAACATGCACGCAAAAAAATGGAATTGCCTTGCCCTGTTCAGTGCTTCCCAACGCCATCCGACACTCGTTCTCCGTGCGCTATTGGCAGGAATGTTGATTTGTCGCTTCTCGATCGCCACGGCGGAAACGAACACTTACAAATTTTACCGCTGCAATCCAACCGATCGCCGCACCAACACTTCTTCACTCGCTCCCGTTTCGTGGGTTTCGATAAAAAACAAACATGTCGTCCTGCAAAGACATGACTATTCGTGCGGTGCCGGTGCCTTAGCGACACTCCTGACCTACTATTGGAATGATCCGACGGGCGAAGCAGATATCTTAACCGACTTGGAAAATTATCTGACGGCGGAAGATGTGGACGAACGGATCAAAAACGGCCTGTCGATGAGCGATCTGAAAAACATTTCGATCCTACGCGGTTATCGTGCCATCGTCGGAAAGTTGAACGGCCTGCAAGACCTCGCCGCAGTCAAGGTGCCCGTAATCGTCGCCATTTCCGTACAGGAAGGAAATCACTTTGTCGTGGTTCGTGGCATCGTCGGCAACGAAATCTACCTGGCCGACCCGACCCGCGGAAATACCCGCATGCCGCTCGATGTCTTCGCGAAACACTGGGTCCACAATGCGGTTCTCGCAGTCCTGCACAAGGACATGGATCTTTCCCCCGCATCAAGGCTGACAATTCCCTACGCCGAGATCGACCCACAGTATCCCAACCGGCCGTATGTGCGGCGTATGATGAATCCGTTCTTGCCTTAACACGCGTGATTCCTGCCTCTTCCGAGAAAACCGTCCCACCCCTGACGTGTGAAGACGGTCTCATGGCAACAGCCGCTCCAGACCACAGAAAGGCTGGGAAGGAGTTGACAGAGAGAGTGGAATTTTGCCGACGCGTTTTGGTTCGTTTCTCGCCTCGGTCCACTCCTGAACGGGTCACTGTGAAAAATGCAGTGACATATCCCACTCCCCGAAGCACCTCTTGCAAAACAAAAAAACACTGTTTCCGATACGTTGGATGAGGCCAGGAGCAGTGTCCCCCGGTCAACCGAAAATCGACTTCTGCAACAGAATGGGAAACGGTTTTTTGACTTGGATTTGATTTCCACGCGGTGACCCACGGTTGAGGAATGCCGCCGACGTACCCGACGTCCGCTGAAAAAATGGCTCGGCTCCGCGAATCTGGGGTGGTTTCGGAATCGGATGTACCCCCTGTTTTGTGCAGTTGCAGTACTGGCAATTGGATGGAGGAAATGGCTATGCCCTCAATGATCCTTCCGGGAGAACCTGGGCCGGGACGAACACGGTCGGGGCGAGT
>CAMCMU010000027.1 GCA_945876035.1 Schlesneria paludicola DSM 18645 | reverse complement strand
GTGAAGCCGCGTTATCAGCTAGAGGAGATCAAGCTGGCCCTTCGTGGTCGGGCTGTGGACGTTCTGGAGATTGTCGCGGGGATTCCTCGCGAATCGTTGGACGGGCGGCATCACGGTTGCCCAAAGTGTGGAGGCGATGACCGATTCCGGCTAATCGACGCCGATGATGGTGCGGTGTTGTGCGGCCAGTGTTTCGCGGAGAGAAATGGCGATGCCGTTTCGGCCGTGATGCACTACTTGGGGGTGCGATTGCCCGAGGCTCTGGAGTTGATCGGCCAATATTTGGGTGTGGCGGCTCGCGCAACGAAATCAACACCTCGCAGCAAAATCCACGGGGGCGGGAACAGATCAACTAGACCATCTAGAGCAACCTCGCCCGTGGTCGAACCGGCCGACGAACCGCAAACCGTTGCAAGCTTCGGCAACGGTGAGTCAAAGAGCGGGAAATTTCCGGTGGTCGATTCCGTCGACGTGCGGCACGAAATTTACACTTTAGTCCTGTCGGGGCTGGGATTGTCAGGCGAGCATCGCGAGGCCCTGCATCAACGCGGTCTGACCGATGCCGCCATCGACGCGGCTGAATACCGCACTGTGGCCGCTCCGTCGCGGACATGGAAATCGTCACAATTGCTTCGGGACTGGGTGGCTGACGATTCTGGCCGAAAAACGGAACTCGCCCTGAGTGTACCGGGGGTGGCGCAAGATCATGGAAAACCGATGCGGTTTTCATCGCCGTGTGGCCTGTTGATCCCAGTCCGAGAAGCCGCCGGTCAAATTGTGGCCCTGCGCATTCGGCTCGACACGGTTGATGAACGCGGAAAATATCGTTGGGTTTCGTCGCGGTCGCGCAGTCGCACCAATGGCCCGAGTCCCGGCACTCCCTGCCATGTGCCGCGTGGCATCACTGGTCCGGTGGAGACGCTGAGAATCACAGAAGGTGAACTCAAAGCCGATATCGTATTCGGTCTGTCGGGCATCCCCACCGTGTCGATTGCGGGTGTTAACACTTGGAAGCGCGTGCTTCCTTTGATCGACGCGTTGCAGCCGAAGCGAGTTTTGATCGCGCTGGATGCTGATTTCAGGACAAACGTCGCCGTGGCGGGAGCGCTGCTGGGACTCGTGACAACACTGTCAGAGTCCCGCGACGTGGCGGTGGAGACATGGCCCCCCGACGACGGCAAGGGGATCGACGACCTGTTGGCGGCTGGTCGCTCTCCGATCCTCGTGGAAGGGGACGACATGGCGGCTCTCTTGGCCGGGCTGCCCGCATCGGCGAAAGCGGCCGCGGCCCAGAACGGTTTCAGCAGCCGGACGGAAATCATCGTTGGCACAGATGAGCACCGCGTCAACGATGAGGCGGTCGCGGTACTGGCCAGATCCAGCGATTTGTTTTCCCGTGTTGGGATGCTGATTCGCATCGTTGGCGAAGACACCGTCCACGACGGGATTGTGCGACCCAACGGTGTCCGGCGGATTCGCGCGTTGTTGCCACAAACACTGCGCGAGGCGATGACACGGCAGATCCAGTTTCTCGAGCGACGCATGACTCCGCAAGGTGAAATCGTTATGAAGCAAGCGCATCCGCCGGGCTGGTGCGTGAGCGCGGTTCACTCTCGCGGGGAATGGCCGGGGATTAGACCGCTCCTTGCGATTGCGACCTGCCCCACGATGCGACCGGACGGGTCGATCCTTTCGATTAATGGCTATGATTCAACAACCGGGCTGTTTCTGGCGAGTGCCATCGACCTGCCGCCGATCCCCGCACAGCCGACGCGGGATGATGCGGTTCGTGCCGCAGAAGTGTTGTTGAACGTGGCGGTCGATTTCCCGTTCGCGAAGCCCGAGCATCGTGCCGCGTGGCTGGCGTTCGTGCTGACGCCGCTGGCGCGTCATGCGTTCTCCGGCCCGTCGCCGCTGTTTTTGATCGACGCCAATACGCGCGGCTCCGGCAAATCGCTGTTGGCTGACGTCGGTGGCATCATCGCCACGGGGACGACTCTTGCCCGGATGTCGAACCCGAGAGACGATGAAGAGTGCAGGAAACGCGTCACGGCGTTGGCGATCTCGGGAGATTCGATGGTTTTGATCGACAACATCATTGGGAGTTTGGGCTGCGCGAGTCTCGACGCGGCTCTGACCTCGCCCGACACTTGGAAAGATCGCATCCTCGGCAAAAGTGAGATGGTGGAACTACCGCTATCTCTGACGTGGGCCGCCACGGGAAACAACGTGATGCTGCAGGCCGACACGTCACGGCGGACGTTGCATATTCGTCTCGACTCGCCCGAGGAGAATCCCGAACTCCGCACCGGCTTCCAGATTCCGCATCTCGGCCCACATGTCAAACAGCAACGCGCGGCCTTGGTCGCGGCGGCACTCACGATCTTGAGGGCCTATCATGTGGCCGGTCGCCCAAGAATGAACCTGCCCGCGTGGGGGTCGTTCGATGCGTGGTCTGCCCTGATCCGTGAAGCCATCGTCTGGTGTGGCCTACCTGATCCGGGCCAAACGCGCGAGGAATTGGCCAAGCGATCCGACGTGACGGCGGGTGTCCTGCAAGTCCTCATCAACCAATGGGCGAACATCGACCCGAGCGGCGAAGGGCTGACGACTTCGGAGTTGCTCAAAAGGTTGGACGAGCGACGCCCCGATTACGAAGCCCTGCGAGAGGCCGTCTCTGAATTGTGCGGTGCGGCGGGCGACAAGCTGCCGTCAACGCGGAGTCTCGGCAATCGGCTCCGACGCATCCGCGGTCGCGTTGTGAATGGCAAAATCCTCAACTCGGAGGATGAACACGGCAAAGCCCGTTGGGTGGTCCGGCCGGTCAAGCGACCAACAGCCGGTTGCTCTAGTGGATCTGGTTGCTCTTCTTTGCCCCCGGTGGAAATCGGACAGGAGGCGTTGATTTCGTTCAATGCGTCGGACGCGTGGGAGGACGTGATATCCAGACTCTTCCCTTGATTGCGACACAATACGGCTGGCGCGCATCTCCGGCCTATGGTATTATCTGTTCAACCTTTGACCGGTGGCGGTGTAGCGGGAACCGAAAATCTCGCACGCTGCCGTCCGGTCTCCTTCTCAAAAGGCTCATCACGATGGCAAGTATTGGACGTGACGCGAACGGCTTCAAACGGGTTCTGTTTGTGGCGAAGGATGGTTCTCGCAAGACGGTACGGTTGGGCAAGTGTTCCCAACGCGATGCGGAAGCCTTCAAGGTCAAGCTGGAGTCGATGCACTCGGCAAGACTGTTGGGCGGCACGTTTGATCGTGAAACGTCACTGTGGCTTTCGACGTTGGGGGATGCCCTTCACGGCAAGCTGGTGGCAGTGGGACTGGTCGAACCTCGCGCAAAAATCATGGACGTGGCAAACGACGAGCGACTGCTTGGCCCGTTCCTGCGAAACTATCTCGCCGGTCGAACGGATGTGAAGCCGTGGACAACCAGCAACTTCGCCCAAGCCCAAGGCTACCTCAACAGATATTTCGGTGAGGACAAGCCACTGGTCGACATCACTCCCGCCGATGCCGAAGACTACCGCCGGTCACTGCTCAAGACACTCTCACCGAACACGGCTCGCCGTCACTGTGGACGCGCCCGGCAGTTCCTCACCTATGCCGTCAAGAAACGATTGCTCGTCGTGAATCCGTTCTCGGAACTGAAGGGCATCACGGTACGCGGCAACACGGCGCGAATGCAGTTCATCTCCCGCGACAGTGCGTCCCAAGTTCTTGACGCCTGCCCCGATTCTCAGTGGCGGTTGATCTTCGCTCTGTCCCGTTTCGGTGGGCTGCGGTGTCCGTCCGAGCATCTCGGTTTGAAGTGGTCTGACGTGGACTGGGCGCGAAGCCGAATGCGGGTTCCGTCGCCAAAGACCGAGCATCACGAAGGGAAGGGCGAACGAATCATCCCGCTGTTCCCCGAACTCCGCCCCCACTTGGAAGCCGCATTCGATGAAGCCCCCGAAGGAACCGAGTACGTCGTCTCGCGCTACCGCAACGTCGGCAAGGCGGGGACAAACCTCAGAACTCAATTCCTGCGAATCCTCAACCGGGCGGGGCTGACTCCGTGGCCAAAGCTGTTCCACAACCTCAGAGCATCACGCGAAACCGAACTGGCCGGTGAGCATCCGCTTCACGTCGTCTGCCAGTGGATTGGTAACAGTCAGTTGATCGCTGCCAAGCACTACCTCACGGTCGGAGAAAACGACTTCGCCAAGGCGGCACAGATTCCGGCACAGCAACCCGCCGCATCGCCTGAAACTGGCCGCATCGCCTGCCCAGTGAGTCTCGCCAAAAACGAACAAACCCCTGTTTTGCAGGGGTCTGCCGCCACTAGCGAGAAGTTGCGAAATCGATGGATGCCCAAGACAGGAATCGAACCTGCACGTCATTGCTGACACTAGGTTCTGAGCCTAGCGCGTCTGCCAGTTCCGCCACCTGGGCGATTACGAGCGTCAGAATAGTTGCTCGACCGACAGCTCGCAAGTGCTCAGGGTCACGTCGGTTTCCCTTGTCAAATTCAATTTGGGTGAGTGGGGATTCTGGACCTGACGTTGAGTTTATTTAGTTCGCTTCACCATTTCGAAAAAACAGAACCAACGGACGCAGAGAAGCGGTCGACTGCTGTACCGAAAATTACCAAATGGGTGATGGCGTATCGGGCGAAGTCATTCACGGTCCGTCGCAGCGTGTCCGTGTTGACAACGGTTTATTCCAAAGTAGGCACCGTCGGCACGTTGCCATTTCGGATTGGATTCTTGCGGCGGTTTCTAAAGAGGGGGTTCCCTTCGTGTTCTGTCGATGGAATTGCGCTCCGAGCTTTTTGATTCTCATCCAGCGTTAACGTGCCTTCGCGGATTTGGAGGTTTTGCTATACATCAGCGAAATAGGGTTGCTCGCCAGGTGTCTTGGGACCACGGCAACATTTCCGGGGGGCAAAATTTTTGGGTGGCGAGAATCAGCAGTGTGTGTGGCACAATTCACTCAGACAGATTGAGTTGTTTCAGTCCCTGCGCGACGATATCCACTCCGACAAGATCACTCCATGCGGCTAAAAGTTGCTTAGTGACAGGTCCAACGTTTCCGTCTCCCACGGGCAATCCGTTGAAGCGAGTTGCAGGCATAATGCAATAGGGCGTACTCGTAAAAAATGCTTCATCGGCCGTGTAGATGTCGTAGGCTTGCAAATCGCATTCTCGAACCGGGATTCCAAGTAAGCCAGCCAACTCCAAGACTGTTGCTCGGCTGATTCCAGCAAGAGCTGCGCTCGTCGAAGGGGTTTTCAGAACTCCTTCAGAAAACAGGAAAAAGTTTCCTCCCTTGTTCTCTGCCACATTCCCGTAAATATCGAGAATGATTCCTTGCGCTTTGGGGTCGACAAGTTTCACTTCTATTTCAGCAAGAGTGTAGGCCATCCTGCTGCGATTTTTAATTCGGGCATCGAGCGATTGAGAGGGGATGGCGCGGCTCATGGGTGTGACCGCATGGCACCCCTCAACATAGAACGGCGCCCAGTCCGTCAGAATCAGTGGAGAAGTGAAGAGGATAATTGTTGCTGGCGAGTGCTGAATCGTCGGATCCGCGCCGGGGATCGATAGACCTCGGGAGATATTGTGAACAAGCCAGCAATCTTCATGGGGGGCGAGCAAGGAAGAATTCTGTTCCAAGACACGCAGCGACAGTTCGACCATCTCCGGCATCGATATCCCAGGACTAATGCGAGTCACCTTGAGGGATCTGTAAAGTCGTTCGATGTGCTGTTCCAACTTGAACAGCTTATGGGCAAACGTTCGAGTCGATTCGGTGACCGTGTCGCCGAGCATCACCGCCGAATCGAACACGGAAATCTTGGCCTCGTTCCGCGGTAGGAACTCACCGTTCAAATAGACCTGATGCTGATTCGTTGTATCGGCTCCCATGTTTTTCTCTGCATCGGCTGCGAGGACCATGCCTAGTCAGCCCCGAGCGGCACCTTTCCACTGTTTCGAATCAGTACGGATTTTGAGGGAGCTACCGAGGCGATCCTCGGTACCTGAAAATCTTGCAACAGCAGAGTTGCCAGGCCGGATGACTTACTCCGGATGACAACTCTGTATTTCAGGCGGTGGTCATTTCTCACCCGCTTCGTGCCGTAGTACGGATTCATCGCGCCAAGGAGGAATATGCTTTTCCAGTTCTTGGGTTTCCTTCGACAGTCCGGAGCAGTTGGTGGCGAGCACTTCAAAGATCTTATTGGCGACAATCCGATGTCCCACATCGTTGGCATGGCATCCGTCATTATGGATCAGCCAGTTGGCATTGCCGTAGGCCGACAGCAAATCAACAAATAGACAATCTTTTTCAGCGGCGATGCTCCGAATCGCATCGTTGAATTGATGAAAAATTTCCAGAGTTGCATGATTGAAATGCGGTCCGTATCGCTCGAAGCCAACCATATAGTAGGGACCCGGCAACACGATCAGCGGCTGAATTTTTTGTCGAACCTGATCCAGCAACGATTTCATCTCTTCCCTAAACAACTCTAAGGGTGTTCCTCCGCGGGAATCATTCAGCCCATACGCAACAATCAGTAAATCCGGATTGTGTTTGAATACATGAGGCTCCAAACGCATCAATGCTGCGGGTTTTCCGCTGTGCTCATAGGCAGGGCTGCGTTGCGAGATCAGATTTGCGCCGATCCCCACGTTCACCAATTGAAGAGGAATCCGTTGAAAATCATTAATCAGCCTCGCCAGTTGAGCCGCCCAGCATCGCTCGCGATTACTGGACCATCCACCTGCGGTGGTACTTTCACCCAACGTGACGAGTTGTCGAAATTCCTCGGAGCACCAGTCTCGTTTGACGTGTTCAGCGATTTGCTGTCCTGTGCCGGAATGCGTGGGACCGGTGGCCGGCTGATTGTCCGAAGCACGAACGGCAGGGGTTGCTTCGGGGCGGGCAGCTCTCTCCATGTTTCTTCTCCAATTCAATAAAACAGAGTGATCAAATCTTCAATAAAATAGAGTGATCAAATCAACGTTGAAAATTGCTCACACGGGGCATCAGGATCTCGTTTTCAAGAATTCGGCGTTGGTCAATCGGAGGACGGCCTGTATCGAGCGGCATGATTCATGATTCCACCTTCGATTTCCTTAAAAGTAGCGGTATCCCGCTCGCCACGACACACCTCGTCAATAGAGTCCTGTGGCATAAAGAACACTTGGGAGACTCGTTTGCCAGTAGTTTGTGAGGAACATTGAACCTTTCTGAACAGACGGTTCCGGAGATTCTGAACAGACGGTTCTGGAGATGCTGTGCGGAAAATGTGTGTCGGACCGAGCATGTCTTGGAGGTGATGATCAGACCACCGGTCTCTGGCTGTCACGGAGTCGCTTTCGGAATGACCCAGATATTGATGTCGCCGAAACACATGTTGTGTCGTGGAATTTGCCATTCCCCCGTTGTGGGATCAAGAGTGATTGGACGGCTCCAATCTTCGTTGAGGACTCGGGCCCGACGACTATTCGCTCCGGCCTGCATATGCGGCAGTTTCATGCGAAACATGACATCGTCATAGTTGCCACTATTATCCGCAGCGACGAGGTAGTAGTTAGCGTCATCTTCCAGGGTGAGTGTGGTCAGGTCGGGAACGCGATCGGTGAGAAAACTACGAGTCAGCGCGGTATGCGAGTGGCTCACGGTAAACGGAGGATTTTCGTAACTCTGTTCCAGAGCCGGTAGCAATTCACGAAATTCCCCCTGCAATCGAGCCACATTGCGTTTGATTTCGTTGCAACTGGAATTTCGGATCCAGTGCAGGAATCCCCAACCTCCAGCAGTCACGGAGGACCACGCCATGTAACGCGTCTCTTCATAAGTGGGATTGCGCCACCAGTAGCCTCCTCCTCCTCCTCCCTCGTCATGGCTGAGGCCGACCCCTTGCATCACGGGGACGGGGTTCAAATGTCCTGTATTGCGAACGGCCGCCGCACCATGAGAAATCGACCAAGCCATCATCAATGGCCCCCAGTCACCCGTGTGGTCCATAAATCCGAACCCGGCCCAGATCGGATATCGGTCAATTTGGAATCCATCGATCGCCGGAAAGAACGATTCATAACTCGACAAAGGGACGAGATTAAAGACCACTTGGACAGGATGATTCCGATTGGGATCCCATACCCGAATCGCGTCGCGTGTTTTTGTGAGACCCCCGATAAAGGTGTTTTGCACCTGCAGTCCGAACTCGTTCAGCCCGCCTTCATGTTTGTATTCTGGCTCGTCATAAGTCTGATAGGCGAGTAACGCGGGATGCTGACAGACGGCCTGCACATATTTGCGGACGCGTTCGATGCATACCTGATCATGATCGCGAAAGCAGGAATGCCATCCGCACTGCATGATAACCTTGATATCGACCTTCTCTGCCTCATTCAAAAAGTCGATCATAGACGCCAAATTAAACTCAAACTCTTTTTCGCCTTGGTCAACGTCGGTCGGGGATTGTGTGAAGAGCACGGTGTTGGCTCCTTCACGAGCCATTTGCTGAAGATCTGCGGCATCACACCCCCAAGTGTACCAGCCCATGGGAAAAAAAGGTTTGCCGGTTTGTGGATGTCGCCACGGACGTCTCGCGAAGGAAGATTCGCTACCGTCTGCCGCGATGTCATGGACGAGCGAGAGTTGCGGTTTGGGGAAGGATGTGGTCTCGTTGACAACGCCCGCCATTCGAAAACCGAGGTAGGGTTTTTCGCCTTGTATTCCGATTTCGTTACTTGCGGTACGAAGATTGAGGCCCTGATCACTCGTGGCATAACACCCCCCTCGGAAGCCACGCATGAGAGGCGCAATCAGAGCCTCATTCCATTCCAGGACATTCCCCGCTGAATCGAAGAGCCCATATGCGTTGTGGCTGTTTCGAAACGTTCCGACTTCTGTGGTGAAATACTTCGGCTCCAAAAACGAGCCATTGTAACTGTTGTTTCCATGTCGGCCTGTCAGATCACGATCCCCTCGGGAATCACTGCGTGTCGGATAATCCCAATATCCTGGTCCGCCAGCTTTGGCGGGATCAAAGTAGGCGGCCTTGTACCATTCATCTTCGGAAGGGACGAACCAGCGGGCGTTAGGATTTCGAACGATCCTTCTTCCATCGGCCCCTTTAAATCCATTCAGCGTATAGGCACCGGTTTCGGTGTCGGCATGCCCCTGACCGTTATGGAGCCAGTTGGCAAAACGGCAGGCATCCCAGAAGCTCACATGGGCCACCGGGCGATTGGCAAACTCGAGGGACACCTCGTATTTGTAATTCCCTTTTCCGCCGATGCGGCGGACACCACAGGCACCAGGATCTTCCGTGTCGTTGTTTCGCAACTCGTAGAGATCATCGACCGTCGCGACCGCATTGAGGAACTCGACATATTGGGCGGTGGTGACTTCGAACCGCCCGATTTTAAAGGGGTAGGACACCGCCCCATACCCGGTGTCGTCGGCAGCATTCCCAGGCTCGCCCACAACGACTGTTTCCAGGCTCTTCAAGCCGTCTGGCATGTGGAACACATCCGCCAGTAAATCTTCGTTGCCGCAGAAAACCAAGCAGCACACAACAGCCATTCGTCGGAGATTTTGCTCAACGTTAGTATGACATAGCATCTTCTAAGTGTGTCCTTATTTTGAAACCCGTGTTTGATCCAGACCCGTGTAATGAGCAGTCGTTTTTTCGGCAGGGTTAGATTGCTTGAACGACGACTTTAAATGTCGATCTCTTCGCAAGCCATTCTAGGATCAGCATTCTCAAACTGCCATTCCGTGAGGCCCGTGATTTGGGTCTCCCCGTGTTCCTAGAGAGGCCCTTGTTTTCGGACAGCGGTAACGCGAAACCAATGATCGCGTCTCTTGTCGAGTCGTTCAGAACGGGAGGCACTCTTCGAATTCCTGATAATATTTTAGCGGTATCAAGACACTCAGCCGTTCGCTCAATGCCAGTGGACTCAAGAAAAATAGCTCTGAGAGCAATCGCCACAGAAAATGCGTCGCTACAAATTCGGATGCGGTGGGTCAGTCCGTCGCCATGAATCAAACCCGCCAACAGCCTGTTGGAGATGCCGTGTTATGATATGGCGTGCTGTTTTTTCACGAACGTCGAGGTGCGATCGACAGATCTCACGAGGCGTACGAGAAGCCTCCGGACAACCGTCGAACAGCGATGCTTGTCGGATTTTGTTTGAGAGTCGTCCCTTCCGTGCGATTCATACTGCGTGCGAAGCGGCGACACCACCATCGTGATTTAAGTGAAGCATTTTTGAGCGTGTCACGTGGATGCGTTGCGGTATCGGGTGAATCAATTGATTCCTGTCGAAAACGTTTTTTTTGTTGGTTGTCAAGTGTCGGGACAACAACCCGACAAGACTTTAAATAAAGTCAAAAGTATGCCTTGCTCTCATCATCATCGCTCGGCAGAATGATCACTTCTTATGGAGTTCTCCTCTATCCGACGTTATCCCACTCACTCTCATTATCTCGAGGTCGCCCGATGCGAGTTTATTCACGCGGTGTTGATGAAGGATTGTTGATTGGAAACCGATTGCAAGTGAATGTTTTGGAAGTCCATTCCGACCGTGTGCATTTGGCAATCATCGATTCCGAAGCATCCCCGTCGTATCGTGAAGAAATATTGTTTGTGTCTTCAAAAAATATCGGCGATGGTCAAACGTTTGACTCACAAGTCTGTCAGAAGAACGGCAATTCATTGACCGCACTGAGCAGATTTTGATCGTGATGGGTTAACATGGAATGCTGAACTCCACCACCTTTCATCCTTCCGCAAACGAGCCATTCTCTGCCGCACAGATCATGGAATTGGGTTTGCGTGCCGATCGGCTTCCTCGTCACGTGGCCGTCATTATGGATGGAAACGGTCGTTGGGCGCAGTTACGGGGGTGCCCTCGGATTGAGGGCCATCGGCGTGGCGTCGCCACCGTCCGTTCCATCGTCGAGCAATGTTCGCGATTGAACCTCGAACAATTGACGCTCTACTGCTTCAGCAGCGAAAATTGGAAACGGCCTGAACTCGAGTTGACGCTGCTGATGCGGTTGTTTGAGCAATATTTGATTGAAGAACGAAGCGAGATCATTCGCCAAAACTTGCGATTCGCGGTCATTGGTCGACGGGAGGGACTGAGTGATGGCATCTTACGAGAGATTGAAGGAACGTGCGATTGCGCTAGAGACAACACCGGAATGCGGCTTTGTTTGGCGGTGAACTACGGAAGTCGTCGGGAAATTGTCGATGCCGCCCGAGCGATTGCTTGCGATGTGGCCAGTGGTCGACTCGATCCGGATTTGATCAACGAGTCGCTCTTTGAAAACCATCTCTATACCGCGGGAATGACAGATCCGGATCTCGTCATTCGAACGGCAGGTGAAATGCGGGTGAGCAACTATCTGCTTTGGCAGATCAGTTACGCTGAACTGTGGGTGACGGAAAAATGTTGGCCCGAATTCGGGGTGAACGATTTGCACTCTGCGTTTGTGGACTTCGCGGCACGTGATCGGCGGTTTGGAGGTTTGTCGAGTTAATTCGCTTCTTCCTTTCGAATGATTATCATGACTTCTTGTCCCACGGACGTCGACTAGCCTTGTTCACCCTCAGACACGAATTCATATGCTGCGTTGGCGACTTGCCGTATCCGCGATTTTGATTCCTCTGTTCGTGACGCTGTTTTGGCTCGACGCGAGGATGGGCGCTGCTGCGCCGATATTGCTGATCGTCGTTATCGGGTTGGCGGTGCGCGGTGCGAGCGAAATGGTCGATCTGTTGTGTACGCGTTCATTCGCACCGAACAGAGCGATTGTCGCGGCCTGTTGCATGCTTGTTTCCGCGGCGGCATGGTGGGGACGATTCGGACACATGCCGATCAAGATTCCCTCTGATGACAATACGCTGGCGCAAGTCATGCTGGCCTATTCTCTGACAATTCTCGTGCTGTTCTTGTTGGCGACTTATCGCTACCGCGAGCCCGGCGCCAGTATGGAAACGCTGGGTGCCGAATTGCTGATTGTCAGCTATATCGGTGTTCTGCTGGGAGTTGCGGCACAGTTGCGATGGGTCGCTGGTGCTGATGCAGGATATTTGGTCATCGGCTCACTACTGATTGTGACCAAAGGAGGCGATATCGGTGCCTATTTTTTGGGAAGACTGTTCGGAAAACGCCAGATGGCTCCTCGTCTTTCGCCGGGCAAGACGTGGGCGGGAGCCGTCGGTGCTCTGAGTGGATCAGCCATCAGCGCTATCGTTTGGTTGCAATACGCGACACCGTTGTTTACTCCCCAAGGTAGCGACCGTTGGACCTCCCCCGATTGGATCAGTTCGGCTCTCTACGGCTTGATCATCGGATTGACGGGCCTTGTCGGCGACTTGTGCGAGTCACTCATCAAACGCGACGTGGGGAAGAAAGATTCTGCCGGCTTACTGCCTGGTTTCGGTGGGTTACTCGACCTCATGGACAGTGTTCTCTACGCGGGTCCCGTCGCCTATGTGCTTTGGAAGGGTCTGCCGCTGGCAACGTGGTTGTAAATACTACGGACACAAAATATTTCGAATTCACTTCTTCCACAGGCCGAGTCTCATCGCCGAGCTCACCCCTTCAGTGGCGTTTGCGGGTTTTGGTTGATCGGACCTGTTCAACCTATTTGAACGGTGAGGGTGGTGTTCCAAGGGGTCGGTGTCCTAGGAGCAGCGGTTGATGATTGTCGAGTTTCGGCAGGACGCCCGCGGATCATCGATTGGAAATCTGTTCGATCTTTGTGGCGTTTGCTTGTGAGGGCGGGTTTATGCGCGTTGACGCAGCAGGCACGCGTTGTGCGAATGGTCTTGGCATCAGGACGTTCCGCGGTTGCAGGAGGTGTCCGTCGTCGGATTGGATTCGCAATCTGTCTCTAAAAACGATTCGGCGGAACGGATAAACGACAACGCCCGCCGAGAATCATCGAACGGGAAGTTGCGTTCTCCGGCGGGAAGGGTATTCAGACGCGTTCGCCAGCAGTTTGTGAGGAACATTGAGCCTTTCTGAACAGACGGTTCTAGAGATGTTGTGCGGCAGATGTGTGTCGGTCCGAGCCGGTCTTGGAGGTGATGATCAGACCCCATGCCATCGAGCCACATTGCGTTTGATTTCGGTGCAACTGGAATTTCGGATCCAGTGCAGGAATCCCCAACCTCCAGCAGCCACGGAGGACCGCGCCATGTAACGCGTCTCTTCATAAGTGAGATTGCGCCACCAGTAGTTTCCTCCTCCCTGGTCATGGCTGAGACCGACCCCTTGCATCACGGGGACGGGGTTCAAATGTCGTGTATTGCGAACGGCTGCGGCACCATTTGAAATGACCAAACCATCATCAGTGGCCCCCAGTCACCCGTATGGTCCACAAATCCGATTCTCACGAGACGTATCCCGTTTGTCACTGTTGCGAAGGATCCACCCGCGAGGATCGCCATCGACCGATTTGCACCCGAAGGTTGCCCATTCGAACGAGTCTGTTGACGGAATGGATGCGATGCCTGTCGCTGCGGCGAACACACGGACGATGCTTGTTGCTTCAAAACTTAAATACGAATGGCGTCAGTGTCACCGTGATCACCATCATCAGTAGATCCAAGGGGACATCGATCCGAAGGTCGTCGCTGAATTTGTAGCCGTCCGATCCGTAAACCATGAGATTCGTTTGATCACCAAAAGGCGTTGCGAAACCGATCGAAGCCGCAATCATGATCCCGATCATAAAGGGTTCAGGCCGGACTCCGAACGCATTCGAAACGACCAATGCCAGTGGAAACATCAACGCGGCCGCGGCATTGTTCGTGATCAGTTCTGTCAGAATCATCGGCAGGAAATAAACCATTCCGAGGGCCACTCAAGAATCGCTTCCAGCCATGCTAATCATGCGTGTTGCCAACGCGTTAGACCGGCCACTCATCTTCTCGCCTGGCCGATTCCCAACGCGTCACCGATCGCAATCAGCCCGTACCAGTCGATACTTTGCATGGCTTCGCTGGATGTACAGCAACGGGTGCCGATCATGAAAGGGCGCGCCAGTAAGGCGGCCGGCAATAGAAAGTCTCCTTCAATCGCCTGTGTTGAAGCGAAATCGGCACGGCTGAGAAAGAGTATTTGGAGGTGTGTTGGTCCAGGTAAGACAGGGTTGCTACCCCGTCTTACCTGGACCAACACGTGCCGACCACCCGCAGTCCCCTCGACACATTCGTTCTCTGGATATCATTATTCGAGTCATGCCCCAGCGATAACGCCTCAAACGATCATTCGGCTGAGTGTCACGATGACACCGAGTTATGGCGAACAACGGTTCCAGACCCACTCATCGCGTCGACTCTCGGCCGCGGATTCCTCTCCGCACAGAATTCGCTTCCGTCACCGTGGAAACAAAATAGGCAGAGTATCTAACAAAAAAACGTCCCTTCAAATTGAAGGGACGTTCCATGAAACAACAGATCAAAGCAGGCTCGTCGTGAACATCTCTTGTGGATTATCGAGACAAGAACGCGATCACGCGGCCAATTTGTACATCGGGAACGGTGGCATCAGTGAATACCGGCAATGTCTGAACACGAGCTTCCAAATCTTTGGCATCGAAAGAAATCCAATCGACGGATTGTCGCGAAGAACTATCAACAACCTCTCGATAGTATTTGCGAAGATTTGGACGATTACGCAGGGTAATCACATCGCCAGGTTGAACAAAAATTGATGGCTTATTGATCGTCTTACCGTTCAATTGAAAGTGTCTGTGAACCACTCCCTGCCGCGCCTGCATTCGCGTCAACGTGAACCCGGCTCGCCGAATCACATTGTCAAGTCTTCGCTCACACATGACGAGCAGGATTTCCCCAGTATCGCCCTTCTGTGAACGAGCCTTGGAAAAGTATCGCCGGAGTTGAGCTTCTCGCATCCCGTAGTGATACTTAATCTTCTGTTTATCAGCCAGAGCTTCACCGTAAGTTGTTACTTTACGGCGGCGTTGTGACATGCCTGGTGGATTCGGTCGCTTTTCCAAGGCCTTGACGGCGCCTGCGTTCTCAAAACCATGGCCCCTAGTCGTCGATTAATCCGTCCCTTGGGACCCGTATAACGACCCATGCAATCACTCCCGCGCGAGTTCTACTCTGCCTTGAAACTTATTTCAGTGAAACCAATCATTACGTCCCCAAATAATGGCGAGTCCAGTATGATTCGTCAATCGACAGCGTTGCTTGATCCTTACCTCGGTGATTGAACAAGCGGGGAATAGTTCCCGAAACATTGAGTATCGTTCAGAAATCTGTTCGTAACCTCTATTTAAATTTTGACTTGCAAACGATGATCTTGAGGCAGACGCCGCCGTCGGGAGTCCATGATCGGAGATTTTCTGCTCTTAAGTTCTGTGTTTTTTGTTGAAATATTTCAACGGCGGAGTGCGTAATACGGCGGTAGGAGAGGGAAGGACGATTACCTCGCAGGAATATCGACGCTGTTTGACGTCAAAATTTGCCGCGAAACGACTGAGGGTTCATAGTCGAGCGCGCCCGTTTGCGGTTTGTGACTAAAACAGAAACGGGTTTAGTGTCCGGTCGGACGCGCAAGCTTTTAACAACAACGCAGGTCGGAGTTTTCCCTTTGGACCGGAATTCATGTCTACGATCCAGAGCATTGGTGACGAACCCAACTTTTGAAGGCTGAGCAGTGGCTGGCGATGGAGAGCTCGGCATCAATTTCCGTACGGGGATTTGTCATTCGGGTGGGCAATCCAAGTGGAGTTGTTGACCGGCTTGGTCAGCCATCTCACCCGCATGATAGCTTGATCGCACGAACGGGCCGCTGGCCACCATTGTAAAACCGAGTTGGCGGACTTGGTGACCGATTTCATCGAATTCTTCGGGAGGAAGATACCGTTCCACCGGAAGATGATCCTGCGTGGGCTGCAGATATTGGCCGAGTGTCAGCATGTCACAGCCAACCGAACGAAGGTCAGCGCAGACGTCCAGTAATTCCTCTCGTGTCTCACCCAGCCCGAGCATCAGACCGCTTTTTGTGAGCATCTGCGGCGACTCCTCCTTGACCTGCTTGAGCAGTTTGAGGGTCCGACCGTATTCGGCGTTACGCCGAACACGGTCGTAGAGACGTGGCACGGTTTCTGTATTGTGATTGAAGACGTCGGGCCGGGCTTCGATCACTCGATGAATTGCCTCACGATTGCCTTTAAAGTCAGGGGTCAGCACTTCAATTTTTGCACCTGTTCGATGACGCACAGAAAGAACGCAGTTATAAAAATGATCCGCTCCACCATCGGGCAAATCATCGCGAGTCACAGACGTGATGACGACATGTTTTAGACCGAGGCGTTCAGCAGCTTCAGCCACTCGTTCGGGCTCATCGATCTGCAGGGTTTCGGTCTTTCCGCGAGGTACTGAACAGAAACCGCATGGCCGAGTGCACACATTTCCCAAGATCATGAACGTTGCGGTCTGTTGTGACCAGCACTCGGTCCGATTGGGACACTTGGCACTTTCACAAACTGTTTCGAGTCGCAGATCCGCGATGACATCCGACGTAAACTGCATTCCTGCCTGAGGCAGGGGCCGCTTCAGCCAACTCGGAAGTCGTTGTCGAGCGGGTCGCTCCACGTTCGCGTCCGTAGGCACAATGTTCAATAGATTGATTGACATTTACGGGAGCTGCCTTCTTTCCGGTGATGACTTGTATCTGTGGTAAAGCGTCGGGACTATACGTAACGATTGATGATGGTAACGAAAACAAGCAACCCGGTCACGGAAACGCTTATCAATCGACCTCAGTCCTAAAAATCAAATCCCGTGAGTCACAGTGTCCCGGCTTGTTTCAGTCGATATCATCTTTACTTCTGGCCTCTGGGATCAGCTGACGTTTTTCCCCAACGACTCTCCATGCGAAATTTACAATAATGGCCAAAACGTTAATCGAGTATACGGATTTGCTGTCCTCGCGAAACCTTCGCTGGCCCGCCGCCCCCAAGTTCGAACCTGCCCTGGCGACACCAAGTGTTGGCCGATTAGAGGGTATCAAGATGGTGGTTTGGAACATTTATGGAACGCTGCTGCGCATCGCTGATGGGGATCTATATTTTCGGCATCCCGAGGCCGTTCGCATGGAGGTCGCGCTCGAAAAGACAATTCACGAGTTCAATATGTGGAACAGCATGACCCGAAAGCCGGGCAAACCATGGGAGTACATGCTGCAGAAGTATTTGTCCGCGTTGGATGAACAGCAGATGTCGTCGTCAGGACGCAAGGGAGACACCGTTGAGGTGAATACGACGACGTTGTGGTCAAAATTACTCGAAATGCTGGACAAGAAAGACTATCAGTACGACGTGTCGATTTATGGCAACTTGAACCAATTGGCCGAAAAGATTGCGTACTTCTTTCACAATTCCCTGCAGGGCATTGAAGCGGCACCGAATGCGCTCGCGGCATTGCGTGCGATTCAGTCAAATGGAATCCATCAAACTCTCTTGGCCGAGGCTCAACCCTTTACGATCGCGCAGTTGATTCGCTGCCTGCGCGACCAAGGCTCTGTTGCCGATCCCGAGAGGCTATTTAATCCCACTCTGAACACTCTGTCGTACGTTGAAGGAGTTCGCAAACCCGCTCGAACGCTTTACCTCCGCGCAATGGATCGCTTCAGCAAGCGGGGTTTGGAGCCGGAGCAGGTGCTCTACGTTAGTTCGCGTGTTCGCCATGATTTGGCAATCGCCAAGGAACTCGGTATGCGAACAGCGTTGTATGCGGCCGAACGACTGTCGCTGCAGGCGTCTCCCAACGATTTAAAGGATCCGGCGATTCGGCCCGACAGACTCCTGACGGATCTCCGCCAAGTGCAAGACATCATTGGGGTTTGAGGCTCCGGCTAAACTTTGGTGGACGGTTTTGGAATGGGCATGACTTTCGATCCTCGATGCAAGTGCCCGGATTTCGGCAGTGGAGTACGCCACAATGAATCGATCTCAGCTTGTCTTTCGAAGTTTGAACTACTATTGGCGGACGAATCTGGCCGTCCTGTGGGGGGTTGTTGCGGGCACTGCTGTCATCGTTGGTGCACTCATTGTTGGAGATTCGATTCGCGCGAGTCTCACCAAAATGACGCTCGTTCGATTGGGGAAAATCGATTTTGTCCTGAGCGGACCACGTTTTGTGCGCGAAGCGTTGGCCGAGGAGATTTCGACGCGTTGCGAAAAGGGGACCACCATCGCTCCGGCGATCGTCATGCCCGTCGGGTTACAACGAAAGGCGGATGAGATCACTCGTCGAGCAGGTCGAGTCAGTCTCTACGGATTCGATGAGCGTGCTTGGTCGTTGATGGACACGATCGAAACGCCGCCGCGTGGAGCGGATCTGATTTTGAGTGCGTCGGCAGCAGCGGCCCTCGACGCCCACGTTGGTGATGATGTCACTCTTTGGGTGGAATTGCCAAGCGTGATTCCGCGCGACACCTTGCTTGCAAAAAAAGACAATGATTCTCAGGAAATTACCTTAAAGGTCAGCCGGATCGCGTCAGAGGGATGTGGCTTGTCGCGACTCGGTTTTCAATCGACTCAGACGTCGCCGCTGAATGCGTTTGTGGATTTGCATTTCTTGCAAGAGCGTCTGGGCTTAGACGAAATTAGACCGACACGACGCGATCCGAGTCACAGGCCGGCGCGCGTGAACACGCTCCTTGGGTCGGGGATCGAGGGTAGGGACCCGCAGGTCTCAACTAACCTCCATCGCAAGTACGAGGAAGCTTTGAGGCAATCGTGGAGATTGGCGGATCTCCATCTGAAGATCGTCAAAAACGAGGCATTGAAGGTTGTGGTTATTGAATCGGAACAAATGATCATTGAGGATCCGCTCGCGGAGGCGGTCTTCAAGACGGCCCGCGAAGGGCAGCAACCGGTGGCGTCGGTCTTGGTTTATCTCGCAAACAAAATTTGGAATCCTCAAAGCCACCAACCGGGGACTCGATCTGGATATTCGATGTATTCGACCATTGCCGGAATCGACGCAGCCATTCTGGAGGGAACGCGATTCGGCGGATTCGAGTTCATCGGGGAAACCCCGGCATCTTTCGGGGAGAATGACGTTCTGATCAACGATTTCCTTGCCGCCGACATTCAGGCCAAGGTGGGGGATCTCATCCAATTCAGCTATCACACGATCGGTGCACGCGGAGAACTTCCGGAACAGGATCGAACCGTCACAGTCCGTGGAATCGTTAAGATGACAGGCATCGCCAGTGACCCAACATTGACTCCCTCCGTCAAAGGAATCACCGATGTGGATTCTTTATCCAATTGGGACCAACCCTTCTCGATGGATCTCGATGCGGTGACAACTCGGGACGAGGAATATTGGGACAGTTATCGAGCCACCCCGAAAGTCTTTCTGTCACTGCAACAGTCTCAGAAGTTGTGGCCGAGTCGATACGGATCACTGACTTCGATTCGAATGGGTTGGAACGAGATGTCGGACAAACACGAGACAGCAACGACGACGGTTGTTGATTCCCGCGAAGAGGAAATGACACTGGAATCCAGAATCCTTCAGCACGTGGATCCTGAGGCGATCGGTCTCACTTTCCAGCCGGTCAAGGCCATGGGATTGAATGCGGCCAACGGATCGACCGATTTTAGCGGATTGGTGATTGGATTCAGTCTGTTTCTGATTCTGGCTGCCGTGATTTTGATCGGTTTGTTGTTTCGCTTGGGAATGGAGCAGCGTGTGCGAGAACTCGGCCTGTTGGAGGCGATTGGATTTACGCCCCAACAAGTCCGACTGCAAATGCGACTCGAAGGGTTGGTCGTGGTTGTCATCGGGGCACTGCTTGGCGTCTTGGTCGCGATGGGATACGCGGCATTAATCATCTTTGGTCTGACCCATTGGTGGATTGGAGCAATCGGGACTAAAAATTTAATACTGGACATCCGTCCATGGAGTCTCGTCCTTGGCTTTGGCCTCTCTCTCGCGACAGTTTTTGTCACAATTGGGTGGGCCCTATTTCAATTCAAAGGATTGACTTTGCAGGAAAAAATTGCCGGATTGACGGAGAAGCAAGTCGATTTGGCAACACAGGATATTCGGGCGAGACGCGATTACAGGCGTGGTTTGATCTGTTCCGTTCTGGCATTCTGCAATGTGGCAGGAATGGTCTTCGGAGTCATTCCCGCCACCGGGGCGTTCTTCGGTGTGGGGATCTTGTCGCTGATGGCCTCACTGTCATTCCTCTCATGGTGGCTACAACCGAGAGCGGGGACGTCGTTTTCGGACTTTGTGCAGCGAGAAACTGTCCTTTCGAGCAGACATGGTACGAGAGGATTGCTGCACCCCCCCGCACTGGCTGTCGGTGGCACAGGTCAGGCTGCATTTTTTCGATTCGGTCTCCGCAATGCCTCCCGTCAGCGAGTACGCAGTGCGTTGACAATCACACTCATCGCAACGGCAACCTTCCTGATCGTTGCCGTGACCTCCTTTCGCCGGGATCCGGCGGGAGCCTTGCTGGACAAAAAATCTGGCAACGGGGGTTATACGCTGGTTGCGGAATCGAGCAGTCCCGTTTTGTACGACATCAACACCGCAGAGGGGCGTCGGAAATTGCAAATGGACGCGATCGAGGGAACCGCCGAAGCGCAGGTGTTGGCGGCCCTGACGGTCACTCCCGTGCGCGTTAAGTCCGGGGAAGACGCGAGCTGTCTGAACCTGTATCAAACTAAAATTCCCACCATTCTTGGAGTCCCGCGCTCGTTGATCGAAGAAGGGCGATTTGCGTTCCTGGGTGGTTCATGGCAAAGTCTGCTCGACCAGCCGGCAGACGGTTCGATTCCCGTTTTGGGTGACATGAACACACTGATGTTTTCCCTTCACAAGCAAGTGGGTCAGCGAATCAACGTTCCCGATGACGAAAATCCGCAACATCAATTGAAAATTTCCGGGATGTTCCAAGACAGCATTTTTCAGGGAGTCCTCGTGATGAGCGAAGACAATTTTCTGAAGTTGTATCCTGAGGAAAAAGGATTTCGCTATTTTCTGATCGAGGTTCCGCCGGAACGACAGAACGCCGCCGCTGCGCTGCTCGAAACGGAGCTGTCCGCCTATGGATTTGATACCGAGTTGGTTGCCGTACGTCTGGCAAGATTCCTCTCGGTTCAGAATACCTATTTGTCGACATTCCAAGCGTTGGGCGGATTGGGACTGTTGCTCGGAACGATCGGCCTCGGGACGGTCATGCTTCGAAATGTGCTCGAGCGACAAAAAGAACTGGCTCTGCTTCGAGCCGTCGGTTACCGCACCAATCAGGTGTCAGCCCTCGTTCTGTGGGAAAATGGCTTTGTTCTGTTCTGTGGATTGTTTGCCGGAGCGGCTTCGGCGCTGTTGGCCACTTGGCCCAATTTAGTGAGTCGTGGTGCGGACATTCCGTGGGTGAACCTGATCGGCTTGATGGCTCTTGTTTTCGTTAGCGGAATGCTGGCCGCAACGGTTGCCGTGCGCGTTGCCGTTCGACTGCCGATTCTCACAAGCTTGCGAGGAGAATAATTCCTTGCGGGACTCCGAGTTTATGGTCCGCCACAACCGGCTGTCGATCCGGAAAGAGGCAACACAGATCCGGATCTGCGGAGTGGCGTCGCTTCTGCTCCTCTGCCCCCATCCGTTAAGATGGGAATAGCTAAGATGTCTTCAATGAACGGTTCCGTTATTCCGGTTGACGATGGATCCTCTCTGTTGGTACGCCTCCTCCCGAGTTTTCGCCGAATGAGCACATCCGAACGCGCACCCACTCCCGCAATGCAGCGATATCTGGAGGTGAAGTCTCAGTATCCGCACGCCGCTCTTCTGTTTCGAATGGGCGACTTCTACGAATTGTTTTATGAGGATGCCGTCACGGTTTCGAAGGTGGTCGGCCTGACATTAACCAGTCGTGACAAGGGTTCCACGAATCCCATTCCGATGGCGGGCTTTCCTTACCATCAGCTGGATGGCTATTTGCAAAAACTTGTGCGTGCGGGTTTTCGCGTGGCGATCTGTGAGCAGATGGAAGATCCCAAGTTAGCCAAAGGTCCAGTTAAACGCGATGTGACTCGCGTCGTGACTCCGGGAACGCTGACAGAAGATGCATTACTCGACCCGCGAGAAAGCAACTTTCTGGCGTGTGTCTTTCCGACCCAAAAGAGTTGTGGCTTGGCGTGGCTGGAGGTTTCGACTGGACGATTCTTCACCACGGACCTGCCTCTTGAGTCGGTCGCCGATGAGATCGCGCGTATCAATCCTGCCGAATGTTTAGTCCCGGAACAGATTCAGAACACCAGCCTCTTTCAAGAGTTGACGCACCTGATTGGAGTGCTGCTCAGTGAACGTCCTGCGTGGTCTTTTTCCCCGGATCAGTGTAAACGCCGATTGCTGGAACAATTTCAAACGCGCACACTTTCAGGTTTTGATATCGACGAAGAGACTCCGGGAATCACGGCAGCGGGAGCTCTATTGGAATATGTTCAGGAGACTCAAAAGAGCGGTCTTGGTCATATCACACGACTGGAGCCGTATCGCCGCGGTTCCAGCCTGCTGATCGACGAGACAACACGGCGAAGTCTTGAATTGACGCAAACGCTGCGCGACAACCAGCGAGCAGGATCACTGTTGGCCGTGATTGACGAGACAGTGACA
The DNA here is from genome assembly GCA_945876035.1 of Schlesneria paludicola DSM 18645. Classification (GTDB taxonomy): domain Bacteria; phylum Planctomycetota; class Planctomycetia; order Planctomycetales; family Planctomycetaceae; genus Schlesneria; species Schlesneria paludicola_C. The sequence continues at coordinate 40,729 of CAMCMU010000027.1, read as the reverse complement.
CCCATGGGCGCGCGTCTGCTGACGGAATGGCTGTCGAATCCACTTACCGATCTGGTTCTTATCAATCGGCGACTGGATGCCGTCGAGGAACTGACCGCGGACGCGTTGTTCGCGCGGGAGCTTCGTGATCAATTGCAGGAGAGTTACGATCTTCAGCGTCTGACCGCGCGGATTGCGACTGGACGATGCTCTCCCCGTGATCTGTCTTGCCTGGCGAAGACGCTCGCTCTGTTACCAAAGATTAAGGCGAAACTCGCTGGACGACAATCGGCATTGCTGATTGACCTCGAACAACGACTCGACCTCTGTGCTCAGATCCGCTTGGATATCGAAGAGGTGCTTGTTGACGAGCCACCGATGCTGGTGACCGACGGTGGAATGATTCGTGACGGTTATCAAGCACAACTTGACGAATGGCGTGACCTAGCCCGTGGGGGTAAAGAGTGGATTGCGAGATATCAGGCGGAAGAGATTGCGAGAACAGGCATTCCCAATCTAAAGGTCGGATTCAATCGCGTCTTCGGCTATTACTTGGAATGTACCGCTGCTCAAGCGGAGAGGGTTCCTCAAGACTATATTCGAAAGCAGACTCTGAAAAATCAGGAGCGTTTCATCACGCCTCAACTGAAGGAGTACGAAGAGAAGGTCTTGCGAGCCGAAAACCAAGCCGTGCAACTGGAGCAGGAGTTGTTCGTCAAACTGCGGGATCGTGTCGCGATCGTGTCGCCTCAGTTGCGAGAGAACGCCGAAATTTTGGCGGAAGTCGACGTGTTGGGCGGTCTGGCGACGCTGGCTGTCAGAGCGGGATACTGCCGCCCTGAAATCACTCTTGAATCGATTCTTGATATCCGCGAAGCGCGGCATCCCGTGTTGGACCGACTTCAGCCCAGTGGGGCGTTTGTCCCGAACGATGTGCGAATCGGTCGTGGACCAACGCGCGGCGCTGATTTTCAGGTGGGGTTCCTCGTGACGAATGACACACCGATGACCCCTTCCACCGATTCGGGACTCCGAAGTCCAGTCGCGGGTCGAGAGACTTCGGAGGGGATGCCTTTCGGGCTCATACAACTCATTACCGGCCCCAATATGGCTGGTAAGAGTACCTACATACGGCAGGCGGCATTACTGACAGTGATGGCTCAAATGGGATCATTTATCCCGGCAAAGTCGGCCAAAATTGGGGTCGCCGATCGGATTTTTGCCAGAGTCGGTGCCAGTGACGAACTGGGCAAAGGGCAAAGTACGTTTATGGTGGAGATGACCGAAACCGCTCGTATTTTAAATACGGCAACAGCACGAAGTCTGGTGATTCTCGATGAAATCGGTCGCGGGACGAGTACCTACGACGGCATCTCCCTTGCGTGGTCCATCACGGAGTACTTGCACGATGTGATCGGCTGTCGCACGCTCTTTGCAACGCACTACCACGAACTGACTCAACTGGCAGAAACCATGTCGGAATGTGTTAACTGGAACGTTGCGGTCAAAGAAGAAGCGGAGGATGTGATCTTCTTGCACAAGATTGTGCCCGGTTCGGCAGACAAAAGTTATGGCATTCATGTGGCTCAGCTTGCGGGTGTGCCGCGGAAGGTCTTGGAACGCGCCAAAGTCATCCTGCAGACACTGGAATCCGATCACCTCGATGAGATGGGACAAACCAAAATTCCTGCCCGCTGTACACAGCCAAAGCGAGAGCATCAACGTTCTCTGTTTGAGTTGGAGGAGCATCCTCTGATCGGCGAACTGCGAGATATGAAGATCAATGAATTGACGCCGCTGGCGGCACTTCAACAACTGCACCGCATGCATGAGCAACTTAACTAGCGAGAGACGGTTCAAGACTCGGTGAAATGCGGCCACCGAGAGACTCGAGGCGGAGACACTCCAAGAGCCTTGCGACAGCTGTTGAGTTATCGTCGAAACCGTCACTAGCGGGCGCCGGTTTGCAACACGTCTTCGGCCTTGGAGGAACCGTACGTCTGGAGCCTCTGAGTTTCCAGCGTGTGTCGAGACGCGATCGGGGAACCCGGTATTTCCATAAATGAATGGGCTTGAGTCCCTGTCGCACGGTCGGCTCGAGACCGACCCAGACTCCCCGCCTATGGGGAGTCAAGCTCTGGCAGATTGAGCGTGCAACAACAGTTTTTAGGTGAATACGGGGAGAACGCTTAGCATACCGCTTGCCAGAAGTGACAGATCGACTCCGTGGAACTCGCCGGAATCTGCTTTGGAAAAACGGCCGCCGTTTGGGCGTTTGCATCGTCAAGCCTCGTTTGCCATGCGGCTGGTACTTGCGATTTGCCATCGAAGCGGTTTTCTCGGCTAGAACGATTTGAGGGACGAAGTGTGTGCGTCGGGATCGCGGATTCGATGTTGAAGCATGTCCTCACACAGACGCTTTCATTTCTGGGGATGGACTTGGTGAGCCTGCAACAATGGGCAACGATCATCGGAGTTTCCCGAGTTTTACGGCTTCAGGCCCCACAACAGTGTTCTGACGGGCAGGCCGCATCACCGTTTGAATTTTGGAGTCGGCTCGGATTCCTTCTCCCGCCTTTACGGCACCAGAATTCCACAAAAGAATGTCGGATGAGCCAACGACGCCCGGTCCCTTCCGCTGAGCAGGACAGCACACGTTTCTTATTGCTCCGCGGGAACTTCGGTCACTCTTAAAATGTTTTCACGGGGCGGTTCAACGCAATTTCAGCGTTTGGATCGGCGAATCGGCTCTCGGCAGCAGTTTTTCGATACGGTCTTCTTGGTCGTTGGTCATTGCCGGATTTCTCGGGTTTCAACGGACAGCGATTCTTGTACGCGCGATTTTTGGAATTTTTCATCTGTGCTTTGGCTTGATAGACTTTTCATTCGATTGCGGTAAGCTTGCTGTGGTAGCCTTGGGGCCAACGCGGGTTTCGGCCGACACGTGTCGTCGAATCACTGTTTTGAACGGAAATCAGCAATCGAGATCGTTTCGTCTGCCAATTGTTTCAGGCAGTTTGTTTGAAAATTTTCGCTGTTCGGATACGGGTCATCCGAAAGGAGTTGTTTTCGATGCAAGTTTCTATCACCTGCCGTCACGGAACCATTAGTCAGAGTAACCATGACTATATGTCCCAAAAGGCGGAAAAATTATTGACGTTTTTCGGCCGTTTGACATCCATCGGAATAACGGTGAATTTTTCCAGTGGACAATCAACAGTCGAAATTTTGGTTGATGCGGAACATCGGCATGACCTTGTGGCCACAGAGACAGACGCGGATGCCACCGTTGCGTTCGACTCCGCATTGCACAAGATGGAGCAACAACTCCGCAAGTACAAGGAGAAAATTCAGGATCATCGAGGGCCGAGCCTGAGCGAACTACCAATTCAGAGTGACGAAAGTGAGGAGATCGAAGATTGAAGGTCCAAAAACATCTCTCATCATCAGTCCCCACGTATTTGTAGTGAACATCAGCTATTGCTATTGTGACCGACTCGAGACTAAGCAAAACGGATGAAAATTCCACCGATTCCGTTGATCTGTGCGCGAAAAGCTGTTGATTTGTGCGCGAAATAAGAGAGGTTTTTCATGAAGTTGTGCGACTTCGTTGTACAGGCCGCAGTGATTCCGAACATGCCTGCGGGGTCGAAGGAGTCCGCAATTCGATTGATGGTGGCTGCGTTACAGAACACCGGCAGTATCAAGGAATCGGACACAGAAGGAATCGTTGCTGCGATTCTGAAACGAGAAGAATTGGGGTCGACAGGTATCGGACGCGGTGTCGCGGTGCCTCATACCAAACATCCTTCCGTTGATAAATTGATTGCGGCAATTGCCGTCTCTAATGTTGGCGTTGATTTCGCAAGCCTCGACGGAGAGGCCGTTTATGTTATGTTTCTTTTGATCTCCCCTCCCGATCGTCCGGGTGATCATCTTCGAGGGTTAGAGAATATCTCGCGGCATCTTCGGAACGAAAAGTTTTGCAAGTTTTTGCGTCAGTGCAACACGGCAGAAAGAATTTGGGAACTCTTGACAGAGGCGGACAACAACGAAATTTGAATGTTCTGAAAAGGGTGGCTGTCCAGAAATTCTCGAGTGAGCACATCAAATTTTTGACTGCAAGCAAGAGCAATTGGAGGAGCTCCCGAGATCGTCCAAACAAGAACCCTCGAGGTGAAAATGGCGAATTCCGCTCACCACAGTTTGCAAGCAACGGTTCGCAATTCGAAGGGATTGCACATGCGGCCCTTGGAAGTCATAGCGCGTAAGGCACAGTCTTTTCTCAGCCAAATCAATGTGACTCGAGGATTAAATCGTGTCGATGCGAAAAGTTTTCTGCATCTACTCACGTTGGGTGCGGATGCAGGAACGCAATTGAATGTTGAAGCCACTGGAGAAGACGCAGAAAGTGCGGTTCAACAGTTGGTGACCTTGATTGAGTCAGACTTTGAGATTGCTGAGGTCTCTGCGCGAGCGAATTGATTGTTGAATAGTTTCAGCCAGCGTTCGGAACCTTAGTTCGAGAACGGGCCGTGCTCTTGCGGATTGAAGTCGAGAGGCGTTTTAGAGTTTGAAGAACACTCAATCGAAATGATGAGCGGATGATGATCCTCTTTTTAACAAATTTCTCGAATTCCACCGCATGTTGATTAGACGCGGAATAGCTGTTTCTCCGGGCGTGGCTATCGCTCCAGCGATGTTGTTGGGAATTGAAAATTTTCGCATTCCACAGCGTCTGATTTCGACGACGGCTGTGCCGGGCGAATTATCGCGTTTTCACGCAGCCATGGAAGCTGTGCGCCAAGAAATTCAAGATAACGAGCAATTGGCACGAGAACGGTTGGGAGATCAGTACGCCGCCATCTTCTCGGCGCACCTGATGATGGCTCGGGATCTCCATTTGATCTCCGAAATTGAAGGTCGGATTCAAGGGCATCAGTCAGCGGAGTACGCTGCGAGTCAAGTCCTACGGCAGTACTCCCGGCGGTTGCAAGATCTTGGCGGCCAGTACTTGTCCGACAGGTCGGTTGATATCTCCGATCTGGAAAAGCGACTGTTGCGACTGTTGCTCGGAGAACAGCGTGAAGAGTTGTCTCAGTTGACATCTCCGATCATTTTACTGGCAAATAATTTAACGCCAAGCGAAACCGCGAATATCGACCGCAGGTTCGTGTTAGGATTTGCCACCGAGGTCGGCGGCTATACGAGTCATACCGCCATTCTCGCTGGCGCGTTAGAGATTCCAGCGGTTGTGGGTGTCGGCAAGTTTTTGGATGACGTCTCTGGGGCGGAGACCGTGATCATCGATGGGAGTCAGGGTGTGATCATCATTGATCCCGATGACATCACACTGGTGAAGTATCGCAACATGGAGGTTCGGTTCCGCAATCACGAGCGGCGATTGCATTCTCAACGAGAGCTTCCTTGTGAGACGCAGGATGGTGTCAGCATCAGCGTCATGGGAAACATTGAGTTTCCGACGGAGGCAGAGCCGTGCCGAGAGAAGGGGGCTGCCGGGGTTGGGCTTTACCGGACGGAGTTCTTGTATCTCGAGTCAAATCGTGAACCGACTGAAGAAGACCATTATCGGGCCTATTGTCAGGTATTGAAAGCGTTTCCAGAACAGCCGGTCGTGATCAGGACTCTTGATCTGGGATCGGATAAGTTGCCTAGTTCGCTACGCGGTGAATACTCCGCAAGCGTCAACCCGGCGTTGAGTATTCGCAGCATTCGGTTGAGCTTACAGCAACTTCAGTTGTTTAAGACTCAACTTCGTGCGGTACTTCGTGCGGCGGTATTGGGCGATCTGCGCATCATGTTTCCCTTAATCTCCACACTGCTCGAGTTTCGGCAAGCGAGGATGGTTTTGGGGGATGTTATCGACGATTTAGAAGAGCAGGGTGTGCCGTTTCGCCGCGATGTGCCGGTGGGTATGATGGTTGAAGTACCCGCCGCGGCAATCATGGCGGAGGAATTTGCCAGTGAAGTCGATTTTTTCTCGCTTGGGACTAACGACCTAATTCAGTACACTCTAGCCGTCGACCGTGCGGATCAGGGTGTTGCCTATTTGTATCGAGAGGGTGATCCGTCGATTTTGAGGTTGATCCGGATGGTAGTGAATGCGGCACGCAAGTACGACATTCCGGTGTGTGTTTGTGGACAAATGAGTACGAATCCGCTCTTTCTACCGCTACTCGTGGGATTGGGGATTCGTCAAATCAGTGTCACGCCGCACGCCATACCAGAACTGAAGGAATTGATTCGAAAGTTGACCATCGAAAAGGCCGAGAAGATCGCTACGCATGCTGGCGAAATCGATGTTGCTCGGGATGTTGAAAGCTATTTGCGGCGAGAGCTCAAAAAACTCTGCCCTGAGTTGTTCGACTCAGATTGAGATAAGGCTTGTTGAAGCGGACTTGGCCGTCGCCATCCGCAGTGTTATTGATTGGAAATAATTCAAAATAGGTTTGGGCAGAGTGCGTATTTGTGTGCCGGGTGATAACGGACGATTTGAGCTCAACGCGAGCCGCGTTCTAGAACGAAGCAACGACGTGACCGATCAACAGTTGATGGTCTCGAGCATTGCTGACGCACCTCGGTCGGAATGTTTGGTATGCGTGGAACAAATCCCTCTTGAGGCGAGAAATCGTCACTCGAGTCAGCAGGTGTCTGACCAATCCCCTCGGCGATTGGTTCACTCTGTTTCCACCGAATGTCGCGACTATTTGCACCGGAATCGGATTTGGCGGAAATCACGGTGTAAACGGGTTTGCATTCCAACAGGAGACGCCAGCGGGAATTCTCATTCCTCGTGGCATGTCGCCGGCACGTCAGTTCGCTGTGATCTGTCTTTTGAAGTCCTGTCGCTGATGGTGCGCCAACGGAGATCTCCGTGGCCACTTTTCTCACATGGTGAATCGGCGGCATCGAATGCTGCCCGCTCGTGTGGGGATCATTCGGCAGTGACATCATTGGCAGATTGTCATGAACGCACTCGCTTCCTCAAAAGGGTATGCGATGAAAAAGGAAATGTTGATCAACGTCCTCCAACCGGAGGAAAGCCGAATCGCGATTGTGGAAGATGGTGTTCTGGAGGAGTTGTACGTCGAGCGAAACAGCCTCGAAAATTATGTCGGCAACATTTATAAGGGCCGAGTCGTAAATATCGAACCCAGTATCCAAGCGGTATTCGTTGATTTCGGTGTCGGCCGTAACGGATTTCTGCACGTAAGTGACGTGGAATACCAGTACTATCGGCATCTTGTGGAGAAGAATGGCGAGATCAGCGACATCGATGAAGACGGGGATGATCTGGATGCGGCAGAGGGTGTGGAGGGACGCAGTAGTTCGGCGGGTGTTCGAGGCCGGTTCAATGAGCGGGATGCTCGCAATAAACCACCAATTCAGGAGATTTTTCAACGCGGCAGCGAAGTGCTGGTTCAAGTCATTAAAGGCGGAATTGGCTCAAAGGGCCCAACACTTTCGACCTATGTCAGCATTCCTGGCAGATATCTTGTTCTGATGCCCGGCCTGCAACGTGTGGGAGTCAGCCGAAAAATTGCTGATGAGGATGCGAGGAAGCGGCTCAAGCGAATCTTGCGAGACCTCAGCCCGCCAGAGGGTCTCGGATTTATCATCCGTACCGCCGGCGTCGATCAATCACAAGCGGATCTGCAACGCGATCTCAACTATTTATTGCGTTTGTGGAAGGTCATCGTCAGCCGGGTTCAAAAGTTTCCGGCTCCTGTCGATATCTACGAAGAGAGCGACATGATCATTCGCACGATTCGAGACATTTACAGCACACAGATCGATACGATTTGGATCGATGAACCGCGGGCCTTTCAGCGTGCTCGCGAATTCATGAGCATCGTACTTCCCCGCCAAGTTGATAGCGTTAAGCTTTATGAGGGTCGTGAGCCACTGTTCAATCAGTACGATATCGAGCGTGAAATCAGCCGCATCCAGTGCCGCCACGTCCCCATGAAGGGGGGAGGGTCGATTGTCATCGACCAAACCGAAGCTCTGGTCGCAATCGATGTCAACAGTGGTAATTTTCGAATGGACGATGATGCCGAAGAGAATGCCTATCAGGTCAATTTGAGAGCGGCTGAGGAAATAAGTCGTCAAATACGCCTTCGCGATCTGGGCGGTGTCATTATCAATGACTTTATTGATATGCGTGATGAGCGGCACCGTCGAGGTGTCGAACGAGCGTTGTTTAATGCCGTCAAAAGAGATCGTGCCCGCACAAAAATCATTTCTATCAGCCCGTTCGGGCTGATAGAAATGACGCGGCAACGAATTCGCCCCTCGTTGCGACGAAGCGTTTATGAGGATTGTCCCTGTTGCGCAGGGACAGGTCAGGTGAAGACCGCCGAAAGCATGGTGATTGATGTCATGCGATTGCTGATGACTCATGCCAATCGGGAAGAGGTACGTCGTGTTGCGGTGGATGTCCACGAAAGGGTGGCCGCTTTTTTAAATAATCGCAAGCGACGTGATATCACACACCTGGAAGAAATGTACGAAGTTGTTATCAACATTCATGGACTAACCGCAGTCGGCCCGGAGCATCTTCAATTCCATTGCACCAATGAGGCTGGTACGGAAGTTAAAAATCTAATGCAGCCGGACTCGAAATCGAGGGGCTGATCAATTATCATGGGGAGCATAGCAATGTGTGCTCCTGCATGTGAAACCCGTTGCAACGGTTCAGGTTTTGACTTCATCAATCGGCTGTTCAACAGTTGATTGGTTCACTGGCGAAGGGCGGATCGAAATGTTTGCAGTTTTTGAAGATGGCAGTCGTCAGTACAAGGTTCGCCAAGGAGATATCTTGGCGGTTGATTTGCGAAGCGATGTCCAAGACGGGCAAATGATGACGTTCGACAAGGTGTTGCTTGCCAATGGCGGGGGCGACAGTGTCGTGGGTCGTCCGCTGATCGAAGGTGCAACCGTTACCGGCGAAGTGGTAATGGCCGTCATGAAGGGCATTAAATTGGAAATTCAGAAGCACTATCGCCGTAATGCTTCTCGCCGCCACACCGGTCACCGCCAAAAATATACTCGGGTGAAGATCGTCGGGATTTCCATTCCGAATCTCGAAGTCTCCGATATTTCTTCGACTGACGGTGTGTCGACTCTCTGAAGTGGCCAATCTCTTAATTTGATACATCGCTTCAGTGGTCCGTTTTAGTCCGCGGGGCTCGCGGATTTAGGGTTGTGAGGACATCGCGGATGTGTCGAACCGCTCTGTCCGCTGTGGTTCGTTGAAACAGGTGTTAAGGGAGGCTAAGGCTCCCCCTCTGTTCGCAATGAACACGCCATTCCGTCAGAGATTTGCAATCGTTTTTTACAGACGATTCCGATTCCACGCGGGGACTGTTCGGTGCGAGGACCGCTTTTCCAGCGATCAAGAATGCCACGGGATCTGGTTGAGCGTTGTTGGTGCTGTGCCACAGGCGAACAGACACATCGTTGCGATGTCGAATCGGCTCGTTCAACGGACGACTCGGCTAGAGCCGCATCTAGCAAGGTCGATGGAGTCTGCAAAAACAAGACTTAGTACGGCATCTGCTCCGAGACATCTCGCAGAAACGGAGGCAGAATCTGTGACCGCTGCCGATGTCCTTGGGTGGGCGACCTTCAAGCTCAAATGGACGTCGTTTTAACCGATTTTGTTCTTGCCGACCCATGGACGCAGCACTTCCGGCACGATGATGCTGCCGTCAGCCTGTTGATAGTTTTCCAAGATTGCGATGATTGCGCGAGTCACTGCGATCGCAGTGCCGTTCAGTGTGTGAACGAACTTCGTCCCTTTCCAGTTGGGTGACTTGCAGCGGATACCAAGGCGTCGAGATTGAAAATCCGTACAATTTGAGGCCGACGTAATTTCCCCCCATTCCCCCGCGGCACCACGGCCTGGCATCCACGCTTCAAGATCAAACTTGCGGTAGGCCGGTCCGCCAAGATCACCCGAGGCGATGTCCAAAACTCGATACGGAATCCCCAATCCTTGAAAGAGTTCCTCCTCAATGGCGACGATTTCCGAATGAACGGCATCCGATGTGACAACATCCGGAGCCGTAAAGCCAAACATTTCAATTTTTGTAAACTGATGGACGCGGTAGATGCCGCGACTGGCTTTGCCGGCAGCTCCTGCTTCCGTGCGAAAACAGTGTGAGATACCAGCGACTTTTATCGGCAATCTGTCGATGTTGAGAATTTGATCCTTCAAACTGCCTCCGAGAGTAATCTCTGCTGTCGCCACCAAGCAAAGGTCTGTTCCAGCAATCGAATAAATCTGAGTCTCATTCCCGCGTGGCTGGTAGCCCGTCCCTTCCAAAATTTCCATTCGCGCCATGTCGGGAGTCGTATGAACAGTGAATCCGTGTTTGATGAGTTTGTGGACGGCATATTGTGTCAGCGCTAACTCAAGTAAAACAGCCTCATTCTTCAGAAAGTAGAACCCGCTCCCCGTGACCAATGCGCCGGCTTCAAAGTCGATCAGATCGTGCTTCTCGGAGAGGGCCACGTGATCGAGGGGCTTGAAGTCGAACGTTGGCGGGGAACCCCAAGTTCGCACTATTTTTGATTCGGCTTCTCCTCCCCGCGGTGTCTCGGGGTGAGTCAGATTGGGGATCGTCATCAACGCGCTGCGAACATCCGCCTCGACTGCCGCTAACTCCACCTCCTTTTGCGTCACGCGTTCTCGCAACGCGCGACCCTTTTCGAGCAACGCCGGTTTGTCAGCCGCCGCCGCCTTCGGAATCAGACTCGCTGTGTCCTTCTGCTCGTGTCGTATCAGGTCGGTTTCCGTGATTAAGATCGCCCGTTTCTCACGCAGAGAGACGATGCATTGCAAATCCACCTCGACGTGACGGTCTACGCAATTCACTCGGATAGTTTCAAGATTGTCACAAACAAATTGAAGGTCAAGCATCGGATGATCCAAGCCGTTTTTGATCGGCGATTCATGAGCGTTTTGAAATAAGGTCCGCATCGAAACCTGTCCCGATAGGTAGGCTATAAGGTAGCCCGCAACGCGAGTCTTGGGAATCGAGTCAGCCGCCTCTCTGCGAAGCATTGATTCCGTGGTGCGGATGCTGTTTGGGAAGGATCACATAAAAATACAGTAACAGGGGAAATTTCGAGACGGCAGGCCGTTCGTCAAAAGAAGATGTCGAGATGATCAATTTTCGAAGAGTTCGACATTTGCCGTGACAAGCCCCACTGGCAACGCCGGTGGGGCTCGCTTAACATCTCTCGATGATGACTCTTGTGAACCGGCCGCAATTTGAGTTTCCTCAGGAAACGGCCAGAATGTTCTGGCGGATGTCGATTCATAACAGGGAGCTTTCATTGTTGTTTGCCAGAACGCGTCAGCCGCCATCGATTCTGCTCATGAATCACGAAGGGCGACTCGCAAACCTCCATTTGAACCACCGCGTGTTTCTGAGGGTGACAGATGCGTGACCATGAATTGGCCATGTGTGCCTACGTTCAATTGGCCGTGCTTTCGCATGAGAAGCAGCAATTCCTCGTGCGAGACCGCTTTCTTTTGCTGGCCAGTATCGAAGCCTGCCGAGCGGGTTGGCTGGCTGTGGCAGAATATTGTCGAACGCGCCTTGTTGAATCCAACAAGGCGCATCAACTTGCCAAGCATTCCTCTGTTGCGGATGCGTTACGCGACGATGACTTCCAGCGTCTGGTCGCGCGGTGGGAGCGTTACTGCTCTTATGAACAGGCTGAGCACCTTTTGTTGCAGTTGGGGCGTGAGCCAGCGGGAGATCAACCGGACGTTCCTCGCGGCGAATGGATGTTGCAGTTACTGCAGCAGAATCTGTCCTGATTTCCGTAGTACGATCGAAGCAGAGACATCTTCGATTGGAGAGGGCCAGTGGAGTGTGTTATGCACCACGTTTTTCAAGTTTTATCAACATGTCTTTCAGTGTTACGGTGCGGTTGAAGACGAGGCTGTTCGGCTTGGAGTCCTTCGTATCTGCGCAGAAGTAGCCGAGGCGTTCGAATTGGCAGCGGTAGCCCGGCTCGGCTGAGGCGAGAGAGCGTTCGAGTTTGGCGTTTTCAACAACTTCTAGCGACTTGGGGTTGAGATACGCCCGCCAGTCCTCTCCTTCCGGAATGCTAGCGACATTTTCGATGCTGAAAAGATGGTCATACAGGCGGACTTCCGCATTGATCGCCTGCTCGGCCGAGACCCAGTGGATTGTGGATTTCACCTTGCGTCCATCAGGTGCGTTGCCACCGCGTGTGGCGGGGTCGTATGTGCATCTGAGTTCCGTGATCTCCCCCGTTTTCGGGTCTTTGATCACCTCTTGGCAGGTGATCAGGTATCCATAACGAAGCCGGACTTCACGGCCGGGCGATAGCCTGAAGAACTGTTTCGGAGGGTCTTGGCGAAAGTCATCCTGTTCAATGTAGAGTATGTTTGAGAATGGAACGAGACGAGTTCCACCGGCGGGATCTTCTGGATTATTGACCGCCTCGAGCTCCTCGACCTGCCCGTCGGGATAATTTGTCAGTACAACCTTCAGCGGTTTGAGAACGGCCATCGCGCGCGGAGCAGTCGGATTCAGATCCGCTCGAATGGCATTTTCGAGCACGCTCATATTGGTGGTGCCGTTAAATCGTGTGACACCGATTTCTTCGCAGAAGGCTCTTATCGCAGCGGAGGGATAACCTCGCCGGCGCAGACCGGCGATGGTCGGCATGCGTGGATCGTCCCAACCCGAGACCGATTGTGATTCCACTAACTCGAGCAACTTTCGCTTACTCATCATCGTATGAGTGAGGTTCAGCCGAGCGAATTCTATCTGCTGGGGATGGTACAGACCAAGGGCATCGATCAGCCAGTCATAAAGAGGCCGATGATTTTCAAACTCCAGTGTACAGATGGAGTGTGTGATCCCCTCTAGGGAATCGCTGTAACCGTGGGTGAAATCATAAAGCGGATAGATGCACCACGTGTCTCCGGTACGGTGATGAGAGGCATGCCGGATCCGATAAAGGAGTGGGTCTCGCATGGTCATGTTCGGATGTGCCATATCGATCTTTGCACGCAGGACATGGGATCCGTCAGGGAACTCTCCTGCCCGCATCCGTCGAAATAGGTCTAGATTTTCAGTGACGGACCTGTCGCGATAGGGGTTCTGCTGACCCGCTTCTGTCAGTGATCCTCGCTGGGCACGCACCTGATCAGTGGTTGAACTATCGACGTACGCCAAGCCTTTCTCCACCAGCTGCTCGGCGTAGTTGTAGAGTGTTTCGAAGTAGTCGGAAGCATAGAAAAGCCCATCCCATTCGAATCCGAGCCAATGCACATCGTTCATGATCGAATTTACATATTCGACATCCTCCTTTGCGGGATTCGTATCATCAAACCGCAGATTGCATTTGCCGCCGTAATGCTTTGCCAAGCCAAAATTCAAGCAGATGGACTTGGCATGTCCAATGTGTAGGTAACCGTTTGGCTCGGGCGGGAATCGAGTCTGCACAGTCCCACCGAAACGGCCGGACTGTGCATGCTCAGTAATGATATCGTGAACGAAATTTGTGGGGCCGACCGGTGCTGAAGAGGTGTCTTCCATGGGCATCGCAAAAACTCCTTGACAGAAATACCCGTGCAGACCCGAGCCCAGATCACGGTAGAGACGCTGACGGATGAATCACAACTCCCGAGCGAAGAGTGATCACTCGGGATGCATTTCTGGATTCTGTTCGGGCAGATAGAAACTGAGAATGACGCCGAAAACGTACACGAAGAGAGCCACCCCGGCGGCCGTGTACGCAAAGCGGAACGGAGACACATCGGGCGAGGGATTACCGAGTCCAGCAATGGTAGCCGTCAACCAAGCAAACGATGTTCCGATCATACGCCCGCCAATGTTGGCGGCGAAGCTTTCACCGGTGCCTCGCAAATGAACAGGATAAGCTTGAGGAAGATAGTTCCCCCAAAAGCTGAACTGGGCGACCGTGAACAGGCCTGCAATCAGGACGCCGATGGACATCGTGGTGACCGGCAGTTTGCCTAGAAGCATGAATTCGAGATTGAGGGTGAAGAACGTCCGGTTTTCGATTAGTAGAAAGCACGCGAAAATTGCCGGCATCAAGATCAGGCCTGGGATTTGAAAAGTCCGTAGGAGATTCCGTCGGCTCGCGATACGCACGGCGAACAGTGCGAGCAGAAACCGGCCTAGTAGTCCGCCAATCTCCTGCATTTTTGTGTACTGTGACGCCACCTTTTGCTCGATTTCCCGGGTCTTGGCCATCGTTTTCTTCTTGGCAGCGATCGGATCCTTGGGGAGTTCCAGTTTAGCGACCTCAGTCGCAACCATTGCCTTCACATCCGCCAAGCCTGGAACGATTTGAGGCAATTGCTGGATCGCACCGAAGGCCGCACCGTAACTGCAGGCGAACATCAGGGCAGTCACGATGGTTGTCTGACGCAATTCAGGCGAGAAGAGTTCGGCGATGCTGGGTCGACGCAGTGTTCCGGTCGCTCGTTTTTTTTCCCATGCGGGAGACTCGGGCAGAAAGGGGCGAATCAAGATCAGCGGGAGCGCCGGAATCAAGCCGGACATGAGTGTATAACGCCATGCCTCGTGCTGGTGTTCGGCGGCGACCGAACCGACGATGTCGGACAAAAACGTTGGCACAGTGATCGTGAACCAATGCGTTCCGTAAGTTCCCGCCAATTCATTGGCGATGGCGACCAGCAACCCGCCCACGGACGAGAATGCCTGCGTATAACCGAGGACTTTTTCACGCTGATGAGGATTCGGAAACAATTCCGCCAGCCACGCCACCGCCGCAACGAACTCTACACAGACTCCGATGAAGGTCGTGCAACGGAGTACCAACAGCATCCAAATGTTGGTGGAGAATCCAGCAAAAAAAGCGGAGAAGGCATACAGCAAGATACTCCACGTGAGAACGCGACGGCGGCCAAGACGATCGGTTAAGTAGCCTCCCCATAAGCCAACCAATCCCCCCGCGAAGGCGGGAATGTAGAACAGTCGTTTCAACCACAATTGGTATTCCATGGAACCAGGAGCGGCTCCGGTTAACTCCATCAACGCGGGGCGGACAATGAGTGGCAGCATCAGCAGTTCATAAATATCAAATGCAAATCCGATGGCCGCGATGATACAGATCAACCACTGAGTCGATGTCAGGCGTGTTGGCTGTTCGAGAGTGGATGTCAACATTTAATTCTCCAGAGGTCACGATGCGGGAGCTAATTCGAGTCGGATGCGGTGTCACCAAATTTTTCCGTGGGCCGCCAGTGTAGGCCTCGTGTTGCAGAGGAGCAACCAACGTTGGAGACGCGTCTTGACCGACGCAAAGTCCAGGGTAAATCATGAATCTTCGAGGGCGGATTTTCTTTCCGTGAAGTTCTTCACGAATACCTTGCAACGCAAGAACTAAGCGATTTTGGAATCTGTTTTCCATCCGTCCTGATTTCCTGACTCGGAACAGAGTTTCCTGAAATCTTCGGACAATGTCTTTGTTCCGTTTTGGAGAACGATCTGCTGACACGCCGACGACCCGTGTCTCACGAATGAGTCTTACGTCTAAAGACAGTATCCGGAGACTTTCACAGAGGCTTGTCGTCGGTTGAAATAGCACTCGGCCGAAGACCCCGCGGTAATCTCTCGTGGGAGTGTTTCGAATCCATTGACCGGGTGGCCTCATCCGAAGACTCTGGCGTAACTCTGCGTCGTCGGATTTGATCCGCCCTCAAAGTGTGATTACAAATGCAGAGCTGCCGGGAAGGAATCGAATCCAAGACGATTTCCTGCGGGTATGGACCGACGCACCACCCCACGGGCTCACGACAACACAGGCACCGTCCAAGCCGAAACCACAATCGCAACTGTTGTGATTTCGGCTTGGACGATGTGGAACTCCCTCGAGCTCGACACCGATTTCAAGATTATTTGAGGAGCGTCGGAAGCAATGTCTTCACATCCTGAACCGTGGCGTTTCGACTGACGACAAGCCCCTCGCGATCCACAAGAAACATTGTTGGAAGCGAAAAAATTCCATAACCGATGGCCATGGGGCTGCTGAGCCCGCCCGACTCGTGGATTTGCGGCCAGGTCATCTGATGTGTTGTGAGGTAGGGCGTTATCGTTGTTTTTTGCATATCGAGGCAAACGCCGATGATTTCCAGTCCTTTTGCACGGTTATCCTTATAGAGCGAACGCAATTGAGGAAGATCCTCTTCGCAAACTTTGTATTCGCTTCCCCAATAGACAACCAGTACGGCTTTCGCCTTGCTGCGCAGGTTGCGAATGTCGATTGTTCCACCGATATTCGTGGGGCCGAAAAGTGTCAGCGGTTTGCCTTTTAATTCGATGCGCCGCATAGCACCGATTGCAAATTGGCCTGCTTCGCTCTTGGGTTTTTCTTTGGCGAGTCGCTGGTACCATGCCACCGCCTCTTTAGGCCGTACGTTTAATTCCTCGTGTTGCGCCAGAAGACGCATGGCTTCCGCGGTGTCATCCGCATCGGGGAACTCTCCAATGAAGCCTTCTAATCCGGTGATCCATTGCTTTTGGATTTCGGCAACCTTGTCCTTGTCGTTGTCAGATTCCTGCATCTCCACGGAATACTGGGCTTGAAGCCTTCGATATGCGACATAGGGGACAAGCGTCGATTTCGGTTTTAGACGGCGTTGATCGGATTCCATACTTTTCAACTCAGCGGCACCGTCAGGATAGTTTCCCATCTGCGATGTCAGAGCGAATCCGTCGACGAGCTGCTTCATGAGCAACAGTCGGTCATCATCGGACTCGGCCAGAGCAATCGCCCGATTGAGAAGTTCGCCACGTCGTGTCATCAAGCCCTTGATTTTAACCCGATCTGTTTGAGGCTGCATCATTTCTTGTTCGATCTTCCCCAAGTCGCCCAGCAACTTTTCAACTTCAGGCGACGCACCACCGTTCGCCACGATTCCTCCGCTCGATGCCGACAATGGCTGCATCAATACACCGCCCGCTGTGACGACTTGCTCTTTTCCGCCTTCAATCGGTAACGGAACCTGAGTCAGCTTCCAGACCTCGCCAATACGTATCATCTCTCCAATTTGAACAGCATCAAATTTTTCTTGAGTCTCGACGATTGCCATTGCATTTTCGAAAACGTAGAGATCCCCGTTCGCTTTTCCATCATCTGCGGGGATCACGCTGGGGATCTGGGCATCGAATCGTGTCCACCGTGTTTTGGCCGTCAACACTTTGCTCTTGCCCAGAACGGCCCGTGATTTCTTGCCCGCTTCTCTGGAGGACTCCAGTAACTTAGTCCCCAGTGCTGGATCGAGTCTCACTGTCTGAAGATCTTCGCTTGTCACCATGACCGACTGAAGAGCGGCATCATCTCCAGCAATCATCGCACGAATAGCCACTTGGGAGGCTTCCGCAGCGGACAAGATTTTCCAAGAGTCGATGCGACCATCCTCATTCTGGTCAATGCCCCATCGTGATCCACCAAGGTTTAGCCACCGAGCCTGGTCGGGCTTGTTATTGCCGTTGGTATCAATGTCACGATAGACCTCTATTCCATGGTTGAAATAACGCCATTGATCAACTTTTCCATCGCCATCGAGGTCAACAAATTTTCTCAAAATTTGTCCCGCCGGGCCAAGTACGACCCATCCCGAGCCTTTGTCCTTGCGATCGACTTCCAATTTGCACTTGGAGTATTCGTCAGGTTTCGGAATCTCGTATTCGACGTCTTTTTGCTTGGGGGAAAAAAACATCGTATCTTTCACCGCCGGCGGCGGTACGGCGCACGCATCCTGTACGACCCAGCTCGTTCCGATCACGAAGCCCCAACTCAATAACGTCCATTTGTGCAAAGGCATTAATGTCACTCCTCATAGACCGTTGCGGGCAATCTGCAACAGGCAATTCAATGGATTGATCGGCGGTGATCGTGGCAGAATGGAAAAGCGGTTCACTTCTGCAACGAGAGTTCAGCTCAATCTCTGCTCGACACGGTTCGATGATGCGTTGTCTGATGCAAACACGAACCGGCGATTTTCGCCGAATTCTAGGAGAAGCCAAGAATCACGTCACCACCAGTTTTTCACCGAGAGCGAACGTGGCTTTTTTCGTGTCGCGATTATTTGGTCACTCCGAAATCGATCCTTTCAGAGCGGTCCCGTTTTCCGGCAATTCCGAATTCGGGCTGGAAAGCGGCCAACGCATCAGGTCCAATCCGCAGCTGATCCGCACCCTGCTGATGGAGTTTTGTGAGTCATGGCCGAAAAAACGAACGCAACCCTTTCTGTCACATCGTCCCCTTTGAATTTCTGGGGGCATCCTCGCGGTCTATTCCTGCTGTTCTTCGTCGAGATGTGGGAACGATTCTCGTACTACGGAATGAGAGCCCTACTGGTCCTTTATCTGATCGCCGCGGTTCAGCCGGAATCGGATGCAAACGGATTTGCAAATCCAGGTCGAGGATGGACCAAGGCCGAAGCCAGCGTGCTTTATGGGTGGTACACCGGATTGGCCTATCTTCTTCCAATGGCCGGAGGAATGATCGCCGACAAATTGATTGGAACTCATCGCTCGATGATTCTCGGTGGATCAATCATCACTCTGGGACATGTCATGCTGGCGATTTCTGGAATCGGGCAACTCGCGCAGGCGAAATTTGGTTTGACGATTTTCATCTTCGGACTAGTCCTGATTGTGTTTGGAACGGGACACTTTAAGCCCTGTGTTTCGGTGATGGTTGGGCAGTTGTACTCGGAAAAAGATCCACGGCGTGACGGCGCATTTACGATCTTTTACATGGGGATCAATCTGGGGGCGTTTTTGTGTGCCTTCGTGTGCGGAACACTCGGCGAGAAAGTTGGCTGGCACTGGGGATTTGGTTCAGCCGCAGTCGGAATGTTGGCAGGTTTGGCAACGTATCTGCATTTTCGATCCCGATATTTAGAGGGAATTGGCGAGCCACCTTTTGGGCGTAGCATGGCTTGGACGTACATTTGGATACCGGTGGCGATCTTCTCTGCGGGGGGCATCGCCACCCTGTTTCACTTCGGAGCCATTCAAAAACTTCAGCAGATGTTGGAACAACTGGGAAACACGGCCCACTGGGTTGTGGGCGTGTTACTTTTAGGATCGCTCGTGGCAGCAACCCTCTTCACTTGGCGACAAAATCTGGAAGATCGAGGCCCCACCGCTTCGATCTTCGTCTTCATGATTTTTAATATTTTCTTCTGGCTAGCATTCGAACAGGCCGGGTCGAGCATGAATGTTTTTGCCGACGAAAAAACAGACAGACACATCGGATCGTGGGAGATGCCGGCGACGTGGCTACAGTCGGTCAATCCGGGTGTGATCATTCTCATGGGGCCGGTCTTCGCGGCCCTCTGGACACGCCTCGGACGCCGTGGAATGAATCCCAGCCAACCGGCAAAAATCGGCTTGGGATTGCTTTTTTTGGGTCTTGGATTCGGTGTCCTCACCTGGGGGGCCACGACGGCGCCGGACGTGCATTCGAAAGCAAATCTCGCATTCCTGTTGGCGACTTATGTTTTGCATACGTTTGGCGAATTGTGTCTGTCGCCGACTGGACTTTCGTACGTTACAAAAGCGGCTCCCATACGGCACGTCTCGTTACTGATGGGGATTTGGTTTATGTCGAGTTTCGTTGCGAATCTTGCGGGTGGGCTGATCGCTTCAGGTGTCGAAGCGGTGGAACGTGGCGATGTGAAATTGCCATGGCACTTCGGTGGTCAAGCAGACTTTTTTTTCTTGTTCGTCGTGACCTCTTTCAGCTCAGGATTATTAATTCTATTGCTGACCCCTTGGCTCAAGCGTTTGATCGGCGGTCGAGACGGCTGACGTTTTTTCAATCGTTTGCTTGACAGCAACAGTGCCGTGCATTCATGGAATGCTGACCGCCTCCAAAAAACCAGGAATAGATGGCCCCGGTGGGATTCGACTCGCTAACCGAATTCAGTCACCCGTTCATAGTCGGCTACCGCAGCGGTTCCCCAGTGATCTCTGAAACGCTCAATCCGTGTTCGGGAGAGCCATACAGCGGCGAGCTGAAATTCAACGGAGTTTGTCTGTTGTGAACGGATTAGACAAATCACTCCGCTTTCACGAGGCGACACACGTGTCAGGCCCACCCCTGAAAACAAGAGACAGGAGATTTCATGTCGATCACTGTGCCACTCTTAGGGATCCGGCCAATTCGTTCATTCTGACAACGGTTGGGACAGGGAGCAGGCCATGCTCAGGCAAAATTTCAAGAGGGCCACTCTTGGCAACAATGTCATGTGTCGCGTCCCGTTCCGTAGTGTTACAATCCCACGCCCCGATCGAGTTCACCCTCTGTCTCGCCGGATTTCGTTTTGTCTGCCGCTTGCTGAAGCCCCTTCGCAGATGCTCTCCTCACTCCCTTGGCTGGCCGATGCACTGCAAGACATGTCCTCCCATGGAATTCTTCGTCATCGACGAACCATTCGGGCTTTGGAGGGCGGATTGTGTGAGATTGACGGCAGGCTACTTACCAATTGTGCGTCGAACGATTATTTGAATTTGGCCGGCGATTCACGCGTTATCGATGCGGCGAAGCGGGCACTGATGGATGCGGGAGTTGGCTCACGCGCCAGCCCTCTGATTTGTGGTCGGACAGAATGGCACGAGCGACTCGAGCGATCCCTTGCCAAATTTGAAAATCAGCAAGCGGCAATTCTATTTCCCACGGGTCACGCCGCGAATGTTGGTGCAATTTCAGCGTTGATTGGTCCCCAAGATGTCGTCTTCTGTGATCGCATGAACCACGCCAGTTTGATTGAGGGTTGTCGCGTGTCCGGCGCGAAGTTAAAGATCTATCGTCACGATGATTTACGAGTCTTGAAAAGAGAACTCACGACCGCCGGTAACATGTGTCGAAAATGGATCGTGACTGACAGTGTCTTTAGTATGGATGGCGATCACGCGCCTCTCCGCGCGTTGTGCGCTATGGCGGAGGAATTTGGTGCCTATTTATTTGTCGATGAAGCACACGGTACTGGTGTGTTTGGTCAGTACGGTCGAGGCGTCGCGGAATTACAGGGTGTGGAAGATCGGATTGCGGTGCGAGTCGGTACGTTGAGCAAGGCCATTGGGACTCTCGGTGGATTCGTGGCGGGATCGCAGGAATTAATTGATTATTTATGGAATAAGGCCGGTTCTCAAAAGTACTCCACGGCATTGCCTCCGGCGATCTGCGCTGCCGCTGCAACAGCCCTAGAGATCATTATGACCGAACCGTGCCATCGTGAAAGATTATCCCTCTTGTCGGCATCCTTCCGGGAATCGCTTTTGATGAACGGTATTGAATTCCAGCCCGGGTCGGTGGGGCCGATTGTTCCGATTGTTTTTGCGGACCCCCTCGCCGCCGTTGGGATTGCGAATCAATTGGAAAACCG
This sequence comes from Schlesneria paludicola DSM 18645, assembly GCA_945876035.1. Lineage (GTDB taxonomy): Bacteria > Planctomycetota > Planctomycetia > Planctomycetales > Planctomycetaceae > Schlesneria > Schlesneria paludicola_C. Next base: position 19,284 of record CAMCMU010000027.1, on the reverse strand, counting down.
CGGATTTCTTGTCGGAGCGATTCGGCCTCCCACTGTCCCACAGAATACATCTCGTTTGCGAATTGTCGTCACCTGTGCGCACACCGAAAACAGACTGAAGCAGCTGTCGGATGAGATCAAAGACGTGATCAGGTCCACGTTTTGAAGGGAGCTTGATGTTCAGATCTCGCTTTTTAAGATTTCTGAACCCCCGTTTTTTCTCAAAGTGGTTTGCTCCTCAAAACCATCTTGACCGGAATCATGAAACGTCTCTTGTTGCACGGTATCGGGTTGTGCTGATGGTGTTCGAGATCGGTGGGTCACTGAGGGGCCCACACCCCGTCACGGAGTAATGCTGTTTGTTGGGTGGCCAGAGGTCGACGTCTGTCGGAGGGATTTAGTGGACTCGCAAGTCGACGACGAATCTTCCCCCAGTCGTGTCCCTGTGGGGTCAATGACACTCGTGACTCGACCCCTGTCGATGTCGACAGGGGTCTGGGTTGCCTCGGAGTCCCTTCCGAAAGAAACCGCAGCCCACCACCCGGTTGGCGCGTCCTCTGCACGCGGTCAAAAAGTTCCAGACTATGGCCGAGGGAACCCGAATCACCAAAGGATGATTCCTAAACGACATCCACCAGACCAAACATATTTGTTGCTCAAGTCAGGATTGGCCGTCCCTGTTTTCAGCAGGCGGATAAGTCTGGCCTGTTCCCCGTTCGGCCATCGAGATCACCTCTGTTCACGAATCCGGCCAATCTATTTGGTCAGGATTCCGGTGAATGTGGATCAAACGGTTTTTGGCTGATTTTCTTCAACATCCGTTGAATGTCGAACGCACCCTGAAACGCGATATAGAGGGTAATCGTGCTGTACCAAGCCAATGCAGTCGTTGTCAGGATTCCCCAAAACCAACGGTAAATTTCCATATCGTCGATTCCTCATCCGATAGTTTCATGTCTTGTGAAGAAACGATTTGAGCATCGAACAGAAAACCATAGCACTTCCCGAAAGTAAAAATGCAGCGATCTTTACCCTGTCTTGTGTGAGTCCATAAACATCGTGAAGTGTCACAGACCCGCCGCCGACTGTTTTTTCTAGAATCAGGTAACCGACCGGAAAAGCGGCCCCAACGAGGATTGCTGCAGTCGCTCCCCAGTTATTGGCTCTCTTCCAATAACAACAAGCGATCAGCAATACCGACATACTCGAAAGATAGACGGTCCCCGTAGTCGTCAGATAATCCCAAAGGGCCCCCTCCAGCTTATAGAACAACCCGTAAAAAAATAGGAAAACTCCGATCAAGGCCACAATCAGTCGGTTAATGAGTAGGCCTCTGGAGTCACTGTCGGCTTTTTTACGGAAAGGCCCCAAGATGTCGTTATAGATGACGGCCGCCCATGTAATCATATAGGACGAGTCCGTTGACATGTCGGCAGCCAACATCGCTGCCAGCAGCAGTCCCATCAGCCCGATTGGTACGAGTGTACTCAGGTAAACCGGCATGGCGTGGAGTGCTGCCGTGGCCGAATGGCTGCTCAGTTCGGCCTGTTGGAGGGGTGTCAGCATCGCCAATGCCGCGATCCCCCAAATCCCAGGAATCAGAAAGCGACAGACGAAGAAGAAGCTGGTTCCGATGTAGATCTTTCGTCCTGTCCAGGTATCCTTAGCTGCCAACAATCGAGCAATCGTCGTCTGCCATGTCAGCGTTGCTGCGATCTGTACCAACGCTTGTGCAAGAACATATTCAAAACCCAACTTTGGATGCACGAAAGGATTGAAGCCTCCCGCACCGTGCATCTGTTCGACGGTATCAACAATCCTCCTCCAACCAACATTGCCTAGGATCAGATAGGTGACCGCCAGTAACCCGATACTCATCACAATGAACTGCAAAAAATCCGTTACTAGAACCGAGAGCATTCCTCCCATAATGGTATAAGTTAGGACCATCAAAAGGAGTAATGTCATCGAGAGGACGAGGTACCGCTCATCCATACCGCTAACAAGAACCAGAAATTCCCCGCCAATTCTCAAAAAGAGACCCATGTTGAGAAGTCCTCCCAACACAATGACGACTCCCGATAACCATCGGACAAATTTTCCGAAACGGGCTTCAAATAATTCGGGAATCGTCATGACTCCCGAATCGCGTAAAGGTTTGATGCAAAAACCAGTGAGACCGATGACGAACATTGCCAAGGCTTGAAGAATTCCGGGCGTTGCCCCCGAAAACCCATACTCATAGCCGGCCTGCGCCGTGTACATGCAGGTCACGATGCCGAATTCCGTTGCGGCTAGGGAGGCGATCCCCAAAAACAGATTCATCTCGCGGCCCGCCGCGAGAAAATGTTCAACCTTGCCAACGTATTTGCGTACCATCAATCCGGCGGCCATCGTGACCACTAGATACAAGCCAACGATGCTGCCATCGACCAACCAAGAAAAATGTGACATGAACGGTTCCGTAGGTGAATACGAGGCCTGATTTCCATCTGTCGCAGATCAATCGACATGTGATCGCGGCACTCGCTGCCGCTAGGACATCGGGTGTGATCGTCTGTGACTAGACCAAGGCATCCAATGGGTCTTTCCTTTGAGAGCCTGACGCGAGCATGTACGATTCGACGTCCGGCACGGGCCAGAATGACGGTATTCCAACAACACCTCTGATTGTCGCACCGTCTAAGAGACTCGGCAACTTACGCCCACCGATTTCCAGACCGGATCAGCTCTCTGTCAAACACAGCCTCTTGGGGACCGCCGAATCGCCGCACACGCCCGACTCAATCTCAGATACTGCGCACCCACGGAGATCTACCGTTGGTCAGGTTTTGGACCTCTTACCGACATCCCTGTTCGTGTCGGCAGGATTGTATCGTCGCGTATCAGGCATGCTCGGCAGACGCCATTGTCATGCCTATTGAACTCCGCCCGTCCGCCACGCTTCGGCCTCTTGATAAGACGCGACGATTCGCGAACGGACGAGGTCGATGAGTTCTTGATCGGTGTCTCGGCTTTGAAATTTTTGGAGTTGCTCGACAGAAATCGGATCGCCAAAAACGACACGGACGCGAGATGATTTTAAGAACCAGCTGTGTCGTCCCAATGCCTGAAACGCTCCCGCAATCCCGATCGGATAAACAGGGACCCTTGAACGCCGGAGGAAAGCCAAGAAGCCGGGTTTTAATTCTCCGACAGTTCCCGTTTCAGAACGTGTTCCTTCGGGAAAAACACCCACGAGGTAACCATTCTGCATTCGACGAATCGTTTCTCGAAGGCTGGCAGAGCTTGTGGATTCACGATTAATGGGCACGACGTAAGTGTTTTTGAGAATCCAGCCAATGAAAGGGATCTTGAACAATGAGTCTCTGGCGAGAAAACTGACAGGTCGCCGAAGCGGCAAGCCCACCAACAGTGGATCTAGAAAACTTTGATGATTCGCCAGAATCAGTGCGCCCCCTTCGTCCTCAAGTCGTTCGTGGCCACGGGCTCTGTACCCAAGCCAAACGCAAAAAAAGTTTTGCAAGATGAATTGAACGGTTCGCCAAACCAAGTTCCGTTTTTTTGGACACACAAACAGCAACGTTTCTGGCAGCGAGGACATCCGTCGGACTCTTTATTGAGGGAGTTTATTGAAAGCTGTTCGAGCTTTCGTGAGGCTCGTTTGTTGTCATTCAAACGTCATTGCTCTGGGCGGAATTGTTGACCTGAGCTGCACGCATCGGTCGAAAGATCGTCGGCCACAAAAAGGGATCACCAAAAAAGTGTGGATGCTAATCTTGTGATCGCAGGCGACGGCATCAGATCGTAACTTGAATCGCCTGTTGAAAAATGGAGTCAGTCGAAGTTCCTGTTGCAACAATTCCTGTAATCTACGCCACCTTCGATTTCGGTGCGAGCATGGATGATTGAAATGCCGAAGGGGTGGTAGATTGGCGGTAGTGTGCGCTCGGAATTGTTCATCGGCGTACGTTTGTCGTGTTTGATAAACGACTCGTCACCGAAGATCGATCATTCGAGCGAACCACGGTCCATGAAAATCATAAACAAGCGGTTCGGTTTGAAGACGTTATTGCATACCCTCAGTTGACGAGCGGACGCAAAACGTCCGAGCCTGTTAAAGTGGAAAAAACGGAAAAACGTGAGCTGAGCCACGGCTGTTGCATGGTGTGCTTGATGTCTGGGCCAAATTGCGGTCCAACGACCGCCATTGCTCGGATGGTCAAACAGATTGGACCTGGCCACCGATGGTATTGATGTCACGAATGAGAATCGCGGAGATCTGGCGGCGACCGAGTTGAAGGCATACTTCGAAAGCCACCTGAATGTGTGGAACACAATGTGCTAGAACGTTTTCGGAACTCAAGGTTAACAGCGAACGGCCAACCGATGGAACATCCTGGGACGTCCTCCGTGATTTTTTTGCAATACGGAAAGACGGATTGCACGTCAGCCTTCATGCATCATCAGCAAATCTTATTGGTCGGCGGTGACGATTTAGAAGGAGAGTCTCTAATTAGCCCCAGCCGGAGAAAATTACGTTTAAACCGGTGTGGATCAACCGTCGATTTGAGAGCGAGAAAAAGCAGCCGTCGGATTTCCGATGGCTGCTAGGGCAAAGATCGCACTTTGTTCTATGGATTACCGGCCAACGTAAAACCCGAAATTTTGGCTTCCGTAACTTAGATTAGTCCCGTACGGTGACCCATATCCGCCATACCCATAGTCCTGACCAACGGCCCCATGTCGACAACCGTGAGGACCGTATTGGTAACGAGGAACAACAGGTGGATGTGTCGAGACAAACAACGGACGATATCCGAATCCATAATTCAGATTTCGATAGCCGCTGTATCCATACCGACCGTAGTTGTTTTGGTGGTGATGATGGTACTGATCTCCTCGATAACTATTGTGGTGGCGTTCACCGTGGCCGTGATGCTCAGCGAAGACAGATCCACTCAGCGAAAACAAAAGACCAATTACGACCACAGAGCTGAATAATAATGTACGGTTCCACATTGTGACTCCTCCTTATTTCTGAACGAATTGAATCCAGCCTCGAGCACGCAGCGATCAACAGAAGCAGCCCGCGTGCCAATTCAAACATTTCCTGGCGGATCACCGTGATTGGGGATTTGTACGACAGAACGGCGATTCCCAGCATACGAATTCCGATCGTCGCATTTGATACGGGAGACTTGTTTTCATGAGTTTCACACAGAGAAACGCCGTAGCCGCTCAGGGTCAATGAGTTTGAATCATCGGCTAACATTCGTGTCGTCGTTGCATGATTTACGTGGTACGGAATTACTGGCGTCGTCAAAGTGATATGACGGGTCGTCAATTTGTGCGGATCGAACCCTCGTCACCTTCATATGCGCTGTCAACGCTTTGCGAATCAGTGCTGCATGTTGTTGGCAGGGTCAATTGGTTTGGAGACGAGGTGTGGACGAACTTTTATTTGTTGGGAGTGTATTTCTTTGGAGATTTGGATCGGTTTTCGGAACGCGGAGGTGACGTTGGTGAACATCAACACGACGGGATTCGATCCTCGGCCTCTGAGAAAATCCGCACGACGCTCAAAAATTAGCGTGCCACTTGGTTGACTCTGGGCTGGCATGTTTTTTTGGGTAGCCTTGCCCAGTCCCGCTTTCGCTCACCAGTTGACTCGTGCCGTCCCGTGTCTCTCCAAAAAGACTTTCCGGGACGCGGCCCTATTATTTTATTCCCAAATAGACTTACGGCCTTGCTTCTGTTGGAGTGGTCAACCGGGTATTCGGATCGTTAACATGCACCGCTCCGATTGCCTTGCCGTCGGTTGCGGGGTTGTGTATCGAAGACCGAACGCGAGGCAATGGCCAAGACTCGGAAACTGACGGTTCCTTTCATCACTCCGCCTCGAAAGATGATTGTATGGCCAAATCAACGTGTTCCGTGACGCGTCCTGAATTTCTCAACGATGCCAAGCCCGTTGAAATTACGATCAATGGAATTCCTATGACAGCCGATGTCAAAGAGTTCTCAACGGGTTCGCTGGGATGGTATTTGAACGGAAAGACGAACGTCAAAGTGGGCGAAAAGTGGGTCAGTGTGCAGATCGGCATGAACCTCACGATTGTCGGCTCCAAGGAGTTGCCGAAGGGAATGCTCGGACGCCAAGACGTCCAATTTCCGTGACACGATTGAGCAAACTGTTTGTAACTTCGATCCCGCCACGCTGAGCCAAACGCAGATGCTTGCCGTCGATTCGCAGACGGCACAGCATCGACGCGCGACGTATGGAACAGTCCTCCTTCTGCTGGGAAGCAGCGTATGTGGAGCCGAGCATTAGCAGGTGATGCTGATCAGTTGGGTCACGGGGTTGAGCGGTGGCTTCGTGATCTACCACACCCTAGGGCAGAACGTCGGGGCTGCTGACTCTGCACGTCAATGCTGAACGCTGAACGTGTACGCATCGGCCGCCGCCTCATCAGTCCAGTTTTGAAACTCCATGGCGAAGACCACAGGGCCATCGAATATGGCCCTGCAGTAGGTCCTCCGATCTGCGGATCAAAGTGCTCAGCCAACTTCCCGGCGGGCATCAGCTTCACGATGGCACGCCGAAACAAACTCCGCCAACCATCGTAGATCCGCAGATACGTGACCGGATGTCGTCAAACACGCCACACGGATCACATTGTCGAGGATCTTCTCAGTACCGCATGCCATTGGCTTCTTCGCTGCGAATTTGAAAGAACCATAACGCCACGCTCATAGCAGAAACACGTTAGCCTTCGGTATTCGTCGTGTCGTAATCGAAAAATTTCGTCGCTCGTGTCGGAGTGACTTAAGGGGGCAGCGAACTTCAATAGCGTTCCTATAGACGGTCCACATGTGGCAGCGTAACGCGGACGGTATGGTGCGATGCCTGCTGATGGAACATAACGCGGTTGGCAAAAGCTGCCCGTCTGTGTTCTTCGTCTTCTTCAGCGGCCTGCTCTTTCGAATCTATTTTAAGCGATCGTTCTTCCGATTCAAAATAGTCTCCCATCGAACGTTTACGGAGTTCGTCTCCCGCCGCGTAGTTCTCCTGCTCCGCCAGCGTCTCGAGGACCTCGGCGGTGGTGTGGTTGGTCGTTGCATTCAGCGAACGTCAACTGAGGGAATGGCTGGCAGGTGCGGCTTGACAATGTCCGGCCGATCCACCTGCCCGTCGCGGATTCACGGTATCCCTCACGAGGCTTTTTCCACGCATCGCAATTCCGACCGTCACTCCCACTGGCCGTTCCGAATGGTCTCATCTCCTCAGCAAAACTACCGATCCCCCTAGGCGGATTACCGTTACACAGTGCGACGGTCACTTCGGCAATGAACAACAGATGCTCGGCATTCCGCAACCGTATCAACGCCAACCTCAGGAAGACATCCGGCTTCTCCATGCCGTCTCCGATAACACAAATTTTCCCGAACGAGAGGAATATTTTCAATGCAATCTTAGTAGATTGCCATTCTTTTACGGTCCAGTTCTGGGAAAAGACGTGCTGCCAAACGACTGCTGCCATCGCCTCGTAAGGGTCTAAGACGCCGCCTAGCCGGCTGAATTTTTGCGTCGCTCGGTGCCAACCGTTGACGCATGTCATCCAGTTCGGCGGCGGGCCATCACCGTCCAAAAATACGCGAAGCCCTTGTTCTCAATTTGATCTTGACGATTTTGGCGATTTTGGCGACTTTGATGAGAGGCTCAGGAATGCTGTGGCCGAAAAAATTGATTGGCGCAGGCGATCCCACGTCGTGAAATTCCGAAAAGGACTATCGGTGAAGAACGGACGGACCGCCCTCATTTCTCGCGAGAACGATCGGTCAAATATTCAAACGTTTTTCTCACGTTTCTGCCGCATGCCGCAATGTTTGTGGGCACTCCGGCGGGACGAGCAGCCGCACGACCTTTGGAACCCCGCGACCCGGTTTATTGAGATCGGTACCGGGCGTCGGCCGCTTGCCGGATTGCTGGCCCGTGCCGGCTTCGTTCGCTACCTGTACGTTGTCTCCAGTGAGCGAGCACGGGAGCGTCTCGCGGAACGCTACCCCGAGGTCGCTCCGCATGTGACGGCTGCCACTTGTCGCAATGTCGTGCGGCAGAACAATGCCGACGTCTTGATTTTGGGAAGCCGTTCAGCGGTCAGCACACTACGGTTTCGCAACCTACGACACGCCAGCCACGTGGCGTTGAGCGGCAGCATCAATCTGGGACTGCTGATGGCGTTGGCAGTTTGTCTGTGCCATATGCTGTTGGGACGTCTTGGCCGACCACAGCGAGTGAGCCTGAAGGGCGATGGTTGTGGTTTGTGGTTGATCGTGTTTCCGGTGTGCAACCGGCGATCGCCCGCCGGTGCTCGACACTATGTGCCGCACGATTTGGGGTTAGCCGGTCTGCTGACGAGGCTTCGCGACGAGACGCTAAGGCACGTCGTGCTTCGCTGGTTTGAATCACTGCCAAACTTACCGCCGGGCGAAGACATCGACCTGCTCGTCGATGACGAGCATCTGTCGCAGGTGCTGGCGTTGGTCGAATCGGGACCCGGCGTGCTGCCTTGTGATATCTATTCCGAAACCGGTCTGCCACGGTCAGACTATGGCAAGATGGCGTACTATCCGCCGCGATTGGCTAAACAGTTGCTGGACCGTGCCGTACTGCATCGGGGTCTGTGCCAGGTGCCAGATCCCAAATCGCATTTGCTGAGCCTGATTTATCACGCTTTGTACCACAAAGGTCCGTCGTCGGGGATCTCGGAAACGGCAGAGATGTTGGGAGGTCTTCGGGCGGCGGAGCATCCCTATCCCCAGATTATCTCTGATCTCGCGAATCGGATCGGCGAGAAGATGACGGTGACCCGCGCGGGGCTCGATGCCTTTCTGGAAGCAAACAATTGGCGACCTCCTCGCGACATGTTATTGCGGTTGAGCAAACGCAACCGCTGGATTCGCGAGTCGCTGCGTCGGGAGCCGGATAGTGCACAGGACAGCGGGCTGGTCGTATTTCTCGTCAGGGCCGAAGGGATGCGACGCGGGGGGCTGGAAAAGCTTGTGCCGCTGCTGGAGCAGAGCGGCTTCTCGATCGTCAACACAAAGCTGCTGCTTGGCAACGAGCAACGTCACGTGACGAACAACATTCGTGGTGGAAACTGGGGTCGCGGACCTTGGGCGATCTCCGGAGGTCCGCCCGCCGCCGTGGTTGTGGCATTCGACCCGCAGCCACTGCCCCTAACACGTAAGCAGCAGAAGCGGTTTCCGCTGGCGACGAACGCTCGTGTGCTCGAAAAAGGGAACCTGCGCGACGTGTTTAACGAGGGATTCGGGCCGGAAAGTCATTGCAATGTGTTGCATTCCAGCGATAACGGCAGCGAAGCGTGGGAGTACATCACCCTCGCCATGCCGGAAGCGGCAGTCCAGATTTGTCGATACATCGAATCGTGGCAAGCGGAGACTTCGGATCAAACGCCGATGGTGCAAGATCTGACACGATTTGGCCGCCGGACACGGGTTGAGCTGATTGAGTATCACGGCCAACTGGCGGTCCGCAAGAGGTTTAAGCTGGGATGCGAGCGGTTCTGTCGCCGGGAAGAACTGGCGATGCGTGAGCTGTCGCGAATGGTGCCGCAAGTTCCTCGGTTGATTGAAGCCGGCCCACGGTCGGTGGTCTCGACCTACTACGACGATGTACTGCAGTATCAGCGATCATCAGGTTGGTTGATGAGCGTCGACGTGGCGCGACAGTCGATCCAGGCGCTACGGCACGTGTACGCAGCCGGCTACGCACTCATTGACGCGAGTATCGACAACGTTCTTATCGATCGGCACGAGGGCCTGAAGCTGATCGACTTCGAGTTTTTGTACCGCTACGAGCAGACGCCAAAATCGTTTGCTGAGAGCTACGATATTGCGGGCTGTCCACGCGATTTCTCCGGTGACCTGCCGGCCGATGGCAGTAAGAATTACCGTACGCATTGGCAGCCGTATATTGGACTCTCGTTGGATAGTTTGCTGAATGACCCCGCGTGGCTGCAGATGTTAAAGCGGACCGTCTACGTCGCCGCACGTCCGCACCGATACTGGCCCAGACGCGTGCGATTCTACGTGCGGTGGGCATTGGCTGGAAGTAGCAAGCCGGCGAACTCACAGCGGAAGATGCTGGGCACTGTGGCAAAATCGCGTCGGGCCGCGTAGCAGGCCACTCACCTCTGAGAACCGGCCTTGATACAGCGACTCCTAGTCATCGATTGCATCCACGCATCACACCCGCCGTTCCGCAGCACGGCGATTAAATCGCTCCTGAACTACGTGCGACGACTCGCATCTCTGTTCGGAAGTTGTCACGAACATCTCAGGCCGTTGCTTTCATCCCATCATCGTTTCTGCAGTGCCCGCTGTTCGCCGAGAAATCATCCATGCGGCGGCAGCGCGGCATTCCGTGGTTGAGGCTGGGAAGACGCTCACTCTGAGTTTGTCAACGGGCTGTTCACTCCCTCCAAGGTCTTGGTCGGCTGACCATTTTTTTCCTGAAGTCATTGCGAGGAATAACATCATCACGCAGCATCAGTATTGCGGGGAATCTTGTTTTTTCGTGGTTCTTTTGATGCCGGAGCATGTGTCAGGTTTGTTTAGTTTAATCTGAAACGGTGAAGCGTTTGAAAACACACGACTCGATTCCCCTCGAACGATTGTCGACTTCGCACAGCAACGAGGTGTTTGAGTATCACGCGACAGGATGCTTCTGTTTCGCGACAGTTGTTTGCGTCTCCCGGCCAGTTCTTCCGACAGGCGAGGATCTCCGAGTGAAACGGATCGGACCTCAGAAGGGTTGTCGTATCTCACCCTCGCGGTAATCGGAATCGACGATCGTGGCCCTCAAATTTTACGTACGGTCTCGGTCGGCCGATGAGAGCTCCAGTTCGCGCGCCGGTCGATTGATGATCAGCACCACTAGGAAAGAAAGTCTGTCAGGGATCATCGATCAGACGGACGTTTCGGCCGAATTTTCCGATTTCTGGCAGGACCACATTTCACAAGTCACGGCTGCAGCGAAGCGATACCGTTAACGTGTGGCAGGTTCTGCCGATCTAACGAGTTACGTCATTATTTTAGCGGCCGTTCGTATGGACACACCGAAAGGTTTGCGATATCAAACGCCCGCTCACACTCTCCCCCATTCAATCAAATAAATTTCTCATCACGTCCATTGACGGCCGAACTGCCGTCTTTGTGGAGACTGGGATGTCGACTGACCGTCATTTGAATATTCATAGACAGAGTGTCTCGTCGTGGGGACTTGTCTTTCCGCTATTGATCTTACTGTCGATTCTGGTCGTCATTGTGCCATTGCCACCCGCGATCTTGGATGTGTTGTTGGCAGCAAACATCACACTCTCCATGGTCATTCTTTTGACGACCGTGTTTGTCGCGTCGCCGCTCGATTTCAGTGCGTTTCCTTCGCTGTTGCTTTTAGCCACGATGGCGCGTCTCGTTTTAAATATCGCCTCAACAAGACTAATTCTGACACGAGCGGCCACGGATGAAACTCATGCTGCCGGCGAAGTCATTCAAGCCTTCGCTCAATTTGTTGCCCAAGGCCAGTTGATTGTAGGGCTGATCTTGTTCGCCATTGTTGTTGTGGTTCAATTTGTCGTCGTCACAAAGGGGGCAACTCGACTGAGCGAAGTGGCGGCACGATTTGCTCTCGACGGAATGCCGGGAAAGCAACTCGCGATTGATGCTGATCTGAACTCTGGGCGAATCACTGCCGACGAAGCGAGGTCGCAGAGACTTGAAGTCACGGCACAAGCCGACTTTCATTCGGCAATGGATGGTGCTGGAAAATTTGTGCGAGGCGATGCCGTTGCCGGAATTTTCATCACTTTGATTAACATCATTGGTGGTTTGAGTATCGGCATCTTTCAACACGGGATGAAGCCGAGTCGAGCCGTTGAAGTCTTTACGGTGCTGGCTATTGGTGATGGACTTGTCACTCTGCTTCCAAGTTTTTTGATTGCACTTGCTGCGGCACTTCTGGCGACTCGCTCATCCACGAAAGCCAGTCTTTCAGACGATCTGATTGGCCAAACATTGCGAGAGCCCGCAGCGCTTTATCTCGCCTCCGCGGCACTCTTCGCTTTGGCCTTCACCGGATTGCCGATGCTCCCTCTCGTTGTTCTCGGCGCGGGTTGCGCGATGGTCGGCAAGAACTTGGGGACACGGCGTCATCAGGCAGATCATCAACATCTTCAGCAAGTTGCTGCGGCAGCCGAGCAGCGTTCCATCAAATCGCCTCTTCGGCCGGAGGATCATTTATTTGTCGAGCCGATCGAGTTGGAACTCGGTATTCGATTAATACGCCTCGCCAATCCCGAGGTCGGTGGAGATCTCATGGAGCGGATCGCCGGCCTGCGGCATCGCATCGCACAAGAGTTGGGAATCATTTTGCCGAAGGTCAAGGTTCGCGATAGCATGCGAGTCAGCGAGAGAACCTATCAGATCCGACTGCGTGGTGTGACGGTCGCCTCCGGTGAAATTCGCCCAGACGAGTTACTCGCTATCGATACAGGGCTGGTTAGCGGTGAATTAGCGGGCATCGAAATTCATGAGCCCGCATCGCAACGCCCCGCGAAGTGGATCGAACCAGCTCGAATAAATCGCGCCAAGGAACTCGGATACAGAATCGTTGAACCGATCAATGTTTTAATTGCGCATCTGACCGAGGTCGTCCGATCTCACGCCGATGAATTGCTCACCCGACAACAGGTTCATCAATTGCTGGACAATCTACGTCAATCGGCTCCGCGAGTTGTTGATGAGTTGATTCCCGAACTCCTGAAGCCATCGCAGGTCCATCAAGTGCTTGCCAATCTGCTTCGCGAGCGTGTTCCCATCCGAGATCTTGAGACGATTCTGGAGACTCTTGGTGAACATGCGAACCATACCCGTGATACGGCCATTCTCACAGAATTGGTGCGTCAGGCCATGAGCCGGACAATTTGTCAGCCCTATCGTGACCAAAATGATGTCGTGGCGGCCATGACGCTTGATCCTGCGTTGGAAGAACTTCTGCTCAAAGGAATCCAAAATTCCGAACCGCAATCGAGGATCTCCTTGTCGCCACAGACTACGGAAGGTCTTGTTCGCGAACTCGCCAGGCAGACGAAAAAGATCCTGCGTGCCGGTCATTCTCCTGTGGTTGTCTGCGGTCAGAAACTGCGCCCGGTCTTGCGACGCATTTCCGAGGGATCACTTCCCAAGCTTGCCGTGCTCAGTCTCCAGGAAATTCCTCGCGACATTCGTCTTCAATCGTTAGTTCAGATTCCTCTGAATGCGATCAAAGCACTCCCACAGCCGCGCCGTTCGGTGAGCCACGCCGAAGGGACACACGTTTTTGTGGAACGTCTGGCCACGCTGTCCCCCTCGTTCATTGTTCCCCACTAAGACCGAACGACTTGAACGGTAAATCGTCGAAAACTTTGCCCACACTATTTACTGACAATGGCTCATTCGAGCTGAGATCTTCATGAAAAATTCGATTCGCTCCTTCAACACTCCTGATCCCGCGGTGGATTTGTTGGCCTCGCTTGTCGAACAGTCCTGGTGCGCCGAGCCTACCGCTGTCGGTGTTGTAGAACGGTTGGTGCGTTTGATCAAATCTCGAGCGGATACGGGCCTCATGGAGAGCGTGTTTAAAAAGAAAAGTGACTGTTTGCTCAATTGTGGACGCTCGGAATTCCGGACAGCAAGTCCGCTAATCGGCAAGTGACAGGAGTGGATTCGTCGGCTCACTGAACGAACGTTAAATGTTGATGATATATTTTCAGCAATTTAAGGCAAATCTCCGGATTTTCAGAATTCATTTCGATTGCGGAATCTGGGGTAGATAATCTGAATTTGCTGAAGATCTGGGCTACGCAGAGCCGATGAAGTATGGCCAGTTGAGTATTCATTGAACGGATTGCAATTGTGATCGTCATGTCCTTCGAGAGGTTGAGCCGGAGTGTTTTCCGGAAATTAATGAATGTGTTTTGAGTCCAGTTTTCGTGGTTGAATTTTTAGTAGTTGATGTCCGCTGCCATTAGATTTTTTTTGCAATGGCGATGTTCGATTTACAACAATGATATTGAAATCGCGACCGTTTCCGGAGAATCCTCCGGAAGGTCCCACGCACAAGTCCACGGAGGGTTGAATGGTTACCAAGATCTCTGAACTCAACATTGCTAAGCTTTGGATCGAATTTAAGCAGGACCAAACGAATCAGGACTTGCGCAATTCGCTGATTGAGCGTTTCCTTCCCTTGGTGCGTTACAGCGCCGAACGGGTTTGGTCAAAGTTGCCTGATGGCGTGGATCTGAATGACTTAATCTCGGCAGGAGTTTTCGGACTCATTGATGCGATTGAAGCTTTTGATCTCGATCGTGGCGTGAAATTCGAAACATATTGTGTCCCGCGTATTCGTGGCGCAATGCTCGACGAACTGCGAATGATGGACTGGGTACCTCGCCTCGTTCGAAGCAAGGCCAGCAAGTTGGAAGCGGCTCGCAAAGAGGCAGAGGCGGAATTAGGCCGCCCGCCGATGGATACCGAGATCGCCAAGAAACTGGTCATTCCTGTGGAGGAATACGAAAAAATGAAGGCTGAAGCGAGTGCTGTGAATCTCGTCAGTCTGAATAAGAAATGGTATGAGACCGACAGTTATAAGGATGTCCGCGAAATCGATATCATTGAAGATACGAAGGGCGAAGATCCGACTCGCAGCATTCAAAAGCGAGACCTGATGCGATTGGTAACTAAAGGTCTCAACCGCAATGAGAGGCTCATCATCATTCTTTATTACTACGAAGAGTTGACGATGAAAGAAATTGGTTCGACCCTCGGCCTCTCGGAGTCCCGCGTCAGCCAGATGCATTCCAGTATTGTTACTCGGCTTAAAGATCAACTGAACTGTCGGCAGCCGGAGTTCGCGTAAATGGATTGCCACGGACAGGGTTTTCAAACGCACCGACCCTAGGCGGGGACAGTGTGGCTATCCGCAGGGAAAGGAAACGAAAAGCATCGGTCTCAGGAGGATGTGCATACGGGATCAAGCCGCACAGACCCACGGCGAAGATTCAAAGGATGAGATGGGCTTCTTCTGTTTCTCACTTCAGAACGGATTGTCCTCGACAAAGTTTTATCGACTATCGGATCCGGTTTTTCTGAGCACAAGATTTGCCATCACGTTCTATTTTCTTGAGGCAGCGTACCTCAACGGGATGTCTGTCAAGAAAATTCCAACTCCGTCCAATGAGGTGGGCGTTTTTCGAGGAATGCGTTGATTCCCTCTTGAGCGTCAGCCTGCAACGCATTTCTGGTCATGACACACGTCGCCTGCTGGTAAGCCGTCGGTTCGTCCAGATGGAGTTGGTCGTAAAACGCGCGCTTGCCTAGGCTGATTGTGCTCGCACTGCTCGCCACGATTGCGTCAGTGAATTCTTGGATGCTGGTGTCGAGTTGATCGTTCGAAACGACACGGTTGACCAAGCCAAATGCCATCGCCTTTTCCGCCGAAATTGGAAATCCGGTGAGGAGCATTTCCATCGCGACTTTGCGTGGAACACATCGAGTGAGGGGCACCATTGGAGTTGTGCAAAACAAACCTATTTTTACCCCGGGTGTGGAAAAACTCGCATTGATCGATGCGACCGCGAGATCACATGTTGCCACCAATTGACATCCGGCCGCTGTCGCAAGCCCTTGGACGCGAGCAATCACCGGTTGGGGTAGTTGTCTAATTTGCTGCATGACGCGAGAACATCGTTCGAAGGACGCTCGATAATCGGCTTCAGACCTCCCCACCATTTCGCGGAGGTCATGTCCCGAGCAGAAAACCGGGCCTGCTGCGGCCAGAACCACGACACGTGCTTTTGGATCGGATGCGATTCTCTCGAGTGCCACTCCCAGTTCTGTCAGCATCAATTCAGAAAGTGCATTCCTTCGTTCAGGCCGGTTGAGTGTCAGTCGAACGACGCCAGCATTGGTCTCGATGAGCAGCATGAAATCCTTCCACAACAGTGTGCATTCCGTAACTCAACAACAGCAATAAATTCAATGCAATCGTTTTCGAATAGTAATCGCAAGCCAAGAAATATGCCTCGTGAGCAGAATTTTCCGCCGGCGTCTGATGCGAAGCAGTGACACGAGTGCTCATGCACCCTGATTTTCGCCGCTGTCGCTGTCAAGAATTGATCGATTTATTGTGACAGGTTTAACGCGGTTTCGATGACGTTTTCGGGCTGACTCCATGCAATTTCGCACGTCCGCTATGCCTTCTCAACATTGCCCGTGGATGCGGACGGATGACGTCATCGTGGTTGAGGGAATGAGCGGCCTCTTTCCGTGACTTGCGGATCACTGTCACGAGGAAGGTTGGTGATAATCGGAAGATCCAGAACTCGGAAGCTCAGCCGGAGATTTCCGAGCGACAGGAGGTCAGTTGTTCGGCTTGCTAAGAAAGAGCGGGCAACTTGCCATGGGATCATCGATCAATGGAATGGATCGTTGCCGAAGTTTTGTCAAACCCAAGTCGTGCAGCCATCGGACTCGGAGACGTCGTCGGATTCCAACTTACGGAAACTGATCCGTGTTGCCGACTAATGATTTGGAATCTCCACAAGCGATTTTGCAACGAGAGTCAGGGATTGGATCGGAATGGTCAGAGACGCCTTGAGACGCCAACACTGAGCATTCGACGTCGACGCGAAACTGATCGCGAGGGTCGAAGCGGTTTATGGCTTGACTGTTGCGCGCCGGAGAAATCGTGACCTCAGCGGTGGTCAAATCGATTCAGTCACTTCCGTGGGCAGAGACAACCGGTCGTTCGAGAGATGCTGACACGACCGAAGAATCGTCGACCGACAGTTGTGACGTATCGTCGTTACGGACGCGTGCTTCCAGCGGGGAAGCGATTCCCCTGACAGATGGTCGTTGGCGAATTTGCATGCGTCCTGAAATATGACCGATGAGGGCTCCTGCGACCTGAAAGATCGGAACTCCCCCGAAGACGCTCTCGAATGCGCCACCGACTTGGACTCCGTAGTAGGGATGTAGAATTCGTAAGCTTTCGAGACGTTCGACGTCGTTCCCATTTTGGTCAATGTAAGCAATCGCATCGGTCGTGTTGATCGTCTCATGCCACAGTGAAACCACAGGCAGTTGATTGATGGCGGCGTATGTGCCGGGGTAATCGCGTTGCTGCACGTCTTTGGCATAGGCTGCTGATTGAGTCGCCAGAGACGAAACATCGGAGTAGATGTAGAGACTGTTCGTATAAGGATTGTAGCGATCTCTGCCAACAATACGGCCGGGAATCAAGGTGTAGCCGATAAGATCCAGCGTGCCGAGAGTGTAACGCCAGCCACCCCCGACGTCACGATTCTGAGTGAGACGTCGCCATTCGTCGCCAGGAGCGTATTGATTGATCCTCACGCAAACCCCATCGACGTTGTTGTCATGAAGATACTCAGAGACGGAATGGGTTGTCTCATCCGTCACCTGGTGATTATTGACCCGCCGATCCCACAACAACACTTTTCCGGGAACTCCCCAGACCCAGCCGACTGTATCAATAAACTTGTTCGGTTGGCCGTAAGCGATTTCGACGGAGTATCCCTCGGAATCTGTCGCCGGACAGCGACCGTCGACAGCGGGGTGTGATCGGTGGGCGAATGATGGCCCCAAAACACATCCCGAGAAAATGGAAATGCACAACGCATAGGTAAGGATGGACAACCGTTTGTGAATTGTGATCATCCGTGATTCTCCCTTAAGAACGAATTTGCGCTGAAAACACGATTCGTTGCACACATTCGCTCAGGTCAGGATTATCGGTCATTTTCCATTGCCTGCTAGACGAATATCGAGACAACGTATCTCCCACACATCGGCTATCTGCACTGGATTACCTGTTTAGTTGTGTTGAACTCGTGGCCCTGCGAGCCGTGGCAAGGCAGTTGATTTGGGAGCCTGTACCGGAGCCATGTGGCCGCCTAAAACTTTTCTGAGAATCCTCATTGATTGGAGGTACGGTTTCATGTTTTACGTCGATGCTACTGTCGAGAAGTCTGATGACAGAGCGGGCACTGATGATGTGGAACCGATGATTTCACGTGTACCATCCGGACTTATTGAAATTGAATGGTCCATTCATGCGGGTTTGTTGCTGCTACCGTTGATTGATGCGTCTCAGATCCGCGATTTCATTTGACCTCGTACTCAGTTCCGTCTGCCGAGTCGGTCGTGAATATTCCGCAACGATTCGGCGCAGTGAATTGAAAACAAAGCCCCGAATGCAAACAGGAGTCACTCACGGTTGAGTTTTTGAACCTTGAGTGTGTCCTGAAAATCTTTCACGACAATCGCAACAGATTTCACCTTTTCAGGCGAATAGAATTGCCGCAAGTTCGATTTGTACTCTTCAGGCCAAAGTCGGCAGGATGACGATTCGGTGGTACACCAAACACGGTCAGTTAGCATCCTGTTGAAAAATCCGTCGTTCGCTTGATGTGTGTGACAGGGCGCTATGATCGGCGCGTTTGAGGGACGGGGGAGCAGGAGGAGCAGGGAAGGCGATGGGACATTGGCAGACGGAGCAGCAGCAAGAGTTTTGGATTGCGACCGATGAGCTGTCCCAGACGCCTCGGCATGTGTTTTATCAGCGAGTGAATGAACTGCTCGCGAAGGCTGAGTTCGCTTCGTGGTTGGAGCAACTCTGTCGGCCGCACGACTCCCAGCAGGATCGCGGTTCGATTGCGCCGGGGGGGGTATTTTCGGATGCTGATCGTCGGCTACTTCGAGGACAGCGACTCACAACACGGGATCGTGTGGCGGTGGTCCGACAGTTTGTCGCTGACGAGTTTCCTGGGCTGTCAGCCACAGGAGGCGACTGCCGAGCATTCGAGTCTGACTTGGATCACGTCGCGGTTGCCGCTGGAGATTGACCGCGAGGTGCTCGCTTTCGTGCTGCCGTTGCCGCATGAGCAGGGTCTGCTCAAAGGGACGACGCTGGAAGCCAACGCGGCGATGACGTCGATCGTGCGGAAGGACCGCGGCGATGATTGGGAAACTCATCGAAAGAATTTTGCGGCGGCGGAAGAGATCGAGATCTCATGGCGAGCGGACGCGGCTCGCTTCGACCAGCAGCGAGCGAAGACCAGGAAGAAGAAGTGCTCCCACGACGACTGGCCATCGCCGTCTGATCCGGACGGCCGCATCACGAAGCTGCCGGCTGGCTCGACAGACTTGGCGGACAAG
>CAMCMU010000026.1 GCA_945876035.1 Schlesneria paludicola DSM 18645 | reverse complement strand
GGCTGGCGCTGTTGGTCCGCCGCTCCAACATTTCTGCCGTCTCGACCGCGAACAATTCATTGGACACAACCGACACCCACACTCGCCTGAGTTGCCGGTCCATCGCCGACTCGAACTCCAATAATTGCCTTTCACCACGGGCTGCTAGTTGAGAACGCTGGCAAACTCTTGATCTCGCGTGACGTTCCAGCACTAGAAATAAACTTGGTGACCTCTGCTGCGCTAATTGCAAAACCGTCTTACCTACAGGAATAAACAGTGTCACGACGCCGACAACGCTCGCAGTCCCATCGACCAGTAGTCCGCCACTGTTTCCGTTAGCAATCGCGGCTGTCGCTTGAATAATTTGCCCGCCTTTGAACTGACGAATGCCACTGACATTGCCCTCAGAGAACGATCGCACAAGTCCCAAACCGTCTTCTCTGGCCAAGCCGGTGGTTCGAGCGGATGAAGCGTCAGATGTGCTGGAACAGGACCAGAAAATTTGAATGCGGTCAGATCAACATTTAAATCAATACGTGAGACAGATGAGATGGTCCGTTCTTAACCATGCTTCGTTTTCACGACGACATAGCTCGCACCCTCGCCTGCCACAACGTGACCGTTTGTCATGATCGAGCCACTGTGGTCAACAAAGAATCCCGTTCCACGACCAATCGCGTCGCCTTTTTCCGTAAAAGTGATAATCGAGATAACGGCTGGAGCGACTCGATTGAAGACCTCTTTCGCTCATAAAACTACCGGTGATTGGCGGTCATCTGTGGCGGCTTCGGGGACGGGAGTGGCTTGGACGGGACTCGCGCTAGGTGGCGAGGCCGTTGATCCCTAGCGGAGATCCGATTCCGGTCTTTTCTTATTGGACCGGGCTACCGCTGCCGCCGCGATCCGTGATTGGGGTATCGGTTTCGACGGGCATCAGGCGGTACTGAAACCCGAATTCGATGGCTCGGTCCCGAAAATGGCGAAACACGCCGTAGGAGTCCGGGCGAACGATGATCGCGAAATAGCAGCTCTGTGTGTCGAAACGCCTGAGCAGTTGTCTCACGGCCTCCTGCGATTCAGCGGTCTCATCAAGAGCGAAGCCAGCCGTCGGCTTGGGACGACTGGCCAGACCTCCGTTCTCTTCGGAAAGAACAACGAAGTCGTCGGTGTTCAGTCCCAGACGGACGAACATTGGCCCATAGTTGTGCCAGACGTACAATCGGCCGTAACGAAGTATAAGGCCGATTTCCTGCTTTCGTCCCGATGATTGGACGACAGGCATGCGGACTTCCTCCACACGTGCTTGCCGCGCGTCTTCCAAGTCAGACTCTGCCTGTTTGCGTCGAGTCAACGCGTCTTGGAGGCTGACTGCCACAGTCACGTTGTCCGCCTCGAGGGTTTCCACCTGCCCGGCTAATGTGACCGTATCCGTCAGCAACTGATCGACCGCCGCTTGCAGTGCCTCCTGCTCCACTGTGACTGCCTGCCGCTGAACAATTTGCTCGCGAATTGCTTCGGTGGCAAATTTTTGGACTATCGCCTGTTGACTGTCGCGATTTTGTTGCCGTCGCGTGAGATCCGCCGCGACGGCCTCCATGCGGATGACAAGTGACTGCAATTCGACAGGCGAAGCCACGACGGAGGATGGAACGTCGGGGCTTCCTCCCGTCTGTTGCAGCAGCAACACGACAAGAATCGCGATGAACAGCACACCGCCGAACGTGTTGCAGATCGTGTCCAGCAACAGTTCTAGGCTGTCCTGACGTGAGGCGCGACGACGCGACATTAGGGGGCCGCTCCGCGTTCGGGATGCAGGATCACCTGATCGGATCCGATCAGGTCGAAACCGTGCGAGATCGACTTCGCTGTCAGCAATTCTTGGGTATCAGCGAATGCCCGCGAGGCATCGGGGCGCACGAGCAGCAGGAAGTACACCGATCGCAGTTGCTCCTTTTCAATCCATGCGGCAAACGCATCGGCCGCTCGTGTACCAATCAGCGGCAGTCCCGAATCTTTCCAGACGACGGGCGCGGCCGGACGACCGAGGGGGGCAACGGAAATTTGTGTCGCATCCACGACGACGATCCAACCTTCCTTGTGAAACCCCTGCGGCAAGGAGAAACTCGTTCGGTTTTCCGCCTGTTCCGAAGTCCTTTGGCGGTCGAGTTCCGCAGCCTCGGCCAATGCGTTTGCCTGCTGTTTTCGCACGGGTTCAAGGTCGAACTGCTCGGTCTGCGCTTGTTTCTCACGCGTCTTCCACTGTCCGCGTTGCCGTTCGAGTCGCGTTCGCTCTCGTTCCAGTTCCACAATGGCCGATTGACGCTCCGCAATTTCGTTTCGTAATTCCGCAGGAGACGTGGCGGCGACTTCTCGGACCAAGTCGTCTGTCGTACCGGCCACCGCATTCAGTTCCGCCAATTCCACTTCAGCCGCAGCCAAGCGTGCGACCAGTTCCACCGCCAGATTTCCCGAGGAATCGCCGGCTTTCGACTGCTTTCGCTGTACGAGATCCAACGCCAGCAGCAGTGTGATCACGGTCACAATCGCGGTCACTGACGTGATGATGTCCTGAAACGAAAAGAGGGAGATTGTCGGCCCCGATCTGCCACGGCGTGACATCACTCGTCTCCCCGCATCTCGAATGGCATCAACCGCAGACGGCTAACGATGTGCTTCGAGCAGTACTCGCTGCAGGCGTCGAGGAACTCTTCCTCCGCCTTCTTCAGTCCCGTCATCGTGAGCTGGATCACCAACGCCGCGACCAGCCCGTGCAGCGTCGTCTCGAACGCTGTCGAGAGACCGCCTGTGACACCCTGCAACGCCGTCTTCACCAGCTCGAAGTCACTCGCCGATGCCAGCACGCCGCCGAACCCCCCGATTGCGATCGACAGGCCCTCGACCGTCCCAATGAAACCGAGCACGGGAATCGCCCACACGAAGCCACTCAGCAACGAGTAACTCGTCTCCATCGACGATTCATCCGTCTCGCCCTGCGCACGCAGGATTTCGTCCACGTCAGTCACACGCCCCAAGTTTCGCAGGTTGGCCAACGCCGACGTAATCCGGTGAAACACAACGAACTGCCGCGCGCTATCGACGCACTCGTGGATCCGCTGCATGACATCATCCACCGTTTGAGGCGTCAGAACGAACTCGGGATCTTCCGGAACGATGCTGAACTGCAGCGCACGACGCTGCATCCGTAGTTTGCTCCACTTCAGTCCGAGGATCGCCAGCGACCAGCAGGACAAAAAGACGATGCAGGCCGGCGTTTCTCGATTCCTCGCAAAGAAGAAGCTACCGGCAATCAAGTTGCTGCGGAATGGAAATAGGACGGCATAGAACGCGCACGTCATCAACACCGCCAGCGCAAACGAACACCACGAGTTGACGCGTGTAAACCGTCCACCGCGAAATAGCATTTGCTGCTCGATGTCATCGCGCGCCCACGACAACGGTTCCAGAACTGCGGGCGCTGCGTGAGTGGGAACAGGCATGAAGGGTCACTTTATCGAGTGGACGATGGGCGGACGGGGAGATGACATGAGGTGAAACGGCTCAACTTTCAATTCATTTTCGTCCGTATTTGGCTGCGAAACTTGCGTCGGACATGCACAAGAAGATGATGAATTCAATGAAGGCGATGATCGCGGGTATCAAGGTCCAACAGAACAACAAATAGACCACGCCCAAGAGAGTGTTGCCAAGATAGAAATGATGGACGCCAAGCCCTCCAAGGCATAATGCCAATAGAGCGGCAGTCATTCGCTTCTTTTCAGAAGCGGCCGAGTGTTGTGGCTGCCTGACACCACACTTGGGACAGACCTCGGCCCGCGCGTCTGTCGGTGAGCCGCAGGCATAGCAGAAGATTTGCATGGCCATTGTGCCGGAGGTGGTTTGTGACACCGAGGCACCGGTGTTCGACTTCGCAACCGCATTGAGTTCGGCCACGTCGCGGATCGGAATCCAGTCGGCCATGCCCTCCTTCCAGACGTTGTCGTCCGGCATCAACTGACTGCTGGCGATCATGCCTCGCAATTCCAAGACTGTCACAGGGCCACTGTGTTCCGTTCCGACAGCGTAATGCCAAACGGGTGTCAATGTCGGGCTCGGCGGTCCGGAACCCGCTGTGTCGGCAACCGAAGCCCCATCCTTGGCCTGCCGACGAGTCGTTGTGGCGGTTACCTTTGTTCCGCCCCACAGCTGTTCAATGATCGCCGCCGATTGCCACGTCTGGCGATCAGTCGAAACTTCGTTGGCGCGACCGAATTGTCCCCGTCCGCGCAGAGTCTTCAGTTGAGCCACGTCGTAGGGGCCGAGAACTCGCCCGCGGACCCGGATATAATAGGTCGTGCCGTTCTCTGTGTCGGCCATGGAGTTGTCTCGTCTATCAAGGTTGGAATGAGGCTTGGAGATCGTCGAGTCTTTTGGGTCCGGATTCCGCTGCTACGGCAACAACTCGATCTTGGTTTCCGAGGGAGCCACCGAAGCGAACACGACGCCGGCTTCCCCAACGGCCTGAGCGACCGTGGAATCAATCGTCAACGACGGGTCCTGAACGTGTCCCAACATCAGCCATTCTCGCCTTCCTTCAGCATCTGGGCGTGAGACCGCGTAGAGTACGTGATTGCTAACCGGCGGCCACTTTGTCCGACAGATCCACCCACCGCGACTCGTCTTCTCCAGCCAGCCAATCGAGAATCGGCGGGCGAATAAGTCGCGTTCGAGCTGTTGCTGACGTTTCGCGGCGTTGGCGAAGATCGGTTCCAGAGGCGGCATCTTCGCCAACAATGCTTGAGCCTGTTTCCGCGCCGTGTCCGCCATTTTGTTCAACGGATCCATCCACGCGACTGTTCGGTCTACATCGTTATCGCTCAACATCATCAGCACCGGTGCCAGTTCCTGATCCAAGAACTGATCACCGAGGCTCGCATACTCGAGTGTCTTCAAGACCAGCAAGTATCGCAGAAATGGATCGATTTTATCCGCCTTCAAGAGGGACGTCGTGATCTCTCGAAAATACTTCTGCCAGTCGTCCATGCCGACATCACGGATCGTAGTCTGAACCTTGGTGGCGATCTCTTGTTGAGGGGCTGCGACCGTTTTTTGCGTCTTCAGGATATTGGGTTTCTTTAACGTTATCCGACGCTTGTCGCCGTTAAAACCGTACAGATATTCAAAACTGATTACGTCCCCAAAGGGTTCATTTCTCGATTCGGAAAGGTAGTACGTGTGTTCCTCCGTATCGCACAGCGTGTGGCTCTCACCGATGAGCTTTCGGCTGAACAGAGTCCCCATAAGTCGTTGTGCTCCGTTGTCGGGGTCCCCGTCATCAATGAAACGCCGCTGAATCGAAGCCAGCCAGGTTTGATAGCGGCTGATGACGTCACGATCAGGACTGGCCGGATGCTCTTTGAAGAAGGCGGCGATGTCGCGAAGACGTGTCTCGACATCTTTGCGGTTGATCGTCCGCAGACTCGACCACCGATCGATCAATCGATGACGCTCCAGCACCGACGGAATCGGGGATGTTTCGGCCGCCGCCTTCAGCGTTGCCGCCAGCGGATCGTGCGGTAAAACGGTCGCGAACTCGCGCAGTGTGACCTCGAAAACACCTGCTTTGGAACTCCCCTCAGCGGTTCCCAGCAGCAACGTCGAATCGGTCAACTTGTCCAACAGGCCCTGCTTGCGAGTCAGACCGGCCAGCGTCTGTCGCGAGGCCTCTAATCGCGAATCGAGCAATGAGGCTTGTGATTCGAGTTCGTTGGCAACGGATCCACGCGACAAACGCAGTTGCTCGGTATCCGCTTCCGCCGTGCTCAGTAATACCTTCAAATCATCAAGGTTCGGCGAGTCCTTCTGGCCTGCAGCCTGATCCAATGCCTGCAGCGAACGGCTAGCCGTGGCCAGTCGTTCACGAAACTCTTGCTCGCGTGCGGCCGTACTTTTATTGACTTGCTGCTGCCACGTCCGTTGTAACTTGCCAAGTTCAATTTTCTCATCGGACGTTTTTGCGAGTCCACGGGCCCGCGTGAACGCGGCTTCGATTCGCGGCGGTTCGGTCGATTGTGCCACAGTTTCCATCTCCGCCTTCAACTCCGCTTTTCGATTCTCCTCCGACTGCTCGGCATCGATCAGTTTTTTTTGGGCTGCCAGCCAAGATTCGGAAGTCAATGCGGTCGGCTGTTGTTCCATCAGTTTGCGGGCCTCGTCCAAACTGCCATCCGTGATGAAGGCGTCCACGGCAGCGATCCGAGTGCGTGTCTTTTCCGCTTCGTAAGAGATGGAAACAATCCCACCGAAAACGCCAACGACGGCCACGAACGCGGCGAGACCCGCCGCAACGAGAAATCGGCGACGACGTGACTCCTTCACGTCCAACGTGATCAGGCGATTGCGATAGCGACCTTCCAGTGACGCCGGCAAACTCCGATCGAGACGATCCAAAGACAATCCCAGCCGTTTGAGATCCGCCAAAGATAGCTCGTCATTGTCCATCGCCCGTTCAATGGCGCCGACCACTTTTGAGTAGGCCTGATCCGTCTCCAGCTTGCGGTCTTCATCCTCTAACCAGTCAAGAATCGGAGCAACCTGTTCCCACAGAGGATCGTTTTTGGCCAGTTGGACCGTCTGCTGCTTCTGATTCCACTCGTCTCGCAAAGGTCTCGCTCGGACGACATCCAGAGCCGAGTATGCGGCATAGAGTTCTGGCTCCAGTTCTGCCATCCGCTCTCGAGCATTGCCACGCACTGTTTGGCCGGAACGCGACTTGATGGTCTTTAGCAATGATGCCGGAACGGTTTCGTACCAGTTTTCATCCTGAGTCTCGGCCCAGAGTAATTTGAGGGTAGCGACATCACCGCGCGCGGCAGCAGTGCGCGACTCAGCATCCATCTCGCTTAACCGCGCCCGTTCCATGTCGCGCACATCCGCTTCCCAATGAGGCGACTCGGCATCGAGTTGGGCGAGCGACCGCAGGATCGTAATCCGCTGCGGCAGCGGACTGCGGCCCAGCGCCAGCAGACGGTGCAAGTCGAGCAGTTTTTGCAACGGCTCTTGCTGCGCATACGCCTCGTTCAGCGCCGACGCGACATCGAGCAATAGGGGCTCAGGCGGCGCCAAGAAATACATAGAGACGACTTCGAGCAGTTGATCTAATTCGGCAAAGTCGAGAATCGCGACGACGTCCAACAAGTTCGGCGCAGCCTCGGCCAGATGCAGCGCCTCGGACCGCAGCCCCTGCTTGAGACACTCATTGCCCCGCCGCAGCCGCACGTTCGCCGTGTGACAGTGAGCTGAATACTCGCGCACCAGATCCGCCAACTCATCCGTCTGCTCGACAACTTCCCGCTGAAGCAAAAACCGCAACTCATCCACCACTCGCTGAATCTCAGTCATTAATTGGCCCCTTTCTCCGCTTATGGATTCTGCTCGGCATCGTCCTTCGCCGTGCCGTCAAAGTTCACGACATCGACATCGACAGAGAGTGTTGAGTTTTTCTTCGTGTCTTTCAACACGTAGTAGATACGAGCCGACGCGACCTCTACATTGTCGAGCGACTTCGCAACGCTGCGGAACTCAACGATGCGAATGAACAACGCTTCTAATTCTGCCACACGAGCATCGACCTCATCGAGTACCTTGCCACGTTCCTCGTCCTTCTTTTTCTTTGACTCAGCACGCAGCTTTACGAGTTGCTCGCCAATCGTAGCCGTCACGACCAGAGTTTCCTCCGCCCCCGGGTTGCTGGTGACGGAGAGTCCTTTGAATTGGGCCTCAACGGCTTGCTTGAGGTCGGAATCCAATTCACACAGCTTGGTGAGGTCCGACCTCAGAGCGGACAGACTTTTTGCTAGGGCACCTTCCAACGCATTCAGGAACTTGTGTTTACCGGACAGCTTCAACTCAATCGCGGCCGTGTCCGTATCCGTATTGACCCCGAGCGTCACAGCCAGTGGCGATGAACCGTGGGAGTCAACTCCGAGTTTCGAGTAGCTGTCAGTCGCAAACTCGGCAAGGCTGGCAGTCGCAAACTCCGCAAGGCTGGCTTTCCAAGTCGATTGCTCGTCGAGTGGCGTCACATCGAGCGAACGACGAGTGCCAGAAATTCGGACGATCAGTCGGTCGAGAATGAGTTTAGGCAGGTGGCTTTTATCGACGGCGGCAGTGTTTGGCAACTTCCAAACAATAGTTGTCTTCTCGCCAAAGTTTCGTTCCAGCGTTGTCTTGTCTAGCGGAAAACTGGTGAAACTGAGGTCCTTGAGCGGCGGATCCTGCGCATTGGGAGAGAGAACACGAATTCGGTACCAACCGAGCCACCGTGTGTGATTGTCGTCGAGCGACTTCAGTTTGAACAAACCCACTTTTTCTTTCACAACGAAAGTGAAGAGTGCAATCGATATCGGCCCGGCGGTCGTCTCGCACGTGATCGCTCTTTGTGCTGCGTAGTCCTTTTTGTGTACCGAGGTCGGTTCGGCATCCGTGTAAGGCAGCCAACTGGGTTTCAGTAGCAGCAATATTTTCGGAGGGTTTTCACCAGCCGAAGCATCGATTGAATGCAGTTTGGTGATCTGTGGCTTATCTTTCTTCGGAAGATCTACTACCTCGTTGACCAACTTGGGTGGAGACTTTGGAGCCGGCACGTCTGCCGGCACGTCTGCCGGACGGTCTGCTGGACCGTCTGCTGGACCGTCTGCTGGACCGTTAGGAGCCGGGCCGGCAGACGGCGCGGAGTGAGGTGCCAGAGGATCAGTTGTCTCAGTTTTTTCCTCTTCCTCTTGATCAACTTTCGGGGGCGCTGAATCTTCCTTTTTTTGCTCAGACGTCTTCAAAGCCAGCTCCACGCCGTCGTTTTTCTTTTGCTTGGGCCCCTCCACCGCTGATGGCACAGCGCGATCCAAAGGAGCCTCCGCTATCCCATTCGGTTTCGACGAGATGTTCGCGACCCCGAACAAAGTCGCGATGATCAGGACGACGGCGGTCAGGGTGAGCCAGAGCCAACGGCGGGAGGGCGCGCGGCGGGTGTCTTTTTCGACTTCATCGGCGAAGCTGCGACGTTTCGGTTGTGGGGTCGGGGCAGCGAGCTTGGGGAGCGGGTAGCCGTTCGGGGCGAGTTGCGGTGGGGCTGGTGGGGCACCGGTGAATTGGATGTCCTCCGCTGGTTTTTCATCAGAGGCGAACTCCACGTGAGCCGTTTCGAGTTCGACGAATTCTTCGTCGGTGGACGCGAGCGAGCGGGCAGGGCGGGGGGAATCGTGGGGTCTGGTCCCCGTGCGTGCGGCCTCGACGAGTGTGCCGCCCCGGGCGGGACCGAGCGAGCCGGAGGTGAGGTCGACACGCAGCGCCTGCACGAAGCGGAGCGATTCGTGCGCCTCCTTCGAGTCGTAGACCATCGCTCGCCAAACGCAAGTCGTGCCCGGTACGAGGCCGGTGAAGTACGTGCTGAACGTCACGTTCCAGCGTCTCTCGACGGGAAGCAGCGATAACGCTTCGGCGAACAGCGGCAGAATCTCTTGCCCCGGTGCGAACATCAGAAAGACCAGCCGTTCTGGATCACGCAAGAACGATTCGGCGAGAACACCGGCCCAGCCTGCGTCGCCGGTTCGCTCCTCCCACGCGCGGCAGGGGCCGCTCGGCAGGCGGCCCTCACGCTTGACGGGCTTGAAGGCAACAACCTTGGGCTCGCCTTGCCACTGCTCACGCATGAAGTCCGGCATCGACAGCAGGTTGGCCGGACCCCCCGGCAGCAGTTCCGTCTTGTCCAGAACCACATGGTGCGCTAACTTGTTCGCTCGCTGCGAATAATCCAACCCAAACTCAGCGATCCGCGACAGGACGTTCAATGTACGACCGCCCGCCGGCAGGATGAGATGTGAGTACACGATCGGACTACGATTCGCACCTTTGTCTCCCGCAGTGGAGATCAGACGATAGCCGGACAGTCCTTCGAGTGCCGTCGCCAGTGGTGCGGGCATGCCTTGCGTGCTGAGAACCGTGCAGAAGCCGCGACTTCCCGGCTTTAGACCGCGGGGTGCCGACGTGTACAGCAGTTCTTGGCTCATGATTGTTCCTCCTCGGTCACAGGGGTCGAACCGAGTGCCGTCGCTAACGGCTCTTCTGGGAAATGGTCGGGATCAGGCCGGGAATCGCACGGGACAATCCGTACAGAAACGGCACAGTCGCCCAATACGGTATCGCTTCAGACCGCTTGATTGCGGGTAGACCCGACTTCCTCTCGGTGGACACATTCCAGCCCACCGCGGTCACGGGGACATAGGTCACGTCCTCGGCAAAGCCTTCGGCGGCAGTCACAATTTCGGGTGAGGTCTGTAGCAGCATTTCGCGAGCTAACTGCGACTGCTTGGCCACGGCATTCAGATCGAATGCATTGAACGTGACCTCCGCATTCGAGGCCGAGCGCGCCAGCTGCCATGGATCGGGTGGCGGCTCGCGACCGAGCAGGTTCCGCCACGCATCGTATTTTGTGAGGATCACGACCAACGGTCGCTTGTGACGCTCCGACTGCTTCAGCCCGGCGAAGCGACGAATACGGGCAATGGCTTCCTGCAAAATTGGCTCCTGCCGCATAGTCCGAGCGGCTGATTCAGAATGGGCCGACGGCTTTCCGATCAATCGCTGGAACCGCGCGTCCTGCGTCGGATCGAACACGAAGAACAAAACACGCGACAATGCCATGTGCCGCGTAACCGGAGCCGCCGCCGAATCCTTGCCCGGCTGAAACGATTCGCCTGCGTTGTCGTACAGGCAAACAGTCCGTGCGAGTTTCGCTGCGTTATGCGCGTTGCGATGATCCTGCTGCGGCTGCAATGTGAACACAAAGGGACGCGAATAACTGACCGTCTGATTGCCGAAGGAGACCGTATCGTACAAGTCGCCCTGTTCTTCCGTCTTACGAATCAGGTTGCCCAGCGGCACGAGTTCATTGGTCGATGATCCGGAAAAGACGGACTCTTCGTACTCATGGAGTTGGTGATTGAGAACCGGATCGGCGTCGGCGAACCCTAGGCGAAACACCAACGGCAGAGTCTTGCGCAGTTCCCAAGTCAACGCAGCGAGGAAGTACGATTTCCCACTGGCCGGCGCTCCGAAGATCGAAAGAAACAGTGGCTCCAGCTCCAATAGCGCACGGGGGATGGTGAGATGACAATGAGGACACGCCAGCTGATGACACGGAAAACCCTTGGCGTCGATTGCTTCGCCACTGACAGTGAACCTCGTTGGAAGAAAGCGTTGCGCCTGCTCAGGACCAAGCCGATGATCTCCCAAGAGATCCGTGTGTTCTGAAATCCACAACAGCTTCTCGGGTACGCACTGCTCCCAGCAGTGCGGGCATGTGACGCGTGGCAAGAGACCTGCCGGTCGGGGAATTTTAGCAGTCATCGTCATGGTGTTCGCCTGTGATGTGTGGTGACGTCCTATCCTCGGGGTAGGGCGTGGGACGTCATTTGTCGATGAGCTTTGTGCTGGAGTTGTTGGCCCGATCCGAGAACTTCAAATTGGCTTGCTCACCGAACTTTTCCAAATCGGCGAGTAATTCTGCGGCGAGTCTCGTCAGCCGAGGATCCTTCGGCCAAACGCTAGCGGACTCCCACGCCCGAGACGTGTGATCGAATGCGATCCCATAGTCCTGACGAGCCGCTGCCTGCCGAGCCTTGTCTCGCAAAGATGTCGCCGACTTCAAGGCCGATTCCGCGTCCCCGGATTGACGCGGACTTGGAGAGACCTCTTTGGCCTCGTCGCCCGCTGCAGAGGCCGAAGATCGGGAAGCCTCGGAGGTCTCTTTTCCCGCTGGTGTTTCCGTGCCGGTTGGAGCAGACACCGGGGACGCCGAATCCTTGTCAGGCGGACTCTCAAGTGGAATCTTCGCAGTCTGATCCGAAAGCGGCTGATCCGGCGTTGACGATTCCGGCTGGGGGACTTCTGGTGAAATGGCTCGGCATCCCGAGCAACCCTCGAGACACAGCGAACCGCAGCATAGGATCAAGACCGCGATCCGAGAAACCCCGGACATCGTCCCTTTGCCCAAGGACGAAGACGCATGTCGAATGGTCACGAAGCGTCTGGCGTTATCGAACATCACGTGTCTTTCCATCGAAAACTTCGATGACAGGTGTGTGGAAATAATCGACAATTTTAGGGACGGACGATCCACAAGAGCGATGGTCACGGACGGAATTGAATTCCCTGCAATCACCGCCGAAACTTGCCAGGAAGAAACGCCACGGACAAGGCTGGGGCTAGCATGTGGCATTGGGCCATTTTTTGCGACCCTCAATCACCTGCACGCGTGCCGCTTTACCATCGCACTTGTCATTACCGGCCAAGAAATCGGGTGTCACGGCCGGCCGAACAGGCACCACAATCCACCCGGTCTCGCCCGTGACACACAGGGCAATCCGACTTGACAAGACGCGTCTTGTTGACGATTAATTTTTCCGCAATGCCGATATTTTCTTGATACTTTTCTTGTCTCGAAACCTCACCCTTGACACACCTTTTATTGGGGCACGCCCGGACACCCGACCCTTGACAGACAATACAGCTGAAGTCTTCGTAAAAGTCCCCACTCACCTTGGACCCACCTTTGGAGGGTGCCGGGTTGACACTCACGGCGACGGACGGGTAGTAACATAACAGCATCACTGTTGAGGGAGCGACCTGGGCATCGATATCGGGCCAACTCTTCTCAACAGTGGAAACGGGGGCACTCACAAAGCTGGGCAGAATTGTTTTTACGAACGGAATCACCCTGCCAACAGGAACGCCTCCGCTGTAGTTCCCCACGATCGCGGCATTGTATTTGGTTGTTGCCACTCCTATCGCCGCTCCGGTTTTGTCGAGAACCGGCCCTCCACTGTTGCCGTGGTTGAGTTCCGCATCAAACAACAGCATTCCCTCGTTAGCGTCCTCTGGAAGGGCCGTGATAATACCTCGCGTGGCCTTGAGTCCCCGACCAATGAGATCGACTTGTGGATAACCGAGTGCAAGGATTTCGGTTCCGCGTCTTGGAGCTGCAATGCTCAACGGAATCGCAGGTGACTTAATTGCATCACACTTCACTAACGCAATGTCATGGTCAGCGGAGATCGCGACCACGGTTGCGGGGAGTTCGCGTTTGTGTTTGTCGTCAGTCGGATCCACAATCTTCAGTTCCCCTACACCGAACTCCTCGCTTCGGACAACGTGTCGATTTGTAAGCACGTATCCAGGATAGACGACAAATCCAGACCCAGTTGCCGTCATGACCAACTCACCCTCATTCCGCACATCTTTGGTTGGTCGACCCTTTCGTTCGTTCTCCGGCAGATACAGAGGCATGTACAACCAACCTCGAATTTTGTCTGACAACGAAGTCGTCCCAGGGTTCGTCAGTTCGGCATACAGTTTGGCGAATTTTAACAACAGCGTTGGAGGAATAATCAGTTTACGGGCCGCGGCTTCCTTGATCACACGGCCGATATTCTGACTGAGTTGGAGAGTGGATGGTGCAATTTCTGCGGCTTGCGTGAAATGCATCAAGGCCTGCGGGTACTTTCCGAGTTTGATCTCCGTCAGCGCGAGATTGTTCAACGCAGAAATGTGTTGTGGCGATCGGACCAAGACCTTCCGAAAATGTTCCTCAGCGGTCGGCGGGTGATTGACGCCTATGGCTCCCGAGTTCAGGAGACCAAGAATGAAGTGCGCACTGATCGCGTTCGGGTCAATTCGGCTCGCTTTTTCGAGGAGTTCGGCAACCATCTTAAAGTTCCGTAGTCGGATCTGCGTGAGCGCCTGGTCAATCAGTGCCTCTGCTTCAGCCTTTTTCTGCCGGGCCAATTCCGGGGCAATCCATTGCGTTCCCCAGCGGACGAGTTTCTTGCCAGCGAGGTCCCGCCACTTCTCCAATCGAGGAGCGAAATTTTTCGCCTGTTCCGCCGTCAGCGGATGCCGCTCGACAAATCGTTCATAGATTTTGAGGGTGTTGATCGCTTCATTCTCTGTTTCCAGTCGGGCCTCCAATTTGGCGATCATGGCCTCTGTCGCTGGCGTCTGAACGAAGGGTGCCTCTGGCTCCGTCTGATCCTCAACAATGACGACATCTACGGACGTCTGGCCCGGCGGGTTGGGCTTCGGCTCCGATGTCGCCGGTGGACTCACGGATGGTTCGCTGGGAGAGTTTGTCAGGCTGCTGGAAACGTCTGGCGGGGCCACAATCGGTGGTGACGGAGTTTGAGGCGACCCCGGTGGTGTTGCCGAAACCGGAGCCGCACGCCTCGCAGTCCTGATGGCGTTGAGTAACGCTTTGGCTTCGGCCGTTGGGGTCACCGACGGGTCCGTGAATGCGGCTTGCAACGCCGCCTCGGCCCGATCGTACTCCTTGTCATTGAAATACAGGGTTGCAATCTTTATCGCCGTCTCGAATTTCTCGCTCGGCCGCACGGCGGTCGCATCCTCCGTCGCCGATGGTTTTGAGGCGACGGCTCCGCAACCCGACAATGCGGCAACACAGACGAGAAACCACGTTACGCGGATGCAATGCCAGCGACTCATGAAAATCTTTCAATCACCGGCCGCCGACCCAAGGTGTGGCAGAATGAATTGTCGACACCGCAAGACCGTACCACGTTTGTACACCGAATGACACAAATTACGCACGATTCTTAGTGACTGACCGACGAATCGGCGGAGACGTATTTCGGTGAGGGATCTCTCTGCACAGACTATGGGAATAGGAATCACGAGTCTCCCGCCGAGCCGCAGGCGTGTCGAGACGGGTGCTGGATCGCGGCTCAGCGGGAGCTTTGCCCTTCCTCAAGATCTGGTTCCACCGCCTGTTAAACTGTGTCGCCATCCGCCGAGGTCTCCGCACAATGACGCAGATCCTCGACACCCGGCCAGCCCACTTCAAGTGGGGAAGGGCGATCGCATCACAGCGGTTCTGGGGCTGGCTGTTTTTCGGGCGGGGGACTGTGGCTGGCTGTCGCCGTCAATACTCCCAACGTCCCTCGGGGCAACCGTTCCTCGCTCAACGTTGTCTTCGCGAGGCCATCGATTCCGTGACTCGTGGTGTCGCTGTCTGACAGTCTCGATTCGTGACCGTATCGATTCCTTGTATCGCGTCAGAATCCCTTCACCTCTGGACCCGGAACTCGTCCTGTTCTCGAACGACGTGGCTGATCGATCTCGGATTTGGAAAGGCGTGGTTGGGAACTGATGACGCGACTCTGTCGCCGGCCGTTTTGATGTTCGGACAGCAGTGGCCTATTCCGGCCCACCCGAGTCTATGGACCTTGAAGGACGGTGACCCAGCCAATCACCGATTCCCCATACTCGTCCCGTAAAACCTCCTCCGTTTGACAAAGGATACGGTATCCAGCGACGCGCGCGACAGCGATCAAATGCTGCTGATGATGCGTGAAACGCCCTGAATCTGTCAGGTGGAATGGAAATCTTTCGCCACGCTCGACGGTGAAGGCCAAGAGGCCGCCAGGCGAAAGATGTCTGGCGGCAGCGGGCAAAACCTGCATCAAGTCGCCGAAATAGATCAGCGTATCGCAGCTGGCGATGACATCGAAGCGTTCCAGCGGATCGCGATTGAACCATGCGGTTAATTCGACGGTTTCCAATTGATCGTAAACACCACGTTCGTGGGCCAGCGCAATCATCGCCGCGGACAAGTCGATTCCGACCAGTCGCTGCACAAGTGGCCTCAATAATTTTCCGAACAGGCCGGTGCCGCACCCGATATCGAGTGCGTTCAGATCGTGTCCAGATCCCACCTCCTGTGCGATGGCGGACAACAACAATTCGGGAGCCCGATAATTGAGTTCACCGCACATATTCTGGTCGTAGAATGACGCAAAATGAGCGTAGAGTTGCTCGATACAACGGTCCGAGGCACGCTGCGGCGGCGATTCATCTCGCAACGCGATCAGCAGATGTTCGATCTCGGCATCATCCGGAAAAGCAGACTGATAACGCTCATAAGCCTCGCGAGCCTCTAACCGTCGACCGACAATGTGCGCTAATGTTCCGAGTTGATACCACTGATGCGGATTGTCGGGAATCAGTTCGGTGACGTGCTGCTGACAAATAAAGGCGGCAAGAACCCGATCGCGGTTTCGCAGAACTGCGGCGGTTTCGATCAATTCTGCTGCCGTAAAAGGCGATGTTCGCGGCAACGTCGCGACCTCAAGCATAAGACTCCTGTCTGCAACCAAGAGTCCCTGTGCCACCGCTTGCGTAATCCACTGCAGACATCCCGCAACATCGGGTTGTGCCAATAAGGGGAGCACTGCGGCAAGGATTTCGTCTTGAGTTCGCTGTCCATCAGCGAGCTCAATCATCAATGCTGCCATCGGATTGAGCCGATGCAAACGATCGAGTTCGACGTCGTAGGCCAAATACCCTTCTGCAGTGGGTGACAAGAGAACCGATCGTTTTCGCGAAAGAAACATGAGGCACACGCGTCAAAAGTCGATCCGGCAAACCGAGGTCCACAAATGGTTGCCCGCTCGCCAAAACCATTCAGCACACAAAAAACAGTGTTCCTGTCTCCACCAAGACTATGAAACATCGAGGCGGAAACCTTTCGTTCGCTCTTTCGAGTGAGGGTCCAGAAACCCTCCACAGAGCGTGTCTGAGTCTAGACGCGGCCTTGACTCTTGCCTTTCCCAACTCGACCGTCGCATTTCCCTTTCCTATCACCGCCAGCCGTTCCCGGTCTGCGGAGTGTTTGCGACAGATTGCCGTCGCCTTTTCCTTTTCCTTTTCCTTTTCCTTTTCCTTTTCCTTTTCCTCCATCACCATCACCACCTCCATCACCATCACCATCACCACCTTTGCCTTTTTTGCCTTTGCCTTTTTTGCCTTTGCCCGTCCCCTCAGCCTCGTCGGCAAGGAGGCTTGATGCGGGGAGCGTCAATGCCACTGCACCAGCCATCAAGAGGCTCCTTAGAAAATCGCGCCGATGGGGGGCGACCCCGTCCAGTGCCGCTTCAATTTCATTTCGGGTTTGATCTGACATCAAAATTTCCTTGTTTAAAAAACTCGCAACACCGACGATTTCAGAGCGTGCGTCGTTCCAAAACGTCCCTGGAAATTCTCTTTTGCGACCGAATCACTGATAAAAACCCTATCGATTTTTCGCTAAAGTTTCCTCAAAACCTATTTCCCAGATCATCAACTTCGGAGGCGATGACCCCCACATCGAGACTCTTATCCCGAACTTTGTGCGTCCTGACAAAAATTAAACCTGTGATTTCAAAACAGTGTTCCACAAGTCATGACTCGGTACCAACAAACCCGCCGGAGACCTAAAAGTTTCGCGGATTGATCACCTCACAAGACGAAATCTGGCAGTCGATGATTCGAGGCTCGGCCAGTCGCCCGCAGACTTTTTGTTTCTCGTCGGCCGGCCATACACCACGGACATGTGAGGCACTATACCGTCAACAAACCGAGTGCCGAACAGTTTTGCAGCGGACTACTTGAGGCCCTTCGGGGGTTGGGATGGTCTGTCATGACGAGGTCATTGACCAACGTCCTCGCTATCGGATTCGATGATGTATAAATCGGAATCACCTTCGCGTTCGGAAACGATGAGCAACCGTTTTCCATCAGGATGCCATGCGGGAAAGTCGTCGCGTTCTGGGTGATCGGTCAGGCGTTGCAGGTTCGTTCCGTCGGAGCGCACCACGTAGATCTCCAGATTTCCATCACGGGCCGAAGTAAACGCAATGCGTTGGCCGTCCGGCGACCAAGTCGGCCGGATGTTTCGTAGCGGATGATTGGTCAACTGTCGGACACCACTACCGTCCAAGTTCATGATATAGATTTGAAAATTGCCATCACGACTGGAGCTAAAGGCGATGTGACGACCGTCGGGCGAGATTGCGGGCCAAGCATTCGTACCAACCGTTTGCGTGAGTCGCCTGAGACTCGCTCCCTTCATGTCCACGGTAGCAATCTGTTGTCCACCGGGGTCAGAAAGCGTCAACACAACGCTTCGTTGATCTGGCGAAATTTTCGGCGAGCGCACTGTCCCCCGTGCTTCTTGGGGAATGAATCTGGTTTCGGTTCCATCCTTGAGATCTCGAATCACAAGAATCGATTGGGGACTCGTATAAGTCAGGACAAAGCACAGGTAGCGTCCGTCAGCGGTCACATCCGCGTCGAACTGGTGCGCCACCAGTGACGTGTCAAGGCGTTCTTGGTTTGCATCCGACAGTCGCATCTGCATCAACGACACCTGATTTGGCTCGCGATGCATGGAGAAGATGACGCCCGCCCCTTTGTGTGTGAAAACAGGGCTCAGTTTTAACGCACCATCGCGAGTCAGTCGCTGCGGTTCAGTGGCGATCGCGGGACCACAGGTGAAGATCATCAGGCCTACGTAAACCAGACTCTGTCGTCCGGACAGACAACCCGTCCGAACACAATTGCGCACTCGATGGCAGAAATGGTATTGCTCATTCCGCTGCGTTTGTGAAAAACAACCGAAGAACCCTGACCGACCCACGGAGTTGATCTTCGATCGATTTGTCCGCAGTTGTTCACAGCAGATCATTGATGACGCGTCCTCTTTCGAGTACTCGGAACTCGGCTCGCCGTTGAGTGTTGACACCCGCCAGTTCCACGATCGTCGTCCCGACCATCTCAGGCGTCACCGGTTCTGTCAGCGGAAATTCCCCTCGCGGGTCGCTCTCCCCAATGGCTCGTCCGGGCTGGACACCGCCTCCGGCCCAGACGGAAAAATAACAACGGGGCCAGTGGTCGCGCGAGCCGATGTTATTGATCCGTGGCGTCCGGCCGAATTCGCCCATGCAGACAACCAGTGTTGTCTCCAATAATCCACGGTCCTGCAAATCGTCCAGAAGCGTCGAAAACGCCTGATCCAACAACGGTCCGTGCCAGTCGGCTAACAGCCCAAAATTGTCGGCATGCGTGTCCCAACCATAGTCGGAGAACGGATACAGCACCTCTGCATACTGGCTCCAATTGACTTGAATATACGGCACACCCACCTCGACCAACCTTCGTCCCAGCAGACAACTTTGCCCGAACGACGTTCGGCCATAACGGGTCCGTGTTGCCGACGACTCGCGTGACAGGTCGAATGCGTCCAACGTCCGACCACCGCGCAGCAGTTGAAAAGCTTTCTGATGCAAGCCATCCCATTGTTCAAGCCGGCCTCGATCGAGGTTGCGGCGGACCCTGTCCAGTTCGCCAAGAACTCGTCGACGATCGTCCAACCGTCCGGGGCTCAATCCTTCCAGCAGTTTCAACTCGGGAATCGATACCTGGCCTGTTTTCGCACAATTGACCATAAACGGGTCGTAGTTCGGTCCCCAGACGCCACCGCCGTAACCCAGACTCGGCCCGTCGCCGTCTCCCACGGGACCTCGAGACAGCGAAATAAACGGCGGAAGGTCGCCGGAACCACGATTGCGCGAAATAATGGAACCGATGTTCGGCGGATATCCTGAGGGCTTGCCGTTGCCGCTTTCCCCTCCGTCGTTTGCCCGACCACATGTCCAAGAAATCGAACCGGCTGCGCGGTGGCCACCGTCATAGTTGATATTTGTCCGGACAACAGAAAAGCGATCGCTTCGCGCGGCAAGTCGTGGCAACAGTTCCGTAAACTGCATGCCCGGCGTTCGCGTAGAGATCGCTGAGAACGGACCTCGATACTCAGAAGGTGCATGCGGTTTTGGATCAAACAGGTCCAGATGGCTTGGACCACCGACCAGCCAGATCAACATTACCGACCGGGCTTGCGGTGTCCGCTCCGTCTGCGCGGCATTCAACAAACCACCCGCCATCGGTAGACCGGCAGCGAATTGCAGAAATGATCTGCGACTCCATCCTGAACAATCTTTTGCCGAATAGTTTCCAAATCCAAACATCGCCAGAGGCTCCCACCCCTATTCCGCCGACTGAACTGACCGAGACGCTAGAGACTTTTAGACGGAACATCACCGCTAAAGTATGACTGAGGCCGAAGCGGAGTCAATGTGTGGCGTTGAAAATGAGGGCATGCAGATTGTCAAAGCCGATGTCTTGGCGGCCCCTCATGAAAACACGGCGAACACCGGTTCGCCGTGTTTTCTCGTCGCGAGTCTGACACATTCCATTATCCTCGAGTCGTCTCAGGATTATTTTTCTTGGGCAAGGGGTGTCTTCGACTGGGGAGCGTCACCCGACGGGATCTGCCGACTGAGCATTGTTTCTGTGAAACCCTTAAGGTCCGTCCAGAACGTCCCCGGACCGGCATAGAGCATCTGTAACTTCACATTTTCCGGGAGTCCGTTGGCAAATGACCATTGGCTGTATGCGGCCGCGTTACCGAAGGCCGCAACAGCGAGTTTGAATTTTCCAGATTTGGCTTGTTCCATGAGTTTCTGGGCTTCGGCGGTTGCTTCGCCCAAGGCAGTCGTGGCTTGGCGATCGAGTTCCGCGGTCTTTCGATCGACTTCCGCCAAACGTTTTTGCGTTTCCGCAGCGGTCTCAGCCGCCCTTTTTCTCGCATCCGCAGTCAACTTTGCGAGTTTGCGTTCCGTTTCTACACGAACGGTTGCCGCCGCAAGATCGACATTCTTTTCTGCTTCTCGCAACGTTCCTTCTGTCTTTGCGGTCAGTTCTTTCTGCTCGCTGGTGAGTTTCAATTCATTCGCCAGATTCGCCCGTTGAATCGGGATTCTCACTTTATTGGGAACATAAATATAGCGGACGAGGCCGCTCAGAAGCGACAGGTTCTTTTCCTTGAGCGCGGTGGTGAAGGCACTGGAGATCTGCTTTTGGAAGTCTTCGCGTGAATCACCCGACATTAACTGAGGAGCACCATAATGTGATCCCTGATTGCGGACGATGCTTTCAATTTGTGGAATGACAATTTTGGACTCGATCGCTTCTAAGTTTCCAAAATTTTTGATGGCATTCGCCGCCTGATTTGGCATGACCCCCCAAATCGCGGTGAAGTCGATGTGCATGTTGAAACCGTCCGACGAAGGGAACGCAGTACCGCTGTCGTCACTGGCCACTTGCGGCTCACCGCTGTCATCCAAGATCAGCCGACCTTTGTCGTCGGTCCGCAGATTCGTGGAGAGGCTCTTTTCGTAGTACCCCACCAAAATAATATCGATCTGCTGTTCTCGGGGATTGATCAAATAGATCCCCGGCTGCAATACCTTTTCCTGAATACCGACAACGGCCCCGGTTGACTTATTGTCGGTCAGATTGGTCACGACCCCCGCATAACCCGTCGGAATCTCGACCCAACCATGATGCTTTCCATGCAGAGTTTTCTCGGACTGCAACTGTCGAACGACCTGAAAGTCATAGCCATAAGGATTCACACGATAGCGTCCTGGTCCATAGACTTTGCGAAGTACTCCCGCATGTTTGACGTCACCGATTTCACCATCTACGAGGTACTGACCGGCAGGCAGCGTTTCACCAAATTTGCTAGTGACAAAACCAATTTCGCGGGGACCGACCTCATTGTCGGGAACAATTTTTGTTTCCCACCACACCGGACAGTAAAAGTGTCGTCCGGGACCTGGCATGTGTTCCAGGATACCGACCTCCAGCAGTCGCGATTGATCTCGGACAGCAAAGCGACCCACGGCCCGACGGGGCCACCCGAACAGCAGCGGACCCTTGTACCGAAGCAACAGACTAGAACCGACGGGAACCTCGATCCGATTGACCGTCCACTCGAATAAGCCATAACCCACAACGAGAATTCCAAGGCCAATGAGGCAACGGGTTGCGTTTATTCGTGATCGACTCATCTGAGGTCGCCTCTGCTTTTTCTGTTGAGTTTCAGTATTTTCCGCAGTTTCCCGGACGGGCTGGGGATGCCGCTGTTCGTTTCTGACGATCCAGGCCTGAGTTACTTGCTCGGTTTTTCCGATTGGTCAGGACGCGAAATCATGGCTTCGAAAATCTTCATCAGCGGACTATCGGCCGTATTCACCATCATCTGTTGGTAAGACCCCGCCAGCTTCTGGATCAATACGTAGCGGGCGTATTCCGCTCCGTCCCCACCGAAGGCGGCAACGGCTGACTGCCAACCCGCGGCTTCGGCTTGGTTGTTGAACTGCTCCACTTCGGCGGCCGCTTGACCTCGCGAAAGAACGGCTGCGGCCTTGTCCTTGGCGGCAGCCTGTTTCAATCTCGCGACAGCCAGCTGTTCTTCCGCCTTGATTTCCGCAACTTCTCTTTCTCGAAGGGCAGCCGTGGTGATTTTCACGACGTCCTGTTCAGCAACCACCAACGCCTGTCGTTGCAACACGGTCTCTTCCTGAACTCGCTGACGCTTTTCCGATTCCTGCTGCAGGATTTGTTGTTGATATTGTTTTTCCGTCTGCTTGGCGATTTCGCGTTCCTGAATCGGTGTCGCGATCTGAGAAGGGGGGATAATGCGAGTGATCAACGCCTGAACGATTTCGACACCACTTTTGCTGCATTCGATTTCCAGTTCCTGCTGAAACCGCGTCTGAAATTCACCACGACCACCGATAAAATCTTTGGCC
Organism: Schlesneria paludicola DSM 18645; assembly: GCA_945876035.1. GTDB lineage: Bacteria > Planctomycetota > Planctomycetia > Planctomycetales > Planctomycetaceae > Schlesneria > Schlesneria paludicola_C. The sequence continues at coordinate 43,996 of CAMCMU010000026.1, read as the reverse complement.
AGAGTGTTTGAACCTTCCATACGACAAAAACCTCGTGCGTTCGGAAGAATGATCTTGTTGATCAATTCTTCCGCGATCGCGTTGCCATTAAAGTCTTCATTAAACATCACATACACTTCCGCAACGCGTTGCGGATCAACTCGAAACTCGATAATGGCATCGAGGCTGACCCAGAAACCGTCCTGCGACGGAAATCCAAACTCTTTGTTTTCCGCGAGGTTGAATCGCTGACTGCGACAATCGACCTTTGAAATTCGCTGTTCAAACGGATTAATCAGATGCGTCCCTTCACGGAGAGTTTGGTCCTGCACACCCCGCTTTCCAGCCGGAACAAGAATCACATTCGGGTTATCCGCCAGAGATCCGGAGAGATTCGTCACCACTCCTTGGAAGCCCGCATCAATGGTCACCGGATCAACTCTGAGGACCGTATACAGGTGCGGATTGATCGGATACCGCCCGGGCAGTTTGACTCCGGAAACAACACCCTTCTGCGAATCATTCTCGGCGAGAAACTGCCCGGGCGGAAGTTCGTCACCATACAGCCGGACCAAGACGCCGAGGTTCTCCGATGCGATCTCCGTTTGTGAAACGATCTGCCAACTGTAGTGATACGGATTGCGGTAGTGTCGTCCTTCGAGAAGGATCTCTTTTTGAACGCCCTTGTGGTTTTCTGACGGTGCCACTTCATCGCTGTTGTTCAGGTCAATTCCTGTCTTGCGAATCAGAATCGCCATCTTTCCCGTCGAAACCTCGATCAGGAATTGGTCATAAACAGCCCAGCCACCAAGAACAACACAGAGCCCGAAACCGATCAGTGCCGAGACTCCCGATCCCCACTTGCTGGGAGGGGGAATTCGAACAGAAAATGGCCTTCGCATGCTCAGCAACGATTCGTCGTTCATGATCAAACTCCTCGGATTCACGACCACGATTTAGGTGTCGAAACCCTACTTCGCAATGAGGCTTCGAACAGCACGATGCCGCCACAAGCCGAGCATAACACGTTGGCCGCGGAGGACCGGTGGAGAAACTGAGAATGATCGAATCTTTCGATACAATCGATTATTGCGAAAGTTCGGGCCTGCGTCGTCCTGAGGGCGGCTCTCTCCACCAGCGCGAACAACGGGGGATTGTCATTCAGGGTGATGGCGCGGCGGTATCGCTGTTCAAGGAACAATCGGCATCGTGTCCCACGGGAGCGAACCCTCTTCGCAAGGTGTTTTCTGTCACGCTCATCGGAATCAGAAAGTGTTTGAGATAGTCCGGTCCGCCGGCTTTGCTGCCGATACCGCTCAATTTGAAACCGCCGAAAGGTTGGCGGCCAACACAGGCCCCCGTGATGGGCCGATTGAGATACAGGTTCCCGACGGAAAAATCCTGACGGACTCGTTTGAGATTCGCCGGACTCCGACTGTAAATTCCACCGGCCAAGGCATAATCCGTATCGTTGGCGATGGAAATTGCTTCGGTGAGATCACGCGCTTTAAAAGCGACCAAGACCGGCCCAAACACTTCTTCCTGAGCCAATTTGGAATCTGGAGCCAGATCGACAAAAATATGCGGTCCAATGAAATAGCCCTGAGAAGCAAGTTGCGCATCGAGACTTCCCAAGATCAGTCGCCCGCCCTGCAGTTCCGCTTGTTCAATGTACTTGAGAATCCGGGTCACCGCCGCTTCATCAATCACCGGTCCGATATCTGTTGAGGGAAGTTCCGCAGGACCGACGTTCAGCGATTTGGCGGCCTTGACCAATCGAGTCAGGAATTCGTCATAGGCCTCCGCAAGAATGATGACTCGAGAACAGGCGGAACACTTTTGACCCGCGTATCCGAATGCGCTCTGCATCACTCCCACGACAGCTTCATCGAGATCGGCATCGCCATCAACAATGATCGCATTCTTACCGCCCATCTCCGCAATGACATGCTTCACACCACGTTGGGAAGCATGCGCCGCGGCAGCATTCTCATTAATCGCCAGTCCCACTTGCCGCGACCCGGTAAAAGCAATCAGGTCAACATCCGGGCTGCCAACGAGCACCGGACCGACCTCTTCGCCGATGCCGGGTAGCAGATTGATCACACCCTCGGGCAGTCCGATCGAGTGAATGATCTGCATCAGTTTGGCGGCGACGACAGACGACTGCTCAGCCGGCTTCATCACCACCGTATTTCCGGCGGCAATGGCGGCCGTCGTCATCCCCGTGAGGATTGCCAGCGGGAAGTTCCACGGTGCGATCACCGCCACAACACCCCGTGGACGATAGTAATAGACGTTCTCTTCACCGGGCAAATCGACGCGTAAGGGGTTGTCCAGCAATCGTATTTGCCAAGCATAGTAGAGACAGAAATCAATGGCCTCGCACACATCCGCATCAGCTTCCACCCACGGCTTGCCACACTCGTAAACCTGCCACGCCGCCAATTCATAACGACTTTCACGGATGCCACTGGCGATGAGTTCGAGATATTCCGCACGATACTTGACCTCGGTTCGAGACCACGAGGGGAAGGCGCGCCGAGCCATATCGATGGCTGCGATTGCGTCGTCCGGGGTCGCGGATGCGATCCGGCCGACAATCTGCTGCTTGTGCGAGGGATTTCGAGAGACAATCGTGGGCCGGGCATGAATTGCTTTTCCGCCGATGCTGATGGCATAGTCTTGCCCCAGTTCATCCGCCACTTTATCGAGCGCGTCTTGCATGGCATCGCGCACCTCCTGCCGACTGAAATCTGCGACTGGCTGATTGACAAATGCAGGGGGGGGAAGTGGCGTTTTTGTGGGTGTTTTACTAGCAACAAGGGTCGGTTTCATGAGCAGGTCCTCGATCTTCACGTCGTCGTTGTAACTGTGTCTCAGAAAGGAATCGTTTGATGTATTTTCCAGTAATCGCCTGACCAGATAAGCCATGCCCGGCATCAGTTGTCCGAACGGCGTATAAATCCGCACGCGATAGCCCAACCCGGAGAACGCCCGGGCCTGTTCTTCGGCCATGCCGTACAACATCTGCAGTTCAAATCCCGCATTAGGAATCTTGAGTTGCTTGGCACAGGCTAAGACATGTGACTGGCTCCGCAGGTTGTGACTGCCAAAAGCCGGACGCAACAGGGATCGATTTTCCAGAAGCATTCGCGTCAGGCGTTCATAGCTTTCGTCCGACTGCCATTTCTTGTCGAACACCGGTCTCGGCCAATTCCGACTTGCGGAGACGACGGTCTCATAATCCCAGTAGGCGCCTTTCACCAAACGCACCCCTACCGGAGTTCCCCGCTGCTTGGACCATTCGAGCAACCCGGCGAGATCCCGATTGGAATCGATCAAATAGGCTTGAATCACGATGCCAACATCACTCCAGTCTCGAAATTCAGCCTCGAGCATCGTCTTTTTGAAGATTTCGAGCGTCAGTTCCTTATAAGCGAACTGCTCCATATCCACGTGCAGATAGGCATTGTGCTGTCGCGCGGCTCGCAGCAAAGGTCGCAAACGGGCTTGGACCGCGGCCGTGGTCCCCTGCGCGTCTGCCGGACGAAAGTGACTGACGAGGGCCGAGAGTTTGATGGACACATTCACGCGTGGGAGGGACCCCATATCATCGAAGTCAATTTGCTCGTTGTGAGGCCACGCATTGACGCGCGGAGCGAGACTCTCCATCAACCGGATGTACTCTTGCTGATACGCTTCTGCTTCGGGCTCGCTGATCACGGCCTCCCCCAGCAGATCGAGCGTAAAGGCAAAGCCCGACTTGCGCAGTGCCGTCACCGCGGTCAGGACTTCCTCCGTGCTGGAACCCGCAATGAAACGCCGCGCCATTCGAGCCGCATTGCCTCGAGCATTGTACGCTAGTGCACGAGACAGCACAGATTCCGGTGACAGTTGGCCGATTCCGAATCGAACCATCTCGATGGCCAGCGGCAGATGCTCCTTGACCTCCAGAAAATACTCCTGCAAGTGGCGTGTGACTTCCCGATGCGTTCTCAGTCGCGGGAGCACATCCACAAACCGAAACATTTGCACCTTCAGCGATTCATCCGCCATGGCGGCGGCCAAAATGCGGTCGTCCCACCATCGCCGCTCAAAAAACGAGGGTCGACGCCGAGCGAGATGCCCCCAGACAGACCGGCCCGTTTGCTGAGTCTGTTCTTCAATGTCGGGGGCCAGCGATACGGAGTTTAGCACCGCAGTGCTCAACAAGGTATTGTCCTGGCTGACAGCGGTCGGTCCTGATTCAGAAGATTTGCGTGTCGACTTTTTGGCCAAGGTCGCATCCGTGCTGTCGGTGAAATCGAGGGTCAAGGAGGATCATTGGGAATGTGTCTCACCCCAAAGTGTAACGTGTGGCGATTCTACGAATCCTTGAGCATTGAGGGAAGTTGGTCACGAGATTCCTGCGTCGCAAAGTCCGAGACACGCCAGCAGCCGCGTGTTCAATGACCACGACAATGGACGGCCCGTATTGATCGACCAGCGTTCACGCAGAGGCAGCGTCCGTCTGGAAACCAAGTGAGGCCAACCACTGGATTTCAAACTCTCGGAATCGAATCCGGCGCAGAAGCCCCCGTGGGACGCTGAGGGACTGTTCCGCCTTGGGACGTGAAGATCACGAATCATCAACCAGTCCGACCACGATCAGACCGAAGACGCAGACGGTTGACTCGCGGGGGTTGATGAGTGACAGCAGGAACACAAACGGATTGGAAACGATTTCGTCTGCAGCAGGGACGGCAGAACACGAACATTCGAAAGCTACGCCGCAAAGCAACACTCGAACAATTTAGTCTACGCTCGGCCGCTCACGGTCGGACCAGTGACCCTGCGGATCACGGCCGCTGACCCAGACTCCCTTCTGATTCCAGTCCAGATGGGCGCGTACATCCATCGGAGCATACCTCAATGTCAGGCCGCAGCGGCGACGGTCGGAGAGGTTGGCTTCGGATCCATGCAACAGCAGATCCGAATGCAGGCTGATCTGACCGGCTTTCAAGCAGTCATCCACAAACGTGCCGTATTGCTCAACGTTATCGATCGTCTGATTGAGCACATTGTGCTCTTGCGGATCGCTCGGACGAAATGTCACTGCACCATGGTGCTGGGAGCCGGAGACGAATCGCATGCAGGCGTTCTCCGCATCGGCATCATCCACCGCCAGCCAGACTGTCACCGACTTCGACGGAGTGAGGGGCCAATAGCTCGAATCCTGATGCCACGCCACGCTCTTGCCATCCTGCGGCATCTTGCAAAAAAAGTGCGACCCCCAACCAACACAGTTTTTGCCCAACAAATCCGTCACGCAGGCCACGATCTTCGCGTGGGTCAGAATATCCCAAACCCGACCATATCTCAGATGCGCTGAGCTGATCGAATAACTGTCTCCCCCAGCCGCAACAACCTTGGCCAAAAGTCGGTCGAAGTAGACGCGAATGTCGTCAATCTCGGCGTCCGCATAGACACGAACCGCTTTGATGTAACCCTCACGATTGAACTGCTCGATCTGCTCACGGGTCAGCACTGCGGGGGAGTCATTCGTCACCGGATGAAAGCGGAGATCGCGAGAGATCGTCGCCAATTCATCCTGATCGAGAACAGCTTTAAACGGAACGGAGCTTGGCACGGAATGGATCTCCCGCTGTCTTATTAACTTTTTTTGGCTTCTTGCTTTCGGCGGGAACTGAGTGGCGGGGTGGTCGTCCACCGCGTCTACGCTTTGCGAAAGGCCTTGGCAACATCAACAAGATAGTTTTCGGAAAACACGTGATGGAACGTATAAACCGCATGAAAATCGCTCAGTTGGTCGCGTTCCGATTTCCGCATTTCGCCGCGATCAATCATTTCAAACACCATGCGCCCAAAGTCATCGGTCGAATGGAGCCCCCAGTAGCCAAAGACCACAGACGCCATCGGTCCGTATCGTCGCAAACCGAGAACCCGAACTCCCTCAAGCAGTTCCGGACCGGAGATATGATGCGTCTCATCCGCGTGCGCGACCTCTACGGGATTGCCGAGAATATCCTGTGCCGTCTTGAGTGCCTCAGATAGAAATGAGTAAGCCTGAGGATGAAAATTTTGCCGAGTTCGCTGAGGAATTTCGGTGAGGGGTGTATTCATTATTGTGACGATTTACTAAAAAATGACCGGCAGAAGTGGCTCACGGAATCGCAATTTTGCAGGCGTCAGACGCGTGGATCTCTGGGAGACCAAAACAAGACCTGCAGAGGGTCAGCCGCACCCTCAATAATCACTTCAAATGTTTCCCGAGACCGAGGCTCCTCAATTCGTTGTATTCTTATTCTCGGCTTCGTTGTCTGCAGATTTGCTGTTGCCGGCCGACGTGTCTGGAATCGTAGCGTCCGGAGCGATCAGCGGCAAGATGGGCAGGCGGTCTGGAAACTTGTGGAAAACCGGAAACTCCTCACCATTCTGACGCAGGGCGAGAATCAGCCCACTTTCCGTTGCTAGGTAGATCCGATCCGTACGGTCATTGATGAAGCGGATTGTGAAATCTCGAAGCGGAAGTGTTGCTGTAATCGTTCCCGTTTCCCGCGAGACTTTGACCAGACGTCCATCATGGTCAGAGGCAAACATCGAGTCACCGATGACCGCCACAAATCGGGTCAGGTTTGGTTGCCACCATCGTTGTTGTCCATTGTCGGCATTGATGCAGTACATTCCGCGACGTTCCGGCGTGATGTACAGGTCGCGCGCAACGGCTTGTGCCGCGTTTCGAATCGGAGAACTCGAGGTGAAATTCCATAACACTCGGCCGTTATCGATGTTGATCGCATTGAATGTCCCATCTTCTGAAGCCAGATACAGAATGGACCCGGAATTCGTGATGGGCGCAACGATTGGACCGTCTGTTTGCAATTGATAATTCAACTTTCGATCAGAGGCTGTCACCGAATACAGCGACGCATCCCGACTCGCAAAAACGACAGAACGTCCGGTCACAAGGGGTTGCGAGGTCACCTCCTTTCCGGCCTGATATCTCCAAACCATTGTCTTAGCCGACCATTGGGGAAGCCGCTGTTCTTGATGCAGTTGTCGAATTGTTTTAAGACTAAAGGCGTAGAGGCTTCCGTCGAGAGTTCCGACGTAGGCATGGTCATCGTCGATCGCAGGCTCCGTTGAGCAAGGCCCGGGAAGGATCAGTTTCCAGGCGATCTTGCCGGTTTTTTTTTCCAGCCCGTACATCGCCGAACCGACAACCACAAGGGCAATATTGTCATTCGCCACGGCCGGATAGCTGGGCTCGTCGAACTGGCCCAACTGCGTCGCCCACAATTTTTGACCCGTTTCAGAATCAAACGCGGTCAACGCTCCGGACGTGGCTTGCACGTAAGCCACGTCCTCATCAACCGAGATGTGCCGAATCGTGTCCCGACGGGGATTCAACACAGCTTGGCCCCACCAAGCACGCTCGAGGCCGAGCGGGCTTAAATTCTCTTGTGTTGGCAGTCTCTTGCTGATTGATTGCGCCGAAGCCGCACTCGACAGCAACAACCCACAAGCGCACACTAGAGCAACTCGATTCCAAACGAACATCTCGGCACTTTCGTGATTGTTGGGAACCGGCCCCGGGAACAGAATGGGTGACGTTTCGACGAAAGAATCATCATTGTTGCGTCGTCAATTTCCAGCAAAAAAGTGAGTAATCCTGACTCACAACGCGTAGCGGATACCACCAGCGACATCAGCCCATGCTATCCATCCCGCATAACCGATAGCCAGACACAATATTATCGAGATCACACAATCTGCCTCTGACGCAGATCGGAGCGGGTAACCAAGGATTGAAATTAACCTAGCTTTTAGAGATTGACCGATGAACAACGTCGAATTTCGAGCAAAACAGGCTCCCCATAAGGAGAGATACAAACAGGACCCCGCATCGGCCTATGTCACACTCCGGGCCGTTGGTGATTTGGATGTCGAAACGGTGTCGTGTCAGCTGCGTATGAAAACGGCACCTCAGAACGCCGGACTGCACCCCCTCGCGGGGGGCGATGATACGCTGGCGTGCTCGGCTGAAATGCTCCTCCACGCACTGGTCGGCTGCGCTGGAGTGACACTGGGCGCCATCGCAACAGCCATGGAGATCCCGATTCACGGAGGGACGATCATCGCCGAGGGCGACGTCGATTTTCGAGGAACACTGGGGATTCAGCGCGAGACTCCGGTCGGATTTCAACAGATCCGCTTAAAATTTCAGCTTGATTCTGTCGCCCCCAGCGAACAGATTCAAAAGCTCATCGAATTGACCGAGCGGTACTGCGTCGTCTATCAGTCACTGAAGAACTCCCCCCGATTGCAGACGGAGTGGGATTCGTTAAAACAATGACGGATTGCAACGGGCCCTTTCAGGATCTGTCATTCCTGATGAGAAATCATCGCTTGAAACAGTCCCTCCCAAGTAAAGACGGTGGCTTCGGCGGCGACCGGAAGACCCGCTTCCCTCGCGGCGGCAGAGGTCACCGGACTGATACTGGCAATTTTCGTTTTTGTTCCGAGTTGCTTTCGGGCCGCGGGTGAGAGCAATCGAGCCAGACTGTGGGCAATCGAGGGGCTCGACAGTCCGATCCAGTTGAGATCGCCTCTTTCAATTTGTTCCAGTTGGGTAGCCGGCAGTTTTTCGACGTCGCGGTTCTGGTACACGACGAGTTGTTCGAGGTTTGCCCCGGCGGCGGTCAGAATCGAGGGGAGAACGTTCCGTCCACGGGAGGCGCGGGCCCAGAGAACCCGTTTTCCGGTGACGAATAACTGCAGAGCCTCGGCCAGTGATTCCGCCCGATATTCTCTGGGGACAAGATCGGCTCTGAGCGAGTACTCTTCAAGGACGGCAGCGGTTGCAGGGCCGATACACGCAAGCTTTGCATGCGACAGCGATCGAACATCCCCCCCCCGACTCCAGAGGCGGCCAAGAAGACCTCGAATCCCATTGACACTCGTCATCACAATCCAATCGAACTCGTGCAAACGATCCAGAACGGCATCGACTTCCGTCCACGTCTCTGGAGGGGAAATCTTGATCGTGGGGAGCATCACTGGCAATGCTCCCAATTCATAGGCTCGAAGTGCCGTCTCGCCGGCCTGATCATCCGGCCGTGTCACGCCGATCATCTGGCCGAACAATGGACGATCTTCAAACCAGTGTGCCTGCTCTCGAAGTTGAACACAGTCGCCAACGATGACCAATGAAGGAGGGTGAAGATCCGCCATGCGAGAGATCTCGGCGATCTCATTCAGCGGCCCCGTCACCGTCCGTTGCAGGGGCTGAGTGGCACGGCACACAACACACACCGGAGTCCGCCCGGACATGCCTGCTTGGATGAGTGATGAGGTAATCGACTCCAGCCGATGTAATCCCATGTAAAACACCAACGTGCCGGGAAACTTGGCGAGCGAATGATAGTCGAGGGTGGCTTCGCTGAGTTTGCAGGGATCTTCGTGTCCTGTAATAAACGCCACAGCCGACGCGTGGTCGCGGTGGGTCAACGAGATTCCGGTGTAGACCGCCGCGGCGGTTGCGGCTGTAATCCCCGGCACAACCTCAAAGGGGATGCCCGCCGCGGCGAGTGCCGAGGCCTCTTCGGAACCCCTCCCAAAAATAAACGGATCGCCCCCCTTGAGACGAACGACCGTCTTTCCAGATTTCGCCGCGTCGATTAACCGACGATTGATCTCCTGCTGTGGCAGATGTCGGCCGAGTGGTCCCTCCGAACGACACGTTCGCTCGACGTCCGCATGTCCGTGCAGGAGCAGCAGGGGATTGACGAGACCATCGTACAGGATCAAGTCCGCACGGCGCAGACAGTCGGCCCCCTTCAAGGTCAGAAGCCCGGGATCTCCGGGTCCACCGCCAACGAGGTAGACTTTGCCAATTGTCTCGGCGGGGACACTGGAGATCGAACCGACATTGGTGGCAATCGTCATGGATGTCTTCAATCAATAAACGCTTTGGCTTTCGGGGGCCTCGTTAAGGTTCGGGATACAACATGCCAACTTCCCGCCACAGGGTCGCTCAGCCGTGACGAGTAGAAACTCGACAGAACAACAGCGCTCCTCTGAATCCGCCTCCGAGAGATCGCCTGACCGTAAAGTCTTCGCGATTGGCGCTGTGGCAATTGTAATGGATTCCTCCCCGAAGACGCGAACATCTGTCTGTGTATCATATTGGGGTTTCACAGTTGATCGGTTGATTTTATAAGCTGAGTTACGAAATTTCAGGAACTCCAGATCCGAAAGTGGGCGATTGTTGGTAAATCTCTAAAACTCGCTCACCTTTCGAAGGCCAGACTCATTTAAGGCAGGACCCATGAAGTGCCCGCGATGCAAATGTGACGATGTCTATCTCAGCCGTCGTGGAAATGTCGGGATGATCTCGTTCCTGACGACTTCCGCCCGCTGCCATCGTTGCTGCCACCTGTTCGCTGTCCCGCGTTGGACGCAGGTGCCTTCACACAAGACGGAAGTCGATACCAACAAAAGTGATACGATACGTCGCGCCGCATAAATGGCGAAAACGTCACAATCCGCGCCGCCGTCCGCTCCTCGGCGGGTTGATTTCGGGAAAAGCGACGTTTTCAGGAAGATCGGATGGGAAGGCTTGGGATTCTGTTCAACATCGGTGGAATTTTTTCGGCGGCTGTTTTGAAGCATTTTGCGGCACTCCCCTCTCTCCGCCGATTTCGGGGGGAACTTGGCGGCGGTGTGGCGAGTCGCCAATATTCCTCTTGTGCTGACGTCCGCACTCGCTGTCAGACTTGGACGCTGTATTTTATGAGAGGCCATCGGAAACAGGGGAGACTTGTTTTGCCGTAACTGCAATCAGGGCGGGTTTGATAACAGGATCGAAGCCACAAGTGGCAGTCACCGCATCAGCCTTCGTCTTTGGGAAAGGACTGTTTAGGGGGACAAATTACCGGGGACAATTAGGAACCCGTGATGCCGCCCGACGGTTCCGCACCGGAACCGTTTGTTTGAAACGAGGAAGCGGGCACCGGACTTCAGCCCCGTTGTCAGTATTCTCGAGGATCGCTGGTGCGATTCCCCGCCAACCGATGAACGCTCCGGCAGTCAACCCGAAGCGTCCCCAGAGGCGCAACCCACCGAATCCTCGGACCCTAGAACAATCCGCGGGCGCGCCAAATTCAAACTCGACCCGCTCACCCACAGCACACCGTTTTTTTACAGGCTGGGGTGGTTTCGTCTGTAAACCATGACTTTGAGAACGATCGGTATCAATGGTTGAAAAGTTGCGGAAACGGTTTTCTTATTTATTATTTATTATTTTGAGAAGCTTCTTTTCGAAAACAATTCTGCCACCCCCCTAGAATCCATCATTCCTGAGCCAACGCATCTCCGTGGACTGCTGTTCCACGAGAATTCAACCTTATGGTAAGAATCCATAGATTCTGACAACGTATTCGACACGATAAGACTTAGGCTATGATCCAAACCGAACTCCGATGATCGATGCCCCTCCCACCAACCCACAGCATCTCAATCCTCAGATTCTGTTTCCGAGGCTTTTCTCCGGATCGCGTCCAGATCCTCAATTCGTTGCCTTTCACCGAGGGAGTCTCTGCAATTTCGAGCAAACCTCTTGATTCATTTTTTCGGGCGTGTGTGCTTGTACAAATCACGGGGGGCTTTTAGAAAATTACAGGGGCTTTTAGAATTGGAGCGAACATCGTTCGCATGTGGGGCTGGGATCGCGTTTTGATATCGGCTCCGGACGGATTTGCGTGGCATCAGCAAAGGACAACTCAAATGGCATCCAATCTTCCCAAACTCATGATATTCGGCTCGTTTGGCGTCGCAGGATTGGTCGCGTCTTTGGCACTTATTGACATCGTCACCGCACGACCCTTCGCCGGATCAGGAACGATGGACATTCTGTTTGTTCTCAGCTCGGGCGTGGTTGGCTATCTTGGATGGGAAGCGTATCAAGATTTGAAGTGAGCCGCGTTGACAACTGCTCAACGGCAGAAAGTCCGTTTGTCCTTCCTGTCAAATGCGGCATCGTCATGGCGAGTCCATTGTTCAAACAGGGAATCCACTAACAGAGGCGAGGCAATGCAAATCAACGTTGTAAAACGAAAAACTTTGGCTGGGGAAATTTGTCTCGGCACGATGATGTTTGAGTTCAATACGACTGGTGTTGCACGACTGGCCGCGGTTGCCGGTGCAGAATTTGCGGTGTTTGACATGGAGCATAGCGGATGGACCATTGAATCCATTCGGATGTTGATTGCCACGACCCCCAAGTCCGAGATCACGCCGATCGTGAGAATTCCCGCCCTCGAATATCACTTTGTGGCTCGGGTGCTCGATATGGGAGCCATGGGGATTATGGTTCCGATGGTCGAATCTGCCGAGGAAGCTGAGCGACTGGTCCGTTCTGCGAAATACCCGCCGATGGGTCGGCGCGGTGCGGCCTTTACGATTGCTCACGATGAGTATCGCAATGACCCGATTCCGGAAATCGTCCGGTCCGCCAATGAAGAAACGCTGCTGATTGCCCAAATTGAAACCGCCAAGGGACTGGAGCAAGTCGAAAAGATCGCCGCCGTTCCGGGTATCGATGTCCTCTGGATCGGGCTGTACGACTTGGCCAATTCCATGGGTCTGGCTGGCCAATTGTCACATCCGGATATTCTCGCCGCCATCGAGCGTGTCTTGGCCGCTTGTCAGACTTACGGCAAGGTTCCGGCCGTTTTGGTGACCAGCGTCGCCGATGGCCGCGCCCAACTCGCTCGAGGCTTCAGGCTTCTCGCCTATTGCGGCGATTGCTCACTCTATCAATCGGCACTGCGTGACGGTCTGCTTGCCCTGCAGGCATAGCGAACATTAATGCCGCGGTGACTAAGATCCGTGGCAACGTCTCTCTGCAGAAGGATTCCATGATGTTCGAAATTCCAATATTGCGATTCGGTCAAGTTTATGAGTCGATGGAAAAGGTCTCCATCGTTCATTTTGATACCGGGGAAGAATTGGCCAAACTGCATCAAGCGACAGGCGCGATGGTCAAGTTAGATTTGAAGAAGGCTCAAAAAGCCCGCGAAGCCCTGCGCAGCATCCCCGTCTCAACGTTGATTGATATTTGCAAAATCGCGGCTGAGTCTTATCTCAATGAGACCCTTCCGATGGGCGACGAATTTTTGTCGCCGGCCGATTTTTGTGAGATGCAATCAGCGACGACCGGACTGCCATCGCAGATGTGCGCGACGAACATGCGAAAGAACGCGTTTGTTCTGTCGCATATGGATGACGTTTTGGAAGCCTTGACGCGTGGTCTTCCTCATCAGATCTTGGAACGAGGATTCGGCGTCGAGTCCCGTGGTGTCATGGTCTCCTACCAAGCAAACTCCCCTGTCTTCGGCATGGTCCTGCCCAATAATTCGCCCGGAGTCCATACCCTCTGGCTTCCCGCATTGCCGCTGCAGGTCGGGCTTTTTATCAAGCCTGGATCTCAAGAATTTTGGACTCCGTATCGCATCGCGGAAGCGTTCTTCAAGGCCGGTTTACCGCGTGAGGCAATCTCCATTTATCCAGGTGGTCACGATGTCGGGGGAGCCATCATGAGCGATTGCAAACGCTCGATGATTTTTGGTGGACAAACCACCGTGGATCAGCATGCCGGAAATCCTCAGATCTCCGTTCATGGACCTGGTTTTTCAAAAATCATCTTTGGAGACGACACAATCGACGATTGGGAGGACTATCTCGATCTGATGCTGGATAGCGTGATGGCGAACAGCGGACGCAGTTGCATCAACGCCAGCGGGATTTGGGCCAGCCGTCATACTCGTGACATCGCCGACGCACTGGCTCAACGTCTCGGCCCCATTGTTCCGCTGCCTCCGTCAGATCCCCTGTCGCCGTTGGCCGCGTTTACAACACCGGGAGCCGCCGGATCGATGAACGCACAAATCGAGGATGGATGTCGGAGTGCGGGGGTGACGGAGATGACGGCAAAATATCGAAATGGTGATCGACTGGTGACGACTCCCCGTTGTGAGTATTTAAGGCCAACGGTGATCCACTGCGCGTCCGCGGATTCGCCTTTGGCTAATACCGAATACATGTTCCCCTTCGTCTCTGTCGTGGAATGTCCTCAAAACAAAATTATCTCTTCGATCAAACAAACCTTAGTCTGTTCGGCATTCACAGACGACCCTCGTTTCCAACAAAACCTGCTCGATGCGGCCCACATCGATCGCTTAAATTTTGGTCGCGTGAAAACCGTTCAACTGAACTGGCTCCAGCCACACGAGGGGAATATTGTCGATTTCTTATTTCGAGCACGAGCATTCCAAGACAGCCCGCCGGCAAGCCATTGAACGACAGGCCTTTTCATGGGAGGATGAGCGATTGCAGAGATCGAAGATTAATTCCAATCTGCGAACAACCTCGATCGGGAGAAAGCGGGTCTGATTCAACAGACCCGGCAGCACGAACGGAGACGACGGGGGCCTGATGTCGTCTCGTGATTCGGAGAATCGACGCGTTGACAACACGCATCAAGCCCCTCTTGAAACAGGTTCGACATGGCTCAATGGACTTCCCTGAGGCACACATTAGCCGCCACGGCTCACGCATTGTCTCGAGGACAGCGGAATGATCGAGGGCATGTCCGCGGAGTTGTTTCGATCCCGTTTGACTCGCTCGGACCAGACGATCCTCCGGACATTGACTGGCGAAAAAAGGCGGACCGTCACGTGAGGGGAATTCCGCATGCGTTCCGGATCGCCCCTCCGAAAGAATACTCCCCGAAGAACACGTTCTCATTTCTTTCGCAGTTTTTGAGGGGTCGTGTTTCTCGCGATTGCAGAAACGCGGTCAGCGGCCAGACTCGGCCCTGTGCCACAGGAGATCCGGCTGGAGGGACGGCATCCAATCCGAATACTTGATTCCTGGTGTTCTTGATACAGTTCCCTGTTGTCACAATCAAATCATTTGCGTCCTCCGCTTCCCGTGGTTGAGTTTTCAAGCCCAAAGTCATTGGATACGGAACTTCTCGATTGCCTCACCGATTGGCATCAACGATTACCACACTATTTATGGATGAACTTTTCGATATGGAAACGCATGAGCCTCAGATCGAATCCGCCCAAGGCACAGAGCGGTTGTGCGATACACCGATTCCGACCGAGTCGCAACCGGTGAGAGCGGACGATAAGGTTTGGCTCGGTTTTGATCTTGGCGGGACAAAAATGAATGCCGTGTTGTTCGATTCCCATTTCGAGTCCATCGCTCGACGACGAAAGAAGACTCGCGGATTCGAAGGTGCGAGTGCTGGAATCGAACGCATTGGTGTGCTCATTGACAAGGTTTTGGAGGAGGCTGTTCGCTCCAAGAAACATCTAGCGGGCATTGGCATCGGCTGTCCCGGGCCCATCGATCCGGATCAAGGAGTGATTTTCGACTTGCCCAATTTGGGTTGGAAAAATCTCCCTTTAAAGAAAATCCTCGAACAAAAATTTGGGTGTCCCGTCACGATTTGCAACGATGTTGATGCGGGTGTCTATGGCGAATACCGTTTTGGGGCCGCCCAAGATGCACGGACGGTGCTCGGTGTTTTTCCAGGGACGGGAATCGGCGGCGGAATGGTCCTGAACGGAAGCATCTTTCGCGGTAAGAATTCCAGTTGCCTCGAAATCGGACACGTGATCGTCATCCCCAATGGAGCGCTCTGTGGGTGCGGACGACATGGTTGTTTGGAGACAATCGCCAGTCGGCTGGCAATGTCTGGTGAGATTGCGAAGGCGGCCTATCGAGGTCAGGCTCCGAATCTTCTCAAAGCGGCCGGAACCGATATCGCCAATATTCGTAGTGGAACAATCAAGTCGGCCATTGAGGCCGGAGATACATTTGTCGAAGAGATTCTTCGCAATGGTGCCCGACATCTCGGAATCGCAATCGCTGGTGTCGTGAATCTGCTTCTTCCCGATGTGATTATTCTCGGTGGAGGGCTGATCGAAGCCTTCCCGGAACTCTTTCTGGAGGAGGTCGGAAAGTCGCTTGATCACAATGTCATGCCGGCGTTTGCCAATGCCTATGAACTGAGAACGGCGAAGCTTGACGACGATGCGGGTGCCTTGGGAGCGGCAGCTTGGGCGAAACATTGCTCCGAGACTTTGACCGTCGGTTGAATACGAATCGACCACCCTCCTCATCCCCACCACGCGAGGGACAACAGATCTGCCCATTTTCCGATACACGAACCGTCACCCAATGACGAGGACCGGTGCCGGTGATGCCTCTGTTCCATGCGATTCTGCAGATCCGTCTATGGGATTTGCGGGACTAACCGAGCCTCCGCCTGCGGCGTTTGAACGAGGGATAGAACCGACGCACGCAACGAGTCGTAAATCAACGGGCTCTGAGATAGGATCGGCGGGCGTATCCGTTCTAGACTGACACTGTCGTTAACATGCTAGGGGGGGCTGAATTCATGGATCAGGACTCACGACATCCGATTGACCCACGCATTATCTCGTTTCCTGACCAGACACAGATGGCAAGTTTTCGAACTCAGTTGGCTCTCGACCGAACGACGCTCTCTTGGATCAGAACCGCATTGTCCATGGGGAGTTTCGGATTCGGGATGGTTGCCTTCTTCCGTCCGCTGCACAAGGCCTCTTCGAGTGATGAGAGCATTCTGTTGTATCTCGGAGCGATTCGGATGGGCGTCGCATTGATCCTCTTGGGGATCGTCGCGACGATTTTTGCGAGTTTGTCACACTGGTTCACCCTGCGCAGGCTCCGACGAGGCGAAACGCCCGTCTTGAGTCATTGGCCGTGGAGTCTCACCGTGGCCCTGCTCTCGGCGGTCATTGGCCTCGCAGGACTCTGGGAACTCTTCATGAAATGACTCTCAACGCCGGAATGCGTGGCGTCAAAAACAGGCCTGCGTTCAGCAGACGGGGGGCACGAGAGAGGTAGGAATCCAGACACCCACCGTACAGACGTTCCGTCTCATCGCCGCCGATTCAAAGCAACCACACATCTCGTTGCCGAGAACATCGTCGATTGAACGACGCTCCGTCGTCGAAGAACGATACGAGGACAGCGAACGTCATGAGCAATATCAGATCCAACGACAAGCCCGTCAGAGTCTGTTCGAGGCGATCGACGTCTTCGGGCAATCGCCTCCGGCGACACTCAATGTCAGGACATTTCCCCGCACAAATGAAGCAGGGCACATGACCGTCAACCCCTTCCGATCATTGCGGGATAAAGTTCCGCCGTTTTCCGCCCGCTTGAGAAAGAACGCTTGCATTTCGTCCCGCGCATTCATCACCATAAGAGTTTTGAATGTTCTCTGCTGAGCGACGCGTTCTTCTTTGCCTCAGTCGGGTTCCTCCTTGTTCCAATTCATTCGCCAGACACCCGAATCGGACGGCCATGGTTTTGAATTTCCTCACGTACTTTCGACGATCACGTGACCCCAAGCAACGGGCGATGGCGCACATGACATTGGCTCATTCGTCTGCGATGCGGACGATGATGCAATCCGGCCTGTTTCTGAAGAAACAGGCGTGGCTCTGGCCGATTCTGGCGGTGCTCGCGTTGTCGGTAGTCGGATACGGAGTCAGCAGCGCCATTCGATTAACGATGAAGCAGAGCTTTCAGTCACAACTGCAAACGCTGCTCAATGTAGAAACCGCGATGTTAGAGACGTGGATGGGAACTCAGGCAGACAGCGCCGAAGCTCAGGCGAACAGTCAGCAGGTTCGAGCGATTGTTGAAAAACTGATCTCGGCATCCGAAGGCTTAACCCCAGAGCCATCGGACACCGTGCCCACGCAACTGATCGCCCAATTGGGGCGTGATCTGTCTCCCGGCATGGCTTCGCAGGATTTTGTGGGGTACTTCGTGACCGACCGTCAGATGAAAATTTTGGCGGGGTCACATGCGGAACTCATGGGCCGGACGGTGCCTCAGTTCGAGAGCTTTTTGTTGAAAACGCTGGATGGAAACTCTGCCATCAGCGCACCGTTCCCCAGCGTCGTGCTGATGAAGGACGATTCGGGTCAGATGCGGACTGGCCTGCCGACAATGTTCGTCTCCGCGCCGATTCGCGATGCCGGGTTTCAAGTGGTAGGCGCCTTAGCTCTCGAGATCCGTCCTGAACTTGAGTTCACTCGCATTCTGCAACTCGGCCGCATTGGAATCTCAGGCGAAACCTATGCCTTCAACAAGCAGGGCTTGATGGTATCGAACAGTCGGTTCGATGAAGACCTGATGCTGATGGGCTTGCTGCCTGACGTTCCAGGTGCGAAATCGATCCTGAACCTGACACTGAGAAATCCTGGTGGGAACATGGCCAAGGGGTTCCGTTCCAAGATTCGCCGAGCGGAACTGCCGCTGACCAAGATGGCCGCGAATGCGGTGGCCGGCGAGGCGGGTGTCGATGTGGAGGGTTATCAAGACTATCGCGGCGTCCCCGTGGTGGGGGCGTGGACTTGGTTGCCGAAGTATGGGATCGGTATCGCGACTGAGGTGGATTATGCCGAAGCCTTTCAGCCGCTGAACATCGTGCAATGGATGTTCAGCGGGATCTATACGCTACTGGGCCTGTGCTCGGTGGCCCTCTTCGTGGTCACGCTAGTCGTGGCACGATTACGCCGCGAAGCTCAAAGGTCCGCCATTGAAGCCAAGCAATTGGGACAGTACGTGCTCGATCGCAAGCTCGGATCTGGCGGAATGGGTGTGGTCTATAAGGGGCATCACGCGATGCTGCGACGCCCGACAGCCATCAAGATGCTCAACGTCGATCTCGTCAACGATTCCTCGATTCAGCGATTCGAGCGTGAGGTTCAAATCACCTGCCAGCTGAATCACCCCAACACGGTGGCAGTCTACGATTACGGCCGTACTCCCGAGGGAGTCTTCTACTACGCGATGGAGTACCTCGATGGTATCGATTTGCAGGTGTTGGTCGAGCGTTATGGGCCTCAGTCAGAATCGCGCGTGATCCGGATTCTGACCCAAGTTTGCGGCTCGTTGTTCGAGGCGCATTCCCAGGGACTCGTCCATCGAGACATCAAGCCTGCCAACATCATGATCAACCGTCGCGGCAGCGAACCCGATCTGGTGAAAGTGCTCGATTTTGGACTGGTGAAAGCATTGGATGAAAAGAAGCAGTCGGGGCTGACCACTAACGGACTGACTGGCACACCGCTCTACATGTCGCCGGAGGCCATCCAAACGCCACTGCTGGTCGATACTCGAAGTGACCTTTATGCGGTAGGGGCTGTCGGTTACTTTCTGCTCACAGGTCAAGCGGTCTTCAATGCTCAATCGCTTGTCGAACTGTGCCGGCAGCATGTCGCACAGGTCCCTGACGCGCCCTCGCTACGACTGGCGCGGGCCGTTTCTCCCGCCCTGGAGGATGCCATCTTGGCCTGTCTGGAAAAGAACCCCGCCAAACGGCCGCAGACCGCGCGCGACCTCGCCCTGCGACTTGCGAAGACTCCGACGGCCAACGACTGGACGCTGAACGAAGCGGAGGCCTGGTGGAGCCGCCACGAAAGCGGTCGCGAGACGCCACATCCATCGTCCTCGCCACAGACGGATTCCCGGGACGCGACCCGACCGCTGGCCAGTGATTATCAGGCCAATGCGGTCACCATAGGACACATCAACCTCACGACGTCCCCTTCCGGCGATTCACCTTATGCCAAGACCACATTCGGCCCTTCGTCCGCTGACTAGCTTAAAAAATTACAAGCCAACCGCGATCGGTGAGTCAACGAGGGAACTGCGGACGGTTCGACTCGGGCAGAAACGCGTTGAACACTCACCCGAAACTCGGCTCGTCCGAAGCATACACCGTGGCCTGAATGTCCGACAACGCTCCGGCCCCGTGCGTGCATTGAAGCAACGGTCGCAGATCCGAATATCGATGGGCACGGTGCTCTGATTTGCCGTTTTTTTGTTGAACTTTGATGGCACAGCGTCGAATACGATGGAGTCAAAATCGCGAATCGGCAAAAGTGTTTGCGGGGGGCCTAAGAACGGACAATATCATCGATAAAGTGTCGATGCCACAGTTCAAAGACAAGCAACAGCCACAAACGCGCACTGTGATCCCATTGTGCCGACGTGTGCTCATCGACGAGGCGCCGGACTGTCGCCGGGTTGAAGTATCCCCGTTGCAGCGAACGCGTATCAAGCAGCGTATCGGTCAGCATCTCACGCAATTCGCCTCGGAACCAATGATCCAAGGGGACTCCGAAACCCATTTTGGGACGTGTTTGAATCGACTCGGGAAGAAGATCTCGAAACGTCTCCGTCAGAATCTGTTTTCCCCGACGACCACGCAACTTGAGTCTTCGGGGCATTCGTGCGGCGAGTTCCACCACAGGATGGTCCATGAAGGGACTGCGTGCCTCCAATCCATAGGCCATGCTCGCACGATCGACTTTTGTCAGGATATCACATGGAAGATACGTTTCCAGATCGACACAGGTCGTGCGGTGCACGAAATCGCTTTCGGCACAGCGTGCGTAGGCATCGAGTAAGAACGAGGCACCATCATAGCCAGCCAGCGACGCGGCAAAATCATCCGTGAACAACTCCGGTCGTCGGACATCATCAAAAATACTGATCCAGTTCACATAGCGTCTTTCCGGAGGTTGGCCGAGTGCAGACAGAAAGCGTTTCATCTGCCGCAGTTTCGATTTTTGTCGAACGGGAGCGGGAACTCGCTGCCACACCGGACTGGCCCACAACGCACGAATCGGACTTGGCCAACGATCCAGTTTGGCAGCGAGATCAACGGCGAGATAGCGGTCGTAACCGGCGAACAGCTCGTCACCGCCATCCCCGGTCAGTGCCACGGTAACGTGTTGACGGGTCAGGTGTGAAAGCGACATCGTTGGAATTGCCGAACTGTCTGCAAATGGTTCGTCAAAGTAACGAACCAATTTTGGTAAAATTTCGACGGCCGAGGGATCGACCACGAACTCGTGATGCTCCGTCCCCAAATGAGCCGCTGCCTCACGCGCATACTTTCGCTCGTCGAATTGTTTGACGCTAAATCCAATGGAGAATGTCTGGACTTTATGTGAGACGAGTTGCTGCATCAGTCCGGTGATGATCGTCGAATCGACTCCACCGGAAAGAAACGCACCAAAAGGCACATCGCTTCTCATTCGCAATCGAACCGCGTCGCTGAGTCGTTCGCGCAGAAGGCGGCTCCACCCCAAGGTGTCGTCGTCGTTAGGGAGCCTCGACAGGCTTTCCGCCCGAGGCTCAGCGGGCGTCGTTGTGGATTCCGTATCACGGGAGTCTGCGGCCGGCCTGGCATACGGAGCCTCCCAATAGCGTCTCACGAGCAGGTCACCTGTTGTCGCATCAAACTCGGCCCAATGGGCCGGAGGGAGCTTGTGATAACCACGCAGCATCGTTTTGGGGTGAGGAACATATTGCAGCGTCACGAAGTCGGCGACGGCTTCCGGATTGACGTCGCGAGGCGCGCCGGGAACCTGAAGCAGTGATTTCAATTCACTGGCAAATGTGATCCGACCCGCAGCCAGCCGATAGACGAGCGGCTTTTGACCCATTCGGTCTCGTGCCAAAAACAGCTTGCGGTGGCGATCATCCCAGATCGCGAACGCAAACATACCTCGCAAGTGCTGCACGCATTCGTGACCCCATTGTTCGTAAGCGTGCACCAGACACTCTGTGTCGCTCAGCGTACGAAAGCGATGCCCGAGCGATTCGAGTTGAGGCTTCAGTTCGCGGTAATTGTAGACCTCGCCATTGAACGCGATCCAGACGGAACCATCTTCGTTGGAAAGTGGCTGATGACCGCCTGACAGATCGATAATGGAAAGACGCCTGTGTCCGAGTGCGACGCCGGACGAGCCGATCCCTTTTGCTGCAGACAGAGGGGCCGACGCCGATAAATAATGGCCGTCGTCGTCCGGCCCCCGATGACTCAAGGCCGCAGTCATCCGACGCAGAACCGCCTCCCCCAGAGGTTCGCTCTGACTGATCCAACAACCGCCCGCGATGCCACACATGCTTCCCTCTTGGTCATGAACGACGCCGTCGCCTCGTGGAGTAAAAAAATCCTTGTCATGAGTAGGAATGACTTGCCGAATCCGTCGATGAGATCAGACTGCGATACAATTCCGCATAGCCATTGACCATGGATTGGCTGCTGAAATCCCGCTCAATACGCTCACGTCCGGCCCGACCAAAACGCGCAGACAATTCCGGATCGTCCATCAAACGGCGTAGGAACTGCATCACGCCCACGGAGTCACCGGGCTTGAAAAGAAAGCCTGTTTCACCCTGAACGACGAGTTCGCGATTCGGTGGGATGTCGCTCGCAATCACGGCCCGGCTGGCCACCATTGCCTCCATCAGACTGTTGGACATCCCCTCAAAGCAGCTCGGTAAGCAAAAAACGTCGAACGCTTTAAAGAGCTCTGACGCGTCGTTGCGATGGCCCAGAAACCTGACAGAATCGGCACACTGAACATCGGCGGCGAGTTGTTCCAGATGCTGTCGTTCAGGCCCATCGCCCACGATGACGAGTCGGAGTTGAGGACGAATTTGTCGGAGAGTTTCCACTGCCCAGATCAGGTCTTCGACCCGCTTCTGCTTCGCCAGACGGCCGACGAATCCGGCGACGAACGAATCCGGCGGCAGATTCAGCTCGGCCAATATCTGTTCGCGGGTTCGGGGCAAGGTCATTGAACCCGACGTCCCGGAATCGGCCGGAACGTCAATGCCATTGGGAATGTAAACCAATTTTTGTGACGGCACACCGAGGCCGCGATAGAACTCCACGACTCCCGGCGAATTCCCCACAAGTCGGTCGGTGCAAGAAATCAACCGTCGATCGAGCCAGAGTTGCCAAGCGGCCTTCCAACTGTCGATGCACCGCTCCGAAACCACAATTTTTGTCCGGGGTATCGCTGAGGCGCAGAGTCGCCCGTAAGCGTTGGCCGCGAACAGCCATGTGTGCAGAATCTGAGGATTTTGCCGCTTCAGTTCGGCCCGCAATCGCCACAAGGAAAAGGGATCGAACTTTGAGCGTTTGCCAATCACCGCCAGCGGTATTCCCGCCGCGTGAAGGTCCTCAGCGTATGGCCCACTGCGCGTCAGCGCAATCGTACGGACGTCAAATTCAGTACGCGGTAACCGTGTCGCCAATAACGCAAATTGCTTCTCGGCGCCTGAGCGATCGAGGGTCGGAATCAGCAACACGATACGCGTTTTCGACACATGAATTCTTTATGAAACGAGTGAAACTGACGATGCCCTGCGGCACATCCGAGAACGGGCTACAGCTTACGTGCCGACGGGAGAGTTGCAAAGGACATGATAATACTGTCGTTCCAGCGTTGAGCCGATAAGATACCGACCTCAGAACTGTTCGACGAACCCGCATCGTTCTTCGGGAAGACGGCCAACACAACAGAAACAGTCACGATGAAAGTCTATTTCGGTTCCAGTTACCTCGAACTGCTGCGCGATGATATTACGCGGCAGCAGGTCGATGCGATTGTCAACGCGGCCAACGCAGAATGGAGGGGGGGGAGCGGAGTCGATGCCGCGATTCATCAAGCGGCAGGGCCAGAGGTCCTGCAAGAGATCCAGACGCGTTACGCGTGCGGCTGTGCCACGGGTGATGCCGTCAAAACCGGTGCTGGTCATTTGCCAGCAAAATACATTTTTCACGCCGTCGGCCCCGTGTGGAGCGGCGGACGTGAAAACGAAGCGTCTCTTTTGAGATCCGCACATCGCCGGTGCTTGGAATTGGCCGCTGAGAATCACTGCCGGAGCATCGCATTTCCTGCCATCAGCACGGGTGTCTATCGGGTTCCAGTGGACCTCGCGGCAGAGAATGCCTTGGATGAGGCACGGAGGTTCTTGCTGCAACATCCTCACCCCATGGCTGTCAAGTTCGTCCTCGTCGACTGGGGCACCTACGCCGCATTCGCCCGTGTTCTGGATTCCTTCGCCGTCTGAGTCCTCATTCGACACGTCGAACGGGGACCCCGATGATCTGCGCGATTTCGTCCTGATCGAGTGATTCCTTGTCAACCAGTGCCTTGGTGAGCGAATCCAGTTTATCGCGATGCTGCGTCAACACCTCAACGGCCCGGCGATCGGCCTGCAAGAGAAACATCTGCACTTCCGAATCGATAATTCTTGCCGTCTCATCACTGTACTCACGTTGTTCATGCATTTCCTTGCCGAGGAACGGATGTTCTTCACCATTGCGAAATGCGACAGGACCGATGACTTGGCTCATCCCCCAACGCGACACCATGCGGCGCGCGATTTGTGTCGCTCGCTTCAGGTCATCCTCGGCCCCGGCCGAGTATTCATTGAACACCATTTTTTCCGCCGCACGGCCACCGAGCATGAATGCCAGTTGCGAATGCAGCCGAGATTCACCAATGTTGTACCGGTCTTCGTTGGGAAGCAGTTGAGTCACTCCTAAGGCCCGGCCGCGTGGAATGATGGTCACCTTGTGAACATGATCGACTTCGGAAAGAAGCCATGCCAGCAGTGCGTGGCCCGCCTCATGATAGGCCGTCATCAAACGTTCCTGCTCGTTGAGTACCTCTTCACGCTTCGGACCCATCAAAATCTTGTCCCGAGCCGCATCGAAATCCTCCGCCCGAACAGAATCACGGCTCGTCCGTGCCGCATTCAACGCGGCCTCATTGACGAGGTTCTTCAGTTCCGCGCCGGAAAATCCGATTGTTCCATTGGCGATCTTTAGTAGATCAACATCGTTATCAAGGGGCACTTTTCGAACGTGAACCTTCAGAATTGCCGCCCGTCCAACCTTCGTGGGACGATCGACCGTCACATGACGATCGAATCGACCGGGACGCAACAACGCGGGATCAAGGACATCGGGCCGGTTTGTGGCCGCCACGACGATCACGGCTTCCGTTTGCTGAAATCCATCCATTTCACTGAGAATTTGGTTGAGGGTTTGTTCCCGCTCATCGTTCCCACCACCAAGTCCGGCTCCGCGATGCCGTCCGACAGCATCGATTTCGTCAATGAAGAGAATACACGGGGCGCTTTCCTTGGCGGTCTTGAACATGTCGCGCACGCGACTGGCACCGACACCCACAAACATCTGAATGAACTCGGATCCATTGATCGTAAAAAAAGGGACCCCCGCTTCGCCGGCCGTCGCGCGCGCCAGCAGGGTCTTCCCGGTCCCAGGCGGACCCATCAACAGAACACCCTTGGGAATCTGAGCACCCAACCGCTGAAATTTGGCAGGAGTCTTCAAAAATTCCACGATTTCCTGCAATTCGAATTTGGCATTTTCCATGGCGGCCACATCGTCAAATGTGGTCTGCTCGTCCGACGGCTTGAATCTCTTCGCGGGACTGCGAATGAAATTTCCCATCATTCCGGAGCCCATCGGGTCGCTGTTGCGTCGCATGATAAACCACATGAACCAGACGAATGCGACAAAAGAAAGCACATTCAGCAGCACGATCAGGTCGCTCATCCCGAAAATGCCGGCCTGCGCTTTGCCGGTGAACTGCACGCCATGCAATCGCATGTGATTTTTCAGCTCATGGTCAAAGGCCACTGGCAAATCGACGACAAACTCCGATTTGAGCTCGACCGACGGCGGTTCCGGCTTCGGCGGAATTTTCTTCCACTTGCCGCGGACAGTTTCGCCATCAAAGATCGCTCGTTCAACATTCGTTTCCTCAATCTGTTTCCACAGGAACATGTAGTCCACCCGACTGGACGAACTGGCAGACCAATTGACCAGAACCGATGCAATCAAGGTGAACGCAATAATCGTCGCGATCCAAGATCGTGAAAATGGGGATCGGGTTTCCTTTCCAGGCAAACGCGATGGGCCTCGCGGCGGTTCGGAACCCGATTCGTGATTTGAAGGAGAACTACTCATATCGTGAAAAGCCTCTAAGGATGTGCGATCTTGGTATCTTCAATCATGCTTGAGTGAAAACGTGTCCGCATGGCGAATCGGGGATCTCCAGGTCAACCCGGACAGAGTTTTAGGCCAACGCGATCCCCGTGAACAATGGCCGGTCAAACTAATCGGCGCACCAATATCGCCCGATGCACCACAAGGCCTTTAGGCCGTCCCTCCAGTTGATGTGCTTGCCTTCCTTGTACGTGCGACCGTGATAACTGATGGACATTTCGTAGACGCGTAATCGTCGCCGAGCGATTTTGGCGGTCAATTCCGGTTCAATTCCAAACCGATTCTGCTTCAACGTCGGCCAAATATCGGCCAGTGCGGACCGGGTAAAGACCTTGTAGCAGGTCTCCATATCGGTCAGATTCAGGTTGGTCATAAAATTAGAAACCATCGTCAGCACTCCGTTGCCAAGAGAGTGCCAATAATACAGAACCCGTCGCTCTTGATCACCCAAAAATCGGCTGCCGTACACAACGTCCGCATGGCCTTCAATAATCGGACGCAGGAGCCGCGGGTATTCGGAGGGATTGTATTCGAGATCGGCATCCTGAATGATGATGACGTCACCGCGAGCCTTGGAAAATCCGACTCTCACGGCCGCCCCTTTGCCCTGATTGACCGGCTGATACGTGACGCTGATGGAGTTCATCGGGTCCGGATTCGCGGCCGCTTCTGCTTCGAGTTTTTTTAGAACAGAGCGGGTTCCGTCCCGACTGCAATCTTCGACCAGAACCAGTTCTTTTCGAATGGGGACCGCACGCACCCGATCAATCAAAACCCGCAATGTTCGTTCTTCGTTGTAAATCGGGATCACAACCGATAACAGCCAGTCGTCCGGAATGACATAACAGCCAAGCCGCCGACATCCGATCTCACCCAGTGACCGCTTCAGAGCTTCATACCATTCTTCAGAATACGGCCGTGCTGCTGGATCCAGTCCTTCAACGCTCATCGGGTTTCCGTAGAAAGAAATTGTTTGGCACGACCACCGATTACGGGAGCCTTCGATACAGAGACATGTTGTACATTCTTAATCCGGTGCTGTCATCCACATCGTCAAAACCTCTTCGGCAACGAATCGTCGCCCACGTCCGAACTGTTTCGTTGGTCGCCAGAGATCACACCTCAGAACTATTCCCCCACGGACACACTGTTTGCTCGGCGTCCGAACGCTTCTCGACCTAAATCGGTGTGCCGGTTCGCTATTCGTTGAGCTCGATATTCCAATAGGCTTCACTGATAAACTTGGACCAACTTGCGATACGTAGGGAGTGCCAAGAATACATCGGCCTCCACGCCGGACGTTCCGGGATTTTCCGCAGTGGCATTCTCGCTTCCTCGGGAGTCTTGTTGGCCTTGCGTTTGTTGCATTCGACGCACGCCAGAACACAGTTTTCCCAGTTGGAAGTCCCTCCTCGCGAACGGGGTTGCACATGGTCAATCGTCAATTCTTCGGTCCCCGGCTGGGTGTTGCAGTATTGGCACGTAAAGCGATCCCGCCTGTAAATATTGCGGCGACTGAATGTCACGATATGTGTCGGCACCCGATCATAATGCGTCAGGGTGATGACTTCCGGAACTCGCATTCGAAAGGTCACGGATTGAACAAACAACTCGTCCTTGGCGGGAACGAACCGAGCCCAATCGCTCCATGCGTACTGTTGAAAATCCGCCGGATCGACAAACCGAGCCCGCTCCGAGGCAACCAACGTCAGAGACCTCGCAACGGAGACAACTCCAACCGGTTGCCAGTTTCGATTCAAAACCAAGGTTGGGCGTTGCAGTGAGGCGACCAATTTTCAATTCCCACGATGGCTTGGCGAGTTCTATTGAAGAGTACCGAGCATCCCCGCGAATGCCCGCGCACCGCAGGTCATTTACGAAGCGATGTGGCATATCATAGGCAACAACGGCGCCAAATTCGGCAACTATTTGGGAAAATTCCTGTTGGATAAAAAACTTCTTGATCTCAGGTCGAGCCTTGCGAGGGCCCTCTGTATTCATCACCGGGGATTCGCTGGGTTCCCGCAGTCACCTCGTTCGTTGAGCGACGACCAGTCACCATGTCCGCCTCAAGAAACGCGGACCACGCCTCGATCCGCTCGTCAATTTTCGGAGAATTTTGACGGAGATTTAGGCCGAGTACTCCGATTTCCATCCACTCCCTCAATTTCCCAAAATGGCTGTTTTCCGTGGTTTCTCAAGAAACCCATGGCCCTCATTGCGAAAACCGTGTTTCATCGGAAGTGTATTTCTCGCGACGATCGTGTTGGACGGACATCCGATTATCAGCGCCTCGATTGTGCTCGGGTTGAGCACATCAGACGGTGCTCCGGCCCAGCATTTGTGATTCCAATTTTGATATCCCTCGTTCCGATGTGACTGATCCACCTGACATCGAAATTTTTTGGGGAAACTATTGAAATCCACGGGACATTGAAAAACGCGGACTGCTTCAGGCCATCACGCAGCGGAACACGACCTGTTTTCTAGATGCTGCGATCGGGAATCGAATCCCCGTCATTTTGAAAGGCAAAAATCGGCATGGCGCAGTGTCTCACATCGAACGATTGCAAGTGATCAATACCAACAATGGAACAGACGACTGAAAACGAGTTCGTCTGCGGCCTCGATGTTCCTCCGTGGAGGCTCACTGTTGGGAAAAACTGCGGCAAGGCACTCCCCGCAGGACACGCGTCAAGCCCTGAACACCAGCCGAGATCACGCCGCCACGGGTCGTCAGATCTCCGCCAACTCCCCCTTATCGAGGAGCCCGAGACGTCACAGTCTGACGAATGCTCTTGTTGTATTTCCCGGAACGGATCTCGAGGAATGTTGTCCTCCTCGTTGCATTTCATTGGCCGCTGGCTACGCTGCTGCGGTGAGCGGAAGGAACCTCGGAAAATTTTTAGGTGATTTCATCGGCAGGGAGCCTATCAAATCACTGCAACGGCGAGATGACGATGACTTGTGCGATCACCCTGTCCGGATGTTCGATGGATTTGAGTCGCCTGACGGACACCGAATTTTTGGAATCCTTGGTCTGGGAGCGGAGTGCCGATCCCGTTCTCAAATCAGCCGCATCAACCGGCGACCTCGATGGAGTTCGAGCGGCATTGTTGACCTCGTTTCAGAGTTATGCCACCGGTCACGAGTCTTCGCTAGGCCTCGGAGTTCGGACACTTTGGTCTCAGGCGGCGTTCCCCGAAGAAACCGATCTCGGAAAACTTCTGACGAAAATCGGGGGGCTGCGAACAACGGTTCGTACAGACAAACCCCGCGCTACAAACAAGGCCCCCAAGACACTTGCTCAGCGAATAGAACCCTTGATTCGACGCTTGTCCGCAGAGAATGATTCGCCGCCACAATCGGCCTCACTGTTCTCATTCTTGGCCTCCGTCGAAACACTTGCCTTAGCGGGTGCACGTCTTCGCCCCGAACAAACATGGCGGCTGTGGCGACATGCGCTGTGCCAGATCGCGAGCTTAATCTCCCCCCCGGTCAACGAGCATGATTTTGATCCGGCGGTTCCCTTCGACGTGCAATTGATTGAGCAAGGCGAGTTGCCATTCGTGGCGGGAATCGTGTTTCGTGATGTTTCTGGAGCGAGTAATCTGTTAAAAAGCGGTCGTAAAGTCCTGTGTCGCAGCTTGGAAAAGAATTCGGATACGGACGGAACACCACGCGCTGAAATCATCGAGCGACTCCCTCTGTGGTTGGCATCATTGATCCGCGCCACGCTGATGGCCAAACACTTCCGGGTGGACCTGTGGACAGCCGAACAAGAAGAGACGCTGAAATCGGTGGTGGAGCGTGCGATTCCACTGTGTCGTCCCGACGGAAAGGCGGTATTTTCTCATGGTCTGTCGCTGGAATCGCTGCCGGTGCTCATCGCCGCGGCCGAGTTGTTCAATCTTCCCGAGATTGGCCCTGAGGGGAGTTATTTAGAATCCGTCAAACGCGCAGTCACCGGAAAGACTCCACGCCGCGTGCGGCATGATGGCGTTGTCACAATGCCTTCCAATCAGTCGGATTGGGCAAGATTCGCCCTGCTTCGCAGCGACTGGTCCGTTGAGGCAGACAGCGTGGCCGTGGCGCACCATCGCCGGTTTCCTCAACTCGACGTGATGGCGGCCGGAAAGCCGCTGATTCATGGAGACTGGACGCTCGATCTACGACTGGGTGATGCCGTTGTCGAAATGGCGGAAGAATGGTCTTGCGTCTGCTGGCAAAGCGATCCCGATGCCGACTACATCGAACTTCAAATGTGTGGTCCCGGAAAAATGAGAGTCGAGCGAATCATCATGCTCTCTCGAAAGGAACGTTTTCTGCTGCTGGCCGACTCGATCTCCGGTGTTCAACAAGAACGAATTGAATATCGAGCAACGCTGCCCCTTGCCGAGGATATTCTGGTTCGACTCGACACCCCGACGCGTGAGGCTCAATTGACGATGAAAGGCCTCAAGGTGCGGGCCTTCCCCTTGGCCGTTGTTCAGGATCGCATCTTGAGCACTCCGCATGAATTTTCGGCCACCAACAAAAAATTGACGCTCCAACAAGTCGCCCACGGGGAGGGGTTGTTTGCGCCCCTTGTTTTTGACTGGCACCCGGATCGCACACGCGCCGACGCGGCTTGGAGGTCGCTCACCGTTACTGAAGACGGCCGCGTCGTCCCACCAGACATCGCCGCGGGGCATCGACTGAAACTGGGTGAACTGCAACTTCTTGTGTTCCGAAGTTTGAAGACAACCGGTGAATCACGGGCGGTTTTGGGGCACCACACGAACAATGAAACCGTGATCGCTCACTTCGACAAGAAAGGCAACGTTCATCCCATCCTCTTGGTCGAACCCGCATAAGTCGGTCACGATACATGGCATCGTCAGGCCTTGCCGACGCGGTGCATCCCGTCGACTTCCGCTCATTGTCATCGCCGACATCGTCTGAGCGACCGTCATGACGCACAATTGGTTGCAGATCAGGCCGAGTCCCTCACTTTGAAGCAGGCTTTCCTGTGCCTTCTGTTTCGGGAGGTCGCTTCGAACAGTCCCTGTCAGCAGGACTTCGCAATCGATGACCTTAATGCGGATGCTGCGGGCGATCCAGTTCCGCTGTTTTGAGAGTGCGAGATAAATCCGCTGGAGCAGGTCGTGCCGGCCATGAGAGTTGTGCCGAGTGCACTTTGGGGACATGTTCGTACTCAATAAATGACTCGCTTGTTAAAAGAATTCGTCGATGCGAGCGTGCGAGAAATCGCTGTCTTCATCGGTTCCAACCAAACCCTAGGTCGAGAATCGGCCGGGTCTGCCCATCTCCTCAGAAAAAAATGCCGGCCTGCCAACTGCTTGGACTTGAACGGTTGGACGATTAAACGACCCTCCGATCTTGAGCCGTGAGCCCACTTCGGAGAGATTCTTGGGCTCCCCGGAATCCCTTTTGTGATCGCTCTTGCGGCAAGCCACAAGCTCGCATGACATTTTCGGTTTTATCGAGGGGCGTTGATAAATGGCCGCCCTGGAACAGGTGTTTCACCATGTCCCCCGACATTCTTCAACGTGTTGTTTGCCTCGAAGTGATCCCGAACGCAGCACAAACTTGCGTGGGATGCCCTTCACCAAATTCCGGGGGACCCTGCCGAAAATTGGCGTCACCTGTGTCTGGCTAACATCGAAATCTATATCAGAGTGTTCAAAAGTTCCCGACAACAAGTTCAAGGACTTCCGCAATCACGTCCTGCATGTGCGAGACAACGGCTGGGGGATAAAGAGGGAGCTGTCGCAGCGACTCAGCCGTGTTACGAACAGACTGTCTCAGCCCTGCGTGTGAAGAAGTGGTCCGATGGCATTTACGCCGCCGGGGTTTTGGTCCACGACGACGATGACCCCATTCAGCCGTTTCATACGGGACAATCAGAGGCAGCACGGATTGTGCATCGCGCGGCGGAATGGAGCATTGCCTGCGCGTATCGCGAGCTGACCGAGATTCTTGAACTGGAGCTGGGTGGCTGGCCCGATGTGACTGTTCCGACAGAAGCCAATTGGCTGGCAAAAATGGTCGTCGCCGGAGCCAATCTCGCCCATCCGCACTACGAGGTCTGTCTTGATCACGACAACCTAAAAAAGAGGATCAATGATCCGCCAGCGGGTCTCGATTAAGATCTCAAAGACCGAATCGCCCGACTGATCGGACATGCGGTCGTCGGCTATGCACGCATCATGGAACGCGCCCTCGCGGAATTCGGGGTCACTCTTCCCGCCACGAAGATTTGGTTCCTCGGCGTGATGTCCCGGTTGACCACCTCTCTTCTGGGTCACGAAGAAGTGGAAAGAGGTGCAGGAACGAGCGACGATTGAAGCCATTTTTCAGGAATTTGAGGCCACCGGCAAAGTGATCGAAACGTTGCCAGAGGATGATGCGACGGTCCGTCAGTCGCCTGCCGAGGAAGTCCTCAAAAAGTCGCTCGCACAACTGGACGCAGAGAAACCTCGCTCCGTTGGCGTCGCCCATGGTCTCGGCTCTCCCACGCGACCCAGTCTGACAAACGAGAAATCGTCCTCCCCGGCCTTGGTCGGGGCCGGGACCACCGCGACTGCCGTCGGGTCCACCGTTTCCTCGGACTCGCCGGCACCGACTCCGCTCGCCAAACACGCGGGTCTCGGACGCGTCTGTGAGACGCATTCGGCCAAGCCCATCGCAGACAAAAAACGCTGCTGCGAATTCAAAGTCGGTCGCATTGCCGGAATCGACTGTCGCGAAAGCCACGATCCCGGCGGCGGTCGCTCCTGATTTTGAATGGCTGCAGGATAGTTTCTGGGGCGATATCGGAAGGACACTTGAAAAGGCTCTGTCGATTGACAGCACGACCGCTGAGCGGCTGGAACTTCCGGGAGTTCGCACGGTTGGCGATCTGTTATCGACGGATCCCGACCGACTCGCCGGATCGCTCGGAGAACCACAAATCGACTCTGCAACGATCCTGAACTGGCAATGGCAGGTGGAATTGTGTTGCGACGTAATCCACCTGCGGCCACCTGATGCGCGGATCCTCACGGCATGCGGCATCAGCCTTAGTAAACAATTTGGTCGCTTCAGAAGCATCGGCCCTCTTGAAGAAAGTCGATGTGTTCAGGACAACCGTGACCGGCAAAAACACTCTCCGACGCAGCGAGGGACCAATCTTGGCCCAAATCAAAAACCGGATTGTGTCTGCCAGTCCGCTCAGGCCATGGAAGACCGCCTGACAGTTCCACCGAAGGATTCCGAGTTTCCACTGGAACACGAACAGCCTGTTGATCATTGAATTCGGGGAGGCGAATTAATCCGGTTGATCGGATCCGAATCGGCGGCGATCCAATCTCTTAAAACGCTGATTTTCCAACGCGTCTCGCTTGGGCTTCTTGGAGGCGGCAACGAATGGACTTGCCCCGGCAGGGCCGCCATGGCCTGAACGGCCCCTGAACCCCGTGCTCGTTTCATGACCTCCTACATTTTCACTTGACGGTCGCTTGCGTGGAGGCCGAAAATCCCCCTGTGGAGGCTGTTGTGACTGATCGCCTTCATAACGCCGACGACGTGGGGGTGGATACCCCCCCTGTCCAACGCTGCCGGCGTTCCCTCCCCCTTGTCCGCCTTGATGTTGTCCGCCTTGATAACCGCTGGTTTCGGCTCCGCCACCGAATTGATTCTGACTGCGAAACTGCGGTCGAGGGCGTGGCGGCTGACTCCGTTGCGGAAAGCCCTCGTTGCTCTCCCGTTGTTGCTCCCGTTGTTCCTCCGGAAATCGCCGCTGTGGCCGATCATCGCGGGCGGGACGCTCCGCTCGGGTCGCCTTTTCCGGCTGGGTAACTGGAAGCGAAGAACCGCTGGCTGCTCGCAACCAATCAGCAATGGCCCCGCGCAGGAATCGCCATTCCTCACCGATCTTGCGACCGGGGAGTCCCTGCTCCTTGACCATCCGCCGGATATCGGCGTATTCAATCTTCAAATAAATGGCTGCCTCCTCAAGAGTCAGAACATCCAACGCATCGATGGCTTCGGTCAACGGGTCATCGGCGAAGAACTGCTCTAGTTTATTCTTCATTTGTGCCGCGCTGATTTCTTCGTCATCGTCGTCAGCCGGATCACCATCATCGAAGTCAGTGGCGATATGGCAAGCAAACTCTTTTTCAAGCGGCTCGTCAGCGACCGATTCGTGATCTAAATCAGCGGATTTTTCTACGAGGTCAGCGATACCGCGAGTCGTCTTCGTGATCGTCTCTGGCAGATCTTGGTCGTTCACAGCAATTCCTTGAAACTCGCGGTTTGTAACCGCAACAGGTGGAGAAGCCGATCGGCTTCTGTCTTCCATTCCGCGTCTTGAACCTCCATCGTACCCGTCCTGCTGCTGACGGAACACTCTAAAACATGCCATTTAACGGAGAAAGATCAGACAATTCGCCCCACGAAATTGCGAATCCTTCGATTTCATTTCAGGCAACTGAATCACCGACACCCGCAACACCCCCACTTTTGAGAATTCTCAGCGGCTCGTCCTCGCCACTTTGACAACATCTCAAGCCAAAGCTAGCATCCGCAGTGGCTCCACGATCGGTGTTTCGTTTGTTCGGGGAGACTCCGTGTCCAGTGATCAGAATCGTGACGGTCGCAGTTCTCTGGCGCAGGGTTATGTCATGGCCTCTCGAGTGATTTCGATTGGCCTGCAGATGGCCCTTCCGCCAAGTGGTGGGTGGTGGCTGGATAAGCGATTGGGAACCAGTCCTTGGTTTACGATCGCGGGAGTGATGCTGGGTTTCATGACTTCAATGTTCGATCTGTTGCGGCTTGCCAAAAGCAGCGGCCGATCTTCGAAATGATTTTTTAGTTACGCGGTTTCGCCGGCTTTGAGAAGCGTCATGCAGTCATCAGGTTTTCAAGTCGCGGTTTTCACTATTGGAATGGTTCTGTATGTCTTGTTGATGTCAGGGTTGGCGTACGCTCTTGCGGGATGGGTAGGGGTCGAGGGTTTGGTCTACGCCGGGTTGCTGTGCTTGATCCCTGGTTGGATGACAATTTTCGTAGGCGGTATCCTCAAGCATCGCGGTTCCTCAGCCTACCTCGTTCTGGTGGGAACTAGCTTTCGGATGTTGTTTGTGTTCTTGGGGATCGTTACGATCCGCACACTGCGGCCTGATCTTAAATTTCGCGAGTTCACCGTCTGGTTAATTGTGAGTTACCTTGTGGCACTGGCCCTCGAAACGCGAGCGGTGCTGGTTCCTGCTGCGAACAGCAAGGCCGTGGCTGGTTAAAATAAAAACGTTGAAAATCGGATTGGGTATTTATGGCGGCGGGTTCTGACCCTTTTCATCATGTGCGAGACACGAGCACTTGGGAGCTTCCCGGGTTTGTGTTGGAGCTGCTCGGCCGCAACAGCCAGTTCGTTATGCCTTCGCCGCTAACGAAATATATGGTGTTACAGGTCGTCGCCGTGGGCTTGGCATTTCTAATTTTCCGCGGCCTTGCGACTCGCGTCGCCGGAGGCCAGCCCGTCAAAGGCTTGTGGTGGAACTTTTGGGAGTCGCTGGCGGTATTCATTCGTGATGAGGTTGTTCGCCCCTCGATCGGGATTCCTCATCAGCATGTTGGTCATGCGGAAGGGGCTGGAGAACACGGCCATGGTGACTCCCATGCTCTTTCCGTTGACAGCCATCATTCGGGCGGCCATCCCCAGCATCAGCACTCGGGTCAACTCTCGTACGACATTGCGTTGGGGCATCCGGCAGACAGGTATCTGCCGTTTGTGTGGAGCGTATTCTTCTATATTTTGATCTGTAACCTACTCGGCGCGATCCCGTTTCTGGGTTCTCCCACGGCCGACATCAATGTCACGGGCGTATTGGCCGTGATCACGTTCGTCCATGTCGTTTTCTATGGGTCCCAACAGTCTGGAATCGTCGGCTTCTGGAAGTCCCTCGTCCCCGGAATGGACTTGCCTCCGCTGATTGCCGTCGTACTGCTTCCCGTGATTTGGTTGATTGAAGCGGGTGGCTTACTAATCAAGCACGGCGTCCTGGCCGTGCGGTTATTTGCCAATATCATGGCCGGCCATACGGTCCTCGGTGTGTTCCTTGGCTTTATCGCGTTGGCCAACGGCCCTCTTTGGGGAATTGTCATGCCGGCCAGTATCTTCGGTCAGGTGGCCATCGGCATGTTGGAATTGTTCGTGGCATTTTTGCAGGCTTATGTATTTTCGTTACTCGCATCGTTGTTCATTAGTGCGGCTGTGAATCCGCACTAATGTGAATTTTGTTTGTGTTCAGGTCCCTTTGCTGTTCCCCGCCGCCAACACGGCGGGGTTTCCTAGGATTTCAGGTCAGGAGAGTCCAAGTGAGTCAGAATCTACGGTTGGTTGTTTACGGTGTCGGAATCCTTTTTGCCTTCGGAGCACCGGCATACGCGGCAGAGGGAAGTGCTGGAGGTCTTCACTTTTCCGGTGCTATTGGGGCGGCCTTGACGATAATCGGTGCCGGCTACGGCATCGGACGCATTGGCCAAGCTGCTGTCGAGTCAATGGCACGGCAACCCGAAGTCGCCTCGCAAATTCAGACAGCGATGATCATTGCTGCTGCATTGATTGAAGGTGCAACGTTTTTTGCCTTGATCGTCTGCATGGGCAGCAACGGCGATTACCGCCCGTTCCTCATTGATCTCAAATAATTCCGCTTCCTTCCTTCGGTTTTTCTCGTCCTGACAGGTTCAACTCGATGTCTCTTGGTTTATTACGCTGGTCTCAAATTGCGGTCGTGAGCCTGAGTCTGATGCTACCGGCATCGGTGCTGGCGGCAGACCATGCGACCGCTGCGCATGGGGATTCTGCGACAACGGCTGACCATCATCCGACCGGTCTGCCAATGTCTTGGACTCGAGATCTGGCGCTATTTTCGTTGGTGACCTTCGTGGTCTATCTGACCGTCTTGCGGGTCGGTGCCTGGGAACCGTTGCGGGCTGGTTTGACCGAGCGAGAACGACGCATACGCCAAGATATTTCTGATGCGGATTCGAACCGGCAGAAATCGGAACAATTGTTGAAGGACTATGAGTCGCGTCTCGCCAAGGCTCAGGAAGAAGTCCGTGAAATCATGGTCGAGGCGCGGCGTGATGCCGATCGTTTGAAAGTCGAGATCGCCACCAGTGCTCAGAAGGAAGCCGATGCAATCAAGCAGCGGGCCATCGCTGAGATTCAGCGATCAAAAGATCAAGCGTTGACCGAGTTGTTTGAGTTCGTGTCAACGAATGTGGTCAACGCGACCATACAGGTGATTGGACGCACCTTAACCGATAACGACCACGAACGCTTGGTGAAAGAATCGTTGTCGCAGTTGAACGTCCGCCGAAACTAAGTTCCCTTGAACTGTCTCGGCCCGAGGTGTCCGTTAGGGAACAGTCGTTGTGGAAACTCAGGTACAAAATCGAATTCCGTCCGCAGTGGAAGACCCGAGCACCCAATCGGTCGCGAAGGTCTACGCCGTTGCGTATCTTGATTCGCTTGGAAAATCTGGCGGAGAAACTGCGGCTCTGGAGTTGAGTTCTTTCGTGGATCATGTCGTATTGCCACAGCCACAGTTCCAACAGTTACTGTGCGGATCCGCTTTGGGACGTGATGAGAAATTGCGATTGATTCAGCGGACTTTGGAGGGACGAGCGACAACGCTGTTCGTCAATTTTTTGCGAGTCCTCGCTAGGCATGAGCGTTTAGATTTGTTGCCGGTCATACGGCGGTTGGTGGACCACGAGGTTGAACGACGGGCTGGCAAGAGACGAATCGGCGTGAGTAGCGCTGTTCCGTTAACGGCCGCGTCCCTTGCGTCGATCAAGTCCTCACTGGCGATTGCGTTAGAATGTGAACCAATTTTGGAAACACGGGTTGATCCGTCGTTACTCGGCGGGTTGGTGATCCGTGTGGGGGATACCGTTTATGACGGGTCCTTAAGTGCACAGGTTAAACAACTTCGCGCTCGATTGCGTGAGAGGTGTATGAATGAAATTCAATGCGGGCGAGATCGCTTCAGTTATCCAGAAGGAAATTGAAGACTTCAACGGCCAACTTCAGACGAGTGAAGTTGGTCGTGTCGTGGAAGTGGGTGATGGAATTGCACGAGTCTACGGACTGGCTTCG
Source organism: Schlesneria paludicola DSM 18645 (assembly GCA_945876035.1). Lineage (GTDB taxonomy): Bacteria > Planctomycetota > Planctomycetia > Planctomycetales > Planctomycetaceae > Schlesneria > Schlesneria paludicola_C. Next base: position 5,882 of record CAMCMU010000026.1, on the reverse strand, counting down.
GCCATGGCCGGCGAGATGGTGGAATTCTCGAGCGGCGTGCGCGGTCAGGTATTTAACCTCGAAGAGCACTCTGTCGGAGTGATCATTCTCGGGGATTATTTGAAGATCGCAGAGGGGGACGAGGTACGAACAACGGGCAAGCTCTTGTCCGTACCCGTCGGCGAGTCCCTTCTGGGGCGCGTGGTCGATCCTCTTGGAAACGCACTCGACGGAAAAGGGCCGGTCATCACGACCGCGTTCCGACCGCTGGAAACGATTGCGCCGGGAGTCTCCGGACGACAACCCGTGAAGCAACCACTGCAGACAGGAATCAAAGCGGTCGATGCGATGACACCCGTCGGCCGCGGTCAGCGAGAATTGATCATCGGCGACCGAAAAACCGGCAAAACCGCTGTGGCGATTGACGCCATCATCAATCAAAAGGGCGGCGACGTCATCTGCGTCTACGTTTCCTGCGGCCAACGTGCCAGTTCAACCGCCGCAATTGTGGAATCACTCACCAAAGCGGGCGCGATGGACTACACGATTGTCGTGAGCGCCTCTGCCAGTGATCCGGCTCCTTTGCAGTACATCGCGCCTTATGCCGGTGCGGCGATTGCCGAACACTTCATGTATCAAGGCAAGCACACGCTTGTGGTGTATGACGATCTGACACGGCAGGCAACCGCCTATCGCCAGTTGTCGCTCCTGATGCGTCGTCCTCCCGGTCGTGAAGCCTATCCAGGCGATGTGTTCTATTGCCACAGTCGGTTGCTCGAACGAGCGGCCAAGCTGAGCGACGAACTTGGCGGCGGTTCGATGACGGCTTTGCCGATTATCGAAACACTGGAAGGCGAAGTCTCGGCCTACATTCCAACGAACGTGATTTCCATCACCGACGGTCAAATCTACCTCGAACCGGACTTGTTCTTTAAGGGTGTCCGGCCGGCGATCAACGTCGGGATCTCGGTCTCACGCGTGGGGGGCAATGCTCAAACGAAAGCCATGAAAAAGGTGGCCGGTAGCTTGCGTCTGGATCTCGCCGCATTCCGAGAACTGGAAGCATTCGCTCAACTCGGTACCGAACTGGACAAGGCCACGCAACAACAGCTCGACCGTGGTTATCGCATGGTGGAGTTGCTCAAACAGCCTCAGTTCCAGCCGCTCGGGATGGGTGATCAGGTGATGAGTATTTACGGCGGCTCCAAGGGCTATTTTGACAAGGTTCCCGTGACGCGTGTCCAAGAAGCCGAAAAGCACATGCTGCAGTTTATGCGTGATGAAAAGAGCGAAGTCCGAAACACCATCATTAGCGGTGGTACTCTCGACGATAAGACGGAAGCCTCACTCAAATTGGCGTTGGAAGAATGGCGGGTTCGCTGGGAAGCAACCGTCGGAAAGCCGTGATCCCGTGGTGGGTCACGTAGCCCTGTTTTCGAAAAACGTTTGACGACGACATCTTGTTCAGTACGAGTGCTTCATGGCCAAAGCAAGAGCAATCATTAAGCGGTTGAAAGCCGTTCGCAACGTTCGCAAAATCACGCGAACGATGGAACTGGTAGCCACCGCTCGCTTCAAAAAAGCGATGGATCGGGCAACTCAAGCCGCGGCCTACACACGCAAGATTTCGGAAATCGTTTCCGATCTGTCGGAGACACTGCAGGAGACTGGATCGACCGTCACTCACCCACTGCTTGAGCAACGGGAGACAGAAAAGAAAAGCGTCCTATTGGTCGTGACATCGAATCGGGGACTGTGCGGAGGCTACAACAGCGCCGTACTGCGACAAACTCAGCAACGGATTCGCCAAGCGAAATCCGCTGCCGTGCAGCTCGATATCGAAGTCTCGGGTAAGCGTGGAATCGGATATTTCAAATTTCAAAAATTGCCGACGACTCAGTCCTACATGCACTTTGACGACAAAGTGACGTTTGACCAAGTGGATGTCTTGGCAAAACGCTACGCCGAGCAGTTCGTGCGTGGTGAGATTGATCGCCTCGATGTGGCCTATACGCGGTTTCAGTCGATGTCACGGCAGGTCGCGGTGGTCGAGACACTGCTGCCCATCGGCAAACTGGCCACGGCCGAGACGGCGACTGTGCGGACGAAGACGGAGTACGAATTTCAACCCTCGCCTCAAGAAATTTTGGAAGAGATCGTACCCGCCTCCTTTAAGGCGCGGTTGTTCAAGTGTTTTTTAGACGCAACAGTCAGCGAACAGATCGCGCGGATGGTGGCTATGAAGAGCGCCACCGAGAATGCCGACGGAATGATTCGAATTCTTCGGGCACAATATAACCGCGCTCGGCAATCTCAAATTACTTCAGAACTCAGTGAGATCATCGGTGGAGCGGCCGCGTTGGAGTAGACCAGCGATACGCCAGCAGATGGAAGTTAGCCTGTCGGGGCCGAACACACGGCGGCCGCAAGACCATTCGAGAAAAGAGACTTTAAGCCATGACAACCACGACCGCCAACATTGGCCATGTAACACAGATCATCGGTTCGACATTCGACGCCGAGTTCACTGGTGCTCACCTGCCAGGGATCTACAACGCCGTAAAAATCGAGAAGGAGATCAAGGGACTCAAGATCAAGGTCACCGGAGAGGTGCAGCAGCACCTCGGTGGTGGACGCGTTCGCTGCGTCGCCCTCGGTTCGACCGACGGTATGGTCCGTGGAATGGACGTGCTCGATACCGGCGGTCCTGTGACAGTGCCCGTTGGCAAGGGAACGCTGGGTCGCGTGTTCAACGTGCTCGGCGATCCGATTGATGGACGCGGTGATGTTCCGCACGAAGAACGCTGGTCCATTCACCGAGATCCGCCCAAACTGGAGGACCTCAGTTCGAAGACCGAGTTGTTTGAGACGGGTATCAAGGTGATCGACCTGCTGGTGCCGTTCGTGCGTGGCGGTAAGGCCGGATTGTTCGGCGGTGCGGGACTCGGTAAGACCGTGATCCTGACTGAATTGATTGCGCGAATCGCCGCTGCTCACGGGGGCTATTCGGTGTTTGCTGGTGTCGGCGAACGAACACGCGAAGGAAACGACCTCTGGCTCGAAATGCAAGAAGCTGAGATCGGTGACACGGGACGTCATGTCATTGAGCAAACCGCGATGGTGTTCGGTCAGATGAACGAACCGCCGGGTGCTCGGCTTCGCGTGGCCTTGACCGCGTTGACAATGGCGGAGTGGTTTCGTGATGCAACGGGGGCCGATACCCTGCTGTTCGTCGATAATATTTTCCGCTTTTCGCAGGCCGGTTCGGAAGTCTCGGCGTTGCTTGGCCGGATGCCCTCCGCCGTCGGATATCAACCGACACTTGGTACGGAGTTGGGTGCTCTTCAAGAGCGAATCACGTCCACAAATCGCGGGGCAATTACATCCGTACAGGCCGTGTACGTTCCGGCGGACGATCCGACCGACCCCGCTCCAGCGACAGCGTTTGCACACTTGGACGCCTTCCTCTATCTGGAAAGACGGATCGCTGAAAAAGGCCTCTACCCAGCCATCGACCCTCTTTCGTCATCCTCACGAATTCTTGATCCGCTGGTTGTCGGTGAGCGGCATTACAAAATTGCCCGCCGGGTACAACAGATTCTTCAACGATATCGCGAGTTGCAAGACATTATCGCGATTCTGGGCATCGACGAGTTGAGCGAAGAAGACAAGCTCGTTGTGCATCGGGCCCGCCGAATCGAGCGATTCCTGTCGCAACCGTTCCTCGTGGCCGAAGCGTTCACTGGGAAAAAGGGGAAGATCACCTCGCGGGAGGAAACGATCGAAAGCTTTGAAGAACTTTGTGACGGCAAATGGGATCACCTACCGGAAGCTGCATTTCTTTACGTCGGTGGAATCAAGGAAGCCGCGGAGCAGGCCGAAAAGATGGCCAAGGCATAAACTCGAAATTCTGCGGTGAAGACGGGCAAACAGATTTGATGCAAAGACTGAACAGGTATCGATCGATTGCCAAATGGCTAATGCTCACGACCCAAAATCCCGAATAGCCCATTCCCATGCCTGATACACTGCGACTTGTGATCGTCACACCTGAACGAACGCTTTTTGATGAAAGCGTTTCTGCTTTGCGGTTTCCGCTGTATGACGGAGACATCGGTATCTTACCCGGTCGGATTCCTCTGATCGGCCGACTCGGCAGCGGAGAATTAAAGCTGACATCCTCTGCTGGCGAACGCAGTTTCTTCATTGATGGTGGCTTCGCTCAAGTGCAAGGATCGGTCGTCTCTCTCCTGACCCAACGCGCGATTCCAGTTGGGGATTTATCCGTCGCTGAGGCGGAAAAACAACTCCAAACCGATCAATCCAAGCTGGCCATCGGTGATGCGGAGTCGACGGCGAAAATAGCGGATCAGCAGCGTGCCAGAAAAATGCTTTCGCTGGCCAAACGCTTTCATTGAGATCTTCGCATCGGTCGTGACTTCGTACACAAGCCACTACAGCCATCGGTGTCTGCCCAGAGTCCGTAACAGGGCCTTTTTGTCCGGCCTGTTGCCCGTTTTTTTCCCCTGTCTGGATTAATCCGCACGCAGTCTGCACATTCGGACGAGGTTGCCAAGGCTGGAATCTGAGACACTGTTTGGTTTGATTCACGCTCGTGCCGGGACGCGGACGAATTTAGGAACACGCTTTCGGCTTGGTTCCCATTCCGTGAGCTTTCCTCCGCCCGGCAAGATGTTGGATCGAGAAACTTATGACAAATTCACGTGCTGTCCCCTCATGGCCCGCGTTTAACAACACATCCCCCCCATCGGACACGATTCTCGTGCTCGAAGGACTTGGCCAATCATTCGTGGTCGATCGCGACGGAATGCGGATCGGATCCAAAGCCGCTTGTGAGTTTCTACTCCAACAAGGTCCGGCACTTCATAGTGTCGTTCATCAACAGTCCGGAGCCACCTGGATTGAGACTGTGGAAGATTCCCTGATGTTGATCAATGGTCTTGCTCGAAGCCGGATGGCACTCCGTGAAGGCGACGTGATCGATATCCATGGGCTACAGCTGACGGCTCGATTTCGCTCCAGGTCGGATTTGGAGGATGCCGCAGAATGTGCCGAGTCCGAATTATCACTGCTCTCCGCCTCGGAATTATGCGATCGAATTTTTGCTGAGCAGACAATGATCAACGACTTCGAGGAGGGTGGCCGTGGCGCTTGGAAGAATCTGATGGCGGCCATGAAGGCGCATCAGGATGACTCACAAACGGCGGGTCAATTGCCCCTTTCGGTCGAATCGGAGTTCCTCCATGGTGTTCAGCCCGAGAATTGTGAACGTTTGTTTGGCCAAATTCGAGAGTTGTCGGAGATGATCGACACACACTCACGAGAGCTGGGTGTTTGTGAGGCGGAGCTCGTGACCGCTGCCGCGTTGCTCGAAGTGGCTCAGGGCCGTGTGTCTCAGCAAATTGAAGAACTACTGGAACAGTTGCCAACACAGTCCCTCGCTATTGATCTCCGCGCGAGTGCCTGAAAATCGCGACCACAACGGTTCGCTGTGAAACAACAGAGGATCGGCCTGTTTGAGGCTTGGGAATAACGCCGCCCTCACCCGGCAACTCCGTTTTTGAATCTCATTTCAAACAAACACTCACAAAAAATGCGTCTGAATCTCCGTGTTTTTTGGCAGCGGCAACTTCTGTCCCTGTTTGAATTGGCCAACAGACCACTGTTTTACCGTGAGTCGCGAGCGAACCGATAAACCGGCCGGCTTGATCAGGGTATAGGGTCAACGGGGCCGGCGTGTGCAACGTCTCAATCCGAACGGGATTTCGTTCGCGTTTGAATGGGGCATCGCATCGACGATGCCGCCGGTTGGCCCATCACTCTGATTCAGGGAGTCGATACGCGGCTCGGAACAGCCCCCCCCCCGCCCAGGGGTGATCTCC
>CAMCMU010000025.1 GCA_945876035.1 Schlesneria paludicola DSM 18645 | reverse complement strand
TCGGTCCACTGGAGCTTCACGGAGTCACGGTGACACCACTGATCGAAGAAGTCAGTAATGTTACGAAGGCGATCCTTCGTATCGCATCCGCGCAGCAGTGTGATCTGATCGTCATGAGTACTCGCGGACGCAGCCGTGCAGCCGTTGTGATGTTGGGAAGCGAAACCTCTCAGACACTCATCGAATCCGGTATCCCGGTTGTTGCGGTGAAACACCGCCGCGCATTTCTCAATCTGTTCCAAGCCTTGAAAGACAAGGAAATCTGGACTACTTCAGGAGCGAAGACAAACTGATGCACAAAATGGTTGATCATGTAAGCGAACCCAAACGATCCCGCGCGTGTCCGACTTCCTGAAAAATGTGGGGCGAGGCGAAGTCCCCTCTTGCCATCTTCGGCCAGAGGAGGAATGATCTTGCCCGTGGGTCGCGGTGACGTACGCGACGGACTGGAAAGGTCGCGAAGTGGTGGGCACTGGCTGCCCGGCCGAAGCGAAAACTCGAGTACGAAAGGACGGTGACTTTTTGAATCCCGACAGTTGTCAATGCCAGCGAGGATTAAGTCACGCTGCCCCGGTGCGCATCAGCGGCATCCTGACGGGCCCGTGCAAGATCAACTCCAACGCACTCACAAATCGATAGTCTCCGCATTGCAGTCATTTGGACGTGCGTTGATATCGTTGACGGAGTGTCTTCCGAAGCTGTTCAACAGTTTGCCTTTGGCTCGCATCGGCGGCTACGTTTTTGAGTTCACGAGGGTCCGCGTCGTGGTCGTAGAGTTCGGTCCCTTGATCACCATTGTTCCATTCCGTGAACCGATATCGCTCGGTTCGGATCGAACGGCCGACAATGGATGGCGCGCCGGCCGCAGCGTTGGGCGTGCCGTGAGTGACTTGCGTCAAAGCGGATTTTGACCATTCGGCCTGCGGGTTATCGAGCAGCGGCTTCATGCTAATTCCGTCCAGCGATCTGGGTGGCTCGATACCGCAAATATCGGCCAGCGTCGGGTGCAGATCGACCAATTCCACCGTGCGGAGGCAGACTCGTCCATTCGATTTGTTGCCGGGGACCGAGATCAGCAACGGCACCCGCGCCGAGTTCTCGAACAGCGACATCTTTTGCCACAGCCCATGCTCGTACAGGTGATAACCGTGATCGCTAAAGAAGACAACGACCGTCTTATTCGTCAGATTCAATCGGTCGAGGGCATCCAGTAATTGGCCGACTTGGGCATCGATGAAACTGGTTGCGGCAAGATACGCTTGAATGGCCTGTGTGCGAAGTTCGTCGGTCATCTCGGCTTGTTCCGGCTTCTGCGAAAGATACGCAGCGGCCGGTTTTCCGTCGCGATCATCGGGGGACAGTTCTGGCAACGCGATTGTCTCCAGTGGATACATGCGGAACCACTTCTTCGGAGCCACATAGGGCGTATGGGGACGGAAGAACCCACAGGCGATGAAAAACGGCTGGTCTCGATGCGTTTCGATCAAGTGGATCGCTGCCGCTGCCGACTTGCCATCGGTCTGTTCAGCGTCCTCACCCTCGGCGGCCAGCCAACTCAAGGTGCCGCCGAACCGAGCGGAGCCTGCGGCGTGGGGATTGAGTGTGAAGATCGTTGCCTCATCATCCTTGTCACGTCCTCGCGGGTTGATGCGTTGCTGCCACGATTGCTCGTCGTCCAGTCCATCAGCCCCGATCTGTCGTGGGACATCGTAGTGGTACAGCTTGCCGACACGAGCCACGAAATATCCGGCTTTTTGAAACGTCTGAGGCAAAGTCACATGATCCGGAATCGTTTTTCGAAACTGTTTCGCATTGTCGTAGATCGCTGTTGTGTCCGGTCTGAGTCCCGTCAGAAATGACGTTCGAGAAGGATTGCAGAGCGGATACTGACAGTAGGCCTTCTCGAATTTCACGGCACGTGACGCAAGTCGATCGATATTTGGCGACTTCACCAGCGGATCGCCATAACAGGCCAACCGCGCACACAAATCGTCTGAGACGACAAACAGAACATTGAACCTCTCTGCAGCCGATAGCGATAAGGCCGTGATCGACAAAAATACGACGCCGATCAGACAACGAGCCGTTCGCATGAACATCGTGATTTCCATGACAAGACAGTCGATCGATGACACTCGTAAAATTTTGGGTTATTCGCTGGAGACCTCGGAGTCGCTTCAGGGGACGCAACCGTTCCCATAAAAGACTCCGGTCACAACATTGTCGTTCCAATCCTGCTCTCGTCTATTTGGCAAAAACCTCGCCAACGTCCAAAGTTTTCTCTTGCCTTGCTGGGGCTTATTGGTAATTATCGTAATCGTAGGTCGCGGTGACGTACGCGACGGACTGGAAGCTTGCGATGTGATCGGTCTTGGCTGTCCGATCGAAGCGGGAAACTCTAGCACGAAAGGACGGTGATTTTTGGATTTTGATTGTAGCAAATGCCAACGAGGTGGCAGATCCTGAGGATAGTCGACGGGCTGTCTTTCAGACGGCCACCGACTCGTTCACCGCTCTCTAGCTCTGAACGAGGTTAAAGACCACACAGGCTCGGCACTCATTCGAGTGCCGGGCCTGTGTCACTCTTTGAAAGAGTTCTCGCATTCCGTCGTCCACGTGAGGCGAGGAAAGAATAGGTTCATCCGATTGATGAGGCCCGGATTTGAGGTTCACCAGTCTTGAGGTCGATATTCCGAACCGGATCCGCGATTTTTGGAACCATCACACCCGAGGACGAGGAGGGTTGAAGGAATGTCATCGCGGCTGTTACTCTGAGCCGGTATCGCCGCGCAGAGTGCGCGGCTGGAGTGACTGAAGATGTTGGCCAGTGGCCGTATTGCCTTCCCGATCAAAGGGAACCGTGAGGAGTGATTCGCATGCGCCGAAGTTGGAAAACATTACCGGTTTTATTGTCGTTCATGGCATTGGCCCTCGCCGTCCATGGGGAAGACCGTCAAAACTCAACGAACGTATTTCTGGACGGAAAATCGGCAGGCGCCGACTTTCAGATTCAAGGGGAATACATTGGAAAGGTGGACGATCAATCCTTCGGAGTCCAAGTGATTTCTCGGGGAGGCGGCCAGTTTGCGGGGGTGGTCTTCACGGGGGGACTGCCGGGTGCCGGCTGGAATGAAGTGAAGATGGAGCAGGCTGCGATTGCCGGCGCCACCAAGGACGGTACCACGACACTTTCCGCTGAAGGGTTTCAGGCAACGATTGCAAACGGAACGTTAGTCCTAGCGATCAAGGACAAGTCCGGTGAATTAAAAAAGCTGCATCGTGAGTCACCGACATTGGGGATGAACGCTCCGAACGGTGCCTTGATTTTGTTTGATGGATCGAATGTCGATCATTGGCTGCCGGGCAAAATGGAAGAAGCCAACCTGATGGGAGTCGGAACACGCACCAAACAGGTTTTCGCAGACCATACTCTGCATCTGGAATTTCGGACGCCGTACATGCCTTTCGAAACCGGTCAGGGTCGCGGCAATAGTGGCTTTTTTTGTGGGGATCAGTACGAGTGCCAGATTCTCGACTCGTTCGGGCTTGAGGGGGCAGACAACGAATGCGGCGGCATTTACAAAAATGCCAAGCCAAAAATCAATATGTGTCTGCCACCCCTCAGTTGGCAGACATACGATGTCGATTTTACCTGTGCAAAGTTCGATGCTGAGGGGACGGTCACGATGCCCGCGATCGTAACCATCAAACACAACGGTGTTGTGATTCACTCTGAGCTCAAGATGCAACCAACACCGGGAGGTGGGCGAATGGATCAAAAACCGGGTTCGGTCTTCCTGCAAGACCACAACGACCCAGTCCGATTCCGAAACATTTGGATCTTGGAAAAGAAATAAGCGCCACCAGCGGCAATCCCTCAAATCTTTCGAGGGTTTCCGCCACAACAAAGGGCCTCTGGAAATCGCGTCTTGTCCATTGGCCGGTTCACGCTGTCAATGGCCGGTTCACGCCGTCAATGGCCGGTTAAGACGCGTTCCGATCAGACGTAGGAGCTCGACTTGTTCGTGCAAATGTCGTCCATCAGCCACGCGTCAATGTCTCGCAGCATCTTTCTGGACGGAAATATTCCGGACTCTTGGTAGACCCGTGTCCCCACCTGCATTCCGGCTTGATACAGGAACTGACCGGCGGCGACAACATTCGTCATGTTGTTTGATGGACCTTCGATTGAGGTCGCTAGCAGGACACGCTTATCTTTTAATTCGGAGTCCTGAATTTGAGGCTCACTCAGTTGAGGAAACGCCCCATTGAGGCTAAGGACTCCGCCGAACCATTCCGGGCGACGCAACATGACTTCGATCGCGGTTGTTGCTCCGCTGCCCATACCGGCCAAGTAAATTCTCTCGCTGTGGATGTGGTATTCCGTCCGTAGTGATACGCCAATGGCACGGATATCGTTCAGCAGCGTCGCCACGCTCGCGGAACCGGTTAGCCAACCGTACCCGTCTTCGAGTTGGTGGTCGCCGCGCATCGAGACACCGATGTAATTTCGACTGCTGATTTGTGGCATCACGCTGCGTAGATCCGCTTCAGAACCCCCGTCGCCGTGCAGCCAGACCACCAACGGATAGGCATAGGCCGCTTCATAATTTTCTGGAATGTAGACGGCGTGAGGGCGTTCACAACGACGCTCGTCTGTGGCTGGCTGCAGATCTGGATTGGCGACAAGAAGTGATTCGATCAGCTCCATGATTTCCGGATGCGCCGATAAACACGCCGAGTCGTCACGGCCGTCATAGTCACTAACGACGCTGTGGTCGGTTGGGCTTTCCACGACCAATTTCATGTCTAGATTTCGACGCATACAAGCGAAGTATTCGTGGTACTGACTGGGCCGCCATCCCGCGCCATCGGATGGGGAATCGAAACCAGATTGTTGGGTCATTTGTGAGTATCCTTCTTCTGGCCGGTGCCGTGTGCGAAACCGGGGGTGGGCATTCGCCCGATAACAGCAACAAACTTGCTCCAAAGTTTGATTGCCGATTTTATTCAGTGACTACAACCAATCCGAAGTCGCAAATGAAGGTTTTCTATTCCAATCCCGTGACACTCTCTCGAATTTCTTTGAGCGGAAAATGGATCCCGGGGCACTCGGTGGGTTTGACTTCGCCGTGACCAATGATTTGAGACGTCCGGATGCCATATTCTCGCGATAACACGCGTACCAATCGTTTCAATGATGTCACTTGCCCTGGAGTTGGACTGCGATCCTTAAAATTCCCGATCAGGACAATCCCAATTCCGTATTGGTTATAGTCCTTCACTCCCGCATGAGCCCCTTGGAGTTGTTCTCGCCAACGAAACGTTGACGCAATCTCTCCATCACCCATCCCCTGACCATTGCCAATCACAAAGTGATAACCAATCCCTAACCACGGATTGCCGTTCTTGTCTTTGTTTCTTAGGTGTGACTCGTGGATGCTCTCCACATCGCCTCGCTCCGATGCCGTATGGTGCAACACCAAATATTTCCAACTACGTAACTCGGCCTCCGGTATCCAAAGGTTGTCTCGCCCGATCGGTGCAAACGGTGATACTTCGGGGACCAACGGGACAGGTGTCACAAGAGCCGGACTGACGCGAACCGCCGGCCGACCAATCGAAGCTGACGGCGGAACAACCGCAGGCCGATAGCATCCGAAACATCCCACACTCCCCATCAAACACCAACGAAATAGAATCTGTGTTGCCGAAATTTCAGCCATCGAAAATCGGCGACAACCGGAACGTCGAAAGGCATCCATATCTCACCGGCGTCCATACCCGAAACTGCGGAGTAGCCCATTCATCCCCGTTTCGCCTGAGTCTCAATAATGGGCGGAATGTAGTCACGGCTGAAAAACCTGTCAACTCGCCGTTGCACACAACGAAACTAAGAGGCAGAGAACCCGTTGATTCCGGCATAATATAGGAGCTCTGCGATGACTCTGCGTCCACACATCGAAGCAAAAAAAAACCGCATCTACCCTGTTTTAACCATGCTTTGTGATACTCCTGATTTCCGGGAATTTCTCGACCTGAGTCACTATTTGTTCACGTCGATCGCTGAAAATCGCCGGAAGCGGGGAAAGGCCATGACTCACGTTTCCGAATGAGTCACATCGCGGTCCTTCTTCGCGGGGGAAATTCGGATCGTTGAGGAGGCGACGCGCGAGGAACAACGTCGCATTCGGATGAGTCATCGAGGCTTGCTGCCGTTTAATTGTCACCGGAGTCATTCGGACGAACCCCTTTTTCAACTCGATGACTGGGCAGACACATCCGTTCCCGATCGATATCCAAAACGTGTGGTCAGCGTCTCGCTTCTTCGCTGCGGTGGAAAAACATTAAAAACCACGTGACAATGCAACGCCCAAACGACGCGTCGCTGCCTTTGACTCGTTCACGCGACTCAGACACAAACGCCGGAACGATTCCGGACGGATGCAGACCGCCTCAGGTCGGCTGATGGACCGACGTCGTCGGGGCCTCAATCGTCCAATCCACTTGAATCCGTCGGTTTCCGAGCCACCGTTGGTTGACTGGAAGACGATTCCTGCCTCGGGAACATCACTTGAACAGAGTGAAAACAATGATCCACAGAGCCAAGGCCAGGGGGGCTGAAACTCCGATTGGTTGGGGCGGGGGAGGCGGCGTGGCGGGGCACGTGAATGAGTCTGCGGAGCTGCGAAGGCTTGAAGGATTCAAGACGATGGATGTTTACGTATCATAGCCGAGGTTGGGTGCGAGCCAGCGTTCGATTTCGGCCAGCGGCATTTGCTTTCTCTGAGCGTAGTCTTCGACTTGATCGCGAGTGACTTTGTCGATCGCAAAGTATCTCGATTCGGGATGCGCGAAATACAGGCCGCTGACGCTAGCAGCTGGGTGCATGGCGAAGCTTTCCGTCAGAACAATCCCCGCTTGCTGTGTGGCATCGAGCAGCTGGAAGAGTTTCGTTTTCTCGGTGTGGTCCGGGCACGACGGGTAGCCATAGGCGGGACGAATGCCGCGATACCGTTCTTCGATCAGGTCGTTCGTCGAAAGAGTCTCCTCTTGACCGTAGCCCCAGTCCAGGCGAGCTCGGCGGTGCAAGTACTCGGCAAACGCCTCGGCCAGCCGATCGGCGAGGGCCTTAGTCATAATTGACAGATAGTCGTCGTGCAGTTCGTGCTGGAATTTATTGGCAAGTTCGTCACAGCCGATCCCTGTCGTCACGGCAAACGCACCCAGATAGTCCCGTCGATCTGAATCGACAGGCGCGATGTAATCCGCCAGCGAACGGAAGTCCGTTTGACCGGGGCGTTCCCATTGCTGGCGAAGCATTGGAAAGCGGACGAATGCACTGGAAACTTTGTCGCGACGCCCCATTTCCGCCTCAAACACGAGAACATCGTCAGCGTCACTGGCTGCCGGCCAGAAGCCATAGACTCCGCGAGCGATCAGCAGTTTTTCATCGACAATGCGCCGCAGCAGATCCTGCGCGGCGTCAAACACTTGACGTGCCTCTTCACCGACGACGGGGTCGGTAAAAATTTTTGGATATTTTCCGCGGAGTTCCCACGTTTGAAAAAATGGGGACCAGTCAATGAACGGCAAAAGGTCACTGAGCGGGACATCGGGCAGGACGCGTGTGCCGAGGAACGACGGGGTGTCGATGCGGAGGTTGGCCCAGTCGGTCTGGAATCGCCGTTTGAACGCGGTGGCATATGGCACGAGCGTTCGATTGGACTGCATCGCCGCATAGTTCGCGCGGTCTCGTTCTTGCCCGGCCTTTGTCTTGGCCACGAATTCCGGTTTGCGAGTCGGGTCAAGCAGGCTTTCGACAGCGGGGACGGAGAGCGACGCATCGACCACGTGGATCACGGAGTGTTCGTAGTGTTGTGCGATCTTGACTGCCGTGTGCTTCGCCGATGTGGTGGCTCCGCCAATCAGCAGTGGGACGGTGAAGCCTTGCCGCTGCATCTCTTTCGCGACGTGAGTCATCTCATCGAGCGACGGCGTGATCAGGCCACTGAGCCCGATGATGTCGGCCCCTTCCTTGTTCGCGGTTTCGAGAATCTTCTCGCACGAAACCATCACGCCGAGATCGATCACGTCGAAACTGTTACAACGCAGCACGACGCCAACGATATTCTTGCCGATGTCGTGAACATCACCCTTCACCGTCGCGAGGATGACTCGACCTCGCCCGCGAGTAGTATCGACGACGGTCGCCTCTTGGCCCGGAGCGAGAGCCTGCTCGGCAGCGACGCGTTCGGCTTCCATGAACGGTTCGAGGTAGGCGACAGCCTTCTTCATCACGCGGGCACTTTTGACCACCTGTGGTAGGAACATCTTGCCGGCACCGAACAGGCCACCGACAACGTTCATGCCGTCCATTAAGGGGCCTTGAATGATGTCCAGCGGCTTACCGTACTTGAGGCGTGCCTCTTCCGTGTCGGCATCGATGTGTTCCGTGATCCCCTTCAGCAGTGCGTGTTGCAGGCGAGATTCCACCGTCCCGAGTCGCCACTCTTCGATAGCCGCTTGAACCTCGTCGGTCTTCGCGCCGGCTTTGAACTTCTCGGAGAAGGTGATCAGTCGCTCGGTTGCATCGGGACGACGGTTCAGCAGGCAGTCCTCGATATAAATCAGCAGCTCTTTGTCGATCTCTTCATAGACTTCGAGTTGCCCTGCGTTGACGATTCCCATGTCAAGGCCGGCCTGAATTGCGTGGTAGAGGAATGCCGCGTTCATCGCCTCACGCACGACATCGTTGCCTCGGAATGAAAAGGAAACGTTGCTCACGCCGCCACTGGTGCGCGCACCGGGGCACTCGGCCTTGATTCGGCGTAGCGCTTGAATGAACTCCACGGCGTAGTTTGAGTGCTCTTCCATCCCGGTGCCGACCGTCAGGATATTGGCATCAAAAATGATGTCCTCCGGCGGGAATCCGGCCTGCTCCGTCAGCAGTGTGAAGGCTCGTTTGCAGATCCGGACCTTTTCCTCGCACGAGGTCGCCTGCCCCTGCTCGTCGAAGGCCATCACGACCACCGCCGCTCCGTAGCGTCGAACCGTACGAGCCTGCTCGAGAAATTTGGTTTCGCCCTCTTTCATACTAATCGAATTGACAACCCCTTTGCCGTCAAGGCACTTTAGCCCGGCTTCAATCACGCTGAACTTCGAGCTGTCGACCATCACCGGCACCTTGTTGGTATCCGGGTCGTCAGAGATCAAATTCAGAAACTGAGTCATCTCCTTTTCGCTGTCGAGGAGGCCTTCGTCCATATTGACGTCGATCATGTTCGCGCCGCCCTCGACCTGCCCGCGCGCGATGGCTAATGCCTCATCGTACTTCCCTTCCTTAATCAGGCGGGCGAACTTCCGCGAACCCGTGACATTGGTTCGCTCGCCAATCATCATGAAGTTGGAACTCGGGAGCAGGTCAATCCGCTCTTTACCGCAATAGGAGGACAGGCCGGAAATGGCGGGGATGCGTCTGGGGGCAATATCCTCGACAGCCTGCGCGATCGCCTTGATGAAGTCTGGATTCGTCCCACAACAACCGCCAACAATGTTGACCCAGCCATTCTGAGCAAACTCGCGCAGGTTGGCCGCGACCTCCTTCGGATTGGAGTCAAAGCCACCAAACCCATCAGGCATTCCGGCATTCGGATAGCAACTGATGTACTTCGGTGCGAGTTCCGCAAGCGTCTCGACATACTGCCGCATCTGTTTGGGGCCGAGTGCACAATTCAGGCCAATTGTCAGCGAAGGAGCATGCGACACAGAGGTCCAGAAGGCCTCCACCGATTGACCGGTCAGTGTCCTTCCCCCCGTGAAGATCGTCCCGGAAATCATCACCGGTAAGCGTACACCCATCTCGGCAAAAACGTTTTCGATAGCGTACAAACACGACTTCATGTTCAGCGTATCAAACGACGTTTCCGGAAGCAGGAGATCCGCCCCTCCTTCAATCAAGCCACGAATCTGCTCGGAATAAGACTCGACCATTGTGTCGAACGTCACGGGCCGATACCCCGGCTTGTCGGCGTTGAACGACAACATGACCTTGGTTGGGCCAATACTTCCTGCCACAAAACGCGGCTGATTCGGCTGCGAACGTGTAAATTCATCGCATGCCTCGCGAGCCAACCGCGCCGCCGCAACGTTGATTTCGCGTGTGAACTCGGCGAGGCCGAACTCCTCCATCGAGATGATGTTTGCGTTGAAGGAGTCGGTCTCAATGATGTCCGCACCGGCGGCGAGATACTGCCGATGAATGTCGGTAATGATCTGCGGTTGCGTCAACACCAGCACATCGCCCGCATTCTTGAGGTCGATGTGATGCGACTTGAACCGCGCACCGCGGTACGTCTCTTCCGTCGGTTCAAACCGCTGAATCATCGTCCCCATCGCGCCATCCAGCACGAGGATCCGGTCGGAAAGAAGTTGTTCAAAATATCCTGAGGGACGAGACATGCGAATGTTCTGTTTTTCGTGTTCAATGGTTAAGAGGAGGCCGGCTGGTGTGTTGGCCGTTCGATCTCAGTCAGACGAGATTTCCGTAATGTGGTTCGAAGAGTGCGTCTTGATCACTTTAATATGCGGCATACCAATTCGTTTTTCTGTTTGTTCAGAGGTCTTGATTTCCGTCTTGTTGCCGCGTGTTCACGGGGGTCCGAAGTGGAACCCTTCAGCGATGTTCTCGAATCGAACCAGCCACCTCAGGCGGACGAAGTCTTCCTCTCCGAAGTCTAGGCTACCGTGCAAGACTTCGATCGCCAGCCACAGCACGTTGACCGACACCTTTTCCACAGACCCCTATTTTTAGAGGCCCAACCCCAATTTTAGAGGCCCAACCCCAAAGCCTCCAAAATCCACTGGCAAGCCTGGCTCTTGTTGAGGCAGTACAAATGGATTCCGGGGACTCCTTGGTCAATCAATTCTCGGCATTGAGCAATGGCGAATTCGACGCCGATCTCGGACTGGGCCAGCTTGTCCTGTTTGGCCGCTTCGAGACGCGAGGCCAGCGATGAGGGAATCACCGCACCGCACATCGCTGTGATGCGTTGAATGCGGGCAAACTCAGTAATCGGCATGATCCCCGGGACAACAGGAACGCCGAGTCGCTCTCGCTGAAGAAGATCTCGAAATCGAAAAAAGCGAGAGTTGTCGAAGAAGAGTTGGGTGAAGACGGCGTCGGCTCCCGTCTTAATCTTGCGAACGAGATTTTGGAAGTCGACCTCGAAACTGGGGGCGGTGGGATGTTTCTCGGGATACCCCGCCACGCCGATTCCCATCTCGGGGAATCGCTCTCGGATGAGGGCGACCAGTTCGTTCGCGTAATTCAAGCCACCCTCGGTCCTCCGAAACTCGGCCTGGCCCACAGGCGCGTCGCCTCGTAACGCCATGATGTTGCGGATCCCGGCTGACCACGCGTACTGCAACCATTCCACAAGCTGCTCCCGCGTGCCACCGACGCAGGTGAAGTGAGCCGTCGCGGGTAAGCCGTAGCCGCTCTGAATTTCCTGACACCATTCCACCGTTCGCTTGCTGGTCGATCCGCCTGCACCGTAGGTGCACGAGACGAAGGCCGGCTTGAACGGAGCCAACTCACACAACGTCTGACGCAACGAGTCGTCCCCCTCTGACGTCTTCGGTGGAAAGATTTCGATCGACAGCCCGAATTGACCCGTAGAGTAAATATCTGGAATGCGCACTGTCATTTCGAAGAAACTTTCTTCAGGCTGAGCGGAATCGGCATCAAGCACTCGTGATCCTGCATGAGTGGCGATCGTTGGCTGACACCCCGACTCTTGATGTGAGAGGATGTAACATAGCCGCCGAATCGAAGCCTGTCACGGGCGAAGGGACTGAACACTTGTTTCAGTGGACGAGACGCGGGCTTGTCCCCTAAAAAACACTCAAAACAAGAGGATCGGCCACTCTGACTTGGCAACCGCGAACGGCTGGCCTATTCCGGCGAAGTTGCCACCATCGTTCCTCGTGACAGCGGGCGTGAGCGTTTGGCTTGCGTGGTGCTTCGATGACGAAGTTCACGGTTTGCGGATGGGACGGGACCAATCGTCCGGCCGTTGATCACCGCTGGCCTGCCGGCTGTTGCCGTGCCGGAGAGATTGACTGACCTGCGTCAAACGTTTGTCACTCGAACCGCGGTCGCCAGCGGAGCTGATCGGAGCATCGTTTGCCAATTCGGCGGGCTCCGGCATCTCTGTGACGGTGAGCTCTGCCGAGGCCGGATTGTTGTTGAGGGATTGTGCATTTGTCGCCAACCGAGTCACTCGTGACTTGTGACGCTCCAGCCGCTTGCTGCCACCGTTTCGCTCGAAGTCCTGCTATTGAGTGGTCCGTGTCGCCAGCCTAGACCTCCATCTTTTTTAAGGAGACCTGAATCTCATCGCCATCGATTTGGACTGCGAAGGTCTCCGCACGTGTCTTCGACTTCGGACTGTCCAGCCACGTGCCGTCTTTGACGCAAAAACGCCAGGCGTGCCAAGGACAAAGAACTTCAGTCCCGTGGAAGTACCCCGAGGCGAGCGAAGCACCCATGTGAGGACAGCAATCGTCGATTGCAAAATAGTGTCCCTCTCGCAAGAACACAGCAATCATTCGCCCATGGACCGAAAACGCACGCCCGGATCCCTCGGGAATCGAGCCAACTGTGGCCACCGTTTGAAATTTTGAAGAGGTCTCCACGCCCACGTCTCCGCTCTCCGTTTGTTGATTGTATAGACTCTAACATCCGCCGGGGTTTGGCCAAGTTCGAATTCATCTTCCGTGGCTCGCCACCAATCCACAACGGACAGGAATGGTTTCGGATGCATCCGGCGGAATGATTTGACCCTATCGACATAGGCATTACGGTTTGACTGTACCACACCGCCGCAAATGTTTCCGCGGCGGAGTTTTTGATCGCCCGCCACGGCGGATCGTTGGGACACGGTCACCGCAGAAGGCCAGGCAATCAAACCCGAAAACGGGCTGTTTCCTGGAAGCCTTCGCCGGCTTCAACTGTCGATGTCTCCTTTGAAGTGTGGCTCTCTCAGAACGGGACATTCTCCAAAAACACCCGAGTTGTGCCACAACGCGGCGGTCGCCTCGAGGGCTGTTCCAGATGGGATGACGAGAGACGAGATGCCCAGTCGAGGCCGGACTCGGTCAAAACAAGCCCCCCCCCTTCTTTTCGCACAGCCTCTTGGTGACAAATTTGTTTCTCTCATGCCGAACGCGTTTGGAGGACATCGTGGGTCGCCACCGGTTGGGTTATTTTCAGGGAGCAGCTATCATTAACGTAGCGTGATTGCCGCTTGGTGCGCGCCGAGCTGGTCATTTCCGTGTCATACTCCCCAGTTAAAGCATTCTCCATGAGTACTGATTTCCGAGCAACGCTCGAAACATTTTCCAATCCCTATCCGCACCGAGAGTACCGGATCGAAACGATCTGTCCCGAGTTCACGTCGCTCTGCCCCAAGACCGGGCAACCCGACTTTGGGACACTGACGATCACCTACGTTCCCGATCAAACGTGCTTTGAGTTGAAGTCACTCAAACTGTACTTGCAGCGTTACCGTGATCACGGTGCGTTTTATGAGCAGGTGACGAATTTAATTCTCGATGATCTGGTCGCGGTGACTCAACCGCGTTCGATAACAGTCATTGGCGCCTTCACGGCACGCGGTGGTATCCGCACCAATGTGATCGTGGAATACACCAAGCCATAATGCCGAGACCGGCCACGGAGCCTCAGGACGAAGCCCTCCAATCCCCGTGGCCGTGGCGGTCCACACAAAAACACCCAAAACCTGCGGCTCTTGCGTAGCCACTTTGAGCAAATGTCGAATTACGAGAAGTCAAAAAATGCTGCTCGAAACACGGATCCACCGCCATATTCCGGGGCTTGGCTCGTCATCATACACTTCGGCTGGATCGCCGTGGAGATGCCGACCAGACGTGCCCAATCGTGTTGGGACCGATCTCCAGCTTGTTCGCCCTGCAACAGGCGCGCTCCGCTGTCATTCTAGGCGTCACGCAGACCACTGAGCGGCTCCGGTCTCGGTCCGCCATGCGGCCAGAGGCGGCACGCGACCAACTCTTGCTCGTGGTGGCGCAGACGCAGTCCCCACGCCCCATCGTTGGCCAGAGTCAGACCCCCGAAGAATGGGCTCCTGCCGCGGGAGGCGAAGTCCGACTGCGATCAAAGTCGCACGGACGTGTCGTTCGAGAAACGCACGACCATCGTTCATGCACATGATCGTCCAACACCCCTGCTCACGTGATCGTGAGCAAACAAATGCAGAGGATCGTGTCCACCGATTGAAAAGGGCAAAACCCGATCATTCGGATGGAACGCGAGGACCGTTGACGCATTGACAGAAGGTCCTCAATCGGAGTACGGAAGCCTTGTCCCCCACCCGTCAGGCCGTTGGTTTATGATCAATCGAATTCAACAATCACGGCCGTCTTGGTGACGTCAATGGGTTCTCGTACCAGACGACGTTGGCACTCGCCTGCCCGCCGATGAGCAAGTCAAGATCGAGATCGTTGTCCATGTCCAGAGAACGGATGTCGTAGGCCGCTTGGTCCACTCCGATCACATGAGTCAGAAAGTTTCCCTTGCCATCGTTTTCGAACCAAACCGCATGCTTGTCTCCGTAGGCACACGTCGCGGCATCCATAAAGCCATCCCCATTGAGATCCGCCACGGTCAGGCAGTGCGGTTCCTTGAGTGTGGGATGGATCACATGAACGCTCCATGTTGGTGCTTCAAACCAGATCACTCCGCGTCCATGCCCCCGTGTGGCAATGAAGTCCATCTGTCCGTCGCGATTGACGTCCGCGGGCATTATGCACGTCGCTCCCTCCTGCTTGTCCGCCAGTAAATGCTTCTTCCACGACTGCTGTGGATTTTGAGGCGCCTCCCACCAAGCGAACCATTCCCCACTCTCTTTTTCCGCTGACGGACCACCTTTGGCCGCGAGGGAAATATCCGGGCGACCGTCGCCGTTGACGTCTCCGAAACCGAAGTAGTGACTCAGGCCTGACGCATTTTTGTCGGCGAAGACATTTCGTTCCCAGCGCGGAGCGTCACGCGCGACTTGGGGGCCCTTGAGCCATACGGCCGAGTTTTTGAATGGACCGACTGGCTGAGCACTATTTGCCAGAAGATCGAGTCGACCGTCGCCGTCCACGTCCCCTTTTAGAACGCCGTGTATGCCGTCAATCTGGTCATCAATGACCCGGAGCGGCCAACGATCCGTCTTGGGGGAAACTGGCTGTTGCAGCCAAACCAACAACCCAGGGCGATAACGAGCGCCGATGTAGTCCAACCTCCCATCACCATCGACATCAAAACACTCACTGTGAATGAAATCATGGCCTACCGAATCGTCGAGCACAATCTCTTGCCACGCAGGGGCGATGAACAGACGCGTCCTGCCAGCGCTGTTACTGATGACGTCCGGTAATCCATCACCGCTAAAGTCGCCACCCACGGCGGTGAATGTTTCTTGCCCCTCATGCACAACGTGTTTTTTCCAAATCGGCTCCATGGCATTGGCTTGCCATCCGAAAAACAACGGCAAACAGAGACCGAAACCGATTGCCCTGCGTGAGGAACACCAGCGACTTAAGCGGGACGAGTCACCAAACATAGCACACCTTTTATTGTGGATTTCTGGGGGCGGGGGATGAGGTCCATTCGTCTAACAGGATTCGCGGATCATGATCCAACGCCGAGCCATCCGAAAGGGCTCGGTGGAACTTTTGAACACGGGGCCCGGCCGAGTGGCGGGCGAACGGATCGTTGGGGCCTGTTGCTTCCGCTGCCGGACATGTTCCACGTCTGCGTTTGGGGCCTTTCGGAAATTAAGGCGGACTTCAACACGAATTGGCTCAACGCTCGACACCCTCTGCGAACCAACACGACGGCATCGCGCCAGGCCGCCCCGTGGCAAACAACATCGCCCACTTGGGTTCCGGCCCGATCTTTCCGATGAAGAGACCACACCGGCGGGTTTGCGAAAGCTTACCGGTAGCGCAGCGGAAGAAGGCAATCTGACGCCGCCTCTCCTGGCCATCCTGAATTCCCCACGCAGTCACGGCGTCTGGCAAGCGACTCTGGTGTTCCACGGGATGCCGGTAAACGACCGACTCGACGCACTCTTCACGGTGTGTCTGGTTTCCACAGGAATATCCGACGCGAGGAGACGGAGAAGAAAAACCCGACCGAATCAGGGACTCGATTCGCTACAGAACGCTCGGCGAGGACAGTCAACCGGTCCGGACAAATTTCTCCACTGGACCAGAGTTCAGTCACATCCACCGGTCGATGAGTTGCAAATTCGTATCGGAATCTTGAGAGGATTTCATTTTTTGCGAACTCGGAAGGCAATAGACCATAGCGATTGAATATTGAACTCACACAGCCGACTTGATATATGCCACAGGGACAACATGTCCTTTCAGTCGAAGAAATTGGCGATGTCGAATTCTGTGACTTTTTTTGAACTGCCTTCAGTGAATAGGATTGACGATGACATCTCACGGACTCTCCGAGAAAATAGCCAATAAACAGGCCAAGATTGGTGTTATTGGATTGGGTTACGTCGGCTTACCGTTGATCAGAGCCTTTGTACGGGCGGGGTTCAAGACAATGGGATTTGACGTTGATCAAACCAAGATCGACAAACTCAAGGCGGGGCAAAGCTACATCAAGCACATCGATAACGGGGCCATTGCCACGCTGATCAAACAAGGACAGTTTGAGCCGACGGCCGACATGGAACGACTCGGCGAGGCCGATTGCGTCATCATCTGCGTCCCAACGCCACTGAACGAGAGCCGAGATCCGGATCTGAGCTATATCGAAGGAACCGCTCAATCGATTGCACGAACCTTGCGAAAGGGACAGCTCGTAGTCCTGGAAAGTACCACACATCCAACGACCACACGTGAAAACGTGCTGCCCGTGTTGAACGCAACAGGACTCAAAGCAGGTGTCGACTACTTCTTGGCTTTTAGTCCTGAACGGGAAGATCCCGGCAATCCGAATTTTGAAGCCTCGAGTATTCCGAAGCTGGTCGGTGGTCATGATTCCTTGAGTGCTGATCTTGCTTGTGAAATGTACGGCCACGCGATCGTCAAAGTGGTTCGTGTGTCGAGCATGGAAATCGCGGAAGCCGCCAAGATTCTCGAGAACACCTATCGTGCCGTGAACATCGCCATGGTCAACGAACTGAAAATGCTATACGACAAAATGGGGATCGACGTTTGGGAGGTGATCGATGCCGCCAAGACGAAGCCCTTCGGATTTCAGGCGTTTTATCCAGGCCCCGGACTCGGCGGTCACTGTATTCCGATTGATCCATTCTATCTGACCTGGCTGGCTCGCAAACACGGCGAGCAGACACGCTTTATCGAATTGGCCGGTGAAATTAATACTCACATGCCGCACTACGTGATCGCCCGAGTCGCAGAATTTTTGAATGATGTGAGCAAGCCGATTAAGGGCAGCAAAATTTTGATTCTCGGTGCCGCGTACAAGAAAGACGTGGACGATCCACGAGAAAGCCCCTCCTTTGAATTGATGAAGCTGCTGCTCAATCGCGGCGCAATTCTGAGCTACAACGATCCCCATGTTCCCGTATTGCCAAAAATGCGGCACTACCCAAATTTGCCACCCATGCAAAGCCAAGAATTGACGCCCGAATTTCTTGCCTCGCAAGATTGTACCGTCATTTCTACCGATCATTCGGCCTATGATCAGAGTTTCGTCGTGCAACACAGTCGCCTTGTCATCGATACACGCAATGCAACAAAACAGGTCACCCTCGGACGCGAAAAAATTCGCAAAGCCTAAAACCCTAGACGACTCTTGAAAACTCGAAATTGGTGACGAACGGGCCGGTGGAACAAATCCAAGATGAGGTCGTCGTCGTGGTTTGGAGTCATTGATTCGTGCAGGAATCAACATGCCCACGCTCGATTGACGTCCGTGATAAAAGCGGAGAGCGGTCCATATGACAGAGTCGACTCAGAAAGACTGGAGGGGCATCCCTCTGGGTTGGCTTGCGGGGCCTGCTGGCGGTCATCGGAGTTGTCTCCGTACTTGTCGGTGGAGAGCAAATCCCCCGACCCAAGGACCATACTCCCCGGCTCGGTCGATCTGGCGACTGCCACTAAAAACGACTCGCTTCCAATGGCCAGGAAATTCGCGATTCAGCGAATTGATCGAGCCTTCCGACGCCCGGAGGGCGGCCACTGCGATTCAGACGCTTTGTGAAAGCAACCATCGCCGGCGATGCAAGGCTGGTCGTCATGAAACTCGGCTCCGAATTGCTGGGTGGGGCGAATCGACCAACGCCGATTGCGATTCACGAGTGGCGAGGAATCCAGACGCACGATTGAGTTGCTCCGCCCCGAGGAACGCGATCCCTGACAGGCCCACAGAAACGAACGCCCATGTCGCTCGGCACTCACGGACGATACAAGCGGACATCGTGGAAATACCAAAAATCGGCAGGCCTCTGACAACAGGCCAAAATCTCCCCACAAACGACTCGATTGGAAGGGTGTCGAGGACTTCTCAGAGCGGCATGCTATCCGTCGGCTTATAGCCGACAGGACTGCCCCCAGGTTTGGCCTCCGCCCGAAGCTGATTTTGTCGGATCAGCCCTCCGCCCCCTAAAAAAACGCATGCCTCCCGATCAATCCTCTTTGCAAACGACCCACTGCCGGTCACGGGGAAAAAGGATGCGGAGTCGTCACTCAACAAACCGCGAACACCGAACACGCTTGAAAAAAAAAGTCGTTTTGTTACTTTGTCGTAAGTGAGAATTTTAAAACTACGACAGACGTTGCGCCGATGAGGCGCGCCCGACTCATCATCGGGAGGCGGAACATCGACAGAAGGCGCAGAAGTGTCGCTCAATCATCGGTGAGCGGGTGTTTTTTGAGAAAGGAACATCAATTGAGAAATCAACGCGAGTGGTGTCTAACGTTGGCCGTACTCCTGAGCCTGACCGCGTCACTTGGAGTCGCTGGTGAAGCTCAAGACAAAGAGGCGATTGGCAAAATCGGTGCCGCCTATGTTCAGGTCTTTCAGACTGGCGATGCGAAGGCTCTGGCTGCTTTTTGGACGATTGATGGGGATTTCACCGATTGCTCCGGAAAATTCTTGAAAGGACGTGATGCAATTGAGAATTACTTCACGCGTGTGTTCAAGACGCACAAGGGCTTGAAGCTGAGCATCAAAAGCGCTGCCTTGCGGTTTGCCACTGCCGAAGTCGCGATTGAAGACGGAACGTGCGAAGCCCGTGCTGCCGATGATACTTTTACCAGCCGTGTCCGATACACCAGTGTTCATCTGAAAAAGGATGGAAAATGGCTGATATCCAGCGTCCGAGAGGCCCCATTCATTCCCCCGACAAATTATGAACATCTGAAGGAGTTCCAACCGATGATCGGAACTTGGGTCGGCGAAGGAGAGCACGGCGAGACGGAAGAACTCTCAATCTCTTGGGCAGAAAATCAGAATTTCGTCGATGCCACGTTTAGCAGAACCGCCAAGGGGTTATCGGTGGGGAGCGAGCATCAATTGATCGCTTGGGATCCAATAAAGAAAAACGTCCGTTCTTGGATTTTTGATGCTGCCGGAGGCTTCGGTGAAGGATCGTGGTCGGGTGATGCGACGAATTGGACCATCAAAACAACTTCCGTTCATCGTGACGGTAAAAAGTTGTCGGATACGCGTTCCATCGTTAGCGACGGTGATTCAATGACGCTGAAATCTAGTGGACAGACCGTCGATGGAAAGATGGTTGAGGAGGTTCGGGAGATCAAGCTGAAGCGGGTTCAATAAACACCACGCGAGCATCTCACACAGTTCATTCTGACTCGAAGGAGACCTAGTCATGTTACGAAGAATATTTATGCTGCTCGCGGCAGCAAGCCTGCTTGGCTTCGGGATCACCTCTGACGGTTTTGTCTATGGCCACGGTGGCGGTGGCGGTGGCGGTGGCCACGGCGGTGGCGGTGGCGCTGGCGCTGGCCACGGCGGTTACGGTGGCAGTGGTCACGGCGGTTACGGTGGCAGTGGCCACGGCGGTTACGGTGGCAGTGGCCATGGCGGTTACGGTGGCAGTGGCCATGGCGGTTACGGAGGCGCTGGTCATGGGGGCTACGGCGGTTACGGTCATGGCGGCTACGGCGGTTACGGCCGCGGCGGTTACGGTTACGGTGCAGCAGGCGTCGGATTAGGCCTTTATGGCGGAGTTGGTTACGGTGGCGGTGGACTTGGAGTCAATGGGTTAAATCCGTATATGTATGAGAACCCCTATGGTTCCCTCTGGAACGGCGTAACTCCAGTCGGTTATGCTCGCACTTGGTAAGGGTGTTCGCGACGGATTCCGGAGCATGATCGGGTTGGCGACCTGTGGTGTTTGCAAGATGGCCACCTGAGAACTAAAAAATCTCCGCTCTCCTTTGGATTTGACCAATCGTTCACGCGATCGGGAGTGAATTATTGATCCGGCGACTGCCGATCAGAGTGAAGTTCGTCAAGGGTCAAGACGAGTAAGATTCGATCGAAAAATGATCATGGCGACGGATCCTTTGATGAGGGATCCGTCGCCATATTTTGTTGGTAGAGTCTGCCATGATCCGAATCGGTAGGTTCCCCATGCGTTCCAACGGGTGCCAATCCCCGTGATCGTGACAGCATGGCTTTCCGGATTGATTCCGCACGCTATTTCAACTTGTCTGACACTCCTGATGACAATCTTTCGCGAGCAACGTCGCGAAATTCTAAGCCGATCGAGCGTCGTTGGTTACGAAGCCGCAAGATCGGTTGCACAACGCTCGTGACGGTATCAGGTGATGTCTGATAACAGATGGTCGCAGCACACCCGTCCGACGATCGCCTTCTCCGCAAGTCGACCTCGTAACGACCGCAATGGTTAACCAATGATCAACCGATGGCAGCGTGTGCCGCGATGACATTCGACCATTCCCAGCACGACATTTCCTGCGTGCTGAGGTTGATAGAACGCCATCGAGTTCACGGCGCATAGAGCAGGCCAATTTCTCGAAAAAAAGGCCCAGATCACAACACACGTGCCGAACGGCGTTGCCCCGAGTCCGACAGATGAATCGACTCACCCTAAAACAGCCCGCCCGCAACGGACTGCGTCACGAGTGGAGCATGAATCGTCAACGTTCGCCGGCATTTCCGTTGAACCACTCCAGTCCGAATCAGGACTTTCCGATCTTTCGGAGTTCCGCACCAGACTGCTTGGCGATCAACAACTTTGCTTCGCCATTAACGGTCGGAAGTTGAATTCGAGTTCGAGTAGGCTTGTCAGATTGCGGATCGATCAACATCACATTGGAGAGATGTATTGGCATCTCGATCGACAAACGACCTCCTTGAGGAGCTTTGGGATGACCACGTTTTACGTGCTTGTAGACTCGATTCACCCCTTCCACCACAATTTTGTTGGTCTCTCGAAGGACACGTACAATCTTTCCACGTGTTCCCTTATCATCACCAGCAATAACCTGAACAGTGTCACCTGTTTTCAAACGCATGATTACTCCCGAATTTCCCTAACAGTTACGACTTCACCGAATTGGAGGTGAACCGAGTTCAACAACTCCCGGTGACTTCGTTCGACTTTAATTTTACACGCCACATCCGAAGGCGACCGGTCCGTCTGACATCCCTTGACGGAAAACATCGAACGCACAGGATTGCAGTTTTACTGTCGTTTTGCAACGACAAGCGGGACCGGAATCCAATGTTTTTCGTGTCGCTAGGCGGAGTTTCCCTGCTCCATCGTCAATGGCGATATGAAACTCCGTTCAATTGTCTGGGCGATTTTTCGTTTTGTGGTGTGGTTTCCACACGCTTTCCGCAGGGACACCGTCCGAAATAATTGCACGGTCTGTTTTTTTTGTGGTTTCTCATTTTCTATCCCCCCTAGTCCGAGCTTCCCTTGTGACCGATTCCATCGGACACAAGGGAAGCCCGGACTAGGGGGAGCACCGTCACGCCCCACTTCAGGCAACCAAAAAACAACACGGACCCTTTCACAAAGCCCCTGACCGAAATCATCGGCGTCGCACAAAAATTAGGCGTTTGGTTTAGTATTGACAAACAACCTGGATCCAAACGCCACCGACAAAACAGTCCCGTGCCGGACGGAAGCAACAGACACAGACATAAAAATGTCGTTTCAGCACTTTCATTCAACCGCGAAGGAGATCTCGCAAACGAATCTCTTACGGATGATTGGTTGAGATTTCGATCACAGGACTCGGTGATACTCTTAGAACGACGGTTGGCTCGGCGGAGTCTCGAATCGGAGCAGCGGAGTGCGACTCTATCAAGCCCAATTGATCACGGCGTAGGGTTCGCCGGTGCTCGCCAGATAATCTGACACCGCTCGTAAAGCGAGCGACCTGTCGTGGCAGGCCGTTCCGCGTTGATCAGAAATATTAAGACCTTCCGTGTGGCGACCGCCAGCCGACAGCGTGTCCATCGGATTTGTCCGTGTTTGCCGAATTGAAGCGTTCGGAACCGCCGCGAAGAGATGCCCCCTGACACCGCGTGCGGATCACCGTTTCTGCTGTAACAACCCGTGAAGTGAGTTCATCGGAATTAACATGAGAAACCTGCTTCGACTCGCCAAGAGACCATCCATCGCTCGCAATCATCCGCCGCAAATCACCGACGGCTAATCGGACTGTTGAAAAACTCCGGAAGGGGGTGACCTGTATTCACCGACTTCAGGGATTCGAAGTCGTCGAGTTGGCCTGTCACACGGTTGCTGCCGACCGCAGGAGCCGCGTCTGAAAACCGTTGTCGGGGACACTCGACTCTGGCAACCGCAAAACGCATCCTCTCAATCAAGCAGAGATCCGCGACGTGCGTCACGATACTAGAAAACTCGCTTCACTTAAGGCATGATACTGACGGGTTTTGAACTTGGCAGTCAACGGTTTTGCCAGTGCCACAAAAGTCGCAGTCAATTCATTCGCGGAAATTTTTTTCAATGGCCGAAGACGCTCAACAACCGATGCTCGTTCACGATGTCTACTTTACGCTCAAAGACGGCACTCATGAGAACACAAAAAAATTGATCGATGCCTGTTACAAGTACTTAAAGAGTCATTGTGATGAGGTGTTTTTTGCGGCTGGGCCACTCGTTGAAGAATTGGATCGTCCGGTGAATATACGTGACTTTCATGTCGCTTTGCATGTTGTTTTTAAGAACAAGTTGGCACATGACAGCTACCAAGTCGATCCACGCCACCTGCAATTCATCGCCGAGAACAAACCAACGTGGGAAAAGGTTCGCGTCTTCGACAGTTACGCAAAGCACTAGCCTGCCCGGTTTTTAACACGTTTCCAGTTCGTCACCGAGTGGCTCACCTAGTAACGCAGTTCGATCACGGCAATTTCATTGGCCCGCATCTCCAACAGAACGGAATCGCCTTCGAGAACGAGAATTTCCAGTGTCTTGCCAACGAGGTCGCGTTTACGAGCCATCAGCGGTTGACGAAATGTGCGAAACCGAATTCGACTTGATCGCCCTTCTGTCTCGAGCAGTCGAACGGCAAAACCTTGACTTGATGGCATGACCGGCGTGTCCTCCCGCTCCGATGACTCTGACGTCATGGGAGGCGGGTCGATCAGTCCGAGGATGCGTGTCAGTTGCACGTTGCGTGCATCCAAATGAAAAAACCAGCCGGTGGTTGCGTTGCCGGGAGGCCTGTTTTCCGTCGAGACAATGTTAACGGGAGTCGTGGCGTTCCACGCCGTTTCGAGTGGAAACGTCTTGTCGATCGCCAGCGTAAATCGAAACGACCGCGTTTGCTCACCCTCCACGATGAGCAACGAATCGAGCATACGCGTCCCGGTCCGACGATGGAATGGCAGGCCATGCGGAACGATCGTCAGTCGTTCAGAATCAGATGCCACTTCGACATAGTCCGATGTTTCGAATCGTTCTCCACCAAACCCTTGTGCTGAATGAAAGATGCTGCGAGAGACCGCCGACGTTGCGTCATTCCATGCAAAACGAACGGCGAAATAATTATTCCAAGGATCGCCATCCGGCGGCTGGACATCAGAAAGCTCAATATCGATTTCAATAATCGGCCGTGTACGCCAGATACGCGTCGTCTGTCGAAACGTCGCCAGACGTTCACCATTGGTCTGATCGACGATTTCACCCGTTGTCGAAATCTCCGCTCGAAGAGGTCCACTGGAGAGCACTTCGATGCTTCGACAGCGCATCTCCGCATATTCCGTTTCCAGCGATTCGACGTGATTGGCAATCGTTCGTTTGTGAGGAAAACGAAAGGAGATCTGCTGACTCAGCCTTTTTGTACGTTGGTCCTGTAATCGCACATGGCGAATTCCGCCGGTTTGTTCATTGATGGAAACCTCAAACCACTCGTTTTGAAGCACCCCCCCCTCGACCATCGAATGCTTCTGGGGCGGTTGCAAAGCAGCCCCCTCGTCTTCCGGGATCCAAACAAATCCAGCCCCCGGCAAATCGACAATCACGACAGAATTGTGCGGCTCCTGTCCGTTGAACTGCACCGCTTTGATGGGCCCAATGACGCCGGGAGAAGACTTTAAACTCGGAAGATTCAGACAGACCCGACGCGTAAATGACAGGGAGTTGAACACCATGAACCCCCGTTGGAAGACACCTCCCCGAACGATAACGTGCGCAAGTTCACCGGGCCAAATGTCCTCCACGCTGAGCATGGCCTGCTCGGCAATGGACGTTGCGGCCACATCGGCATCCGGTGCGGCGGATTCGAGATTTTTCTCGACCTGATCGGCGTTCGGTGTGTTGATCGCAACTTGGCGAAAAGCCCGTGCCAGACCGCGACACCAGTCGGCCGCATCAAAACGACGCCGACGCAAGACGTGATCGGAGAACCTAGAGAGCGGATTCGATTCCCGCCGAGCGACACTCTGAATCAAATACGGCGAAAAATACTCGTGCGCTTGATGAGTGATGAGCTGCCCGGGTAATTCAGACTTCTCAAAAAATTGGTCAAGGGTGACAAATCGGCCTAGTACCGGCGCATATTTTGAACTCCGGCGTAAATCTTCAAAAAAAAGACCGACGGCGTCTGGCCAGCGAGCAAACATCAATCCTGCGACCTGATCGTGATCCATGGACTCAGCCATGCGAACCGGAAAACGAAGATAGGTGGAGGCACTGTCGGCAGCGAGCGGAATCCGGCTCATCGAATTGATGACGGTCTCGTCAGAGCCACGCCACCGAAACTTGGAATGCTCCGCATCCGGATAAATGCCATCGTCAATGACGACGTGCAAAGCCGCATGATAACCGAGCAAAGTGAGCAACTGAGGCAGTTGGCTGGTGAGAGCGTACTTTCGTCGGCCCCAGACAACCGGTCGCTGACCGAACAACTCCTGAATTCGGTCAAGCCCCCGAGTGAAATGATAAATCGCGGATTCTAGTGGCAGTCCGTTCAGCGGGGTCTCTCGGTCCTCTCCTCCAACAATGCTGATGCCACCTGCTCGGCAGGTCGTTGACATTATTTTGGCTGCGGCCTCGGATTGCTTGCAGAGATGATCCAAATCAGACGCTGTCGCCAGAAGTGACCACGGTGTTTCACGCCGAGCCTCATTTGCCAAAGTCTCAGCAGGAATAGCAGCGGACAACAGACATAAGTCGATCAGATAGCATTCGACAGGATAAAATTTTTCGCGCGATTCTTGCAGGAGTTCAAAGCATGCCCGTAGATGTGTCTCGGCCGTTTCTCGATCGTGGTCCAAGCTTGCCTTGGCTGCCGCAATCGCCATCACCTGAAGACGCGTTTCATCACTATTGCCGTAATTTCTCATCCGCCGGGTTAGCAATTCCACCTGTAACCAGCAGAAACCGAGGGAGAAGAAATCTGAAATCAGGTCGGGTGCAACTTCCACTCGTTCGGAAAACACCCCCAGTGCGGCGCTGATCATTTCCTCTCGGTCATGCACACCAGAAATCACTGTTGCACCAGCGGCGCGCGCATCATCAAGCCAGTGATGTGACAACCAGCCATCGCACGCAGTTGGAACAAAAAATAACTGACCGGAATGAAACGAAGCCGTTTCATCGGCTCTCTGCCAACGGGGTAGTTTCTCTGTCTGTGCCAACAATTCCGGATGCCAAGCGACAGCAAATGAGTTCAACAGACTGGCGGCTTCCTTTTCCGGTTGCTCGGTGGGAAAGTCCTCCAGACTGTGGCTGGGTATCAAAACAACGATGTCTCGAAGGCTCATAGTCCTACAATTTCGTTCAGCACGATGTGTGTCAATTCGGGTGGAATCAAGTGTCCCTTATTGTAATCGAGACCTAGCGGCTCGATTTTCGTGAAATCCAAATTCGGCGACCGCTGACTCGAAAACTGAATCGCAGTGACAACCGCGGGCGGTGACAACGCTGGAAGCAATGGCAACGGCCGAGCAATTCTACTGAAATTCAATTCGAGTGACATGCAACCCGAACACCCACGGAAAAAAACGGGAACTCGACCAAATGTTTGATCGTCTCAATTGTTAACGTCTCCAATCCAACACGGCAAGCTCTCAAAAATTGACGAAACGTTCGCCAGTTAATCAATCCTGCTCCAAAAAGCTTTATCGAGACCACTTCCGAACTCCGTGTTGCAACGCCGACTGACCCTCACTGGAGGGCATTCAATTTTCCGCATAATGGGCCGGATCTAGATTCCCCAGTTGACTTTGTGTCGAGCCATGAGTATAGCACTCGAAGCTGAAAAGATTCTGACTGAAAGGACTCAACCAGAAATTGAGAAATTGGCTTTCTCGCACCAACATTCGTTGATTCATTTCCGTTAAGATCATCCCCTTGAGTTCCGCCGAGCGATGGCGTTCAGATATCGACAGGCCTCGACCATTTGATCCGTTTTTTCGATGCGTGCGAAGAACGATCAAGATCGTCAAAATTTTGATGGACTTACCAACATGGCAAACGCAACATCGGCTTGGGGCATTGAAATCGGACAAGCAGGATTGAAGGCCATCAAACTACAGTTCGCCGAGGCCGCTCAACAAGTCTTGGCCGTTGCCTTCGACTATATCCCGCATGCAAAGTTGCTGAGCCAACCGGACGCCGTTCCCGACGAACTGATAAAACAGGCCCTCGATACGTTTCTTGCACGGAATCAAGTTGCGGGAGACTTGGTCGCCATCAGTCTGCCAGGCCAAACCGCCCTGGCGAAATTCATTCAGTTGCCGCCGATCGAGTCGAAGCGAATTAAAGAGATCGTGAAGTACGAAGCCCGACAACAAATTCCGTTTGCGCTCGAAGAAGTGATTTGGGATTATCAGCCACTGGGTGTCCGCACAGAGGAGGGTGGTTTTCTGTTGGACGCGGAAGTCGGTTTGTTCGCCATGAAACGCGAGCAAGTCCAGCATCACCTGCAGCCATTCCTGAACAAGAAGATCGAAGTCGAGTTGATACAGATCGCTCCACTCGCGCTTTACAACTTTTTCTGTTATGACCGAATCGGTGTTCGCCTCGGGCAACAACGCGTGAACCCGGAGGACTATTCGGTCATCGTCGATATGGGCTGCGACAACACGACACTCATCGTTACCAACAGCAAAAAAATGTGGATCCGTAACATGCCCGTCGGAGGGAATCATTTTACTCGGGCCTTGACCAAGGAAATGAAACTGACGTTTGTCAAGGCAGAGCACCTGAAGTGTAACGCCACGAAAGCCCCCGATCCGCGAGCCGTGTTTCAAGCGTTACGCCCGGTGTTTAACGACTATCTGGCAGAGATTCAACGATCCATCGGATTCTTCTCGAGTGTTAATCGCTCCGCGAAAATCGGTCGGGTCGTCGGTGTTGGCAATGGTTTTCGACTGGCGGGACTTCAAAAGTTTTTGCAGCAAAATTTGCAGTACGAGGTGGAACGCATTGACGCTTTCAACGGCTTGGTTGGCGATCAGGTGCTCAATGCGCCTTTGTTCCAAGACAACCTGTTGACTTTCTGCGTACCTTATGGTTTGGCCATCCAAGCGCTTCAATTGACGGAAATTCATACCACGCTACTTCCACCCGAGATCGTCAGTGAACGGAAAATTCGCCGTAAGAAGCCTTGGGCGGCAGCGACTGCCGCCGCATTATTGGCCGGCCTGGCAACCTCGGCCGCGGGTTATGGCTCTGTCTGGAACTCCGTCAGTGAAGCACGGTTTAAGGCGGCCGAAGACGATGCTTCAAAAATAGAATCCGAGGCCAATGCTTTTAAGAGCAAATATACCGGCGAAACGTCAAAAAACGGATCATTGAAGGCCGCCGGAAATAAGCTTGTCAGCTCGATAAATTCGCGTGAATATTGGATGGAAATCTATAAGGCCATTGATGAATGCTTGCCCCGTGACATCGGGGTCCAGATGGATGAGACGGACATCTCCAAGTTGAATCGCATCTCCGTCAACAAAATCACCTGCGAAAAGTGTGATGATTTGGCGAGTTGGTTCAAGTATTGTTCCAAACAAGCGAAGAGTTACATGACCGAAGAGGATACTAAAACAGGTCCGGCCGGCAAGGGATATATTTTTAAGATTTCCGGTGTTCACTACCATGACGACAAGACAAGTTTAGAAGGGTGGGGCTCCAGTTATGTCAAATCAACTCTTCTCGCCAACCTCCAAAGTTGGTTCGTGAATGCGGGACAAAAAAAGACTCCCCAAGAAGCAAGCCCGAACGACACGCCTGTGCGATTAATTGGAATTTCCCACGCGGCACTTGTCACGTCAACAACTCCAAAAGACATGGTTTATTTTCCGCATGGGAAAAAAAACATATCTTTGGATTTAGGGCCGGCGGGCGATGCCACAAACCTGCGGACTAGGCGTGGTCTTCGCGTAAAACGCTCTGACGGATCCACTCTAGAGGATCCCGCTAACCAGCCGGCCAATCAATCCACGAAATTGTTGATTGATGGAGAAAAAGAGGGTGCCGCAGGAACTGTCGTTCGTGTGCGGCAGACGGCTTTCGATTTGGAATTCGTCTGGAAGCCAACACCGGTCAAGGATCGTAAGACGCCCAGTGTCGAACCTTCCAAATCGAATAATCCATCGGCCGTACCAACTCCAAAGTCGGTCCCGAATGCTCAAGCCCCCGGTGGGCCTTCGCCAACAGGGGCGCCTAAGTCCTAAAGAATATCGAATGATCACAGTCGTCGACGTTTTATCGGTTGATCACAACAGCCTCATTCTTCACATCGGCTTTTGAATCGTGATTGATGCTGGCGTTAACGAAAGGCCTTTCATCATGGATCGCATCGCACCCGTCTTGAAACAGAAATTTTGGATTTTGTTGGGCATCGGAATTCTGATGACAATTGGCGGATGGTGGATGGCCACGAGCAGTCTGGCCGCCACAATTGCAGCACGTCGAATTCAGATCGACGCCGCACAGAAAAAAATTCCGTCTGCTTCCGGTGAGTTTCCCAACAGCGAATGGATCGCGAATTTGGACACCCTCAATAAAAAGCAAGATATTGCGGTCAAATCTGCAACCTACGGTTTGTGGATGCGGCAGCGGCAGCGGATGATTTGGCCGGCGGCCGTCGCGGAGGCGGCATGGAAAAACGGATACCGCGGGGAGATTCACATCTCTGCCAGAGAAGCCTATCGGATCGATTACTTTGAAGATCGGCGTCGCGTCTGGGAAGTTGTTAACCCAGTCCGGATTGATGGGACTGGGGTGGTGGAGGTTTCAGAAAAACAATTGCCCTCGCATGTCTTTAAGCGATCAATTCCACCGACATCTGCGGCAATGTGGGACGCACAGGAAGATCTGTGGATCATGGAAGGTCTGCTTCAGTCCATTTCGAATATCAACGGTGGTCAAAATGCGACTCGCTTGAGTGCCAACGTGCATGTCCTACGCGAGATCTT
Organism: Schlesneria paludicola DSM 18645; assembly: GCA_945876035.1. GTDB lineage: Bacteria > Planctomycetota > Planctomycetia > Planctomycetales > Planctomycetaceae > Schlesneria > Schlesneria paludicola_C. Next base: position 36,924 of record CAMCMU010000025.1, on the reverse strand, counting down.
GTTGCGAGGTGGTCAACCCACAGACAAGAGGACACCCATTAAGTACAACCCCCCCGGCGAGTTGAGTTATGCATCTGACGATTCCAACGATTCCGGCCAGGGAACCTCTCAAAATCTCGAACCCGATTCCGTTCGGTTTGATTTGAGCTCCGAGTTTGGAAGCGACGCCGCACCCGCGCTGGCAATTGGCAATCAAGTTGGTCAAAAAATAAAAACAGAGAAGGAGTTGGAACAAGCGGATTTAATGGCGGGTCCACAACCCCTTCGGCGCTACATTGACGACTCCGCAGACCTCCCGTTTATGACTCGAGGATTTTACATGACTTTAACGATGGATCACCGCGAAATCCCCGCATTGATTGTTGAACTCACCTCCAGTGAAAACTCCGTTTGGCCAGTCGAAATTTGCAGAATTCAGATGAGTCGATTGAATAAGGATTCCGTTCAAACTTCCCAAAGTTATGGGGCAGGCGGTCAGGATAACACTTCCTATGACGATTCTGATGAGAGCGAGAACAGGGTGGCGTTGAGTCAGGTTGACGACGGCCTAGGCGGAAATCCACTCGGCGGGCTCATCGCGAGAAGTGGAAACCTCGGAACTGCAAATCTCGACTCCTTACAGGAATCTTTGAAACAACAAAACCTGTCCGCGTCGTTGCTCGGGAATCGCGAGGGGCTGAGACTGCTATTAAAAGATCCAAACATGGCCTTCGTTGCAATTTGTGGAATTGTCACGCTGTACAAGGAAGTCAATCTCAAGGATCTTCCACCTGATGTTGCTGCTGAACTGCAAGTCGCCAAAACGCCTGATATGAATTCGGCTGTAGCGGATGAGAGTCCCTCTGAAATGGACTTGATGCCCACGGAAGAACGGGCCCCAAGTACTGAAACGGAAGCCGAAGTGCCGTCTTCTGCCGGATCGGATGTTGAATCCCCGGACCGTGATTCAACGTCCGGCGGCAATTAGGGTTCCGTCTCACCAGTCGTAGAGAGATACGAATTTTTTATCCGCAGATGCAGAACCTCTGGTTCGGTGTTCTGCATCCATGCACTCTTGGTGGTCATGCCCGCTGAGCAGAGTTTTTGGGCGATATCGACAGTGGTTACGTCACAGGAATGAATCATGAAAATGCTTAAGAATATCGATTTCAAGGCCATTTTTTTCGATCATTTTGAAAAACTGCTCCTGAGTCTAATCGTCTTGTTCGTCATGCTGTCGCTCTCAATGACCATCTGGTCTCCGTATCCAGGAAGTCCTGATGACTTGAAAGAAATGGTGGACTCTGCTCGGAAACGCATCAATTCCGTCGACAAGAACCCTTGGCCAAAACAGAATATGGATGCGTTTGAGGTCATCGATTTTCGGAATCGAGCCGAACAATTATTTTCCAGAATGGATGAATCAAAATTCCAACTCTCAATACCCATTTATCAACCCCTGATTCGCAAGCGGGAGCTTGCTCGGGAGCCGGAATTCCTTCCTGTTGAATCTCTGATTGCCGATGCGGGGTTCGCGATTCTTGGGATACTCGATGAGGATCCCGATGACGCTGCCGCCAAACAGAGTTCTGACTCAAGTAACAAGGTGAGTGAGGCTGGCGATGAAAACCAGTTCAAGCCACAACGCGGAAAAATTAATACGGCGAAGCCTGCGGGGGGTAATTCCAAGGCTCCCAAGCCACCTCGCGGTAACGTACTTCTTGACGAGGACGAGGATGAGAACGACTTGGGAAGCAACATCAACATCTCTGCAAGGAGCGTGGCCTACGTCGCTATACGCGGCGTCTTTCCGTTGAAACAACAAATTGAAAAGTACAAGAAAGCCCTGAATTTTTCGAAGAGCTCACAAGCCGATGCCGTCTTCGACGTGCTCGACTTTGTCCTCGAACGGCAGGTCGCGGTGACTGGTCCGAATCCTTGGAGCGAAACGTGGGAGACCGTGAACTGTGAATCCGCCTTGGAAGTGCTGAAAGAGGCAGCTAACTTTGAGCCGGATCCCGTTCAGACGGGGGTCACCGACTCGGTGATTACCATGTCACTCCCCAGCAGGGTGCTGGAATTTTGGGGAAAGCACGCAACACATCCGAGTATCCGTGAATTTGAGTTGCCGAAAGAAGAGATGGAACGGGAGCTCGAATTGCAGCAAAAGTTGATGGAAGAATACGGAAAAATAAAGACTCAAGTTGTTCCGAAAATCCAACGTCGAGGTTTGTCGAGTGCTCAAGAAGACCCACGAGAAATCGGTCGGCAGATGATTGCTCAACCGGGCAATAACTTCAACACGGCCATGAATTCGGACGGCAAACTGAAAATGGATGCGGAGACGATTAGGATGCGTTTGACTGCAAACGGTCGTCTTTTACTTTTTCGCTACTTTGATTTCGATGTTCAACCCGGGTTTGCCTATCGCTATCGCGTAAAATTAAAAGTCCTCAACCCGAACTTTGAACGTCCATCAGAGGATGTTGTGGATCCCGCGTTGGTGCAGGGCCCGGAACGGGAATCCGAGTGGAGTAACGTCTCCATGCCTGCTGTGGTTCCGAACAGAGTTGATTATTTTCTCAAATCGGTTGAACGTGACCCGTTTCGCGATGACAAAGCTCGTTCCAACAAACCTGTCGCGGTTTTTTCATTCTTCGAACGTGACTCAAAACTCGGAACGATGATTCACGAAAACCTCCGAATCGTGTACGCTGGCCAGTCCATTTCTGAAATCAAAAAGTCCGTGAAAATTGATGCGGCGAAGGTCACCTATGTCGAAGAGGATGTCGCCTTCTCCACAGGCGACTTTTTACTGGATGCGACTGGCGACTATAGTGTCCTGCCCGAATACCATTCCGATTTGGCACTCCAGCTACAGAAGGGCCGCCGTGATGTGGCAATTGGATTGTTGTCCAATGCGATTGTAATGAACTCTTCTGGGGCAATCCGTGAATTCGATTCGGCCAAAGTCGGAAATGAAGAAGCCAAACTCGAAGAGCGATTAAAACGGGAGCGAGATGAGTTGAAGTGGGTTAAAGAGTTAGCGGATAGTCGTGAAAAGCAGAAATCGGCCCTGTTGGAAGCGCTCTTAGAAAGTAAAAGCGAGGACAGCGCAGAAATGATCGCTAAGCTGAAAAAGAAAAATCCCAAAAAAAAGACCGTGAAGCCTTTGACGGACTAGTCCGTTTTTTGATCCATGACTGGAATGTGGCGGACTCGAAGACTCATTTTTTCAAAGGGTGCCATGGCGTCACATCGACGGCGAATCTTTCAGACGTTGACTGGTTCGAGCGGTTTCTGATTTCAAAAAGATTTGTCTTGGCTGCGGTTGAGCAACAGATTTCTTGTGGTGTCAGACGCCGCAAGGAACGTCGGTCTTGCCTCACTCCTTTGGGATAGGGATGGCTGGTTTGCAGGTCAGAGACGCCGACCGATGTCGTTATCTTTGACGGTGTCATCGTGGCCCGACGTGCGGGATGGCTGCAAATCGTGACCCTCGGTTCGATACGGACAAATTCTTCGAGGTGCCCCCCCCTCCCGCCCCCCCCATGAAGCGATCATGATTCCAGACCATGTGCAACGCGATTACCAAGATCAACGGATCCTAATCATGGGACTGGGCTCATTGGGTGGCGGACTGGGAGCAGTGCAGTTTTTGGCATCCCGAGGCGCTCGATTAACGATTACCGACGAACGCAACGCTGAAACGTTGTCGGAATCACTCCAGGAGATCTCAACGCTTGCAGATGTTCAGCTGAAACTGGGGGGACACGACGTCGAAGATTTCCGTCAGGCGGATCTTGTGGTTGTCAACCCGGCAATTCAACGTGATCACCCTTGTCTCGAAGTCGCTCGATCGGCTGGCATTCCCTTGACGAGCGAAATGAACCTCTTTTGGCAATGGAACTTGGCTCCGATTGTGGCCGTGACTGGTAGTAATGGAAAATCCACGACGACCGCACTCACTCACTCCATCTTGAGTCAGACGAATCGTCGTTGTTGGCTCGGGGGAAACATCGGAATCAGCCTTCTGCCGTTTGTTGATAGGATTGGTAAATCCGATCTTGTTGTGCTCGAATTAAGCAGTTTTCAGCTTGCGGATCTGGCTCGACTTCAGGTGAGTCCCGAAGTGGCACTCATGACAAACTTCAGTCCGAATCATCTCGACTGGCATGGGAACCTGCGACATTATCGCGATTCGAAGCAGACCATCTTTCGTTGGCAAACAGCAACACAGGTCGCCATTTTGAATAGTGATGATCCAAACGTTTTAACATCGTCTGTCAATGGGGAGCAGCTCGAATTTGGCATTCATGACCGGGGTCATACTGGTGTTTTTGGAGACAATGGAAATGCCCGATTGAGGATTGACAAGCAAAACGAGTTGTTGCCCTTATCGGACTGGTTAAAGTTGCCCGGACGTCACAATTTTTCCAACGCACTCGCAGCGATTTGCGCGGCCATTCGCCTCGGAGTAACACTTGAAGACCTTCGGGGGGGGATCGAAAACTACAATCCGCTGCCGCATCGATTGCAATTTGTCGCCGAGATCCAAGGCCGCAAATTTTACAATGACTCCCTCGCGACGACCCCCGAGTCAACAGGCGTTGCCCTCGAAGCGTTCAGTGCTCCGATCGTTCTAATGGCCGGCGGCTACGACAAAAAGGTCGATCTTTCTCATCTGGCAACGGTGATTGCACATCGGGCCAAGGCGGTGGCTTTGATCGGTCAGACGTCGGGGTATTTGCGGGAATTGATGATCGACATTCCCGACAATCATTGCCATGTTTCCAGTGATTTCACTTCATTTCGCGACGCCTGTCGCTGGGCCGTCGCAGCTTCGGAGCGAGGAGACGTGATTTTGCTTTCGCCGGGATGTGCCAGCTATGGATGGTTCCGCAATTTTGTTGATCGCGGCCAGCAGTTCATCGATTTTGTTCAGTCGCTGGCTCTCGATACGCCTGAAAATCCGCACGGCCTTGCTAGTCGCAATTCCGAGGCTTAGCTACACTCGTCGACATCGTCAACGCACGTGCAAGCGGAATGTACCTCTTCGGTGTTGACGGAACGCACCCTTTTTCCAAGAACGGTTATGTCGAATGATTCGACTCCGTTCGGCGGCACTATCTCAAACAGAACTCGCCCCAAGCAAACGAGGACTGTGATTCTGCTGCTTTACCACGATGGGATTTTTTCAGTATGGTTGACCGTAATCTGTTGTTGCAATTTGACGTAAGTGATGCAGAACTCGAAGCGGCGTTGGGCTTATCGCTTGCTGATGCTGAGGCCGCTGAAGACGCTTTGATTGCTGATTACAACGCACGTGACGCGGGCTACGACGTCAATGCTGTACTCGAGGGAACGATCGTACGGGTTGAGGGCGATGAGGTCCTGATCGACATCGGCTACAAGAGTGAAGGTATCGTGCCCCTCGATGAGTGGTCCGATACGGATGAACCGCCTGTTGCCGGCCAGCGTATTTCGGTTCTTTTGGAAGAGATCGAGGACGAGTTTGGTTTGATCCTACTTTCCAAACGCAAGGCCGATCGTATTCGCGAGTGGGAAAAAATCATTAGCACCCACAAGGAGGGTGACATCGTCAAAGGTGAGGTCCTCAAGAAGATCAAGGGTGGGCTCTTGGTCAATATTGGTGTGAACGTGTTCCTGCCAGCCAGTCAGGTTGATATTCGTCGACCTCAGGACATCGATTCTTATCGCGGCAAGACGATCGAGTGCTTGATTCTGAAGATTGATGAAGCGCGACGAAATATCGTGGTCTCTCGTCGCCGTCTGATTGAAGTCCAGCGTGAGCAGATGAAGAAAGCTCTCCTGTCGGAATTGTCCGAAGGCCAACTTCGACGAGGTATCGTTAAAAATATCGCCGATTTCGGTGCCTTTGTTGACTTGGGTGGAATCGATGGACTGCTCCACATTACCGATATGAGTTGGGGTCGCATCAGCCATCCGACGGAAATGGTCAAGATCGATCAGGAAGTGGAAGTGATGATTTTGCACGTTGATCGCGATAAGGAAAAAATCGCGTTGGGCCTGAAGCAGAAGGAATCCAGTCCTTGGGACAATGTCGATACCAAATACCCCGTCGGCACAAAAATTCGGGGTGAAGTTGTCAACGTGATGTCCTATGGAGCATTCGTGAAATTGGAAGACGGTATCGAAGGACTCGTTCACATCAGTGAGATGTCTTGGACCAAACGAGTCAATCATCCGACCGAATTGGTCAATCCCGGTGATGAAGTCGATGTTGTCGTCCTCGGAATCAACAAAGACAAACAGGAAATTTCGCTGGGCATGAAACAGGCGCAGTCGAATCCTTGGGATGAAGTTTCTGCCAAATATCCTCCGGGTGCCAGCGTGAGCGGAACGGTACGCAATCTGACCAATTACGGTGCTTTTATCGAACTTGAAGAAGGTGTCGATGGATTGCTACATGTCAGTGACATGTCATGGACGCGGAAGATTTCCCATGCCAACGAACTACTAAAGAAGGGCGACCCAATCACCTGCCAGGTCATTTCTGTTGATCAGGAGCGGAAACGAATTGCGCTCGGACTGAAACAACTTGCGGGCGATCCGTGGGAAACGACGATTCCAGAAAAGTACAAACCGGGATCACAAGTTGTCGGTAAAGTGACAAAGATTACAAACTTCGGTGTCTTCGTCGAACTCGAACCGGAACTCGAAGGCCTATTGCACGTTTCCGAACTGTCGGACGAGAAGATCGAGAATCCAGAGACCTTCGTCAAAGTTGGTCAAGATCTCGATGTCCGCATTTTGCGGATCGATGCCAGTGATCGAAAGATTGGTTTGAGCCGACGGACGGCGGTTGAAATTCCAGAGGCAACGGATGAAGCAAAGGCCGAATCGGCTTTGCCCAAGCCCCGAACAGAGCTTAAAGGTGGAATGGAAGGCGCATCCGGCCCGTTGTTCAGCATGGGAGACCCAACGGCCGACCCGGAATCCTGACATTTTTCGTTGGAAACGTTGCTGGATCGATGAAAAACACGAAGCGAAACTTCGGAATTTAACGAAGTCAAGCCGCAATTCCGCAAGTTAGAGAATAAAGACCTCGGCCCTTCGGTACTTTCCGAAGGGCCGTTATTATTGCAATGGCTGCCGATTTTCCCCAAGCTTTTTCAACTTTCGGTCTGTCTCTTTTTAATTTCAGGAGATTCGTTCCGATAGTTGAGCTAGGAGCTCTGTTGCTCTGTTTTTGCCACAGGAGGTGGCGTCGTGTTACGTCAGACTCCTGATCGGCAGACATTCTATGACCAAGACTACACGCCTCCATCCCGTGTCAATGGCTGCTCAGACTCCCTTGGAGACGTATCTCCACGAAATCAATGAGACGGCACTTCTTTCGGCGAACGAGGAAAAAGAGCTTTCTCGGCGGATTTCGAATGGTGACAATGAAGCGCGAGACCGCATGGTCCGAGCCAATTTGCGACTCGTCGTCAACATTGCTAGGGCCTACACAAACAAGGGTCTCCCCATTCAAGACTTGATTGAAGAGGGAAACTTGGGTTTGCTTCGAGCGGTCGAAGGCTTCGATCCGGATATGAATACTCGGTTCAGTACATATGCCAGCTACTGGATCAAGCAGTCCATCAAGCGAGCACTCATCAACACGGGTAAAACAATTCGCATTCCCGCGTACATGGTGGAACTACTCTCGAAATGGCGTCGGGCAACAGCCAAGCTTGATGACGAACTTGGTCGACCACCGACGCAGGAGGAAATCGCCAAAGAGCTTGGATTGCCCAAAAAGAAATTGAGCTTCGTGAAAACGGCGATCGAGGTCTACAACATGACGCCGCGGACGGACGAAGAGGACGGCGGTTGGTCGATGAATGACATGGTTGCGGATCAACGGGCCAAGGGGCCCGAGGACGAGTTGCTGGACGCTGACAATCTCAAGCATGCCTACCGCATGCTTGATAAGATGGACCCTCGCGAAGCGACAATCCTGCGGATGCGATTTGGTCTCGACGATGCCGAGCCACGAACTCTCAAAGAGATTGGGGAATCACTCAATCTCACGCGTGAACGCGTGAGACAGATCGAAAGTGAAGCACTCAAGAAACTCGCCAAGGGTTTGTTGGGCGAATAATCGAGATCGACGATGTGACCGATGCCGGACGGAGATCTCCTCTGGATTTTAAGACCGTTCAAAATCACGCGGTCCGCTTTTGACAACAACGCCCAACATCCTCGTCGTCAACGACTTGAATTGACGTAATTTCTCGGGAGGCATAGAGTTCACTTGTCACCGCAAGTTGAACCGTGGCAACCCGAGACAAGAACGAGAATGGTAAGAGGATCGTCGCACGGAAAATCGTCGCTTCCCGACTGGCTACCGAGAGTGCTGGTCATACCGAGTTTTCTTTCGGCCGTTGTTCACGGGGCCTTTCTGATTTTTTTTGCAACCGCCCTGCGGAGTTGCGATCAGGCTCCCGTGGGATTCTCCGACGAAATCCTGCGGACCGTGGGAATTCGCATCAAGGATGAAAAAGACCGACCGCAGTCCGAGGGCGAAGTTTCGCTCAATGCGTCTCCCTCAGAGTTCGCCAGTGCTGAAAAACAAGCAGTGCCACTGTCGTTGTTCCCCGAGACCCCTCCCGCTGAAGTCTTGTTACCAACAGCGGACATCCAAACGGCGATCGGTCCCGGAGTCAATCGCCCCAAGGATGATGCAATCCCCCAACTTCGCGAACTCATCAAGTCGAACGGCACCACACGCCCGAAATTTTCGGGCACGGCTGGTGGACCTCGTGGCGTGTCATTTATGGGAACACGCGATGAAGGCATGAAGATCATCTACGCCATTGACGCATCGGGAAGCATGCAGACTTCGAATTCGATTCAGGTTGCAAAAAACGCGATGCTTTCCAGCCTCTATTCTTTAGATGAGCATCAGCAATTTCTGGTCATTTTCTATGACGACCAACCCCACGTTCTGAAGATCAATGACGAACCAAAGCCTACGCTTACCCATGCCACCGAGATCAATAAAACCTTCGCACGCCAGAAAATCGCCGGGATCCAACCTGGCTCCGGTACGGACCATTTTCTAGCACTTGAACTGGCCCTCAAGTTGCATCCCGATGTTATTTTCTTTTTGACTGATGCCGGGGATGAGATGCAAGCCAATCAAATGCAGAAGATTCAAAAATTGAACAGCGGCAGAGTTCGGATCCATACCATTGAATTCGGTAATGGACCGGAACTTGTCGAGTACACATTGAATTTTCTACGTGTTTTAGCGCGGCGAAATGGTGGGACATATCGATATCACGACGTCACGACATTTCGGACGCCGTGACGCAGAGGGGCTGAGAAACGTGCATCGCTCAAGGTATCTGACGAGACCCGGCATGACGAATCGCCTCAGAGACGGCTTGCTTCGATTTCTGGCGACCGGATTGCTTTACGTATTTTTCAATCCCGCTCTGTCTGCCGATGATCAGGTCATGATCGAGCAACAGGGGCGAAGTCGTCTGCCGATCACAGGAGAGATCGAAAACTTTACCGGACGTGAGTTGACGATGCGGACTCGGGTGGGGAAAAAAATACGTATTTTCCCTAAGTCTGAGGTCGTTGAGGTCATCGCAAGTTACACGCAGCACCACGATCTCGGTCGGCAAATGCTGGCCCGTGGACGCATACTGAATGCAACGGTGGAACTCAATCTCGCTCTGAATGAGGAGGATCGAACTTGGGTTCACCGGGAAATTCTCGCATCACTTGTCAAATGTTCTCTTTGGACGGGAGACTATTTAACAGCCGCTTCAGACTTCTTAAAAATTGTCGCATCGGATGAGGAGACATTTCACTACAACGTTGCGCCCCTGGCATGGGCGGATGATGTGCCCGATATCAAGCTCGTCCACGAGGCGAAATTATGGATGTCCCAAAGTTCTCCGGCGTCTAAACTGATGGGCGCTAGCCATTTGCTGTGTTCCCCGGATTCAGCGGATGAAAGCGAGTCGACTTTGAGACAACTTTCACGAAACTCCAACCTGCGTATTCAGCGTCTGGCACAGATGCAACTCTGGCGAAGTCGAACGATGACCGGAGCGTCAACTTCGGGCGATCTCACCCGATGGGAAGCATCTCTTGAAGAGTTACCGCAAGAGTTGCGTGCGGGGGGGTATTTCGTGCTCGGGCAAGCCCATCGCAAGCAGATGAATCCGGAACGGTCCGCCAACGCCTTACTGTGGTTGCCGCTGGTGTATGACACCGATCGGCAACTAGCCGCTCGTGCATGCTTTCAAGCCGCGGAACAGCTAGAATTGATCGGTGACCACGCTCAAGCGATCAATCTCTTTAGTGATATGGTCTTTCGTTACGGAGACACGCGATGGGGATCATTGGCCGAGGTGACGTGGAAGGAGATTCGAGCAGCCCACGCAACGCCATAAGCCTCTGCCGCTTTGGATAAAATCGCCTCGCGACTCTAGAAATCAACACTGATTGCGTCGAAAATCACCCGCGAATGAACATCGGGGCGGGGTTTGTCTTGATGCAGAATGCATGCACAAAATCCCGTTTTTTTGGCACCGAGCAAATTTGAAAATGACGATTCTGCAATTTAACAAGAGGAGATCTCTGTGCCGACGACACAAAAGAAATCACAGATGCCGTGGCTCGTCCCGGTGTTGACCCCATTTTTATGGGGGTCGACGTCTTTTGCGGCGTTTGCTCTGGAGCAAGACGCGGCGGCGAACACACGTCAAGCCCCTCCCGACATCGATCTTCGCCAGTTGTTCCTCGATGGCGGTGCCATCGGTTACATTATTGTTGCACTGAGCGTTGTGATGCTCGCCTTGGTCTTTGAACACTTGATCACCGTTCGTCGTGGGACGTTGATCCCCGATGGAATGGCCGAGGACATTCAAAAGTTAATCCAGCAGGGACAGTTCAAGGTTGCTGAAACGCGATGCCGTGCAAGCCCGAGTCTGTTGGGACATTTACTTGGGGCCGCCCTGAAGGAAGTCGATTTTGGGTACTCAGCCGTGGAAAAGGCGTTAGAAGATGCCGCCGCTCAGCAGTCCGCTCGACTCATGCGTAAGATCGAGTATCTCTCTATTATTAGTACCGTCGCGCCGATGCTTGGACTGATGGGAACCGTTTGGGGAATGATCCTCGCCTTCATGGAATTCGAACGCAAAGCCAACCCACAGGTGAGCGAGCTGGCCCCCGGAATTTATAAAGCACTCGTCACGACACTTTTTGGACTGATCGTCGCAATTCCAGCAATCTCCGCATTTGGATTCTTCCGAAATCGGATTGATGAGCTGGTCGCAAAAACAGCCCTGACCGCCGAGCAGATTTTTGCCGAATTCAAACGCGGCGTGACCAGTCGTCCTCGCGAAGAGCGATAACATTTCTCCTGCAAGAAAAGGAACTCTTCCACGCAGTGGCGTCTCCGCACGGAAACAACGATCGTCATCTCCCCCTTCTCGACCAATCCATTTGTTTTTCAAAATTTCAAACCGCCTTGCGGATGTCCTACCATGCGTCTTCCTTCTGCAAACGCGAATCGAGAACTTCAGTTCAATATCACACCCCTGATCGATGTCGTTTTTTTGCTCATCATTTTTTTTCTCGTCGCCAGCCACTTCATTCGCCACGAGCAACTCGAAAATGTTGAGTTACCGACAGCCACTCAGGGGCGTGACCAACAGGACACCACCAGTCGAGTTGTCGTCACCGTTGCAACGGACAGGCGACTGCGACTCGGAGCACATGAAGCCTCCATTGACGAAATCGAAAAACAACTCCTGTTGATGGCGGAGGAACACGGAGCCAACTCGACCGAATTGCGGATTCGAATTGATCGAAATCTCCCCTATTCGGTGGTCGAACCGTTGTTGCTTTCGGCCGCACGGAGCGGCATCAAGAAAGTTCGCTTCGCCGTTTTACCGAGGCTCTAGGCAGAGAAATTCCATTTGCAGTGTGGGCCGATCCACCCTGTTTGAAGTGCTTTCAGTAAACCACTCGAAGATTTGTCCGCTAAGTTCCAAGGGCGTATTGATCATTCGCAAGACTCCGTCTCGCGAAAATCTTCTTCCGCGTCGCACAGGCTAGATCGGTCGGGGTTTCAACGGCGATCAGCGAGGCCGTTAAACGTTTGTTGTTAGGCCGGACAATCCTAAGGATTTCTGTGGCGTCGGTGTCTGCATCACATTCGAAATAGCGTTGCCAATCCGCAGTGTGTCGCTGAGTGCTGGTTATTTTCCTCAATCGCTGAAGACTCACATTTCGTTCAAGACGATCTCGTGTTGGCATCTGCACCAGAGGTGCAAGTCGCCTCGTGGAAACATCGGCGAACGGTTGATCAACTCGGTCTCCGCAATGTCAATCGGATCCAGCCCGAGTGCCGATGCCGGACGATCAATGGTTTCGCCCGCCGCCAGTCATATGTCTCTTGCAGTCCAGAAGAATGACGGCTCTCACTCTGCTGAATCGGAGAAGTCGATCCAATGGGCTAGCGGATCTGCGATGATCGCCTGTTAATCGTGCCACGGCATGGCCAGAAAGTGTTTGGAGTCTGCGACAACGACTGCGAATCCGTAACCGAGCCACGATTGCCGAACCGAATCCCTCGGTGAAATTCGTGTGCCGGGCTTGTGACTTCAGAAACCCTGTGACGTTGGCGGCGGGCATTTTCGCGCTGCGGAAGCTCAATCACCCCGTTGCTCCGCTCTACCGGTGTTCACGCCGGGGCAAACCATTGCCCCGGATTTCCTGATGAGCCGAGGATCTTCCACAGCGATTGACCCTGGCACGTTGCTTGATCAAGAGCATCGCCCTTCGCAAGTCTGAGCTATTTTTTGGGAAACGGCTTGTCTGAGCCTCCGACTGTCTTTTCCGCCGCCCACCAGAGGTGCCATGTTCGTTTCTCGTAGCCGAAGTCTTGCTGAGTCATCTTTCGAAGCGCTGTCAGCACATCGTGGTTCCGGTGCTGAACTTTCACCAGCACCATTTTCTTCTGCAGATTCGCTGTCGTCGGTGACGGGAGCACAATCACTCCCTGAGGCAGTTGTCCGGTTCGCAACGCCAATTCGACATCCGGGGGAAGCCTAGAATCCGATCCCGATGCAAAACTTCCATCCGTTCCAAAACTGTATGTTTCGCCGACGGGCTCATCAGACCGAACCTTATAGCGGTGCGTCGTGATCAGTGCGTCGATCAACGGCGCGATCGCCTTGGAATCTCCGACTCGGACCAAGGCCACGGCGGCACGGCCCACAACTGTGTTGGATGCACTTTTCAGCTCCTTGATAAACACAGGTTGCGCTGATTCGAAGTTTTCCGGCTGAATTCCGTTGAGTGATACGAAGCGTACTTCAGAATCGACGTCCAACAGTGTCAATTTCACCAAGCCGCTGACGGCACGGTGCCCCGCCATTGTTGAAAGAACCGTCGAACCCAGCAACCGCACATCAGCGTTGCTGGACTCGCAAAGATACCGAATCAAGGCCGGAGCGGCGTGCGTATCACGGACTTGCTTCAACGCGTTCACGGCCGTCTTTCGGCGTTCTTCCTGAGCTCCAACGAGCCAGCCGTGCCACAATTTGATCTTTTTATACCACGCGCGCTCTTGATCGAGTTCGTCAGTGGTCTGCTGAAAAACATCGAGTTCCTGTGTCGTAACATACCTTCCCTTGTATTTCACATACCCCCGGGAAGCCATTAGCTCATCCCGGTCGATCCACTCTGCATTGTGCCAGACCCGGCCAAGTGCGGCCTGCGCCTTCGCGTGTGTTGGATCGATTTCCACGATTTCCATCAAATGGACCTGCCGCTGTTGTGAAAGACTCTTTTGTCGGCACCATTCCGCCAACTGCCATTGAGACTCCACTGTCATTACAGCGCGTTTCGCATGCCCCTCGTACTCTTCTACGGTCAGCGATCTGATGGTCACAAACTGGGTGTCGCTCTGATGCACGACGACTCGTGCGCCCGTCAACGTTTCCAGGTGAATCCATTCTTCAGCGGCCCCCTTGTTCATCGGATTTTTGATGATCCGCCCGCGAAGCTCACCCCCGTTGGAAAGCTTGATAAGATCGGCTTGGAGGAGGGACGGACCGATCAACGAAATCAACGCGGCGACAATAAGAATCACCCATGAAATCGGTTCGGGATGTTGATCTTGGCGATGCCATCTCATGTTTTTTCTCGATCGTCGTTGTCGTGGCCTCGAGATCTAGTGGGGTGACGTCCTGTTGAATTCTGTGTGGCGCAGCGGTTCTTTTTTAAAGACGCTGTCGAAAGCCAACCACACTCTCCGTCGACAGGTGAACAGACAGCAACTTGAGGATACTTCGTTGCCAATCTTTATCACAGAGCTGAGCGGCCGACTTAAAATTGCATGGCAAGCCCCGTCCGTTTCTGACTGAGTCGGAGGCTCTGACATTTCTGTCAAATATTTTACCCCTCCCGCCCCCGCCACGCCGGCTGCCAAGGAGTCGACAATTCCGTTTGCGTTTGCCGCGTGGACGGCGCAGCCCGATTGAGCAAGATCCTTTGGCTGTTAAAGCAACTCTTCTCGAGGTTCTGGTCGCTCACGTCCTCGAGTTTTTCTGCCGGCTAGCCATTCCCCCTCAAATCGTGCCTCATAGAACGAAACCCTTGTCATCCAACATGTCGACCGTACGTTTCCGCCGAAGAAATCTAAGGAGAATCGTGATCCATCCATCTTTTTTAACTCGGACGAATCGGTCGGCCAAATTCCGGATCGCAGATGACATCCCCTCTCGCAATGTCCAATAACGACGGTGTTTCTCTTTGGAACGCATTGTTCTCCAGACAATTGGATCGGTTGACCACGAATGCTTTTTTGAAATCCAACGACCGCGTGCAATGAAATTCGCCAGGCTCGGCGGATGTTCATCATCTCTGTCTCTTGAAAACGAGGCAGGACATGAGAGACAATTCGTATGCGGTCCCGGTGTCCGTCCCTCGCACAGTCCGTTCTGGGTCGATAACCTTCCGTTGCGTGACACGAGCGAAAAGAATTGGGAGAAGATTTGGTCTCAATGGAGTTTTCTGTAATGAGCATACGAAGTTTGTACGGCGTCGGATTGGCTGTTGTGATGAGTCATGTCGTCTGCTCGGCGGCCGACCAGGCGGCCCCAACAAAGGTGAACAGCGTCGAAGGGTTCACCGAGTATCAGTTGTCGAACGGGTTGAAGGTCGTCTTATTTCCCGAGCCTTCACAGCCGAAAGTGACGGTCAATATGACCGTGCTTGTTGGTTCGAAGCATGAGGGTTACGGTGAAACGGGGATGGCGCACCTGCTGGAACACATGCTGTTCAAGCCGACGGAGAAGCATCCGCACTCCGACCGCGACCTTCAAGAACGCGGCGCGGATTATAACGGTTCGACATGGACCGACCGGACAAATTACTACGAGACTCTGCCCGCTAGCGATGACAATCTTGAATACGCCATCGGTCTCGAGGCCGACCGACTTGTGAACTGCCCGATCAAGGCCGAGGACTTATCGAGTGAGATGACCGTCGTCCGCAACGAGTTCGAGATGGGCGAAAACAACGCCAAGATGATCCTCGAACAGCGGATGCTGGCAACGGCCTTCGAGTGGCACAACTACGGTAAGTCGACAATTGGCAATCGAGCCGACATCGAACGAGTCCCCGTTGAAAACCTCCGAATTTTTTACAAACGATACTATCGTCCCGACAACGTGGTCCTGTTCATCGGCGGTCGGTTTGAGGAATCCCATGCACTGGCACTCGTTCAGAAATACTTTTCGCCACTCCCACGCCCAACCGAACCGATTCGAAGCACGTACACCGATGAACCCGCTCAAGACGGCGAGCGTCACGTCACTCTGCGGCGCGTTGGAAAAGTACCCGTTGCGTCGGTCATGTTTCACATCCCCGCCGCAACCGATCCGGACTTTGCTGCGGTCGCTGTGCTCGAAGGCATTCTGTCGGGTGACAAGAGCGGACGACTTTACAAGGCGTTGGTCGAACGCCGCCGCGCGGCGAAGATCGAAGGTAATGCCTATGCGTGGCACGATCCCAGCGTGATGACCTTTGCCGCTGAAGTGGCTCCGGGCCATGAACCGACTGCCGTCCTCGAAGGAATGAATGACTCCATCGAAGCGTTGGTCAAAGACGGTGCGACGGATGTGGAAGTGACACGCATCAAGAAGACATTGCTCAAGCTGTGGGATCAGGCATCGACCAATACACCGAGGCTCACCGCAGAGATGTCCGAGTGGGCAGGAGCCGGCGACTGGCGTTTGTTTTTCCTGCATCGCGACCGACTGCAGCAAGTGACCACCGCCGACGTAAACCGCGTTGCCCAGAAGTTCCTGCAAACGAGCAACCGCACGGTTGGACTTTATGTTCCGACCACGGAACCGCAACGCACTCCGATCGCAGCACCGCCCGAAGTCGCCACGTTGTTCAAGGACTATAGCGGTCGCCCAGAATTCTCGATCGGCGAGGCTTTCGATGCCTCGCCCGCCGCCATTGAGAAGCGCGTCCATCGCTCAACCATTGCCGGAGTTCAAACAGCATTTCTGACGAAAAAGAATCGCGGCGGAAACGTTGTCCTCACACTGCGGCTGCGTTACGGCAAAGCCGAGACCCTCTTCGGCCTTGGTCCGGCATGCGAATTCCTGCCCGAACTGATGACACGTGGCACCAAGCATCTCAATGCGGCCGAGATTCAGGATCGGCTGGACGAACTCAATGCCAGTTGGAGGGCCAGTGGATCGGCCGGCTCTGTCGACTTCACGATCCAGACGAAACGCGCCAATTTGAATGACGTGATCGACCTGCTGCGGCAGGTCCTGCGCGAGCCGTCGCTGCCGACAACCGAGTTCGCCATCCTACAACAACAGAAGAGCAGCGCCCTTGAGGAACAGGCGACTGAGCCGCAAGCGATTGCTCCGCGTCTGGTGAATCAGCGACTGAATCCGTATCCGCCCGGCGATGTTCGCCATTTTCCAAGCATGTCCGATGAGCTGATGTTGATTGCAAATCTTCATATCGACGACGTGAAGCGGGTCTACGACCAGTTCCTTTCGGCGCAGGCCGGGGAATTGGTTGTGATTGGCGACTTCGACGAACTCGCCACGAAACAGGCTCTGGCGGCAACATTGAGTGACTGGAAAACGGAACAGCCTTACCAGCGGATTCGTCGCAGTGCGGAGGGAGCGATGACGGGAGATACGATCAAGGTCCGGACTCCCGACAAGGCGAACGCGATGTACTTCGCCGGCCTCGTGCTGCCGCTCTCGGATGCGGACCCCGATTATCCGGCGTTGGTCGTCGCCAACGAAACATTTGGCGGCAGCGGATTCGCCTCACGCCTGATGGGACGTATCCGTGAGAAAGAGGGCCTATCCTACGGTGTCGGTTCCAGCTTTCGGGCTGCGTCACTCGACCCGCGCGCCACGTTTTCCATGTATGGCATCGCCAATCCGCAGAACATCGAGAAAGTCATGACACTGGCACACGAGGAACTGGTCAAACTACTCGCGGACGGAATCACAGACCAAGAACTTGCCGAATCACAACAAGGCTGGTTGCAAGGCGAGCAGCAGAAACGCGGCGATGACACGCAGCTTACCTCACTCCTGGCGAATGCCCTCTACGCTGGGCGCACACTCGAGTTTAGCGTTCAGTTGGAGGGCGCCGTCTCCAAACTGACCCGAGATCAAATCCGCGCGGCCCTCGTCAAACACATCGACCCGAACAAACTGGTCAACGGTGTGGCGGGCGATTTAGCCAAGTGACGAATGCGATTCGCGAGACACACGAGGCGGAGACCCCGCCTCGTGTCATCATCCAAATGAAAAGAATCAAACGCGGTACTCCATGACTGTACGCCGTCGTGAGTTGTTTAGAGATCGGTTCCGATCTCCAAACAACTCACACCCCAGAGACTTTGAAACCGTTTTTTTCTGTCCTTGGTGGGAACGGGATTCGTGGGAGTAATTCGGTCGTTGGAGCGCGGAGGAATAGTCCTGCTGCGAAGACAAATATCACTCGGACACTTGGCGGCCGACGCTGCGACGCGAAAACGCAACTATCCTCATGTTCGCAAAACGTCCCACGATCAATCCACTCACCGTCCAACGACGACGCCGATCAATAGCACGTCCAACAAGCAAAAAAAATCTCACGTCAAAAAAAACGGGCAACAGCACAATTTCCACCGCGTGCGGACGCGGACTCCAAACGGTGGCGGGCCTGAGCTCAAATTTGTGTTCAGATTGCCGGAATGCTAAAGTAAACTTAACTACGGAAGCTTAAAATTTTCTGAACGCCACACTTTCGAGCACTGCGGCGAGAGATCTTTCCCCTCTAACGATACTGGTGAATCATGCCCCGACGACTTCTCGTGACATCAATCGGACTGACTTTTTTGCTTGTGGGACCTCTGCTTCAGGCTGCCCCGCCGAAGGGCAAACCAGAGTCAAACAAATCAGGCTCGAAACACGCTGAGCAGCACTCGAATACACGATCCAAAAACTCCACTGGTGGTAATGGTGTTGGTGGCAAAGCAAAACCCGTCGGAAGTACACGATCCCATAACTCCGCTCATGGCGACAGTACGCATGGTGGGAACTGGTCGCCATCAACGCACAACTCTGGCAAGAACAACAACGCTTCGGATGCAGAGCGCAATTCGAGACGCGAGCGTGATGCGAACACGGGTCTCGACAACTCGACGAATTTAAGGGGAGCGGTCGACAACAATCGGAAAACACCGCAAATCTCGGGCGCTGAAGGGGCGGCGGCTGGAGCGGCTGTCGCTAATCGGAACTCACCACAGTTCTCGGGCGCTGAAGGGGCGGCGGCTGTCAGGAACTCTTACAACAACCCCCATCTGTACGATCAGCAGTGGTACGGTGCGCATCCGGGAGCGTGGGCCCCGAATGGTTTGGTCGGTGGTGCCGCTTGGGCTCCGAGCACTTGGGCTAATGTCTCCAGTTACTGCGGCGCGGACCAGACTCCGGTCCCGTATAATTACGGGACCAACGTCACGTGCCAAGAAGGCAGCGTGTCAGCCGATGGCCAGAATTTGGGAACGGCGGGCGAGTTCAGCCAGCAAGCCGCAGACCTCGCCCAAATGGGTGCCCAAACCCAAGTCGCAGATACGGATGACTGGCTTCCCTTGGGTGTCTACGCCATGGTGCGTAACGAGCAACAGCACGCACAAACAATCCTGCAGCTAGCGATCAACAAGCAGGGGATTCTGCGAGGCAATTACACTGACGAATTGACCGAGCAGACTCAACCTGTCCAAGGGGCAGTCGATCCCAAAACGCAGCGGGCAGCCTGGACCGTCGGGGAAAATAACCTCTCAATCATTGAAGCGGGATTGAGTAACTTATCGCAGGACGAAGCCCCCGTGCTGATCCACAGAAGAGGTGCGACCGACCACTGGCTGTTGGTTCGACTCCATCAACCCGGGCAAGCCGTCGACGCCAAAGCGGGTTCCACCAACGATAATAAATAACAGAATCAGGGGATAGCGATGGCTTTCTCTTTTCGGGAAAGCCATCGTCCATTGAATGTTTTTGGAGCACGGTGTGCGTGAGAACTAATGGTCCAACGAACCTCGAGTGAACGCTGATCATGACTCTCGTTTCTGCGGACTGGCACTCCTGCGGAGTTGTTCGTCATCCCGTGCTTGACGGCTGAGTTTGTAAGTCATGCCGGCCGTCATTCGCGAGCAGCATTCGCACCCATGTGAATTGCGAGCGTCTCACGGTTCTTCATCGATGTGGGATTTTGGTACCGCATCGGTCCACTCACAGCACTGGGCGGCGTATTGGCGACGGACAACGTCTTCGATCCCAGCACTGTTACTCGATACAACTGCCGCGGAGAGTACACCTCGAGTCCGATGATGACCGGGCATCGACCTGCGTCCAGTTCTTTCGACTGGGTGTGTCGTGTGCCCTTCAATCGAGCAAACGGTTAAAATGGCTCCCATCCAGTGCCGCGATGGCCCGTTTCAGAGATTTCTGGATACAGAATTTCGGCGATGATTTCGGCCGAATCGAGCACGCGCGGGCCCGGACGATTGAAGTAATGATGACCATCCGCAATGAAGACGCGTCCTGCACGCACGGACCGCAAAGAAGACCACTCGGAGCGATCCGTCAACCAGTGCCGCTCCGCGCGTGTTTGAGAGATGCTCCAACCGCACGGCATCAGAATCAGCACATCAGGGTCTGCCGCAATCAAATCGTTCCAGTCAAGCCACGGCGAATGCTGACCCGGCTGGCTGAGGAGACTTTCGCCACCGGCAAAAGCCACCAGTTCAGGGACCCAGTTTCCAGCCGTCATCAGCGGTTCCAACCATTCGATGCAAACGACACGCGGCCGTTGGAGATGCGGGCTGTGATCAGAAACCACGCGCGGCATTCCTTGTGAGAGGTGCGACAACCGGCGGCTGAGATCGCTTACCAGAGCTGCACCCCGCTCAACCCTATCGAGCCTGCTGGCGACGCGGCGGATGTCATCGAATATGTCGTTCAGGCACTTCGGTGAAAGAGAGACCACATGCGGGCGTGAACCGACGCGCGAGGCCAACGCGGCTTCGACATCCGCCAGACTGACCGCGCAGACTTCGCATTGCGCCTGCGTCAGGATCAGTGTCGGCTGCAATTCATTGAGTCGCTCGACATCAACTTCAAACAGCGACAAACCATCACGCAGAGCCTGCTTCACTCGTTCGTCGATGTCACGACTAGAACCGCTCACATCAATGCGCGGGCGTGAACAGATTGGCAGAGCCTGCACGCCTCGGGGAAAGTCGCACTCGTGAGAGCGGCCTACCAACGAGGCTCCCGCACCCAGTGAACAGACGATCTCTGTCGCGGCAGGCAGCAGGGAAACAATACGATCGGACATGCAGCTCTCTTGTGAAAATAGGGGAATCCCGACGACGCACCTGCTACAGCTTGTACGACGGCCTCTTGCGACTGTTACACGACTGACTCGGGCTGCCCTGACGCGCCGTCCCCGCCGATCAGGCACAATGCGCCTGCCCATCCCTTGCGAACGTCTGGTCAACATCCAGCGAACATGAAAGCGAACGGACTCGTGTCTCCAACCAATCTTTCTGTTACCGAGTTGTTGATCGACAATCGTCAACGCGTTGTCGGCCGGCCCCGTTTGCCGTCCGGCGGAATCACGCCGACGCGGTCCCCTCTCCAACGAAGACAAAGTGACCGCGTGCACACATGAGGTTTGTGATGGGCATTTTCGGTAGGATCATCGTTCACTAACAGTCCGAGATCAAGCCGCTCAACAGGTCTCGATGTGAATGTTCGCCGGCGTTCTCTCGAAGACGCGAGCGGGAAGGCGAACCGGAACCGGATCTGCATCGATGCGACACGCAGCGAATCGGCGGGACGCACGTCGCACGCGACCCGATGAGCACTATCGGTGTGATCCGTGTGGTATGGCCAAAACAAGTGGCACAAAAAAACAGAATTCCTGTCGGCGATCAGCGGTTCCCTACCTCGGTGTTTCATCAACGAGCCTGTGCCTGAAGAGACGCCGTCCATTGGCGTGAGAGAATCAACTTTCCACGTGGGTTTGCGTAGATCGACCAAGTTTTGCAGCAACGTGGCTGC
The DNA here is from genome assembly GCA_945876035.1 of Schlesneria paludicola DSM 18645. GTDB lineage: Bacteria > Planctomycetota > Planctomycetia > Planctomycetales > Planctomycetaceae > Schlesneria > Schlesneria paludicola_C. The sequence continues at coordinate 15,283 of CAMCMU010000025.1, read as the reverse complement.
GCTGCTGAAGACGAACCGAGTGGCACTCGCTATTGAAAGTGTGGTTTTCTTCGAGGCTGCGCCTCAATATCTCACGCCGACGGGATTGGTCTACTGCCATTCGGAGAGGAGATATGACATCTCAACATGCAAACCCGTTGCAACGAAAGAGGGCCGGTGACTATAACTATAGCGTTGACGAGTCGGCCCAAACACATTCCGGATGGACAACCCGTGGAATCCATTACTCATCTCGCTGTGCTGGCAATTTTTGCGTCACTGTTTCAACCACAGCGGATGTGGACGGTTGTGGCATTCTTCATCGCGATTGCCGTTTTAATGCTGACATTTTTGTTGCATGCCACTTCGAAGTTGCCTCTTAATTTTTGAATCAGAGAGGCGGACTCATGAACTTTTTGCGTCGATTCGGGCCCGTTGGTTTCATCGCAGTACACGTTGAGATTCTCGTCCTCTGCGGAACACTGTTAGCTGCGTTCGGCGTGCAGTTTTTCGAAGGGGAAATGCCGTGCCCGTTGTGCATCCTGCAACGACTGGCGATGATGATCTCCGCCATGGGGACCGCGTTCATCGTTGTTCGTTGGAAGGAAGGCCGCTTAGCACAGGCGGACTACATGACCGGACACGGCATGATCTTACTCGCGGCTCTGGCCGGTGCTGCAATCTCAACTCGCCACATCCTGCTGCACATTTCGCCTCCGGATCCGGGCTACGGCAGCCCGGTTTTTGGACTGCACCTCTACACTTGGGCGTTGATTGTGTTTCTGTGCCTGATTGGTACGAGCGGCATCGCAATGGTATTTGGCGACTGGCTCATTGAAGGCCAAGCCCGATTTGGTTGGTGGTCGCAAGCCGTCGTCTGCCTGCTGGCAGTCGTGATCCTCGCCAACACGCTGGTGATCATCTGCGAACAAGGATTTCACTTTCTACTCCCCTCCGATCCCCAACGATATGAACTCTTTCACGACTTGGGACTGCAGCCGACACCATAGTTCCCTCGCCGAATCGGCTCAGAGTTCCCGTTTCAGAAGAAAGAATCCGACAGAGGGCTCCTTTTGCTGAGTATTCGGATAGCCTCTGACATTTTTGGGCCAGCCCAATAAAAACATGGCGAGACCGTGTCGCGTGACCTGCTGCCGTCCTCTGTTGGATTCCGAGCGGCCTCTGTTTCGATGCCGTCTCGTTCGCCTTCAGAAGAAAACCCTTTGTTCCGGCCCATCCAGCCAACCGGATTCGGCAGAACCGGCGAACTCGTTGAATAACATCGGGGTCGGCCTAAACGGTCACGACGTTTTCACCTATTCTGGGGTGGGCATTTCGACGCGCAACCAGCCCGCCCGTTGTTTCCCTGCGTCACCCACCCGTTTTTAATAGATCGATCGAACTTGACCCTCGGTTGATTGGAGTTTGTCGATGTTGTACCTGCTCTCGAAAGACCGGATCATTGCGCCGCCTGATTTCAATCGGTGGCGTGTTCCGCCCGCCTCGGTTGCAATTCATCTGTGCATTGGCTCGGTCTATGCGTGGAGCCTGTTCAATCCGCCACTCATGAAGTTGCATGGTGTCGTCTCGAGTGCGGCGGACGATTGGACACTGTCGCAAGTGACGTGGGTTTTTACCGTGGCCATTGTTTGCCTTGGTCTATCGGCAGCCGTCGCCGGGAAATGGTTGGAACAAGTCGGACCCAGACTGGTCGGTTGTGTGGCGGCGTGTTGTTGGGGCGGTGGCTTCTTGATTGGTGGCATCGGAGTACTGACTCACCAGCTGTGGCTGTTGTATCTCGGCTATGGCGTGATCGGCGGTTGTGGCCTGGGACTCGGATACGTCTCACCGGTGAGTACCCTGATCAAGTGGTTTCCCGACCGGCGTGGCATGGCGACGGGACTGGCCATCATGGGCTTTGGGGGCGGTGCGATCATCGGTGCTCCACTGAAGGAAACCTTGATGAAGAGCTTCTACGTGCCGCCGAAGTATCTCGGCACGGTCGAGGAGATCGGACTGACGACGACGATGGGTCGACGGTTTGCGAACCTGGATGGTCAGTCGCAGGAAGTGGTTGTCGTCGGCAAGAACGAAACGTCCCAGATGCTCGTGAAAGGGCCGCAAGGCGTCTACGTCGTCGGCACGGGGCGAACAGGTGTCGCGGAAACATTCTTCGTCCTCGGGCTGAGTTACTTTCTTGTCATGATCCTCGCGGCATTTTCCTATCGGATCCCCGCGGCAGGGTGGATCCCCGCGGCAGGGTGGATCCCCGCGGGATGGACCCCCGCCCGTGCGACGGCCCCGCACCGAATGATTACCACGCACCACGTCACAGCCGACGAAGCGATCAAGACACCGCAGTTCTATCTGCTGTGGATCGTCCTATGTTTCAACGTGACTGCCGGAATTGGTGTGCTCGGCGTGGCGAAGACAATGATGGGCGAGATCTTCGGCACCACGCTGCCGCTGATCGTCACGAGTTCTTTCGCCGCGACATTCGTGCTGATGATGAGCGTCTTCAACATGCTCGGTCGGTTCGCATGGTCCACGATCTCGGACGACATCGGCCGCCCGCGCGTCTATGCTATTTTCTTTTCTCTCGGAGCCGTTCTGTATGCCTCGATCCCGTGGATCGCGTCCGCTCAAAGCAAATCTCCGTCCGTGACGTGGCTGATTGCGTTTTATGCTGTGACGATGCTGATCTTCACGATGTACGGTGGTGGCTTTGCGGCAATTCCGGCGTACTTGTCTGACCTGTTTGGCACCCGATTCGTCGGCGCGATTCATGGTCGTCTCCTGACTGCGTGGAGTACGGCAGGAGTCCTCGGCCCCGTTGCGATCACCTTTCTGCGCGATCGATCACTCCGCGCAGAACTGAAGGCACTCGCGGCCAAGGTGGACGCGAGTGCCTTCGAGACGACTTTCGGAGCGCCATTGAACCAACTCGCAACGCTGATCGACACGAAAACGGTAACGCTTCCAAAACTGATGGCCCTCGCCCCACTCGGCACGATTGACCCGTCCAGTACCCTCTATAGCAGCACAATGCTGGCGATGGCCGCTCTGCTAGTGATCGCTTTCGTTGCCAACGCACTCGTCAGACCGGTTGATCCGAAGTACTACTGCCAAGAAACAACGTAACGCGTTTTCTGGTTGCTCAGTCTCTCAATGCCCTCAAACGGAAACACTTCATGGAGAATGCTTGCAGCGGATTCGGCAACGTGTTTGACAGCATCTTCTCGCGTCCCCGGCCGCCTTCGCCGTCCGGAACACATCCACACGGGATCCGGACATTACATGCTTCCTTGAGCACCCGCTTCCTCCATTTTTCCTATCAATTCCAGACTTCTTTCCTCCGTCCTTGTTCTACAGAGAACGTAATCGACCGGGCCTAAAACACAGCCAAACGACGAGGAGTTTGCCTTGGTGATTGAGCCCGGTTGCTTTTCCGCTGTGATTTTTTCGAGAGGGTCACGTCGGCGATCCGACGTCGAAGCCAATGAGGATCACCCAATTTTCGGCAGGTTGTGCATCGCCAGTCCGCACATCGCGACTCGTTCTCAGCCATCGGTTTGTTCGATCTGTCCGAAGCGCGGGTTTCGCTTGCCTCTTTGACTTCTTGTCAGTCTGATCCTCGGACTTGGCTTCCAGCGTCCGAGCCATTCCCGGATTCGGGGCGAGCAATCCACTGACATCTGTATTTTTTATAGAAAATCTAATTTTCTTCGAGTAAAAAAGGTGGAAAGACACAGCATCCTTCGCATACTATCCAAATTAACAAACTACGGAAACCTTCTCAATTGACCAGCCGAGTTCATCTGGATGCCGCTCAATAAGATTGCTCAATCGTTAGGCGCCAGCGATCTAGGTATTCTGAGGGCTGACGATTTATCCTCCGCTTAATTTCATCTGGCGAAATGAACGTTCGGTTGACACTTTTTAGGAAGGACGATTGAACATGAGTCGCAGCGTGACTGGAATAACTGTCGTGTGTCTGATGGGCGTCCTGTGCCTGATGGGCGCGTCGGCAGAGAGGATTCCCAACGCCGCAAAATCGATTACTGAGATCTTTCTTCTGCCCAAAACTAGCGTCTTCGAGAACTCGGCCTGGAATCAGCCGATCGTCATCAAATCAATCGAGGACGCAAAGAAATCTCTGGGCAGCGACGCACTCAAAACGCTCGCCAAGTCAGTGGATTTCCAGAAGCAGTTTGTGCTCGTTTTTGCGTGGCAAGGTTCGGGCGGAGACGAACTGACTTATAAAATTCTCAAGTCGTTCCCGGAGCAAATTGTCTTTTCCCGGAAAGCTGGATTGACGCGCGATCTGCGGTCACACGCGCGTGTCTTCGCCTTACGCTCCGACGTGCGTTGGAGCGTGCAAGACAAGAGCCGTTGAAATCCGGATCTCTCTTCGCCTCTGATCCACGCGTTGCAGCCCGATAAGCACACACAAAAAAGAATGTCCCACGATGAAAATTCGACTAACAGCAATCGTTATTCTGGCCCTCGGTGGCCTACTCCCGCCACCGACGGCCAATGTCGGAATACGACTCAGTTCATGGAACGTCTCGCAACTCCATGCAGCGGAGTTACCCACAGGTCTCCCGCATCGGCCAAAAAAATCGATTACCGTAATCGGAACGCTCATCGCCGGAGGCGTGGAGTGTCAGGCCTTCCGCTCGGATATGGGCCAACTGTACACTCTGACCGGAAATCTGGGACGGCTCAGGAATGGAGACAAAGTCACCGTCGTGGGCAGGATCGTGCAGATGTCCACATGCCAGCAGGGTACCACATTGGTTGTCGAGAGCATTAGGAAAACCAGATAAATTGTGAGTAACGATTGGTATTCATGTCACAACGTGGCCAGACGCCACCACGACATGGACGTGCACGAGGCCCTTCTTGACTTTAGGGCGTTGGACTTATTGTAGTTTGGTGAACAATTTTCAGGCCTCGGTAGGCAAGATTGCGTCCACTGCATGCGGTGAACTGTGCCAAGGATCTCCGTGACGGACGAAGATCCCGCTGCCACAGGTTCCGGTTCCCGACAGCGTTGCCGCCGACAAAGTCCTAGCGTTCCGCTGAGGCCGACTGCAGCTTCACTTCGACAGCCATCTGCTGTTGGTTTCGATGAAAGACAACCTGAATCAGATCACCCGGCTTGTGGCCATCGAGGGCCTTTAAGACATCCAGTGTGGAACGGATTGAACGTCCTGCCACGATGTTCAAGACATCTCCCAGCTGGATCTTGCCGTCCTCGTCGATCAGTGTCGGCCGCAGGCCCGCACTTGCGGCGCCACTGCTCCTAAAGACCTCGTGAATTAATGCTCCTTCTTGAACACCCAATCGAAGGGCCATCTGGTCCTCAAACATACTGAGGCCGAGAATTGCTTTCTCGATTCGCCCATAGCGGATCAGTTCCGGTACCACCTGATTGACGATGTCGACCGGTACGGCAAATCCCACTCCGGAATACGTTCCCGAGGTGCTGACAATCATGGTATTCACACCAATCAGTCGACCCGCGCTATCCAGTAACGGCCCGCCGGAGTTTCCAGGATTAATCGCCGCATCTGTTTGAATCACTCCTTCAATCGGCAGGCCGCCAACTGATTTAATTTCTCGTCCGAGACCGCTAATGACTCCTGTCGTCAGCGTTTGATCGAGGCCAAAGGGGCTGCCGATTGCAAAAACTTTTTGCCCCACCTGAAGATTCCTCGATTCACCAATATCGATCTTCCGCAGTCGGTCGATGGGAGCCTCAATTTTCAGGACAGCCAAGTCCTTGTTCGGCTCGTAACCGATCAGTTTTGCACTCCAAATCGAGTTGTCTGCCAGACTCACCTTCGCCGCTTGGGCGTTCTGAATCACGTGATAATTGGTCACAATGTGGCCCGTGTCGTCGTACAGAAAACCGGTACCCGTTCCCTCAGGAATCTCCAGAACATTCAGACTCACTCGGTCACGTCGGTGACTCAGAGTGGTAATATGGACCACGCACGGCGAGGCCTTTCGGAAGATTTCAATGGTCGATTGCTCATCCGCCGCCAAATCGCCTCGAGGCATCACCGTTCGGGGTTCGATCGCCGCACGGGGCGATAATCCGGGCAACAACCCTGCATTCCGCAACATCAGAAGCGCGACGACGAGCAAGAGCAGCGAGACTAACCACGAGGGAACCGAAGTGATCCTGGAACCGGCAACGGACAGTGGATCGAATCGCGTCGCCGGGTTCACCCGACGGTGATCTAGCGAGTTTTCCTTGACGCCTTCATCACCCATGATGCCTCGCCATTGATCTGGAGTGTCGAGTTTACTTGTCTAAGCCCGCAGTTTTCTCGGAAAGTAGTTCAACCGACTTCAGAAATCGTCGTCGAATCTTTTCTGGAAGATTGGCAAATTGAGTGCAGAACTGAGCGGTCATGGCTCCGTGGCATCGTTCGATGGCAGTTGTCATTCGTTTCAAAAGCTGTTCTGTTGTCGGCTCAATATGTTTTGTCGTCGCACCAGCCGGAGCTGTGGCAGCATCCTCGCGAAACGGTGCGTAGCTGTTTGATGAACTGGCTGAAGGATTCCCCGTGGAGAGGGCTGCCAATTGACGACCGTCCCCCTCATGAGAGTCCAATGGTCGGCTGACGGTGTGAGCTCCATCGAGATCGAAAGGGGCCGCTTCTCCCACAATCGTCAATTCCGCAGGTGCGAGGCTGAACGGATCCTCCGTCGTCGCGGTCTCATTCAAGTCCTCGCCCCGTTGAACGCGGCGCCAGGCCTTCATTTCCGCCACGCCACCCTGAACGTCCTGCGCCCACTGCAGGCACTCCGCCGCATCGTCCCAGTTGAGAGCGGCATAGAAATGCGACCATTTCAGACCCGCATAGTTGTCTGAGATATCACCAAATGTTTCCCAAACGCGGCGGCGTTGATAGACCTGATCCCCACTTAAACCGACCAGAATTCCGAAATCGGTATCCGTTCTCCCGCGGGCGAATCGCTTTGTCCACAATCCGGCACATTCACCAACCTCCCAGTTGCTGCGACTGAGTGCTGCCTGAGCCCGGAAAATTAAAGCCGTTTCGCTGTCTTCACGGACAGCCGCAAGCGCCTGAACCATTCGAATGACATCCCGAAAGAATAGTGAGAGTCGGTCAATTTCTAACCTTTAGATCTCCAACGCTCCCTCCCTGAATGCGTACTGCGAATCCTATCCGCGTTAGAAACCTGTCGCTACCAAGAATCGCTCTTTGGGCCTGCTCCAATCAATGACGGGTTGGCCCACCTGAGAAACTCATGAATACCTCCGTCAACGAGATCGAAGCTGTTTTTGCACTCAAAACCGACCCCTCTTCCCAAGGCAATATATTCGGTTGACCGATTCCTGATTTGCTACTAACATCCCGCTTCGATTGAATGCTACGAATAGTCTATGGATTGTGGCGAAGATTCTGATTTTTTCGATTGGGAAGATTCAACTTAGCGTAATCGCTGTGCCGATGACCTCACTGTCGGCTCCGTAGCCAAGTGGCTAAGGCAACGGATTGCAAATCCGTCATCGTCGGTTCGACTCCGACCGGAGCCTCTTGCCTCAAGCCCCTTGTGAACACTAGTTTGCGAGGGGCTTGTTCGTTCTTTGATCGGTCTCGAAAAGTGGCGTTCCGCGTCCATTTCATTTCCAGCGTTTGCGGTCATGCGGTTTCGCTGGTCGCGCGGACGTTGGGGACGTACAGGTCCTTGATCGTCTGATTCAGCCGCGAGGCCATGTTGACGTAGAGCTTGGTCGTCTCAAGCGACTAGTGTTGCATCAGAGCGTGGACTTCCAACAGGTCCATCCGTTCCGCGTTCATCGTTGCGAAGGCTCTCCGGAAGCCGTACCAACCGTTCTTGCCGGCCTCGGGCATTGGTGAGCCATCGGCGAGCTTGGCGGTTTGCTGGATGAGGATCAAATGCGGCCAGAGCTTGGGATCGTTCGGGTTCCACGGAAAGACTCGTTCATCGAACGAACCCGTCAGCCGCCGCAGATGTTGAATCGCGACGGGATGCAACGGGATTCGCTCGTCTCGCTTCCCTTTGTTGCCGGTGGCTTCGGCTCGGGTGAGTGCCGTTCCCGCGTCAACGTCAATGTCCGACCACTTGAGCGAGAACAGTTGCCCGACGCGTCAACCGGTCATGTACGCCATCACGATCAACGCGCGCCACTAATCAGGCATCTCGACCTGCGGAACGTCGCTTGGAGCTTTGGCGGCATCGCAAGCGATGTAGATCGCCGCGAAGTGTTCGGCTGTGATGTCGGTCGGGAGCTTGGAGTTCGTTTTGAGGAATCGGATCTGGGGACTTTCGAGACGAATCCCCAATCGTGAACCACCCGCATCATGGCGCGGATGTATCGCAGGTCTTTGTTGACCGTGGCGGGTGACAGCTTCCGACCTTTGATGCCCTTGCCCTCAAGCCGTTTCGTGGCGAACTGGTCAACCATGTCGGTCGTGACCGCCGAGACGAGTTTCGGCTTGGCCACGGTCTCGAATACCTTCAACGTGTCGAGATGGGCTTGCTTTGACTTTCCATCGAACCGGTTCACAATCTTGGTCTCGTACTCCGCGTGGAAGTCGGCCTAAGGCTTCTTGGCCTTCGCCTGATACGTGCCGGTGACGAGTTCACTGTGAGTCGTGTCGGCCAATCTGTTCGCGATCGACTTTCCGACCTTGCCCGGCCCGCATGACTTCGTTCGCCGCGGACCGTGCGGGTCAATCCACGAGACGTACCACGAGGCTGCGTCCGGCCCTTGTTTTGCGGCTTGAGCCTTCAACTGGTGAACCCATGCGCGCTTGTCCATACCGCAGCCTTTCGTGTTGTATCGAGAGTTCGACAAAAAAACCGGCTCCCACAAATGAGCCTGTCGCTGGGTTCCGACACACGTCCGAAATTCGCCGTCAATTTTAGTGCCGAGCAACTAACCGCGGCGCACCCTGCCGCCCGCGCTTCGATCCGAAATGCCCTTCTCGGCGGCAAACTTGTCGGCGGTGGGTATTGGATCAATTTGATCAAATGTCGTCCCGACAGGTGTGCCGACCGCCTTCTTCTGCCGGTTGTATCCCTGTCCCGTCGGCCGCTCCCCACCGCCGGCAACGCGGACCGAAACAGCAGCCAATGGGGGGTGACCCCGTCTTCCGTCCGCCGTAGGCGGAGTCGCTACCGTGAGATTGAAAGTCTCTTCGAAGAGTGTTCAACCAGGTGAGTCCCAAGCACCGCGGTGTGTTGACGGCCGGAAAATCACACTGTGCCTGCGAGCCGAGACAACCGGCGACTGTTTCGAAAAAGTATGCCACAAAACATTCGAAATCAGACCGGCAAACGCCATCGTATGCCTGAAAAAACAGCTTTTTAGTCACAGGTCGTAGCCACCGTAAATGCCCACTCAACGCCGGATGTGTGATCACCGTGAATTGCGCAGATGCGACCAGACATCGTTCTGCTGTCAGCGACGCGAGCATTGATAAATATCGCACACCTCAACCGATTTTCGTTATTTTCGTTATTTTCGCTATTTTTCGTTATTTTTAGTTACCTTAGTTGCCTTAGTTGCCTAGGCTGAACTTTTTACAATCGCTGAGTCTGAGGTTGAGCGTTCGCCCGTGACACTTCAAAAGCGAATTCTTATCAATTTTGTCTCGACTTGAACCCAATCGCATTCACATTCCAACTGTGTAGACGCATTAGTAAGTCATGCACAGTGTTCCGATTCGGGGAAATTCTTGTGCGGTTTAAAAACCACATAAAAAAAGCCAGATTGAAATGGCTCACGTTGAGCTATTTCAATCACACCGCTGGCAGGCGTTTTCTGCCGTTTGAAATTACGACCGTTTCAAAGTGCTTGCAATTATTTAAGTCCTACGAATCAAGGAGTCTTTCTGTGCTTACTGAAACTTTTCCAATGGGGTTGGTGGGGGCTCGATGCTGGCAAAATAAGGGTCAGCCAATAAACTCGATTGCAAATTGGTTTTTCCCAACTCGCATTCTGTGTGACACAAACGCGATCGTGGCCGCCTGCCTGGCTGCGGTGTTGACACTGGCACAGGTGCCTTGCGCCTTCGGCGATGATCAATTTTATCGAATGACGGTTCACAACAACTTCGGCAAGACGGAATTCTACGGCGTCCAGCCGACAAACGACCAAATCTATCTGGCCACGGACTGGGAGTGCGATTATCTGACACTCAATAAAGATGGTTCACAAACTTGGACTATAGCGCCAAACAGCGGCAACATTACTGTGTTCCCGCTCCCACCCGAACCAAGCGATCCTGCCGATGGCAATGTAAGAATTTACTACGGTACTGGTTATGGTCAGAGGATGTGCGCTTTCCTGTGGGATAAAACAGCTCAAACTAGAGAGCCAGGGCCAGGCGACATTAACACCAGTGTAAATCCACTTAACACAGCTGTGCCCTTCAACTACATGGAATGGGATTTGGCGGGCAGCAAGCCTGGCGCTCTTGACCTTACCTGGATCGATCGCTGGGACTTCCTCACCCGTATGGAGGTCTCGAACCTTGCAAAAGGTGAAAATATGGTCTACGGGGCGAGGTTGGGCACATCCACCGAGGTCGTTGGCAAGGCTCTCTCAAAATGGGCATCACAGACCCAATATAATAAGTGGCTTAACGGGAAACCCCTTAGTTTTCCAATCCCTCAAAAGAGTCCACCTTCCAAGAATCAACCCAAGTACTGGTCAGGGGGATTTTCCTCCACCCAGGCATTTCATAACACAAAAGACGCCTTAGTTATCCCAAGCTTAACCCATGCGATCGACAGAGTCATCGATGAGATGGCCAACTCGAAAGTGCCTGGTACATCATCAACGAAAAAGCCGACTAATGGCCAAGGACCAAACTGGACCAAGGACGGGTTCCGTATTGCATATCCCTTTAGTGGCATTTATGACCCCGCGGGGAATTATCCAAACAAAATACCTCTTTATCCAAAAACGCCACATCCCCAACCCGTTGTACCGTGCAGTCCTCCCCCTCAATGGAATAGACCCGCCGCTTATACAGTGACTCCCCCTTATTATACCGACACACACGACGTAGGAGCCTTTAGCTGCTATGTCGGATTTAGTCGTGACTTATCCGGCAACTACACAATGACTCTGTCGGACTTCACTCTTTACAACCCATGGTCTGCACCACAGAGTTGTTCTCCCCTTTTTGATGGATCATTTGGCGTCTGCTGGACGCAAACAGTTGATGACCCAAAGGGTAATTACCAATTGACCCAGGCTCAGGGTCTGTTCCCATGCATTTGGGCTAACAAATTCGACACATCATTAGTTAATAATCAACGCTACTCGCCACTGCCATTGTGGGTTAACAACCTCCAAAATGGCGGCTCAAATCTCCAAACTGGCGGCGCAAATGCAAATGAGATTATTGTCTCCGTCTTTAACGCCCTTTCGTCGGGCGTGATCTTCGATAATCTATTCAATACCGGACAATTATTCACGAATGCTACTGACGCAAATGGACATGGATTCGTACCGATGATCCCTAATGATAAGACATTTAATTATAACTTCGAGACTTTCACTGATGGAGCATCCGTTAGCAACGGTAAGCTCGGGAACCTCACCGGCCAGCAGATGATCAGTCTGCTACAAGGCCAAGGAATAACACAAAGTTCTTTTCCTCCAACGAGTTTGTCGGCGGCCTATTCTTGGTTAAAATCTCTGCCAGGACCTGTCGTACCTCTCCAGCCTTTCAATCCATACGCGTTGGAATTGCTGAAAGTTCAGGAACAAACGCCAGCTTATTTCACTCCAGGTCAGGACGAATGGAAAAGCTTTGGGACGTTAACCACTCTCGGTCTGCAACCTACGCCGTTAAGCGCCGATGATTTTGGCCCTAATGCGAAGTTTAATTGGTACCTTGGTGGGCAAGGCAAAGGTAATCCTGGCCAATAAGTGTCATGGAGCGGTGCTGAATTACGAATGTCTGGCGACAATGTTGCGCATTGCCGGCTTTCGCCGTTGCTGAGCAGCATTTGTCGCTCTTTCCCCTGGTGAGTGGGGGAGAAGTGGGAGTGGAAAGGGGACATTCTACTTATCCGGTCGTTTTGGTCTGCCTCTAGGTCGAAGCGAGGATTCGAGGCCGAGCTTTGCTGCAGTCTTCGTTCGCCAATGAGTGTCGCAAACAAAAATGAGTGTCGCAAACAAAAGGGTGTGCCCCGAGCAAGGCTGTGGCGGAGCGACTTGAGTTCCGCTTCTGTTTCCACGCCGTTGACAGGGCGAGTCCAATGAGCGGGCTTTAGAATCGGTCCACCGCATAGCAATCCGTTAGGACCACTCCCCGTCTTGGCTTCGCTCGACCATCTTCGCCCGTAGAGGATTTCGCTCCACGTAACGCAATACGGTCTGATAATGGTTGTCTGATTGAACGGGGAATGCTTTAAAACGACCCTGCCAGACATGCCCGCTGCCTTTGTCGTGGCCATGATAACGGCGGACATGAGACATCATGAGCCACCGCATCCAGCGGCTCAGGTCTCCATCCTGACGCGGCCACAGCAGCAGATGAAAAGGGTTTGTCATCAGACAATACCCTGTCAGCCGCATCGGCACCTTCTGGTGAGCCTCCCGCAGCAGGTTCACAAACGCAGCGAAGTCGTCATCTGTGTGAAAGACGTCACTCCGGCCATTGCCCCCTGTTCAGGACATGGTAAACAAAACCGCCTCGCAATCCTCTGGGTGTTCGTGGCATGAACGCTGACTAACCGCTGCATTAAACACTGTAAAGCAGAATGCCCCCTTTTTCGATTCCCTTTTTTCAATTCAACCGGCCGAACGGATCGTTTCGACAGATTTATGGGGCTAGAGAGGACGGCGAATTCTTTCTGAGTCATGGTGGCTTCATCGATCGTTTTTCCATGTACGGCGAAGCGTTTACGCGTCCGACTGCAGGCCAACCACCTATGGATTTAACCCTAGTGGATTGAGATCTCTCATCACAGCAGCCAAAGGTCTGGACAATCGGGCGAGTTTTTATGTCGTGGATTTTATTTTGCGTTGAGGCTGCAATCCTGGTTCAACTATTTTTCAACTTTTCATTTCCACGTTTCCGGAGGTGCCCATAAGAATTTGGTTTCTGGGCGTTTCGCGGGTTAACTGGCCGGAGTCATGATTTTCTCCAATAATTGTTTGCGGCCGCTATGGTGGCAAATTCAGCCGCCACGGTTTGCCCGATGGCGATCAGCATCGCCGGATTTTCCGAGTAAAGAGGCCGCAACCGCTCGCGGACTTTATCATCGGGTTGGGTAACTTTGATGATCAATCGAGCCATTTTCACCGCCAACTGCCGGCCCTCTTCCGGCGTATTGGTAATCAGCGAATTGCCCGGAATCAATTGGATTGGTTCGGTCATATTTTTGAAGCTTCCTAGTCTAGGTCTGGTTCGTGTCGATCATACCGTTGGGGTAAATGTAAATGCCGCCCAGATCTTTGACCATAGCATGAATGAAAACGGAGGTGAACAGCGAATAGGCCGGCACCTTGCGCGCGAGCAAGGGCAAGGTTTCCTGCTGCAGGATCTTCTTGCGCTCGGCTGGGGTGGCGGCGTTGCGTTCCTTGTCCAGCGCCGCGTCGATTTCCGGGTCAACAATGCCGCAGATACGCTTGGACGAGGAGTGAAAGTGGGTGCGCAGCACAAGATCGGGCTCGGGCGAGCCGGCACTCCAGCCGCAATCGATCATGTGGCCGGGGCCACCGTCCGGGCGGTCATACAGGCTCTCGTTCCAGGTCGCGACATCGACGGCGTTGAGCGTCACCGGAAAGCCCTGTTTTTTCAGCATCGCGGTGATGAGCTCGCCGTATTCCCTCGTCTTGGGATAAAAGCCCACCGAACTAATGTATTCCAGCGGCGGCAGCCCATTGCCCTTGGGGAAGCCGGCCTCGGCCAGCAGTTGCTGGCAGCGTGCGGGGTTGAACTCAGGATAGTCGGCGACATCCGTATAGCCAAACTTGACCGGCGCAATGTGCGCATTGGAAGCCGCTCCCGACATACCGAGCACCTTGAGAATTTGCTCGCGGTCGATGGCGTGGCAGGCCGCCTGGCGCACGCGCACGTTGTTGAACGGCGGCTTGGAGCAGCGGAAGAAGAGATATTTGTTCTCGACCGAAGCCGTGCGGGTGATCTTGAATCGCGGGTCCTTCTCAATCGTGGCGACTTGTTCAGCCTCGAGACGCTCGATCAGGTGCGCCTGACCGCTCATCAACGCGCGGGTGCGGGCGGCCGCATCGCCGACGAAGTTATAGTTCAGGTTCTGAATTTTAGGCTTGCCCATGAAGAAAGTCGGATTGGCCTCCAGCACGACGTTGTCCCCCTTTTGCGAGACAAACCGGAACGGGCCGGTGCCGTTGGGCCGCTTGACCATGTCACCGCTTTTTATGTCCTTGGCCGACATCACCGGCAAAAACGAGGAAAGGAAGTAGAACAACGACGCCGGGTAGCCGAACGCGCCGGTGTGCACCTCGAACGCGTCCTTGGACAGCACCTCGACCTTGCACCTTCCCGGATACCACTGCGCCGGACGGTCGGGCTGCGAGGCGTATTCGAATGTCGCCTTGAAGTCCTCCGCCGTCAGTGGGGTGCCATCATGGAAACGCACGTCGTTGCGAATCTTGAATGCGATGCGGTCCCGGTCGATGATCTTGATTTCGCGTGCCAGTTCCATGTCGAGACGCTCGGGGTCGGCCGGACGCATCGCGGCACGGGTCAGGTAGCCGAACAGAAATCCTTCGAGATTGCCTTGGGCCAACCGGGTATGCGAGGAGGTGTCCTAGTTGCCAGTCAGGTTCTCCGATGACAGGATCGTCAGGGTCGGGTTGGCCTGCGCGAAGGCTGAGTTGATCAGAAACTCAAACTCAGGCCGGGTTGCGACAGCGGCCAGAGCGGCGATGCCCGAATACTTGAAAAATGCTCTCCGATTGTGGTGCAAAGTGAGGCTCCTCATAATTATTTTTTTTCTGGTTTTGTTGCGGCGATGTCAAGGCCCCTTTACTTCGCCATTTGGGGCAGCAGGTCTACGTGGTGACCGATCATTTTCCACTGCCCGTCTTCTTTGCGAAAAATGTTCGTGGCGCGGATGGAGACTTTCTGGATCTCGCCCTTGACGTTAAGGTTCTCACCGTTCTCGGTGTCACTGACCACGGCAAGGTCCCGGCCAGCCGTGACCCGCACTTCCGAGGCTACCACTTTGCCGCCGAGTTTCATCGCGGCCTGCGCCTCCCAATCCTTGCGCACCGCGTCCCAGCCCA
>CAMCMU010000024.1 GCA_945876035.1 Schlesneria paludicola DSM 18645 | reverse complement strand
CGCGCCGGCTGGCGCTGTTGGTCCGCCGCTCCAACATTTCTGCCGTCTCGACCGCGAACAATTCATTGGACACAACCGACACCCACACTCGCCTGAGTTGCCGGTCCATCGCCGACTCGAACTCCAATAATTGCCTTTCACCACGGGCTGCTATGGCTTCGAGGAGCACTCGATGGCGACGAAGGACTCCGCCCCGACCAGCTTGGCGTCATGTTCGACTATTTTGTGATGGCCCCCTCAGGATGCGCATACCTCATTGCCTTCGAACTCTGGGTCGGTGCGTTCGGCGACCCCCAACTTCAGGCCTTATTACAAGAAATCGGTCGAACACAAACAGTGCGATTGTCTTACCGCGATGGCCGATGGAGTACCCTGACCGCCGAGAACACAGCGAATACCGATCCGTCCGTTGCTTCGAGGGAGGCGGTCCAAACGGATGGCGTATCGCCATCCACAGATCCAATCGACAAGCACCCGCCCGCCGAGACCGGTCAATCACGCATCGAGCCCCTGATACCTCGGAGTGAGTTGCCAAGGATTTATTTCCAACCGAGGTAACTCTGATCGTGGGTCATCTGATGGCCGACGATTCCAGACCCAATGTCATTTTGATTATGCCTGACGACATGGGGATAGACGATTTTGGAATTCCCGGAAATGCGGCGATTCGGACGCCACAAGTGGTGTATCGTTAGTGACCTTCGAGAAAGGGTGTATGATTTTTCCGTGCGCGTCACAGTGCGGGACAAACCGGCATCCCTGCGGCTGAAGATTGGCCACACCGCCGATAAGAGTGAACTCCTCGTCCACGCGACGCATTACACGGTGAGGGGAATCACCTGCCAGCCCAGCGACCAATCAATCAAAGCGTCGATCGATGACGGACACTCCCTATCCGATGGCTACCAAATCACGGTCAATCGCCGAGAGTCGAATGATTTGTTGGCCGAGAGCGATTCATGCGTCTTTCCTCGGCGGCGTTGCCAAGTATTTTTTCAACGTCGGAGCGATTCTTCTGGAGCAACGAGAACGCTCATGCGGCGAACCGAGGATTCTTGAAATCGACTTTTGACGATCGGAGGGGAGAGAGGTCCGTCAAATCCAATGTGGCAAGGACGATCCTGTCAGTGGCCAACAGTCAGCGGGGATGAACGAAATCTTGGGGGGGAGTGGACGGCCGCTTCACCGGAGATGCCAACTTTTTGCAGCGACGATGTCTCCCCTCGGGCGTCTCTTGGTGACGGCAGACATCTTGAACGTCGCATACGGGCGCAGACTCCGGCATCGCATTCCACAACGGACAGGTTTCGTCCTAGACCACATCCGCATCGGAATTCCAATACCGACGCCCGCCGCGTCACGGGTAGAGACAAGTCAACGGACATTCACCAAAACGGAACCGGTCCAATGAGCAGGCTTGCGAAACACCGAGCGAATGCCTAATTTTCTGGAAGCCTTGGGGCGCATCGCCGAACGATAACCGCAACTCACAAAGGATCCTCTTATGGCCAAGGTGAAGCCGGCCAAATCGAGTACTGCCGCTGGTGGCCAGCACAACATGCTTGACACTGCACTCGACCAGATCGAGAAGGCATTCGGCAAGGGCTCGATCATGAAAATGTCCGAGGCCTCTTCCATGACTGTCTCTGGAATTCCGACGGCAACGCTCTCTTTGGATCTGGCTCTCGGTGGGATGGGTCTTCCACGAGGCCGA
The DNA here is from genome assembly GCA_945876035.1 of Schlesneria paludicola DSM 18645. Classification (GTDB taxonomy): domain Bacteria; phylum Planctomycetota; class Planctomycetia; order Planctomycetales; family Planctomycetaceae; genus Schlesneria; species Schlesneria paludicola_C. The sequence continues at coordinate 66,545 of CAMCMU010000024.1, read as the reverse complement.
ATCATCGAACTCTTCGGCCCGGAATCGAGTGGCAAGACGACGCTGGCCCTGCATTCGGTAGCGTCGGCTCAGCAGTTGGGTGGCATCGCCGCGTTCATCGATGCAGAACATGCGCTCGACCCTCTGTGGGCCAAGAAACTCGGCGTGAATCTTGAAGAACTGCTCGTCAGCCAGCCCTCGACGGGCGAAGAGGCTCTTCAAATTGCCGAAATGCTGATCAAGTCCAATGCGGTTGACATCATCGTGATCGACTCGGTCGCGGCACTCGTTCCCAAAGCAGAACTGGATGGAGAAATCGGGCAGGCGCACGTTGGTCTGCAAGCACGGATGATGAGTCAGGCGATGCGTAAGCTGACGGGTGTGATCGCCAAATCGAAGACAATCGTCATTTTCATCAATCAAATCCGTGAGAAGATTGGCGTGATGTTCGGCAGTCCGGAAACAACACCCGGCGGCCGAGCTCTGAAGTTCTACAGTTCGTGCCGGATTGACGTCAGACGCATTACGCAGTTGAAAGAGGGTGACACCATCATTGGAATGCGGATGCGAGCCAAGATCGTCAAGAACAAGGTCGCTCCCCCTTTCCGTCAGACCGAGTTCGACATGCTGGGCGAGTGCGGAATCAGTTTTGAAGCAGATTTGATCGATTTGGCCGCATCATTTGGCGTCATCGCCCGAAGCGGTTCCTGGTACGTGTACGGCGAAACCAAACTTGGGCAGGGTCGTGACAAGGCTCGCAATTTTTTGCGGGAGCATCCCGAAGTCACCACAGAACTCAAGGCAAAAGTGATGACGGCGTATATGGATGGTGGTCAGGTCATGCCGACGAGCGGAGGGTCGTAGGTCGATCGCTTGCCCTTTGAGTGCGGAATTCGACAGAAACGCCGATGTCGCGTTTTACCTTGGCTCTGCCCGCGCGATGGCGACTGACGGTGTGACCACACGATCCGGTCAGGCGACGTCTCCTGACCGGATCGAACATTGCACTGGAAAAAATCGTTGCTGAACTTGCTTTGAACCCTGACGCAGGCCTCCAACTGAAACGCCGTTCCTCCAAGAGGCACAACATGCGCTGCCGATTGTTCCAGCTTGCCGTGATCCTTGTGATCTTGTGCCGACAGGGCTCTTCCGTCCAGGCACAAAATCTTGCAGCCGCGCTCGAGGAAACGATTGTCAAACTCATCGAGCGGGTTGAGCCGGCCGTGGTCAGCATTGCCCGTGTGAGGCTGAACCCAAACGCCCTCGATGCTGAGCCGATCCATCGAAATCAGCGACTCGCCTTACCTCCCACCGATGTCGAGCATGCGGATTTTCAGCCAAACGACTTCGGCGCGGGGATCCTGATCGCTTCAAACGACGGACGTGAGCGACTCGTCCTGACCAACTATCACGTCGTCCGAGGTGGCCCGGTCGCTCCTGCATTTTTTCACACAGATGGATCGATTCTGACTCTCCGCTTGGCCAACCGGCGACTCTGCCGAGCAACAATCATCGCTGCCGATCCCCGGTCCGATTTGGCAATTCTGAAACCCGATTTCGAGGGCGCAAGAATCGACCCCACTCAACTGACACCGCTCGACTGGTCCCAATCATCAACCGTACGGAAGGGCCAATTTGTCGTCATACTCGGAAACCCCTATGCCTTGGCTCGAGATGGCTCTGCCAGCGTCAGCTGGGGCATGATCAGCAATATGACACGGCAGCCGTTGCCTTGGACAAAAGAGACCCTCGCTTCGTCCACGCTTTATCGACTGGGAAATTTGCTGCAGATCGACGGGCGGATGAATCTCGGAACCAGCGGAGGGCCGGTCATCAACATGAAGGGTGAGTTGGTCGGAATAACCACGTCTTTGGCTGTGGTTGATGGCTATGAAAAATCTGCCGGGTTCGCGATTCCTTTGGATGACATGTCTCGCCGAATTGTGAAATCACTCGTGGCTGGGCACGAAGTCGAATATGGGATGCTGGGTATTGTCCCTCGGGAAATCAGTCAGCTGGAGTTTTTGAATTTAAACACCGGAGTCGATCAAGCCTCTGCGGCCCGGGCATCCCTCGTGGCCTCCGAATCTCCGGCATACCGTGCCGGGATCAGGTCCGAAGATGCGATCTTGAAAATCGCGGATCAGCCCGTCTTGTCTGTCCGTGATCTGATGCGCACGGTGGGACTTTTTGAGCCAGAATCCGCAGTCGATGTTGTGGTCTGGAGGAACGGTATCGACACGCCATTCACCGTTAAAGTGACGTTGGGTAAATGGCCGGTTCAAGATGATGAGGGAATCATTGCGACGAATCCACGGTGGCCTTCTTGGCGCGGACTGTCCATTGATTATCCGACAGGACGCAGCAAATACATGAGAGACAGCGTCATGAACGCCCCTTACCGAAGAGCGGTTCTCGTGACGGGTGTTGCCGACAAGTCCGCCGCGAGCGAAGCCGAACTTCAATCTGGCGACTTTATTGCCCGAGTCAACGGGATCCCCGTTGAAACACCCGCCAATTTCCATGCGGCGGTGGCGAAAGCCAAAGGCCCTGTAACGCTGAGTCTGTACCCAGGAGCCTCTGCCGAATCTCGCTCTGTCATCGTCCGCGAGTAGCATCGCACATGCGATTTCGTCTGTACCGATTGTTTCAAAATTCCCTCCGCAACGGTCACGGTCATACCCGGCACGTCGGTGCGTTTCGTGTCCGCGTTCAAAACCGTGACTGTCTTGTTGTGATCTTTCACCAACCACGCCTCACGACCCCCGACTGCTGACTTGAATCTCTCGTCTCAACAGCAAACCAAGATGGATGTACTGACGCCTGGTGCGAGTCGTGTGGAGGATTCGAACTGCCGGTTCGCTTGCCCTGTCACTTCGTCTGCACCCGCCTTGCGGGTACAGACGAAGTGACTCATCGATGATGCGACACGTTCGCGAGTTGAACAGTCAACAATTGGGCGTTCTCTGTCGCAACGAGCGCGCGGCGAAAAACGAACAGCGCAGGCATGTCGAAAGCCGCTTTTGGTTGGAAATCATTCAAAATCCCCGCTAATCTACGGTTTGGATTCGACAGACGATGAGACACCGAAAGTATGGAGTTAATTCAGAATATGCTCGTACCTGAGCCGAGTGTCTGGCGGCAAGTGATTGCCGAAGCGGTGGGAACATTCCTGCTGATCTTTTTCGGCTGTGGTGTGGTCCATGCGGCCGTTTTGACCGGCGCGCAGCAAGGTTTGTGGCAAGTTGCAATCGTGTGGGGAATCTCAATCATGCTGGCAATCTATGCCATCGGCGCGGTCAGTGGTGCGCACATCAACCCCGCGATGACCTTGGCGTTCGCCGCTTGGCGAGGCTTTCCCAAGAATCGTGTTATCCCCTTCATCGCAGCGCAGTTCGTTGGCAGCGTGATCGCGGCGGCGGCGTTGTACTTCCTGTTCGGTCCACTTTTGTCTGCTAAAGAGGCGGAAAAGGGGGTCGTGCGTGGTGCGGCCGGTAGCGAGGTCACCGCCATGTGCTACGGCGAATACTATCCCAACCCCAACATGTGGTCCGCAGGCCCTGATTTCATTTCGTTGGAAGAACGAGAAAACGTACGCCGTCTCGTGCCGCACCATGTGGCGTTTGCGGCAGAATTGCTCGGAACGCTGATTTTGAGCTTCATCGTATTCGCGGTTACGGATGGTCGTAATCCCGGACGCCCCCTGAACGGGCAAGCTCCAATTTTCATTGGGCTAACGATCGCTGCGCTGATTTCGGTGATCGCACCATTAACGCAGGCTTGCTTCAACCCCGCACGCGACTTGGGACCTCGGTGCTTCGCTGCGGTTGCGGGCTGGGGCAGCATCGCTCTGCCCGGATTTCAAGATTTCGGTTGGCTCACGGTGTATATCATCGCACCGTTTGCGGGGGCGATGATCGGTGGCGGTTTGTACGAGTTACTGATCCGTCCGTCGTTTCCGCTCACCCGTATTGAAGCTAAGCCATGAAGACATCCTGCTTCAGCGTCATTCTGTGGATCGCGGCGACTCAGTTACAAGCGGCCGAGCCGGTGATGTGGGATCCCGCGCAGCCCTATTCGGCAGAGCGATCAAGCCCCGTCACCTACGACACGGAATTGGTCGTCACGGTAACCCCTCCTGCCAAAACACAGCTGCTCAAAGTCTGGATGCCAATCCCGCTCAACGATCAGGGGCAAGACGTTTCATCGTCGGAGTTCACCACCTTTCCTGAGCGTGTTCAACCTCAATTCAATACCGAGCCAGTCTTTGGCAACCGTTTCGCCTACTTCGAGTTTCCTGATCCCCTTGGGGCGCAAATCCTGAGGCACACGTTCCAAGTGACGGTGTGGGAACTCCGCTGGAATCTGGATCCGGCACGAATCCAGGCGTTTGTTGAATGGCCCGATTCGTTCGCGCCGTACCGCCGCAGTGAGGACCAGTCTGTCGTCTTCGATGCCCGTTTTGAAACGTTGCTGCTTGACATCGTCCCGGTGCGCCACAATCCCTTGGACGATTTTCGTTCGGTCATGACATTTGTGGACCGCAACTTCACTTATGACCACGCGCACGCGTCGCTCCAGGCCAGTTCTGTTCATGCATTGGAACTACGTCGTGGCCATTGCAGTGACTATCACGGTTTCTGTGCCGCGATGGGACGTTTATTGAATTCACCGACGCGAATCACCTACGGCATCAATACGTTTCCCAAAAGTTCGCCCTCACACTGCAAGCTGGAGGCGTTTCTGCCCCCCTTCGGCTGGGTCAGCTTCGATGTTTCGGAAACGCAGAAACTCGCCCAAGCGATTCATGCCAATCAGGACCTTTCTAACGCGGAACGAAAAACGTTGATCGACGCGGCAAATCGTCGTTTGATGCAGGGTTTTCGCGACAACACGTGGTTCGTTCAGACTCGTGGTACGGACTATCAACTCATTCCGCCTGCCCGGGGTCCCGTTCCCGTCGTCCGCACGATTTATGCGGAGGCCGATGGCCAGCCACTGTCCGACCCCGATCCGTCAAACAGTCAGGAAAAAAAGTTCGCCTGGATGACCTCACATCGTTTCGTGACCGACCACCCCATCTCATATCCATTCAAGGACACTCACAGCCTGAAGGAATGGGCCAACAAGGACCAACAATGAATCCACGCTTTATCATGATTGGCGGCTTCTTGGGAGCCGGTAAGACTACAACTATCAGTCGGCTGGCACGCCATTACATCAGCCAAGGCCTAAAAGTCGGAATTATCACCAATGACCAGACAACGGATCTTGTCGATACGCATAGCCTGCGGTCGCAAGGTTTCGACGTCGGCGAAGTGGCCGGAGCCTGCTTCTGTTGCAACTTCAATGAACTGACATCAACCGTGGATCAGATCAGTTCGGACGCTCTGCCAGACATCTTTCTTGCCGAGCCGGTGGGCAGTTGTACGGATCTCGTGGCAACGGTCATTCGGCCCCTAGTGTTGGTTTATCAACGCCCGTTGGACGTCGCGCCCTACGGCGTGATTCTCAAACCGAGTCACGGCGCAAAGATCCTGCGGCGGGAGACTCGCGGCGGATTCTCACCCAAGGCGGAATACATTTTCCGCAAGCAATTGGAAGAGGCTGACTTCATCATTCTGAATCGCATCGATGAACTTCCAGAAAAAGAAGCCAACGAAATCGTTGGCCTCCTGGAAGCCGATTTTCCCGGTCGGACGATCATTCGAACCTCGGCGAGGACCGGTGCGGGCTTTGAGTCTCTCTGTGAATTCCTCGAACAACGTGGCCTCTTCGGCCAACGCGTGATGGATCTCGACTACGATGTCTACGCCGAGGGCGAAGCCGAACTCGGCTGGCTCAACAGCCAAGCGACGGTGACTGCATCCGCAGCGTTTGATCTGGATCTGTTCTTACTCGATCTGATTCGCCGGTTGTATCAGCGGCTGGCCGCATCCGGTTCTGAAACGGCACACCTCAAGACGATCGGCCTAGTAGACAGCAGCTACGCTGTCGCCAATCTGGTGAGCAGTTTCACGGAACCAGAACTGTCTCTGCCTTCCAACTGCCGCGTGTGCTCGGCGCATGTCGTCGTCAATGCCCGCGTGGCCGCCGATCCCGTCCTGCTTGAAGCCTTCGTCCGTGAAGAACTCGCCGCAGCGTGTTGCAAAGTGAATGCTACACACGTGATTAACACACTCCAAAGCTTTCGCCCCGGTCGTCCTGTTCCGACCCACAGACTCACCACAGAGACTGTTTAATTGCCATTCCGGAGGTACCGCGCGGACAACAAGAACCAGCGACCCGCTTGATGTCGCCCGACCGAAGCACTTCTGCTATCTTCTCGCGACTCGTTTTGATTGGCTTTGCTGGAGCGAATCCGTAAATTTTTTCTATTGACGTCGCGGACGGACAGACTGTGCCGGAAGCAAATTTTCCGATCGATCGTACCGGTCACGGAAGAAGGGTCGTTCTTTCACCATGAAGACAGACGAACTGCGTGAAAAGTATTTGGCGTTTTTTGAGTCCAAAGGTTGTGTGCGTCGGCCAACAGATGTGCTTGTGCCTAAGAGCGATCCGACGGTTCTATTCACTCCTGCCGGAATGAATCAATTCAAGAATCAGTTCTTGGGGATTGGCCCGGTTGAATTCACGCGCGCGGCGACGTCGCAAAAATGCCTTCGAACGGGTGACATCGGTAATGTCGGAGTCACGGCCTATCACCACACGTTCTTTGAAATGCTTGGCAATTTTTCGTTTGGCGACTATTTCAAAAAGGAAGCCATTCACTGGGCATGGGAGTTCCTGACCACCAAGAAGTGGCTCGGCTTGGATGCTTCACGGTTAACCGTGACCGTTTACTTGGAAGATGACGAAGCGTTCAACATTTGGAATACGGAAATCGGACTGGATCCCAGCCGGATCTCTCGCGAAGACGAAGGGGAAAACTTCTGGCCGGCATCCGCTCCTTCCCTAGGTCCTGATGGTGTGTGTGGACCGTGCAGCGAAATCTACTATCTGCCATCCGGCTCGACAAAAACGGTTGAGATCTGGAATCTCGTCTTCACCCAATTTAATCGTGTCGGCAACCTACCAAACAACTTGAATCCACTCCCCAAAAAAAACATTGATACCGGTATGGGACTCGAACGATGTGCGTCCACGTTACAGGGAGTCCTGAGCAACTTTGAAATCGATATTTTGAAGCCGATCTGTCAGGCCGCGGGCGAGATCGTTGGGAAGACGTATGAGTATTCCGCTCCGGAGGGAAGGGCGTTGCGACGTATTGCCGATCATGTGCGTGCCTGCTCATTCGCATTGCATGAAGGATGTGGTCCGGGACCCGAGAAAGAAAACTATATTGTTCGGTTGCTGCTTCGACGCGCATCGATGGAAGGCTTTTTGTTGGGGACGCGCGAGCCGTTTCTTTCGCAACTTGTTCCGGTTGTGGCACAAATGATGAAGCAGCCGTATCCCGAATTCGGCCAAACGGTTGAAGCCGTTCAAAATGCCATTCACGAAGAGGAAAAACAGTTCCTGCGAGTCGTTGAATCGGGGATCGGTCGACTCCAAAAACTGATCAGCGTTGCCAAGTCCGCCGGATCCAAAGTGCTGTCGGGAGCAGCCGCTTTCGATCTTCATCAGACCGATGGTTTCCTAATCGAGTTGACGGAATCGCTCGCGTCCAACGCAGGGCTGACCGTGGACATGACCCAATTCAACGACTGTCAAACGAAACACAAAGAGACGAGCGGACGCGGCGCCTTTGCCAACTCCGTGATGTCGGCAGGTCCGCTCGATACCTTGCGAAAAACAGGGGGGACTGTGTTTTTGGGATACGATAGGACAACCTCTGAAGTGACCGTTGTCGGAATCATTGCTGATGGTCAGCTCGTGCCGACGTTCGATGCTCCTGGGGTTCAAGTCGGTCTCGTCCTGGATCGTTCGCCATTTTACGGTGAGGCGGGAGGTCAAGTCGGAGACACGGGAAAACTGATCGGGAATGGCGTCGAAGTGGACGTTCAGGACACACAGCGTAATGGCGAGTTGATCGTTCACATTGGCTCTCTGACGTCGGGAACGCTGTCCGTCGGCACGACGATTCAAGCGGTTGCGAATACAACGCGCCGTGAGGGAATCCGACGGGCGCACTCGGCGACTCATCTGCTGCATCATGCCCTTCGAAAGCACCTCGGTGAAAACGCCACTCAACGCGGTTCCAAGGTTCAACAAGACGAATTGCGGTTCGATTTCGCTCATCCCAAGGGCTTGACTCACGACGAATTGCTGAAAATTGAGGACGAGATCAATCAGCGGATTGCTGACGGAGCACCGATTTCGACGAACGTGATGCCTATCTCTGAAGCCAGGCAACTCGGTGCGATGGCACTCTTCGGGGAGAAATATCCGGACAACGTGCGTGTCGTTCGAATGGGCGAATTTAGTACCGAACTGTGTGGCGGAACTCACCTGTCGAATTCAGGACAAGTCGGACTGTGTCGCGTGATCCGAGAGGAACTGGTGGCTGCCGGAGTTCGGCGAATCACGTGCTACACCGGCCCCAAAGCGATCGCCCGCATTCGCGAAACGGAAAATCTGGTCAAAGATTCGGTCACGTTGTTGAAGATTCAACCTGAGGATCTTCCACGCAAAGTCGAAAGTTTGCTGAACGAACTGCGTGACGCAAAGAAAGAGCTTGCCAAGTATGCCGGCCAGTCGCTCGCCGATTCCGCAGCTCAACTTGTCGCCAAGGCCGAGTCGCTGGGCCGCTCCTTGCTGATCGTTGCTGAAATCAAGGACGTCACTCGCGATCAGCTCAAGGAATTCGTCGACCGAATCCGGGAGAAGGCTCCGTCAGCGGCCATTCTGCTGGGTCTGATCGCCGACGACAAAGTGGCTTTGATCGCCGCTGTCAGCAAAGATCTGATGGCCAAGGGAGTCAGTGCTGGTGACTGCGTAAAAACTGCGGCCAAGATCGCCGGAGGCGGAGGAGGGGGGCGACCCGATCTGGCGGAAGCCGGCGGAAAAGATATTACGAAACTTGCAGCGGCTCTCGCCGCCGGAGCGACCTATTTCCGCGGAAAGCTCGCCTAACCGAATGCGAAGTCCAGAAGACGCTGGATCGGGTCCGTTTCTTTCTGCACTGCATCTCGGCAACGTGATGAAGAAAGAAACAAGGAACACACGCGATGCATATTTGGATCGATGGCGATGCCTGTCCCGGAGTGATCAAGGAGCTTCTGTTTCGGGCTGCTGTGCGTCTGAAAATCTTGGTCACCGTCGTCGCAAATGAAAAACTGCGAGTTCCAGCTTCTGAGTTCATTCAAATTTTGGTTGTCGGCACGGGGACAAACGTCGCGGACAAACAGATTGTGGAGTTGCTTGAGGCCGGTGATCTCGTGATCACAGCGGATGTGCCTCTTGCCGCGCATGTCGTCCAGAAGGGTGGAATCGCACTTGATCCACGTGGTGAACTCCTGACCACAGAAAATATCGGTGAACGGATCAGCATGAGAAATCTGATGGACGAACTCCGTGGAAATGATCTCATCATGGGTGGTCCTGCTCCGTTCGGAACGAAGCACAAACAGGCGTTTGCCAACCAATTGGATCGTATTCTGGCAAAACTGAGGCGGGGAAATTGAGTTCATTCCGTGCGGTCTGATGATTTCCAAATCGCGTTCTTCGGCAAGTCGCCCCGCCCAACAGACACGGCCATGCGTGAACCATTTCCGCTGACTGCTCAAAGTCCCGTGTTGAAGAATGCGGGAAATCGTTTCCGAGCATCGGCGTTGATGATCGATGAAGAATTTGCTGGCAGTAACCTCACATCCGCTGGAGAGGTTCGTGATGTCGACTGTCGGACAAATCTTGGCAGAGCCTCCTGACGACCTAAAACCGAAGATTAAAAACAGGACCTGATCGGAAACAACGTTCTTCACAAGGCGTGAAAATTGAGTGACCTCACCGTGTGAATCAAGGCAACACAGAGACGATGAGTTGCGACGAACGCCATTGCGATCCGAGTTCAGCAACGACCATCGAGCGCGATGGCTTCGTAATGAGAACACAGTCCGCGCAGTCGTTCCCAGGTAAAAATCCCGGACGCATGGCGATCACTCCAGACGACTTTGAGGGCATAGTTGCCAGCGTAACTCAATTCCAGCGGGCGAATGTCTTCTGGAATCAATTCGGGCCTGATGAGTCGTTCTCCCGTGATTTCATGAACACATTCGGCGCAGGGACACTCGGTTCGAACGAGTTTAAAAGGAAGACGGTAGGCGGTTCCATCGGACCACTGCAGTTCGAAACAAGAAAATTCCGTCAACGCGCGAAGGACTTGTGGTGGAAGTAGCATAGTTTGGTGAATTCCGTCGAATAGCGGGTGTCCATCAGGGACAGGAAGTTTCCTCGCACGGAGTCTCGGCAAGGGGAGCCAATCAGGCCAGAAATCGGTTCTCGATCAATCTCGTTCGGGATGCTTCACCTTTTCCCAATATTGATCAAAAGCATCCGGAGTGAACTTCGGATCGTTATCCGAGTCGTGGCACTTGGCACAGTCACCACTCTTGGCCTGCGCCAATGTTCGACGGACAGTCGCCTGACCCGACTTTAACTCTTCGAGCGTGACACTGGACTCATCGCTGGCGAATTTCTCTTGCAGGCGGACGTGATCACTCCCCGGGCCGTGACAGTTTTCGCATTGCTGATTCAACAAATGTGGAGTGATCTGCTGCGACATGAAACCGGTGTCGTAACGCAACATCTGTTGCGGCTCCCATCCCGTCACATGGCAAGATAGACATTCGGGATCGTGGATCCGCGAAAGGGGATCCACCGCGCCTTCACGTCCCGAAATCAGTGTTTTGAAGGCTTTCGCATGCGGCGTGCTCTTCCAGACATTAAACGCTTTGGTATGGCATTCACCACACTTGTCCGCACCGACGAACGCGTGGCCCGAAGGATGTTTGAACAGCAATTCGTCCGAGGTGGAGATCTCCTCATCCTGCAACTGCTGTTGATAGGTCTTCATCAACTCACGCATCGCCGGAGCGTTTTCAAACCGCTGGTCGTCGAGATCAATCAAATCGTATCGGAATCGTTCTGTCTGACTGTCCGGAAAGTAACCGAGCACGCCAACGCGCTTACCTTTGTGACCCGCTTGCAGAATCCAAGTGTTTCCCACCACAACAGGTGTTTTGTCTGCTTCCTCCGGACCTCCTGCGGTCAGGACGATCTGAAATTCCGGAAACTTTTCTGCAAGTTGCTTGGCCTCCTCTGGCTGTCCATGAGAAAGAAGAATCAGCACATCGGGTGTCTCGACTTTCAATGCGGCCAGGGCCTGAGGAATTGCGTCCACGGGATCGATCACCAAAATATTATTCATCACACCAAGGGGTGCGACTTCATCCCGAAGACTCTGGCCAACGATGGCGGTCACACCGATTTTGACCGAGCCGACCTGAACAATGCGCGACTGCAGCGGCCAACCTTCAAGCGGCGGGTCGTATAAGACGACGTTTGCACCGACAATTCCCACCGCCCTCTGCGCTTCGGCAGGATCGACAACCTGCTGCTGAAGCAGGAAATCGGCTCCCAACTTGAGTTCCTCCAATCCGACAGCAACGACGCCGTATTTCAATTTGCGAAAGGCCTCAAAAAGTGTAAGAAACTTGATCTGGTCTTGACGTCGATTGCGTCGGACCGTCCCTCCCACATCGAGTCCGCCAACGGGCCACTTCCGCTCTTCCGTAAGGATTCGAACCAAATCAGCCCGCCGCGCCATGCCACCCAGTTGATGGATGCTGCAACCGCACGGTTCGAAATATCCATGTTGCTCACCCGTCATTAATAGCACTGCGGCAGGAGAATTCCAGTCCGGCAAAATCGTCTTCCGCTCAGTATCTGGGGCGTGCTTTCTGTCGCTAGAGTTCTCACTTCGGTCAATCTCAGGTCCGCCACTTCTCCTATCACCGGTTTTGACGGCCTGCAAACCATCCTCGATCTTCTGCGGTTGATCGGAGCAACCGCAGACCAAGACCAGCGTCAGCAAGAAAGGAACCGACATCCGTTGCAATGGACTTCCCTCTTGGAATCGAATTCCCTCCGCCCCTGCTAAAGCCAATAACCTGCGAATCGACTGCATAGAGATCCTTCACAAACACGCTTCGACGTTGAATGTTTCCTTAATGAAGAAACACCGTCATTCAACAGCGGTGTTGCTACCAAGAGCGACAACACGCGGTCAAGCCCTGATTCATCACGGTTGGACAACGCGCACTGCCTTAAATCGATCGGTAACTCACCTTAAACAGGAACTCCTTTCCCCCGGGGTTCTTTAAGTTCAATTTCACATGCTCCATGTTGTCCTCAATTCGTGTGGCTGATGACCCTGGTGGAATTTCGATATCGACATCATAAACCTTCGACTTTCCAACAACTCTTCCAACCGGATTGAACGTGAATTGCAGTGAATCGAATTTTTGTTCGATCGCTTGGACTTCGAATTCGCCTTCCACGTCACGAACATAGAAATAGACTTTGATTTTTTTCCCATCTCGCGCCAAAAAATTGCCTAAATTGATCGTGTTGGTTTGGGGATTCCAACCAACTCCTCTCAATTCGATGTCCTGAAATACGATCGGCCCTGTTAACCGTCCTGCGATTATAAAGGACGCTAAAAAGCCCCCCATTTTGTCCGAAGTCGTGAGACTGATGAGCTCTCGCAAGTTTCCGGTGGGGGAACCGGGAGCCACCGTCACCAAGACTTTCTGTGCGGATTTAGCATTCTCCGCCTTAACGGACTCCAAGGAAATCGGTTCCCAAGACACGGAAACCAGTGGATTCTGACACTCCGACCTGACGACATCGAACTTATCCATGGCCAACGAATAAATCACCCCCTCAAAAACTGTCGGTTCATTCGTTTGCAATTCACCCAGATCCCATTCGCCACCCGGTATCATATGATACATTTCAACAACTCGACCAACGACATCAAATCGCATCAGATGGTTTTCCGGGTCATTCGTTGAAACTTCGGCCCAATGCCGAAACTTTTCGGACTTTTGCTTGACCGTCCAAGTCAGTTCCACCTCAACCGTTTCTCCAGGCAGAACATTGTTTCCATTTTTCACCCCACCTAACGTACAACTGCACGAAGACCCTGCCGATTTCACCTTCAATGGGCCCTGACCCTCATTTTTGATAATAAAAGTGTGGGCACCTTTCTGCCCATAGGCCATCGAACCGAAGTCATAATTTGTCTCGAGTGCTTCCGCTTTGCCAAGCAGTACCGTTTGGGGGGGAGGCGGAGAATCGTCCGGATTTTGTTTCGCACTCGGAACGTGGGCGGCGACAGTCGGCATCACCTCACCCGTCACCGGATGTCTTTCCGAATAATTCCGTCCGAACCAGACAACAACGAGAACGGCCACCAAGATCAACCCAATATATTTCATTCAGAAACCCCAAAGAACGAGGGAATGATAACACGACGTAACAAAACAGGATGGCGAATACTTTATGAAGAAATGTCGGTGATTACAATTTTCGTTTTAGGGCTCCGTGTTCATGGAGCAGACACATTCTTCAAGCGTTGCAAACGTTGGACAATCTCCTCCGTCAAAAATCGGTCTGCGTGACCAAGCTGTCGATTGAGCATCTCTTGAAAAATTGCCTGTCTCGCGATCGCTGCCGCATCCTTTGTCTGGCCAGCGGCAGCCATGGCAAAGGCGAGTTCTGCCAACACCGATGCGTTCGTGGGACACCCCTCTCGCGCACGGAGGAGACCACCGACCGCTTGCAATGCATCATCCGGACTGTTTGTGACTTGCCAACGGGTGAACCACCAGTTTCCCAAAAACCGGGGCCCCTGAAAATTGTACGGATCACGATCAATCGCTGACTTCAGTAAATTTACGGCTATTTCAAATGTTTCGTTGGATCGAAAACGGTCGGCCAACGTCGTGGCAAAGGCTAACTCAGCACGACGCAACCATGGCTCGTGACACCAATCATCAGCAAGGCACGCCGCACGATAGGCCAACTCGGCTTTCGATCGATTCTCGAATGATGTCAGATACCGATTTCCCTGTTCTTGCAACCAAAGTCTCTTTGTCACTGGAATTAACGTCAGTCCAACGAATGCGCTGGCGGACAGTGTCAACAGGATCGCTATCGACGCCAGCCATCGGGGTGATTGGGACGAAGGTTGTCCCTCTGAGTCTTGCGCTGGCGCGCGGCTCAATGCGATCAACGCCAGCAACAATTGAGAGACGGCTGGCATGGCGATTCCGCCTGCCCCGAGAAGATGCACAGCCAACGCCACAAACGCTGCAAATGCCGCGTGTATTTGATACGGCGTCTCGGTTGAATTGCCTTTTTGGCATTGGCACCACACCCAGGCGGTGACAAACCAAAACCCCGTCATGAGAAGCTGACGATCATCCCATGTACCACTCATTCCCAGCTGGACGGTAAAAGCGAGAAGCGGGCCAAGCCCCGCCAACCAGAACGCACTTCGGGACGACCGATTGCCAGAATCCAACGAATCGGACTTGCCTCCCTCAAGCATTCGCGATCCGCAACGACCGCTCACAAATACGGTGGAACCGATCAGCATCAGCAGCCCCAGAAGCGAGACGATGCCGCCCGTTGCCGCCACTTCAAAAAACATATTGTGGGGATCCGAGATCTCTTCGCTGGCTTCGGCAACCTTATACCGCAAGTAGTGCTGGCGAAAATTTCCCGGCCCGACTCCGAACAAAAAATGATCGCCGACCAGTCGTGATGTAGCCTGCCAATACTGCAGACGATAGGCGAGTGATTTGGGTGCTTCGAAAAGTGTTTCTCGATCGAGACCTCCAAAACGGAGCAGTAATCCGATCACCACAACCAGCAAGGCACTACCCATGCCAAAAAACATCACGAACCGACGAGACGATCTGAGAGCCGAGCGGTTTCCGGCAAAAAACACAGCGAGGCCACAGGCGGCCCCAACCGCAGCGGTACGACTCTTCGTGAGCAACAAACACAAGGCAATCACACCTATCGAAAGAACAGGCATCACGGCCAACTGCCAGCGACCGCGGCGCGACTTTGTAAACAACGCGGCGAGGGACATCATCAACCAAGCAACGAGACAGCCGCCGAATGTGTTGGCCAAGCCGAATAATCCCATTGGCTCGCGACTGTCAAGCAATCGTTTTTCAAACAGCATTAAGCCTGACGGATCCGTGGGGACCCCCGCCACAGCCAACTTTTGTAATGTCCGAGCAGCATCGGCATCGCTGGCCGTGCGTAATTGATCAAACAGCGGGCGAAATTCCGCCGCAAGCTGCGGTTGAGAAATAAAGTGCTCCCAAAGTCCCAATCCGGAAAGAACGATTCCGGTCACAATCGATGCCTGAAAAAACGCCGCCCGAAATGACGCATCGTTCATTCGCGACCGCAGTACGAACCAAACGATCCCGACGCAGAACCATTCCCAAGACATGTTGGCTGCAGAACATTTGTCCCCGGACGTCATCACCACAACCAGGCCTGAAACGACCTGCGCACCGACGAGAAGCACCACGGAAAGATCCTGCCAGTCTCGCCGTCTGACCCCGAAACCGTTTTGCCAAGACGATAACAAGGACACCAGACCAACCAAAAACCACAGACCCGCGATCCATAGCGTCTCACCGTGCTCGGTGGATTCAGCGGGCAGATAGAAACGCGAAAAAAAGGCAACAACGACAAGGCCACTCAAGACAACATCGCCTCGTCTTTCCCGCAACAAAGCGGTTCCCGCTGTTTGGAAAGAAGCCCGCTGGATCATCTTGCTCCGATACTGCTTGGCGATGCCTTCATCGATTTCATCGTGGTTGGATTCCAGTCGGCAAGAAGCGTGATCAAGCGATGCCTGATCCGACAGGTTTGTCACTGGCCTGCTTCAACAGGCTGCTAAACCGTTCTGATTCCATTCATTTCGCCGACACCGCAAAAGTCTCTCCAAGAGTCATCCCGTTCGCTATTCCCACGTCTATGAGGGGGTACTCCGGACGAACGAATGGAAAGCGGCCTCTCAAGAAGAGCTTCAATCACGTTTCGCTGATTCCAAAACGGCAATCAATAATAGAATGCAACCAACGCAGACAAGTACAACAACCGCAGCACTCCAAGTCGTCACGGCGTACAGCGTCAACCCCAGAAGTCCGGTTATCAATGTCGTCAGATGAACGGTCAACACCGCCTGCACTTTCGTCAGCCCCAGTGCAACCAGCCGATGTGAAAAATGTTTTTTGTCGGGCTGGAACGGACTGCGACCCTCCCACAAGCGGATCAGCACAACCGAGCAGATGTCATACAAGGGAACTGCCATGACACAAAACGGAGCAAGAATCACATGCCGATTTTGATCCAATGGAGTATAAAACGTCCCTAGGACGGTCATACTCGCAATTGCGAATCCAAGAAAGTAGCTACCTGAGTCTCCCATAAAAATTCGGGCTGGAGACCAATTGTGGCATAGGAACCCCAACACCGATCCTGCGACCACCAAAAAAAAACCGCCGACCAGCCACCGTGGATCACCCGGTTTCGTGAACATCATCAAACCAAATAGCAGGCTCACAATCAGCGCAACTCCTGCTGATAAACCGTCCATATTGTCGAGGAAATTGAATGAGTTTACGAGCACGACGAACCAGCAAATCGAGAACGCACCACCTACCCAAGGATTCTCGACGAAGATCGTTGCTCTGACCCCTGAAAAAACTACCCCCGCCGACACCGCAAACTGGATCACCAAACGTGCACGCCACGACAACGGATAGAAGTCATCGACGAGACCAATGATGGCGAGAACTGTCGCGGCCCCTAATATGCCCCAAAGTTCGCTGGTGCGGTAAATCGCCCCTTCAATTTGTTCTCGCAACTCAGACGGGAGCCACATCGGCGGACTCTTACCCCAATACGAAAGTACTAGGTAAACCACCAAAAAGGGAACCACGACGCCCGCCCATATCGCGACACCTCCACCGAGAGGTGTCGCGACAAGATGGACCTTCCGAGAAGACGGCCTATCAATCAACCCCAGCCTCGGTGCAACAATACGCATTACGCCTGTTGCCAAAAATGAGACCCAGAAGGCCGATACCAAACAACCGAGTACCAGAAATACCATGGGACGCCTATCACTATTGCCTGTGTATCCTGTAATTAATAAACCAATCGCGAATTAATAAACCAATCGCGAACGTCATCCACAAGAAACAGGTCCCACCAAGTTCGACCGTACATTTTCTGCCATCCGACTTTGTTTTGTGAGATTCTGATGGCGGAAAACCCGTCTTTGATTGCGACCGCAATTTCCTTGAGCCACTTCGTCGCTAGCGTGTCTGAATCTGCCCGCCCCCTGAGAAGAGTGACACGGAAAATGGCTTGCGTTGCCCTGTCTAGATTCCTTTCGAATGCTCCATCCCAAATTCAGTGGTTGATTTTTTTTACATCTCGACGACAGATCCTATGGGCCCTGCCGCTGTGTTAACCGAGAGAGATCAAAAACCATTTTCTGGCTTCTAAAGAAACGTCACGCTAAACACGCGCAGAAATCTGATTCCCTGAGCCTCTCGGGTTTTGTAGAAATTTTCGATCGACTCGTCAATCTGATGACTACACCAACCGCTACCCAACACATTCCGACAATCAGCCGTGTTTCTTCTTAAAACCGTACAAGAATTCGGCGATCTAGAAACATCCGTGTAACCAGTATCGAATAACAAAATGGCCGTGGTCAATTTGAAATTGATCACGGCCACGAAAATTTAAATCACGTCTGCTGGTTATCAAAAATCGTTAGTGAGCAGCTCTTGGCCATCGGCGTAGGTACAGAGATTCTGGTACAGTGCTGATTTGGCACGTGTAATCATCCCATAATTGTTCGTGGCTGTGGTAGTACCACCCAATACTGTTACCGCAGACCAACCGACCGCAGCAGTTGCATCCTGTCCGGATGCTACAGCATTAGCTGCAGTAGCGTCGTTAGGATCACTAGAACGAATGTTTTGCGAGACACCTCTCACAGATCCGTCAGCTAGGAGGAAGTGTGCAATACCAGGATGACCGCTACTAAATCCGTCACCTGGAGAGGCTTGAGTGGCAACAGGTGCAACAGTGACGTCGAGCAAAGTACTCAGGAGCGAAACGGCGTTGATAGGCAGCGGAGCCCCTGTCCCTGCAGTAACTCCAGTGGCTGAATGGCTTGTACGCAAAACAAGAGCGATCGAATTAGTACCAACGGTCAAGCCTAAGTTATCGTTCGCATCGCATGGAATGCCTGAAAGCGGACCAGCCCAATTACTAGGACCACCCACGTAAACTACACCGCTAGCAGAAGAATTCCTCGCACCGGATCTTCCTTCACCGACTATAAACACGTTGCTCAATCCGTCAACTATGTCTTTGACCGATGTTTTGCTATTCGCAGAGAATGTACCTTTATTGTAGCTGTTGTCTGCCTTCAAAGAGGAGGCACCGTAAACACCGAGATAGTTTGATCTAGCCGATTCAATAGCCATTAAAGCAATGCCGGACTTACCGGTATCCGATGGGCAGCGCAGGGAGTTAATAACAGTGGCGGCACCCGCACGAGGAGAGTAAACAGGAGTACCGTTACCGCTCGTGAAGTCGAGTGTCTTGTAAAGGGCCTCCTGATCAAGATACGGAAGAATCATCGACGTCCAAGCCCAGTTTTGATAATTCGGAAGCGTTGAAACGTAACCTGGAGGAAACAGGAGATTCGTATCGTGGTAATTGTGCAAGGCAAGACCAATTTGTTTCAATTGATTTTTGCACTGCGTGCGGCGAGCGGCCTCACGAGCTTGCTGAACTGCAGGGAGCAGCAAGGAGATCAACACCGCAATGATGGCGATGACGACCAATAACTCGATTAATGTGAATGCGCGACGAGACGAAGACCTTGCCATAAAGCACTCCTCAAACAAAGGGGTTGATACATCCGAAAAGAAATTTTCGGAACCGAGAACTAAAAAGTCAATCTTAACAAAACCAACGATACTAAGGACAAATAGATATTAAGATCGACAGAAGATGAGATCAGACAATATCTCACCTCTTAGAGTAAACGGCTCCAAAGTATTTTGCAAGCGAATTCCGAGAATTTCAGCCGATCGTTTTTTATTGTTCGGTTCACGCCGAAATTTCATCCGGTAAGAATCGCATGTGCTAAAACTCGCGGAAACCTAACGAGAACAGACTCCAACGATAGCACGTAACTTGACGTACTATCGTCGTCATGGGCTAAGGTGCTTCGTTTCACAGACGAAAATCCCGTTTTTACAAATCGCCAAAAAGGGGGCCGGAAGATCAAGTCTGTTTGCGGCAGAGGGCTGATGGGGTCGAGGGATTGGCAAATCCCGTCTGTTTGATTCACGAGGTTTTCAACGGGCGTTTGAAGGTTTTTCGTTGTGAGCTTGCGTCGGTACCGACGCAAGCCCGACGCAATACTTTTCGTGAGTCCGACACGTGCTCCGCAAGTTGGCCTGTGGATCGCGACTCAGGAGGATTTTCACGCTCCCACAAGACCGTGGATCATCGGCCGCTATCGAGCTCCTTTAAAAATTTTACGATCCAGTCGCTGAATAAACAGTGTCCAGTGCGATCCGCTGTTGGGGTCATCTTGAATCGCGCGCGTAAATTCATGGAGCTTTGCATCGAGGTTGTCCAACGCGTGAAGTACGACAGCCTCGGGTGTCATTGGCAGACGCGGGCTACCAAATTCGTACGACCCATGGTGGCTCACGATCATATGTTTCAGCCTCCAAGCCAGCTCGTCTGAAAACGGCTGACCTGTCAGTTGCTCCACTTGGCGAATCTTTTCGGACAACATCTCGACACCAATCACAAGATGGCCAAGGAGTTGGCCTTCATCGGTATAAACGAATCCCGCGGTACAGGAGAGCTCACGCAGTTTGCCAATATCGTGCAGAAAGATCCCCGCCAGCAGCAGTTCGGCATTCAGGTCCACGTAGACCTCACACATTTTTTTCGCGATTTGCATCAGCGATACGACGTGTTCGATCAGCCCGCCCCGATAGGCGTGGTGTGCCTTCACGCCGGCGGGAGTTTCAGCCAGTAACCGCATCAAAGAATCGTCGAGCAAGAAGCACTCCATCAACATCCGCAACTGAGGATCCTCAAAACCAAGCATGATCGCTCGGAGTTGAACGAACAGATCTTCAATCTTTTGAGACGTCATCGACTCAAAATCAACAGGGTCGATGCTCGACACGGGTACGGCATCGATATGGGTCAGAATCATTTGCAGCGTCCCTTGGAAGACCTGCACCTTGCCGCGTGTTCGCACAAATCCACCGACTTGAATGTGATTGCAGGACTCTTCCAACACGTTCCACATTCGCCCGTTGACGACTCCGGTTCGATCACGAAGATCAACCGTCAAGTAGAGTGCCGCATTACGATTCGCGCGCAACTGCTTGTCGGCGACTAAGAACACCTCATCAACAAGATCTCCGTCCCGGAGATCCGTCACGTACCGACGCGTCATAGAATTATCCGCTGTGAGGAATTTCGATGTTGAACGAATCCGAATTCTAGGCCAGCTGAACCCTGCTCACAAGCAACGCTGAGAAATGCTTTTCCTCACAGACCGTGTGTTCAAAGAGAGGCTCGAATGCGGCAACATCGACGCGCGACGTACGCATGCAAATGTGTCCGCTGCTGATGTTTTTCTTGATCCGCGTACCGGATCCACGAACTAACGCCGCCCGTTCCAATCGCCCATTCGATGCTGAGCCTTGAGTCCATCGCAAGGCGGCGTTGCGATGGACTCAAGGCTCAGCATCGCTCCACGAAACACGGTCTGTTCCTCAGGGAGTGCCGCTGAATTATCGGGCGTCGCCAAGCGGACTGGCGTAAACCTTTCAACCCCTGGGGATTCGTGCCATGCGGATTACGATAGTCCTTGTGTTGTCGGACGACGAGCGCGTCACGCTGACCCCGTGGACGCGGCATCCCGTGGCGACTCGTGTAGCAAGCCCGATTGTGCTGACGGCGGCGGGCAGAGATTGAACACGATCCGCCGCGCGGCGGTCGACCCACAGTCTGGCGAAGGCGGTGGGCGGTGGGGGGGCAAGGATACAATCTCGGGTGCTTGACACGACACCCGTCTGAAACCGCATCAGATCAAAGGCTTTTAAGGTCTCGAACGGTTCGTCCAGAAACGGGTCGAACTTTGCCGGACAATCTCTCGATCTACCGGAACATGCGTTGGTCTTGTGGTGCGACGAGAAGAGCCAAAACCAAGTCTTGGATCGGACGCGCAAAAGTGTGCCGTTGTTCCGAGTGCGGCTCAAAACTCTGACGGCATGACGACGCTATTCGCGGCCGTCGAACTGGCCCAAGGCAAAATCATGTTCGGACTGCCTGCGGCGGCACCGACATCAGGAATGGATCACGTTATCTGAGGAAGATCGACACTCGGACGCCGCCGGAATTGGACCTGCATCTGACCCCAAACAACGACACCCTGCACCAGCATCCGAAATTTCCGTCGTGGCTGATGCGGCATCCGCGGTTCCACCAACACTTCACCTCGACCAGCAGTTCGTCGCTGAACGCGGGGATTCCGGGAACCGAGGCGGCACTGCATGTGCTACGGCGTCTTCCGCAGGGTCGCCGAACTGGAACAGGCGTTTCGCGATGACCTCGACCATCCCAAGGCCAATCCGCAATCATTTCTCTGGATTAAGAACGTCGACGACATCCTAGAAAACGGCACCCGCGTCCGCCGGGGACTAACGAATCTTCCACCGGCGTGAGACACGCAGCGATGTTGCCTGAATGGGATTGAACGTGCAGAGTCACAGGCAATCACGGGCGGGGGGCGGGGGGCGGGGCGGGGCTCCGCCCGGTTGAGGTGACCGCTGAAAACTCTCCGTTCGCTGGGCCTGTAGCGGACTCGCTTTCAGTGTCCTTCGCCAAGCGGAGCAGATCGCGGACACTGGCCGCGTTTTCACGGGTGAGGCGGGTCACATCGGCGGGACTCAGCCCTTCTTTCCTGAGTCATCGCAAGGTCGTCAGCAAAGTAACGTTCGTCAAACTCATCCGATCGCCGATCGGTTGATCTGCCTTTTCGCGTGACGCGATCGGGCGTTCTTATGGCATTGAGATGCGGTTTTGTGGCTTGGTTGCGACATGAAAAATCGGATCAGGAAAACCCGTTTTTGTGGTGGATCCGACAGGCCGATTCGGGGGAATCGCCGCCGCCGCCGCCCTGTCAGCAAGGATCTCGTGTCCTTCGTGGCGATAGCAGTCGCTCAAAGCGATCAAGGCACGCTGGTTGAGCGGAGCAGAAAACATCTGGGCAGCACGATTGAGTGGAGCAATGGCCTCGGCAAATTTCTCCTGCGCCTGAAGTGCCTCACCTCGAAACAGTTGAACGATCGGTTCAAACGGTCCGGGGTCACCGACTAAACTCAATTCGCTCAGCGCATAGGTTGGCAGGCCAATTTCAAGATAGCCTTCGGCGGCCGCGAGCCTCCGGACCACTTGAACCGAATTGAAGGGTTTTTCTGGGTTCTTTTCCGTGGATTGACGCATGGCATCCTCCCTCCCTCAGGGTTGAAGACGCTCGGTTTTGGGACCGGGCAAAAACGTTGCCGAATAATGACTCCTTCCCATGCAGCAGACTTCGTGCCAACCGACGCTTTTTCAACCCCCTGATCGAAAATAACATGAGACGCGATTGAAGAGGGGTTCAGCATGTCACTGAGGCCACTGCGGAGAATGTCAAATTGACAACTTTGTCATCCGCACGGCGTCTTCTCGGCGGAGACTTCCTCAACTCCGATTCATTCCGCCTGTCACCTGTTGCGTCCGACCTGATTGCAGGGGGTGTTGTCTCGATGTGTCCAACTTTGTCTCAATGAATTGTTTCAAAAACATTCAATTTGCAAGACAAGACATCGGTCAATGCTGGCAATCTGGCATGCGTCCGTTCATGCTACGAGTCATCGGCGGTGAGAGACCCGCAGGGCAATCGATGGAAAATCAACAAATCGACGGCAGGAAATCAAGAGGGCACTTGCTGACGAAGCTGGAATGCTTCGGTGTGTCACATTGGATTTGGCAGACGGTGTCTTGATTATTCTTGTGGTATAAACCTTGTCAAACAGGGGAAGGGTGAGGAATTGGTTTCATTCAAAGACAATGAGACAGATCAACGAACAGGACGGCTCGTCAAAGTCTGCATGGTGGGCGATCTCGCGGCCGAATCTGTTACGCGTTTTGACGTGCAGGGACAACGAATTGCCATTTTCAATGTCAATAAAATCTTCCACGCGATCGACAACGCCTGTCCCCATCGTGGAGGCGAGCTCGCTCATGGTGGGAGGGACGGAAACATTGTGAGTTGCCCACTCCATCAATGGAAGTTTGACATCACAACTGGCGTGTGTGTCAGTCCGAACAACGGATCGAAGGTTCGGACGTACCCGCTGATTATCGAAAACGACGCGGTTCTGCTGGAGTTCCCTGCGGAGCGTATCGTTTCAGATCCAGAAATCGAGGGGCTGCGATATCTCGTTCGGTTCGGTTCGATGGGTCACCTGAGTTGGTTTCACAGCCGGGCATCCGTCGGATACGAAATCAAGGAGCGTGTTGTTGTTCGAACGCACCGCGGCCTCGAATCTGGTGAGGTCTTGACTTCTGAAAGAGAGGGGGCCCCGACCACGGCCGACAACTCTCACGCGGGGGAGCTGTTAAGAAGCATGACCGAAGAAGACAAGCTCCAAGAACGCGCAGCGCACGAGGGTGAGGCTCGGGCCTTCGACGCCTGCCAGAAACTTCTTGCCGAACGAAACATGCCAATGGAGTTGATCGACGTCGAGCAATTGCTTGACGGAGAAAACATCATCTTTCATTTTCTTGGCGACCCGCCATCCGAAATCACGGATCTCACACAGCAACTCGCAGAACAATACGACGCCCGCATTGAGTTCCTGCAGTTCATGGAGCGTGCAGAAGCAGGTTGCGGCCCGAAGTGCGGAACAGATGAGGCACAGGGCTGTGGTACAGACGGGGCAGCCGGCGGCTGCGGGAGTTGCAGCGAGAAAGGTGGCTGTTCGATCGTTTGAATGGCGAACGCGTTGGGAATCCAACAACGGCGGCAAGCTCTGAACAATGATGCTGCCGCGATCACGCTTTGCCCTTGCGCTGGCTGGGCGGTTCCTTCCACTGTTTGAGTTGTTGGCGGATATCCTTCAGCGTGATTGCGGGAGCCGGCAGACGCAATTGCGGTTCTGCGTCTGGGGCCGGCTGATCTCCTGATTCATGAACCCTGTTCAGTTCATCTTCCAAGGTCTTGAGCCACAGAGGAATATCAAGACCAGACCCCGATGTTGTCTTGACATACTCTTCCACACCTGCCTGCAACGCAAGAAATGATGGGGAATTTGATCGACCCACGCCAGCGTCTTCACAGGCGGGACGAATGCGCGCCAACATGTGATTGACCGCCAAGGGCTTGACGAAGCGTTCTTGGAGGTGATTGGAAATGGAGAGCAGTTTCATCCCATATTTTTTCTGAAGGGATTCCAATCCTTCCAAGTGCGTGTCGGCCATATCCTCGGTTTTGACCGCAAAAACATCTTCCCAGATGACCGCCGCTGCGGGTTTTCCCTGTCGCGCTAGAACTTCATGAGCGACTGCGACCGGCAGAAGGTTCCAAGCATCTCTCTCGTATGTGGTTTCCAGTCGAAGAAAGTCCAATAGGCTGAAAAATTGCTCACCGTAGTCCGACTGAGTGGTTGTCGTATTGTATTCGAGAAACCTATCAAACTTTTCGACAACAACCTGATAGATCAAATGCAGTTGTTCGATGGCTTTCTCACGATCGACATTTCCATTGCGCAGATCATTCAGCAGGCGAACAGGGTGGAGCGGGTCTTCGTTCTGTTCCAGATATTCCAGAAACTTTGAGACTCCGCTGTGGAGGATGGCTCGCACATTTCCGAGCGTGAGGATTCTCGCATTGAGAATATCCGATCCATAAGTCTTCACGAACTGAGCGGTGTCCGTCCAAATGTGCTCGATCTTCAGAGCCTCCACCGAGGACAATCTCATTGTGCCACTGTGTTCGAGCCACTGATCGAGATAAAGTTCGACGATTTCGCCCACGATTTCAATCAGATCTTCGTCACGGAATCGGCCACCTTTCCAGTCATTCGAGGCTTGGACGACACACTCCAGTGAATTACGCAGCGCAATCCGAAACAGGCGATCAAATTCGGTGACCGCCATGCCACGGGGCCGCGACGAACGCTCCATTTGGCGTGCGGTGCGTAATAGGTGCCAAGTCTCACGGAGTAATCCCAATTGTGGAAGATGGGAGACAAGAAATCTCACCAGCATCTGCATCGCCCGTGCCGTTAGAATTTGCTTCGGCTCACCGCCGTGTTCGAGAGGCACATACAAGAGCGGTTTGTTTTGCAGTGAGCGGAGAAGTCCTGGAAGAACGCGGCGAACTTCATCGCCATTGCGTTGCATAATGCCGCGATAGATATCAATGATTCGCACTTCCTCGGCTGAACTGCGAACCGACTCATCTTCCGGAGATATCGCGCAGGCCAAGCACCACTGTGCAGACCGGAGGCTGAGCCATGTGGCGAGTGCCGTCTGGATCAGGTAGAGCTTTGTTTGCAACTGCGAATCATATTCGACATTGGCGTCATGTTCGCCACTGGATTCATCAATGTCCCCCTTCCATAACGCATCAATTAACTGGGACAGATCTGTTTGAAGTCGCTCGGAATATTTCAGCCAGTCTCGGAGCGATTCGGCCTGCAGAACTCGGGCGGCCCGCGTGTCTTTCGACTCATCTCGGATCGCACTGACTTCGCGTTCGACGGCCAACGTCGCCGCCATTTGCCACAACTGAGCCACCATCCGCAGAAATTTGAGTCGCGGTTCG
Source organism: Schlesneria paludicola DSM 18645 (assembly GCA_945876035.1). Taxonomy (GTDB): domain Bacteria; phylum Planctomycetota; class Planctomycetia; order Planctomycetales; family Planctomycetaceae; genus Schlesneria; species Schlesneria paludicola_C. The sequence goes on along the minus strand of CAMCMU010000024.1, from coordinate 40,588 downwards.
AGTTGCTTCTCGATCAAGTCGAATTCGGAGCCTCCCGGCGAACCCTGTCCATCGTCCATGGTCGGGCCTTCTTGTCCATCATCCGCGCTGTCGCGGAAAACAACCTCATCGTAGGCCGCGTCAAATAATTCCTTCTCGTTTTCGTCTTCGTCACTGCGCCTTTCGTCTTCGCCATCTGGCCATTCGGAGTCCGTGGCGGCATCGTTTAAGAAGGCTGTCGACTTATAGACGGGTGCTGACCACAATTCGCTGGCATTGGCTTCGAGGTAGTCAAACATTCGGCGAACGAGCGGCCAGGGGTCTTCTTTCGAAGTCGAACCATCCTCAATGGCCTGCCCCATCCACCACAGCATCAAATCTTCAAACGAGATATGGCCCGCTTCCAGTCCCACCGTTTCATGCTGGCTGAGCCATTGCATCAACAGGCCCAGTGCCGCAATGCGATCGCGACGCTCAAGCAGCGCCGAGACCACTTGAGCGTAGGCCTTGGCCGATTGAAATTGTCCCACATGTCCTCGCCAAAAAAGCATATCACCCGCGGCTTCTCCCACCGCTTTCCATTCTGCAAGGGCCCGCGCGACATGCTCGGCGGAATCCAGTTGTTCGTGAGCGGCGATGCGGGGAAGATCTTGAACGGCCAGTGTGCCGAAGCGATCCCAGAAGTCCGCCAATTGTTGATAGCGCTGCGAGATCGCCAGTTCCAGAGACTTCTCACCACACGCGGCGGCTTCTTCAAGTGTTCGCGAATAGGCATCGAGCAACGATTCGATCATGTGAAACAGCATTTCGATCCGCTGGTCCGGGACACTGTCTTCGCGTGAGACGAACAGGGGAAAGAGTCCCTGAAATCCCAAAATATTCCATGGATCCACGATTGCACCACACTCGATGCCACGGTGGAGATACTCTTCGCCCGCTTGTAGAAGCCGAAACGCTTCCGAGATCTGTTTTTGTTCGACAATCCGCCGGGCGGAGTGAATCCGGCAGAGCACTTCGCACTCAAATCGAGCCGACGCACAGGGAATGATCTCCGCCTGACGCAGACTCGCCTCCGCGTAGCCCATTCGAGCAAATAAATAGGCCAATTGACGCCGCTGAATCTGTTGCGCACCGTACTGCGCGAGAAACATGTTCAATGCTTGGCGGACATGCCCGAACGGCTGTCGAGTCTGCTTAGCATGTCGTCCAAGACGCTTGGCACGTACTCCCGTCAAAGACTGGGACAGCACGGCATAAAACTCATCCCGTTGGCGTGCAACACGCGGCAACAGCGACGTGAGTGTCACGCTGGAATCGTGGCAGTCGGGTCCGTCACCACTGATTGACGATGCCATCAGGATGGTGCCGCACAAGACGGCCGAAATATCGAAAAGGGTCTCGTCGGGATCAACACGTTTTTGTTTGGCAGACCAATCCAGCAGGGCATCGAGAATGATTTTACGAACCACAAACCGCCGATAGCGTCCTTTCAGATCGATCTGATGCGGATCCCATTCGCCGAACAAGTAGTTCGTTCTCTTATTCGCTGGGTGCAGGTGATCATGCGCGCGCAAATCGACCGCCAACTCTTCCAGTTGCTCGAGGTCAAAATAGGCCTCTGCCAGTAATCGGGGGGGCAACTCACGAAGCAGATTCAGCGTGCGAGTGATGAGGGCACGATAGGGACCGGCGGCGACCCCAGCACCACGCAGGTAGATCGGCAGCGGACGAAATCGCTCGTGGGGATAGGGCTCCAATTTACGACGGTTTTCGAGAATTGCGATCGGACGATACCCGATAAAATCATTCAACCGATCAAGCGTTCCTGCGACAACGCGGCTCCGGTCACCCCAAGGAGCACCCTGTTCCAGAACCGCCTCAAAAACCTTCGCCACAAAATACGACTGTTGCAGATCCTCTGGTTTCAGGTGAAACAACAAATCACGATGGTGCTCCCGGTATGCCGGAAGCACATGATCAAAAGTCAGCGAAATGACCTGTTCAGCCTGAGTGATGTCTGCAAAGGCAGTCGATTTTTCTTGGAGATCCGCCAGCACCTGCCGCAGGGTGAGGGGAACTAAGGCTGCGGGAACAACCTGCCAGAATTCGTCAAGATTCCTCTGAAATTTTGGATCAGGACGGCCTCCGGAAAAATTCAAATAGCCGAGCAGCTCCTGCGTGAATGCGGCGTCTTGTGGACGTAACTTCAATTGAAAACTCCTCCACTGGCGGGTGTTCGCCGCATGCCGCTCGAAAATCAAGTGAGCCGATTATCCGGTCAGGGCGCGACCTCGACTTTACAGAATACGGAACCGACACCACGTTTCGCAAACAAGAGTTGTTTAATCCGCCTAAAAATATTGGAGATGATCTACGGAGTGAAATGCTCCACGTTCGCCTTGATGTCTCCAACACGGCGGACCTTCTCATTTTGACGACAAGAACCATTCGTCCCGATCCGTCTCAAAATTAACCTCAACTTCGGAGCAAAACCTTGACGATTGTACTCTCTATGACGTCTGCAGGAACTCTCTCGTGATTCACGGAGCTTCGAAAAGGCAAAAGGAGAGTCCTCATCTGCAGATAATGCCGGAGCGTTCATTTCCGCTGGAATTGGTTCAGAATTCACGGGTATTCACACCCAGCCTGTGGCCGATCGAAGCTTATTGCGGCGTATGTCGGACTGCGATTTCCGCGGATGAAAATAAGGATAGAGGCCCCCTCGAGCAGATCTCCTTGCCGCATCACCCGAAACTTTGAAAAAACAATCAGGAATCGCGTTGTATGACGAACTCCATCCAGACCTCTCCCACCAGATCGACGGCTCGAGGCCTCAGCGTCGTCCTCAGGTCCCCTTGGCTGTGGGGGGCTGGACTGACTTTCGCATTTTATGCCGCTCTGCCTTACGTCCCCGTCTACCAAGAGTCTATTGAACACTACTTCACCGCCCATTGGATTGAGTACGCCACGACAGGATTGTTTTTCGTGGGGATCTCGACACTCGTAATGAAGGGCATGTGTATTCCCGCGGAACGACGCGCGCTGGCCGGCGACTTCCTCAAGGGCTTACAACTCGATCCGCAAGCCGATCCGGTGACGATCGCCGGAGCCGTAGAAAAACAACTCCAGTTGGTGGCTCAGCGTTCTGCCGATACCCATCTCGTACGACGCATTCGTCAGATCAGCGCGTACGTCATCGGATGTCGATCCGCCGCCGGCCTCGAAGGGCACCTGAGCTATCTCGCCGAACTGGGATCCGCAAGGTTGAGCGACGGCTACGCCCTGATTCGCACCATCACGTGGGCCGTTCCTATTTTGGGTTTTCTGGGAACGGTCATCGGAATCACGATGGCGATTGCGAACATCACACCGGATCAGTTGGAATCGTCTCTGCCTGAAGTCACCGCAGGTTTGGCAGTCGCGTTTGATACAACGGCACTGTCTCTGGCTTTGTCGATGATTCTGGTTTTCACGACATTCGTCATTGAAAAATCGGAGCAGAACACGCTTGACGACGTCGAAGACTTTGGAGTCAAGCATTTGCTCAGCCTCTTCCCGGCCAATGATTCCGGCAACGGTCCAATGATTCTTGCCGAGACCCAGGCTGCGGAACAGTTGCTGACGCGTACCGAAGACATGATCAATCGACAGACGGATCTCTGGCAAAATTCTCTCGAATCACTGCGAGACCGTTGGACATCAACTTTGGCGAGACAGCAGCAGATGCTCGACCAAGCACTTCAAGACGGATTCTCTTCCACTCTGGTCGATCACGCACAACAACTCGCAGCAGCGCGTGTTGAATTTGTTGCCACATATCAATCCGCCTCAACGATCATTGCCCATCAGGTGGCCGAATCACAAACGGCTCTGACGGAACACCATGAACGCGGTGCTTTTCTCATTGCCGAAACGTGGAAGGCATTCCATGGGGATCTCATCGCCGCTCGAGACGGTCAGGTTCAACAGATGGCAGAAATGACGCGATCAACGGCCGCCGAAGTCGGCGGATGGACCGAGCGTCTCCACATCGCAACCCTCGCAATGACGGATCAGCTCACCGAACTGCGTCACCAAGGAGAAAGTCTCCTGAAAATTACAGAAGGGGAGTCTGAACTGATTCGGCTCGAACAACGGTTAGTTCAAAACCTCGATACCGTGCGTGTCGTCGACACGCTCGAAGAAACACTGCTGAATCTCAACGCCGCGGTGATCTTGCTGACAGCGCGTGCGAAAGCAAAAGCCGCGTAACCCTTGCGGCCGGACAGCCATGAGGAAAGTGAATCGTCGTATGTTTTTTTGTGCTCCCTGTCTTCGTTGCGGATTTGCAAAACATGGCCCGCCGCAGCAAAAAAACGATGTCGGTCGCGCTCTTCCCGTTTCTTGCGGTCCTCGTCTGTACCATGGGTTCGCTGATTTTTCTGTTGCTCGTCACAACTCGACAGATACGCGTACGGGCTATTGCACAAGCCGTCTCCGAGTCGCCGAATGTGACTCCAGCCCCACCCATTTCGGCGCCCGCTCCGATGTTACTCAAACCTCGCATCATTTCTATGTCACCTGATGAGCGAGAGTCCGAGAGTGATCTTCAACAGCGCAAACAATCTCGCGCAGACCATTCGGCAAAGTTGAAAGCCAGAGAACGGGAGCTTGAGGATCTGCTTGCGGAGTGGAATCAGAGGGCCGGACAACTGGAAAAACTCCGCGACGATCACGCCTGCAACCTCAATCAACGACAGCCCTTGACGGAGGCTGCCGAACAACGGACCACGGCCCTAAAAGATGAGTTGGATAAATGGGAGCGACAACTCGCCAGCCTTGCGGGAGAACTGTCGTCGCTCAAGGGCGATGCGACAGTGCGGGAACGACAAACTTTAGAGCAACAAATCTCGCTGGTGAAGAAGAGACTCAAACAGGCACAGATTGCTCAAGCGACTGAGATTCACAACGTCGCGGTGGTCCCTTTTGATCCTCAATCCGGCACGTCGCGGAGGCCGATCTTGATCGAATGTACGGCAGACGGAATTCGTTTTGTTCCTGAAAACATTGTGCTCAAAGCAGAAGATCTGGAAGGGTTTACTCCACGCGTCAATCCTTTGCTGGCTGGAACGAATTCCCTGGTCCGTTATTGGACGCAATGGAACCTGAAGCAACCGAAACCGACCAACGAACCGGAGCCTTACGTCCTGATACTGGTTCGCCCGAGTGGGACAATCACCTACTACATTGCGATGCGAATGTTGGAAACCCTCCAACAACCGCATGGATACGAACTGATTGAAGCGGAGACGACACTTCAAGAACCAATCGTTGATCCGGCCGCGAGGACGACCTGTGAGGCTGCGGTGAAACAATTGCTTGCCGAGCGTGACAGTATTCAGGCATTTGCCGCAGGAAGTGTCCCGGGCGGGGGCGGTCGTCGACTGGGCGGGAGGGGTGAAGCCTTCCGCGGCAGTGACTCTGCAACCGCTGGGGGTCAGAAAACAAAACGTTTTGATGTCACCGATATTACTGGCGAAGGGGATGAAGTCGGCAGTCGAAGTTGGGAACGCATCGACAAATTTCGGCGAGGCACCTCACGGCACAAAAAGACCACCGACATTCCGGGGGATTCCGTGGCAGCCACAGAATCTTCGCCCTTGGAAACTCTGCGACAAGAGTTCAGCGATGAACCCGCACAAGGCGGGTCACAGGCGGACCAAGACCGTCAACCGGTGGGCGGTGATGAACAGCCGGTGAGGCAACGAAATCCACTGTCTAAACCAACACGAACCGCCTCAAAAACAAAGGAATTCTTGCCAGAAGCGGACACTGCGCCGCCGGCCGATGACGGCATCGAGTCACTCCAGATTGCGGAGGCCGTCGAAAGCACCGCGGCCAATTCTGGTGACAACAAGACGAGCCGTAATACGGCAGCGATGGATATCGGCCTGGGTTCCACTGGAACGCCATCCATCGCAGTCGAGGACCTGCGAACGAAACCACGCTCCACCCGCAGCAAACCGGCCGATCCCGAACACCTGCGACGAAAGCACTGGGGGTTGTCGGCCCCCGATGCTGTGATCGGCTTGGAACGAGAAGTCCGCATTAAGGTCGAGGCGAACCGCCTTGTCGTCTCTGATAAACACGCCATCCACATCGCTCCCGGAGAATCAAATCAGCAGACATTTGAACGCCTCATCGTCGTTCTCGATTTGCAGGCGCGGGAGTGGGGGCAGCCACCACGCGGATTCTATTGGACTCCAAACTTGTGCTTCGTGGTCGTCAAGGAAGGCAATTCAAACTTCGAGGGTCTCCACGCAATCACGAAACGAGCGGGCCTCGGCTCATCGAAAGAATATGCAACCGACGGTAAAATCAAGTACGCAACTCCCTCTGCGGCAACCCGTTCCAACGGGCCTCTGGCGACTCGGGGAGGTACCCCATGAGTCGACGTCGTGATTTTGAAATCGTATTCGGTTCCGACTCATTTTTAGATGTCATCGCCAATATCGTCGGGATTTTGATCATCTTGATTGTGATCGCCGGAGTCAAAGTTGGCCGCATGCCGGTTCGCTTGGCCACATTGCCAACACCTGCCGTTCCATCGCCGCCGTTCATCAACGATTTGCCTGAAACAATGGGTCTGGTCGAAGATTCTGAGCCGACACCGCTCCTCTCCACGATCGATCCTGAAGAGTTACCACCGTTGGTGGAACTGGCTCCTTCGTCCGAGTTGGTCGCCCGGGTCGAGGGATTGGAAACGGAAATCGCCGACTTGTCGAAAAACAGTGAACACCTCGCCTTGACCCTGCAGTCGCACATGCGGCAACAATCCGAGTTGAAGGATCGCGTGCAAACAGCACGCGCATGCGTGGCCTTGGAACAGATCCAATTGAATACGACTCTGGAAGCCAACGCCAGCCAAAAAGCAGACATCCGACTCGCCAAAGAGACACTCGCGCGGCTGCTCGCTCAACTGAACACTCTCGAGGAGCGGACGCCGGCCGTGGAGTCCTTGCAGCATCACCTCACGCCGGTCAGCAGGACGGTGTCGGGGAAAGAGAAACACTACCGCCTCGAAAAGAATCGAGTGGCAGAAGTGCCCATTGAAGTCCTTGTCACGAAACTCAAGGAGCAAATCGAACGACGCAAAGACTGGCTGGTTCGAACTCGGTCCCATCAGGGACAGGTGGGACCCTTCGCCGGTTTTACGATGAACTATCTGGTGCGGGTTGAGACTCTCAATGGTCTTGATGAATTGCGCGCGGGTCACGGGGGCTATCAGATCAGCGTGTCATCGTGGGATGTCGTTCCCGAGCCTGAACTGAGGGGCGAAACCGAACAGATCGCGTTGTCGCAGGGTTCCTTTTTTTATGAATCTCTGATTGGTGCCGACCCGGATTCGACCCTCACCTTTTGGGTTTATCCGGACAGCTTTGCGATCTATCGGAAGTTACAGACCTTTGCGCACGAGCACGGATTCCCGGTTGCTGCCCGGCCGCTTCCCAATGGAATTCCGATTGCCGGATCGCCCAAAGGTTCGAAGTCTGCCAGTCAATAACTCGGCCCTCTCGGGCCTCCGGCGATACGGAGCCGATCAATCCGCTCCTGACGCGGTTCCAGGGGCATTCCGAAATCTCCCTTGTGGAGGGCGGCGACCGCCCAGAACCATCGCCAAGGTGCCCGCTCTCTGTCCAATGGATAACGCCTGGTAGCCCGCAATCGCACATTGTCTGGCGGGCTTGATCAGAGCAACGGCAGTACACTCAGGACGGTAACCCGTGTCGCTATTGACACGGACTGTCCCGCTCATCTGTCGACCAGATCGCCCGTCGCTTACCGGCGGAAGAACCCCAATTCACCGTCTCTGAAAAAATTCGGAACGTCGGAAATCGGCGCGGGTCGAGCGGGATCCGTGAAACGCCGCTGCGCCGAAATTTGGCCGTGCCTCTACCTCTTATTTCCCCCGGTGCCCAATGGGGACTTGTCAAGACTTTCCACCCCTGTAGAATAAAAAGGGAAGGGGTGGATATTCCGTGATCATTTGACATGTCCACGGAGTGAGATAGACCATTTGTCTTAGGCGATTCAAGGGATGCTGGCGTCACGCTCCGCCTGAGTGCTCCACTGACGATCGCTTTCGGAACGCTGCCAATGATGATCCTAGAAGAACAATGGCCGACATTATCGAGGGAGTTCTCTCCGATAATTTTCTAAGAATTTCTCGATGAAACCACTGGCGGTCCTGTTTGTCGTTGCGTGTTGGATGACATCGGGTTCGTCAATGACGACCGATCCGATCACTGTGGATCCGGTGGGCAACGCACAATTCTTCGAGAATCAAATTCTCCCGTTGCTGACCCAGCATTGCTACGAATGTCATAACACGAACAACGCCGCCGCAAATGGGCAACTGGCGTTTGATTCGCGGACCTCACTGCTCAGAGGGGGAACTCGTGGCCCGGTTTTGTTGGCAGGCAAACCCTACGAAAGCCTACTGATTCATGCGGTCAAGTATGGCGATCCCCGGTTGCAGATGCCGCCAGCGGGAAAGCTGACCGATTCGGAAATTGAAACGCTCACTGATTGGATCGCCAGCGGAGCCTCTCTTCCGGAGTACGGCACGGCACAGGAAACACATTCCTCGGGAATCGACTGGAATGCCGCCAGAAACTTCTGGTCGTTACGGCCTTTGGAACGGGTTTCCATTCCCCATGTAGCGGGCGTTTTACCGGAAGCGACAAACCCCGTCAAAACCGACGCTGCCGAGATTTCTGCGGATTCTCAGCACCAAGTGTCGCACTTCGAGTTTCGTAATCCCATTGACTCATTTGTCGCCTTCAAACACCAAGAGAAAGGCATTATTCCGTCTCCTGCGGCGGAACGGAGAACGCTCATCCGCCGATTGTCCTTCGACCTGATGGGCCTCCCACCGAGCCTCGACCAGGTCAAGGAGTTTGTCGACAATGATCGCCCAGATGCTTACGAGCAGCTCGTCGATCGGGTTCTGGCATCGCCTCATTTTGGTGAACGATGGGCTCGGCACTGGCTCGATTTAATGCGATACGCCGACGAATTACCGAAATGGTTCAAGACCAAGGCCGAAAGTTGGGTCTATCGAGATTGGGTTGTGCGGGCCTTGAATGAGGACCGTCCCTACGACGAATTCGTCAAACTGCAACTTGCGGCCGATTTATTGGACAGGGACGACACTCCCCCAGAAAACGAATCGACCGTTTCAAGAGCTTCGATGGCCGGCGATTTCTCCACTTCCTCAAAGCACAACAGATTGGCCGCCACAGGGCTTCCGACCCGAAATCGCACCGTTGCCAAGGAGGACTACGCCGCCCTCGGCTTTTTGGGATTAAGCCCGCGACAATTTATGGAACTTCGCGTTGCGCCGTCGATCATTGAAATCTTCCAGGCGGACGAGTGGGACGAAAGACTCGATGCGGTCTCACGTACATTTCTTGGCTTGACTGTCTCGTGCGCCCGGTGCCACGATCACAAATTCGATCCGATTACAACGCGCGACTATTACGCATTGGCGGGAATCTTTGCCAGTACAAATCTCTCGGATCGGCCCCTGTTGACATCGCCGCTGGCGGATCAAGTGCGAGAGGCTCACCTACAGGTCGAGTCTTTGAACAAAGAACTCGACAAGCTGAACTTTAAAGATGACGACAATGGCAAGCGGATGCAACGACAGATTGCGGAAATCAGCCAATCCACACCCGAGTTTTATTCCACGATGGCGCCTGGGATTGAGGACGTCAGTGTTTTCGTCATGCCTGATGGGCCAGACGCGACAAAACTAGATGCCCGCAGAAACCAACCGCGAGACCTCCCCGTCTTCCATCGCGGCAATCCCAACAACTCCGGCGAAATCGTTCCTCGCCGATTCCTCGAAGTCTTTTCCCTGAACACACCCGTGCCGTTCCAACAGGACAGCGGTCGACGCCAATTCGCGGACGCTCTTTTTCAGGAAGCACGGGCTCTAACAGCGCGGGTGATTGTGAATCGAATTTGGTCGCATTACTTCGGTCACGGATTGGTACGGTCAAATAGCGATTTTGGCTTACAAGGCGAACCACCGAGCCATCTTGAATTACTCAATTGGCTGGCGGCAGAATTCGGCGGGGAGAGGGATCCACGATGGGCGTTGAAGAGGCTGCATCGTTGTCTCGTGAACTCCGCGACGTATCGTCAAACCAGCCGCGTGCTGGACTCCACGTTAGAGACCGCAAGTTCGCCTCTCGTGGTTGATCCGGAAAACCAACTTCTGTGGCGTATGAGTCGGCGACGACTCGACATCGAACCGTGGCGTGACGCCATGCTGACCGTTGGCGGAAATTTTGACGACACGATGGGCCAGCATTCGTTAAATCTCGATCTGACGACAAACCATCGCCGCACCCTGTACGGCACAATTAGCCGCGAAGAGCAACATGATATGCTGCGGACATTTGACTTTCCGCTCCCCACCTCCCATAGCCCCGCACGGAACATGACGACCACAGCACTACAACAGTTGTTTGTTCTCAACAGTCCGTTCATCACCAGCCAAGCCGACGCACTGGCCGAGCGACTGAATGCGATCGCAGGAGATGGGACAGCGCAGGAACGACTGACTCAATGTTACCAGTTTGTTTTTCAACGGGATCCCGACGCAGGCGAACTGGAGTTGGGGGAGCATTTTTTGTCGGATTCCGCAAATCACCTTGACGGGACAGCAAACCGTTGGCGAATCTACATTCAGTCTTTGATCGGACTGAACGAGTTCTTATTCATTGATTGATGGTTGATAAATCACGCTCGGTTGAAAAATAGTCGCGAGGCCAAAATGCCGGACCATGACCTCCACACCGCTGAGCGACGCTCTCGTCGGCAGTTCGTCCGTTCACTCGGTGGTGGCCTCGGGGCCATTGGCCTAGCCGGCATGTTGGACCAGTCGTCGTCGGCCAAAGAAGTCTCAGCGCATACGATTCCGCGTGCGAAACGTGTCATTCAACTCTTCATGAACGGTGGTCCGCACGGTCCAGATCTGTTCGATCCGAAGCCGAACGTCGCGAAATTTGAAGGGCAGCGGCCAGCGGAGCTCAGTACATTTCGGACCGAACGCAAAACCGAGGGATTGATGGCCTCTCCCTTTCAATTCCGGTTGCACGGTGAAAGCGGAATCGCAGTCAGCGAACTGTTACCACACTTTGCCACCTGCATTGATGATGTCTGCGTTTTGAGGTCGGTCCATACCGACAACCCCAATCATGCGGCAGCACTTCTGCTCATGAACAACGGGACGATTATGCCCACCCGCCCGAGCATCGGATCTTGGATATCGTATGGATTGGGCTCCGAATCGGAAAATCTGCCGGGATATGTCGTCCTCTGCCCAGGTCATCCGGTGAGAACATCGATCCTGTGGACCAGTGCCTTTCTGCCAGGGCAGCATCAGGGAACTTATATTAATCATTCCCATCTTGACCCTCAAAAATTGATTCCGTATTTACGAAATACGACACTGTCATTCAAAGAGCAATCACAGCAACTTCAACTCATGCGCGATCTCAACAATCGGCATTTGGCGGAACGTTCCGAAGACAAGCAACTGGAATCACGCATCGCGGCCATGGAAACTGCGTTCCGGATGCAATTTTCTGCGACGGAAGCCTTCGACCTCAACAACGAACCGAAACATATCCGCGAGGAATACGGATCCGGCCACTTCTCCAACGGTTGCCTGCTGGCCAGACGGCTTGCCGAACGGGGCGTTCGATTCACGCAAGTCTATTACGGTGATGACAACCCCTGGGACACACACTTTGGCCACAACGGGAATGCGAAGATCCTCACCAAGGATATTGATCAGCCGATTGCAGCACTCCTACGAGACCTAAAACGTCGCGGCATGCTTGAAGAAACACTGGTCATTTGGGGTGGTGAGTTTGGCCGCACTCCGACGACAGAGAATGAATCGGGACGAGACCACAATCACTACGGCTTTACCATGTGGCTGGCTGGGGGCGGCATCCGCGGTGGCATGACTTACGGCGAAACCGACGACTTCGGCTTTCAAGCGATCCAGAACCGAGTCCATATCCACGACCTCCACGCCACAATCTTGCAACTTCTCGGACTGAATCACGAACGACTGACATACCGCTATTCAGCCAGAGATTTCCGATTAACGGATGTCGCCGGCAAGGTTCTGCACGAGGTAATTGCGTAGCTCAGAAAGCGATCGGAGCGGCGGAAAGCGGAGCGGTTTTGGCATCGAACCGGGGATGACCTCGCTTGGAAACCCTGGTGCAGCACGCCCGTCCTCGCCGCAGTTCGAATCGCCTCATCCGAGCCGAGGCAGATCACGCTCCACAGCGTCACATCGGCAACCGACAACGTCGAATGGAACGCGAGCCGCGCTTCAGCATCTTGCTCAGCGAGCGACGAAATGACAGCGTGTGTCTGTTGCGCGTTCCGTATTTGAACACGAGTTTGAACATTGCCCAAAGGAAACGATTGTCGATTGGTGTCGTTGTTCTATACTTTATCGATACCGAAGACACGACATCTGGGCGAAATCAATCGTCCGCGCTGACGCCGCGGCAATATCAGACCGGGACTTCCCCACAACGAGATCTTTATGCTCAATCAAAGTCGACCGACAAATCTTGAACAACTGCGACGCAGTGGCTGGGTCTCGAAGACGGTCAAACAAGAAATACGCGACAATTTTCTGACTGCACTGGCAGAGGGCGCGCCTCTCTTTCCGGGAATTGTGGGCTACGAGAATACGGTCATTCCCGAGATCAACATCGCCTTGATCGCCGGTCATGATATGCTTTTTCTTGGCGAAAAGGGGCAGGGGAAAAGCCGCCTGATGCGAACCCTTTCTCGGTTCCTCGATGACGCAATCCCTTATATTGAGCACCCTGAATCGCCACTGCACGAGGACCCGTACCAACCGATCACGCGCGTCTGTCGAGAACTCGTGGCCACCCGTCCGGAGTCCGAAGTCCCGATCGGCTGGTGGCCGCGGGACGAGCGGTACGTTGAGCGACTCGCTCCGGGGACAAAATTTGCCGACATCATTGGTGAGATCGACCCCGCCAAACTTGCCGGCGGAACCAGCATGTCTGCGGAAGAGTCGCTTCACTTCGGCCTAATCCCGCGAATGCATCGCGGTATTTTTGCAATGAACGAACTGCCGGAACTCGATGAACTGGTCCAAGTCGGAATGTTCAATATTCTCGAAGAACGCGACGTTCAAATTCGTGGCTTCCCGGTTCGATTCGAGATCGACGTCTTGATTCTCTTTTCCGCCAATCCTGCCACTTACAATCGCAGTGGTAAAGTGATCCCTCAGCTTAAGGATCGGATTGGCTCGGTGATCCATACGCACTATCCCGAGGACCGGGATCTCGGCATCGAGATCATGGAGCAAGAGACCCGCATCAGCCTCGAAGGAGCTTTTCCCGTCATCGTTCCCCGTTTCATGAAAGAAATTATCGAAGAACTGAGCGTTGCCGCCAGGAAGTCAAAGTACATCGATCAACAGTCTGGAGTCAGCACACGATTCAGCATTGCCAACTACGGAACCATGATCGCCAGCGCCCGACAGCGGGGAGCCCGTCTGGGCGAATCTCCCGCGGTCCCTCGGATTAGCGATTTGGGACATCTGTACTCATCATCGCTCGGCAAGCTGGAACTCGATTTGATGGGCAGCCATCAAATGAGCGAACGCCAGATCCTCGATTCACTGATCGCGGACGCGATTCGAACGGTGTTTGAGGAGTATATCGACGAGCATGGGATGGATGAGATCTCGCAAATTTTCAGCCAAGGAGTGAAGATCGAAGTCGGTGATATGCTGCCTTCTTCTCACTATTCCGAACGCCTTAAACGCGTTCCACCCGCCTGGGACAAAGCCTTTGATGTGAACGCTTCGAGTGATCCGGCGGTCCGCGCTGCGTGCGTCGAATTCGTCCTCGCAGGCTTGTATGCGACCGAAAAGATCTCCCGCAGCCAGTCGCGAGGAAATATTCGATACGAAGTTTGAAATACTCTGTGTCCACCAGAGGAGACAGACAAACCAAAGCCATCCAGAGTCGCAGGGGAGGGGAGAGGGGTGCCAAAGGATTCCGGTTCTCTGCCTAGGTTTGAATTCCCCCTGTGACCCCAATGATTCGCCTTCCTCCGCCGTCCTCAAGATGCAAACACGGAAAACCTGTGATGAAGAATCCCCCGTTGGGTGGCGTGATCCATACCTATCAGCGGTACGATCCGAGGAACATTCCCAATCCCTCGCTGTCACCTCCCGATCTGGTTTCACCTGCATTCGAACACATGCTCCAATTCGGGGACATGCGCGAATTGAGCGAGGCCGAATTGGCGCAGGCGATCAAGCTCGACATTCGCCAAATCGCGGGCCTCGGACCGAGCCTCGAGGGACTCAGCAGGATGCTGCTCGAACGAAAACAAAAAATCTTGGCGACATGGGAAACACAGCAGGTGGTCGACCTCGCCGAGCGTTCGTTCACGAAACTCGCTCACAACACGCATCCGCCGGACGCACTGAAATCGGCCTTTGAAAAAGGAGTGCGGGACGAACAAATTCGTGAGCTGGAAAGTCTGTGGTATCGCATCGGTGATGATCGCTCGCGGTTCGCTCGACAACTCGTTCAATTGATAGATCGGTTAGGCGACAAGTATCAGGTCGACGAACTCGCCTCGAAATACGAGTTTACGGGACGCAAGCCGTTGACCATCGATCAGGCCCTCGCTGTCAAAGAGGAATTAGAAACGATTGACCGCCTGTTGAAGCAACTGCAGGAGGCCGCGAAGACGGCGCAGATCGCCGTAATCGATTTTTCAGAGTTGAGCCAGTTCGCAGATGCGGAACAGCTCGAAGGGCTGACGGAAATGCAGCGGCAGATTGAGGAACTCGTCCGGCAGTTGGCCTCGCAACAGGGTTTGGAAAAGACGAAGAACGGCTATCAATTGAGCCCACAAGCCTATCGCCTGTTTCAGGGTCGGTTGCTCGAACAAATTTTCAGTCAGTTGCAGGCGTCGCGCACGGGCCGCCATCAAGGTCCGATTCAAGGTGAAGGTGCTGTCGAACTCCCCGTCACGAAGGAATACGAGTTTGGAGATTCGGTGTCACAGATGGATATTCCACAGTCGCTCGTGAACGCCATGATCCGCGATCGTTCGCGACCATTACGAATGCGGCCCGAGGATATCGTCATTCACCGCTCTCGCAACAACCCCAAGTGTGCCACCGCGGTATTGATGGACATGAGCGGTTCGATGCGACAGGGTGGGCAGTACATCAACGTGAAGCGAATGGGCTTGGCGCTTGACGGTCTGATTCGCCGAGAATATCCGGGCGACTTCCTGCAATTCATCGAGATGGCCAGCTTTGCGAAGCCGCGTCACTTCAGTGAAGTTGTCACCTTGTTGCCCAAAGTCGTCACGATTTTTGACCCGGTCGTCCGACTTCGAGCCGACATGAGCCGCGACGATGTCACCGAATCGGATATTCCGCCGCACTTCACGAATATCCAACACGCGTTGCAACTCGGGCGTCAGTTCCTGTCGACACGCGATACCCCCAACCGCCAAATCATCTTGATTACCGATGGACTTCCCACGGCCCACTTCGAAGGACCGCTTCTCTATTTACTGTACCCCTCGGATCCCGCCACGGAATCCGCGACCATGCGCGAGGCTCTACGCTGTCAGCGTGAAGGAATCGTGATCAACATTTTTCTTTTACCCAGCTGGTCGCAAACGCATGAAGACATCCGCTTTGCTCACCGTCTGGCGGAATCGACTAAGGGCCGCGTGTTCTTCACCGCTGGTCGAGATCTCGATCGCTTCGTCGTGTGGGACTACGTCAACCGTCGAAAGTCGATTCTCGGCTCGTGATCTGCCGACCCCCGTAGTAGCGGAGCGACGCGAGATCCGTTGCTGCTCAAGCACGACGCGCTTCACGGTCTCCGCTCGGCGTGTGAACGCCACGGCTATTTCAACCTGCCGTGAGACGTTCTATTGATCCTTGTCCACTAAGCAGTCACAACCGTGGTGGCGTATTTCATGTGCCTGCGAGTCGACTGCAAAACGGACCAAAGGTCTGACCCGTTTTCGAATCGGCAAAAGAAATGGACGCAGTGACAAACGAAACAGACTTCCGGCAATTACGAACTTGGGCAAGCCTCCAGTCGTTTGTTTCGCAGATCGAGGTCGATCTCTTTGGCGTTGTCAGATTTAGCCCAGCCCCCGAACGAACTCGGTCGTCACGAATCCCGTCCTACCCGCGTTGTCGGTTGATGGGCCTCGCTACTGCCGTAGACCGGGACCGTCGAAGGAGCAGAACAATTCGACCATGAGGCTCGCTACTGTTTTGACTCCGATGTCCGATCAGAATCTCGCGTTGGCGGCACAGTGTGGAGTGACCTCTACAGACGAATTGTGGCGGAACCTCGAACAATGTCTGCGTCTTCTAGTTCCCGTCGCCGAAGCTTCTGGAGTCACAATGTCCATGCACCCGGATGGTCCACTCGCAGCCGCACTGCTTGGCCAAGATCGAATCATGAATTCGGTCGAAAACTTCGAACGGCTGGTCACTCTCGTTCCGAGTCGTTCCAATGGCATTTGTTTTTGCCAGGGGACATTTGCAGCCATGGAAGTCACTATCCCGCAGACAATCCGCCGCCTCGGACAACACATTGGATACGTCCACTTCCGCGACATCAGAGGCACTCGCGACAACTGCGCGGAGACGTTTCACGACAACGGCCCCAGCGACAGGGCCGCGGCGATGAGGGCGTATCGAGACATCGGCTTCACGGGTCCGATCCGACCGGATCACGTTCCGCAACTTTTCGGCGAAGACGACGGCGAACCAGGATACACCCCACGCGGTCGTCTGTTCGCTTATGGCGACATACGGGGCCTGATACACGCCCCCGAAAATCCACCGAACGCCAATCAAACGTGCCGGATAAACTCCGCTTGGAAAGTGAATTGAGGGCGAGGTTCGTGTACTCTTATCCGGTTCACGTCGTTGTGTTTGTCCGCGAACTCTGCTGGCATCGCCATGCCGCCTGTTCCTTGTTAAGAAAAAAAATCCTCGGTCACCCTGCAGACAGAGGACACATCACCGAATGCTTTCACAAAACCGGCTGTGGAAACTCGAAGCCGCCCATGTGCCTCACGCTTATTTCAACAGAGTCGTTTATCCCGATATAAGGGTTCCGCACTGATGACCGCCAACAATCAATCGCCCGTTTCCACCGAATATTTTGATCACGGCGGCCTGCCGGCATGGGAACGAGCAGACCTGCCGGAACCGTTACCGTTTGGTATCGTCAATCTGTTCAAGACGATCGGACCCGGAGCAATCCTGCTGGCGGCGGCAATTGGTGGCGGCGAGTGGATCGTCGGGCCGCTGACCACAATCAAGCATGGTCGCGGTATTTTGTGGGTGGCAACCGTGGCCATCATGTTGCAAACGCTCTTCAATCTCGAGGCCGTTCGGTACACTCTGTACACCGGCGAGCCGATCATCACCGGCTTCATGCGTCTGCGTCCTGGATCGCGATTCTGGGCCTGGTTCTACATTGTGATCGGCATGGCACAGTTGGCGACTCCTGCCTTGGCGGCCGCGTGTGGTTCGGTCCTGTTCGCGGCCTTCTATGGACGACTGCCGCAGAACGAGCAGGAGGTGGCCATGCAGCATTGGATCGCCACCGGAGTCATCGCATTGGCCGTCGTGATGCTTCTCTCCGGGAAGTCCATCGAACGCATGTTGGAGAAACTCTCGTGGGCCATGATTGTGTTCATCTTCGGCTTTCTGATCATCGCCAACGTCTTATTTGTTCCGGCGGGAGACTGGATCCTGACGGCGGCAGGATTCTTCGGAATGCAACCGACTCGAGGCACGATTGATCTCGTGTTGCTGGCCACCTTTGCAGCGACAGCCGGATCGGGTGGTATGGGAAACCTCGCCATTTCAAATTGGTTTCGCGACAAGGGATTCGGAATGGGTCAGCTCTCGGGAGCGATCGGCAGTGAACTGGCTGGGGATCATTCGGTCGTCCGCCCCATCGGCACCACGTTTCCAATCAATCCCGAGAACCTGCGTCGCTGGCGGATCTGGTGGCGGTACACCGTTTTGGATCAGGTCGCCCTGTGGGGATTCGGATGCCTGATGGGCATGTTTCTCAACGTGAATCTCGCGGCGAAGATCATTCCTGCCGACGCCATCTTGAAGGGCCAAGAGGCGGGAACATACCAAGCCCAATTCATGGCAGATCAGCTCTGGAGTGGGTTTTGGTATTTGGCCCTGTTCAACGGGTTCTGGATTCTGTTCTCCACTCATTTAGGCAACACGGACATCCTGGTTCGGACTGTGAGTGACATCAGTTGGGTGGCCTTTCCGGGAGCGAGGCGATGGCCGGTGAGCCGACTTTATGCGGTGCTACTAATCCTGCTGACAACGTGGGCGATGTTCGCCGTTCGGTTGGGAACGGTCCTGCAATTGTTCGAAGTCCTCGGCGTCATCGCGTGTCCCATCATGGCGATTGGTGCCATACAGATTTTGCGAGTGAACACTCGATTCCTCCCACCAGAACTTCGTCCGCCACTCTGGCGACGACTAGGCCTCGTCTTGTGTGCCTTTGTCTACGGTGGGATTGCAGCCGCTCTACTGTGGAAAAAGATCGCCGGTGGATGACAGCAAGAGGCTAGGGACGTAGATCGCCGGTGGAGAGTCGTCTCGGGCGGCGGCGTTCGGTGACATTAATAATTGCGGGTCGAGGCGGCAGAAGCACCCCGGTCACCGATGACGTCAACCTGCAGATGATACGAACCGCGAAACCGAAACCGACACAAGCGATCTGATCACGTCCACACAGGTTAAGGGCACAGCTAGAATTCGAAAACACACGCTCCGCATCAATTCCTGATCGGCGAAGCAGTCGATCAGAAGTCTAGTGTGAATTGGAATCGCAGTGAGCTTTGTAAGCCTGATAATCGAGTAGATTCGCAAGCTCCTTGGAGTCGGCGAGACAGACTTTGATCATCCAGCCCGCTCCGAATGGATCTTGAGTGAGCAGATCGAGGTGGTCAGAAAGAATCGCATTTCGGTCCGTCACAACGCCGCTCATTGGGGCGTATAAGTCACTCACGGCCTTCACGCTTTCTACTTCGCCGAACGGTTGTCCTTGAATCAAAATTTTCCCCACGATTGGCAACTCCGCATACACAAGATCACTGAGCAAGTGAACCGCAAAATCGGTAATGCCAATCGTGGCGATGTCTCCGTCAACGGCAACCCATTCATGTGTCTTGGTGTACTTTAACTCTTCGGGCTTCATCGCGAGCCGCCCCTTTCGGAAATGATTAAGTTTGTAATATCTTCGAAACCATCGCTTTGCCAACGCATAAAGTCCACCGACTCGGACTGTCTGGAAATTCTGGAATGGTAACGTTATTCCCCATCTTTGCTCTATCTCTGTGGCGTATTCGTTTCAATTAAATTGGAGCTCCTGTCCTAACGCTTGCGCCACGCCAAATGCCTGTAGAATTCATCACAGACACGTCGAAAACAGGCTTCCCTAACGCTTATTGCTTGGCCTCATAGCCGGCGATCTTGTCAATCCGTCGCGTGTGTCGACCTCCCTCAAACGGGGTTTCCAACCACAACTCGATCATTCGAGAGGCGAGGCGATCACTGAGCAAATCGGCGGACAAACACAACACGTTCGAGTCATTGTGTCTGCGACTCATCTCAGCGGCCAGATCGTCATGACACAAGGCAGCACGGACTCCCTTGAATTTGTTGGCCACGATACACATTCCGATCCCTGAGCAACAAATCAGAATGGCACGATCCATACGCCCCTCGGAGACCGCTTGGGCGGCCACGGCGGCGTAGTCTGGATAATCGCAGACTTCGGCGGAAGACGTGCCGAAGTCATGACATTCGTGCTGGAGTTCAGACAAAAACGACACGATTCTGTCTTTGACTTCAAATCCTCTGTGGTCGCTGGCGACGGCTATTTTCATGAGTTCTCGATGAATTTTGGCCCCACCAAGGGGGCCCCGATACAAATGCAGGTCAGCTGTTTAACGACAGTTGGTTGATGAGTGTCAACACAGAACGCTCAATTTGGGCTTTACAGCCTTGATACTCCCGGAGGTCGCCCCCGTAAGGATCAAAAATGTCTGTTCGATCCTGTGACAGCATTCTGACACGACGGATCAATTCTGGATACTGACCCAGAATTGTTTGCAGATGCCCGCGCGTCATCGGCAGGATGTGATCCGCCTGCCTGAGCAAGCGGCTTGTCACCGGCTGGCTCTCATGTGACAGCAGGTCAATACCTTCATTTTTCAAGACCGCAATGGCCTGCTCACTTGCCGGGACACCCATTTCCGCCGATAATCCGGCTGAGAGAACCGCAAAGCCTCGGTCCATCAAGTCGTCATCCGAACACCGCAACCGTTCGGACAACCGCCGTCGAAACAGTGATTCGGCCATCGGACTGCGGCAGGTATTTCCCGTACAGACAAACAAATAGATCTCACTCGTCAAGCGATCGAGGTTGAGTGCGGAAATCATTCCCAATTCGACGAGGCTCCATTGCTCCCCCTCGAATCGGATTGTCGAAGTGGGCTCACCGTAGCGGCAAGGGCCATCATCAATAATCAGCGAAACCGCATCCCCGTATTGCTGGACAACATCGGCCGCCGTACGAGACAGAGATCCCCTCGTTCCCCTGTCGGCATTAATCAGCAACGGCCCTGGGACCAATTGTTGAACGTTGCGGAAGATCTCGTGCGTCACGACTCTCAGGCCAACATGCGACGTGGATCCGGCGAGAAGAATTCTGGTCGGTTCCAGTAGTTGATGAAACAGCTCCCCAAAGGATGCGGCTGCAAACTCCATCGTTAACGGCCCGGGCCAGGCGCGTCGCCCGAGCTTATCCGCGGCCACTGGCACCTTCGACAAATACCCCTGAGCTTCCTCCACCGATTTTAACGTCAGGACAATTCCTGCTGGCGCCAGCGATCCGAGCCGCTGTAGGCCTGCAGGACTCAACGAACTCGCAGCCACGACGTACGAGGTCTCCGTGGGGAATGCCACAACCTGCCCCTCAACCAACAACTGGCAGGCGCGGTGAATCACCTCGCGAGAATCGTCGGCATCGCGAATCTCAACAATCTGCGGCATGACAACTCATCTCAGGGCCGTTGATAAGAAGAGTCTAGTTTATTCAGTGCGGCATTATTTTCGCGGCACTTACCAAGCATCGGCCATCGCCAACTGTGGAGTATAATGCCCAAGGAATCGCCCTTCAAGCACGGAACGGCAGCCTGATTCCTCAAAATCACCAAACCGACAACCCGTCGTTGGGCAATCGGATCCGGCGCGTCTGTTGCATCCGGTGAACACTGTGCATCCAGAAAAATCTTTCTGATCGGCTTGGCTCATGAAAAGCACCCCATCTGTTCTACCGCCGGCTGTATCTTTCCCGAATTGAGATGAATGTTAGAATAGACGATAATTTACCATCGTAACACGTTTTTATTAGGTTAGAATGGTCGTGGAGCCCGGTGGTTCGATGGTCGTCTTCACTTTTTAAAATTCACCCACTCGAGATGAGGCCTCGACCGTTTATTTGAAGTTCCTTGATCAACGATGCCGCGCGAATGTCAAAACGAACCTCGATCAAGTGCTGTTGGTGTGGTTCTTGCTTCGCGAATTCCTTTGAATCTGAAATTGAACCCGTATGCAATCAATGAGACTTTGCCTCCTTGCCGTTTTTGTGTGCCATGCCATGTTATTGGAGGGCGTTGAGACACTTCGTGCCTTTGAAGACGCCGCGTCTGCCAATCCTGCAATGAGTTGGACTCTCCATCGCGATTTTCGAACGGGTGCCGATCGAGAAAATCCCAACTTTGACAAAAACAACTTGACCGGGTGGTTTTTTCTCCGAACCACCAGCAGCCGAGGGTCGATCGAGTCCCGTCAGTGGATCAGAGATGGCCGGTATGTACCATTGTCCGACGTGGGTGAAAAACTATTTGGTTATCCACTGGACGGATGGGTCTTTCAGGCGGGTGAGCAGTCGCTATCCCCTTCGGTCTGCCAGTTAGTCGGCACACCCAATCCGAGTTTGCGATTGGAACCCGGTCAAATTTTACTGAGTCCCGGGTTAGACCATGCCGTCGTTGTGGGATGGCGTTGTCCGGTCGTCGGGACCGGCCAGATCGATGGTTTCTTTAAGCGTGCCCAGGAGAGTTCGGACGTGAAAGGGCAGGTTCGCTGGTATGTCGAGCGCGGGCGGGCCCCTGATTCGGATGCGGGTTTCGAGCCCGTTTCACTCGCCTCGGGTGTGATTGGTGGCGATGGTTCTAGTTCGTTCCAAGAGTTTCATCTTTCTGATCAGCGGCTTCAGCCGGGAGATTTTCTCTATTTCGTGATGGACGCCGATGCCGACGGAACAACGTCGCCGGACGATGGCGACCGGACGCAATTTGACGTCACGATTACGATTTCTGGTGCCGCCCCTTCGCCGCAACCTCGATTTGAAACGGATGTCGTGCCGATCCTCGCGGCTCGCTGTCAAGAGTGTCACAATTCTTCCACACGTGAGGGACGTCTGGATCTGGGTACGGTTTCGGCGATGCTCGCGGGGGGCAGTTTGGGCCCAGCCGTAATGCGAGGCTCACCAGAAAAAAGCCTGCTCATGGAACGCGTTCTTGCCGGAGAGATGCCCCCGCAGAAGGAGGATCGCCTCTCGCCGGAGGAAACTTTTATTCTCCGACGCTGGATCAAAGGTGGACTGCAGGCTGAGGAGCAAGTCCGGCCTGTTGTGACCTCCATTTTCAGTGATGCAGAGCGAAATCATTGGGCGTTTCGACGACTGAATCCTGTGGAACCACCCTCGATTTCCCAGATCAGCAAAACTCGAACGATCCTCGATTGTTTTTTGCTCTCGAAACTGGAAGCACACGGTTTAACCTTTTCGCCGGAGGCCGATCGCGAGACCTTGCTGCGGCGCGTCTTGATGGACACCACGGGATTGCCGCCGACACCAAAGGAACTCCACGAATTTCTGGGGGATGAACGCGTTGATGCTTATGAACGAGTGGTCGATCGACTGATCGCCTCGCCCCAGTTCGGCGTGCGTTGGGGGCGATACTGGCTGGACATTGTCGGATACACGGACACCGTTTCGTTTGATGAGGACTTTGGCCCCCCCGGTGGGGCCGTGGATGGAAAATGGAGATACCGTGATTATGTCGTCAAGGCACTGAATGCCGACATTCCTTACGATCGGTTCATCCTCGATCAGTTGGCCGGTGACGAGTTGACCGATTGGCGGGATGTCTCCAAATATTCTCCGGAGATCATCGAGCGGCTCGTCGCCACCGGATTTCTTCGGACAGTTCAAGATATTAGCGACGACGATTCAAACCCGTTCGGGATGTGGACGACGGTGCACGAGACCGTGGAGCAGACCGCAACCAGTTTTCTAGGTTTAACTCTTCACTGTGCTCGGTGTCACAGCCACAAGTTTGAGCCGATTCTGCAACAAGATTATTACAGTCTGATGTCGCTGTTCACGCCGTCCCTGAATCCGGCGAAATGGAAAAAATTGCGGGAACGATTGTTGCCAGATATCTCGTCCTCAGCCTTCGCAGAGCTGAGTCGTGTGAACTCGGAAATTGTGAAGCAGACAGAGACGTTGCAGAGTGAAATCAATAGTTTGAGGCATGTTCATGAGCGACGATTACGCGAGGAAAAGCTGTTCGCCGTCCCTGAATTAATGCGGCCGGATCTGATTGAGGCATTGGACACGGCACCCGAGACGCAAAATGCGGTGCAAAAGGAATTAATCAATAAGTTCGGCGACCTCGTTAAGGTGGAGACCACGGCCGTGGATGCGGTACTCACTCCTACAGAAAAGGGGCTGATTCAAAACAACTTAGGACAGATCGCCGCACTGAATTCCACGAAGCAAATCCACGGCTGGATTCACGCGGTGTACGATGTTGGTCCACCTCCGGCGACTTTTCTTTTCAAACGCGGTGACTTCGAATCACGGGGACGGGAAGTTCCGGCAGGATTTCTGCGAATTCTTTCGGACAATGATACGGAGTCTCTGTTCTCGGAATCGGCTTCAAGCACATCGAGTGGTCGTCGGACTGCACTTGCCCGCTGGATGACCTCAACGAGTTCACCGGCATCGGGTTTGGTTTCGCGAGTCATGGTCAACCGTCTGTGGCAGCATCTGTTTGGTCGGGGGCTGGCCGCAAATTCAGAAAATCTAGGGCTTTCAGGCACGGCACCGACACATCCTGAACTCCTCGATTGGCTGGCCGAGAACTTCCGCAAAAACGGCTGGCAGATCAAGCCCTTGATTCGGTCGATGTTGTTGTCAGCGGCCTACCGACAGCGATCCGGAACTGACGAGCACCCCACAGGCCTGGCGACCGATCCGAATGCCCTCGACCCAGCCAATCTGCTGTTGTGGCAAATGCGATTGCGGCGTCTGGATGCCGAAGCTCTGCGGGATGCGATCTTGGCTGCCAGCGGAAAACTTGATGAATCTCTCGAAGGCCCACCTGTCCCCCTCGTCTACGATCTCAAAACCGGAGCCGTCGGAGAACAACCGCTCGCGTCCAAAACCGCCCAGCGACGACGCAGTCTATTTCTGACCAATCGACGTGTCTACAATCCATCGTTCCTGAGTGTGTTCGATAAACCGAACGTGACAAGTGGCATTTGCCAACGTGACTATTCCGCCTCAGCGTTGCAATCATTGAGCTTGATGAATGACCCGTTTGTGATTGAATCCTCAGGCGACTTCGCCGACTACGTTTATGAGCAGGCCGGAAATTCCTCCGAGCAACAGATTCTGCGAACTTTTGAGTTAACTCTCTCTCGTCGACCGTCGACTGAGGAAAAACAATGGTCCCGAGACCTACTGGAAGAGCAAATCGCATTGTTTCGCCGGGCAGACTTTTCCGATTGTGATAGTGTCCGCAAGGCGTTAGCGATTCTGGGTCAGACACTGTGGGGCACGAACGACTTTCTGTACCTTCGTTAGATTAGCGGGAGCCGATGATGAACGATGACGTGGCGTTTTCGCGCCGTGCGATGCTGCAACGCAGTGGTTTCGGATTGGGAGCGATCGCCCTCAACGACCTGTGCAGCCGCGATGCAATCGCCGATTCTCATCTGGCGAATTCCGATTTAAAAATGCGGGGGCCGCATTTTCCGGCCTCTGCCAAGTCGGTGATCCTGCTGTTCCAAAATGGGGGCCCGAGCCAAGTCGATCTCTTTGATCCCAAGCCGGAGCTCACTCGTCGGCATGGTGAAAGCGTGGCGATCAGAAATGCCATGAACGGCAACACCGAGCCGTTGATGAGTAGTCCCCTGAAATTTCGGGCGTGTGGCGATTCTGGAACCGAATTTTCTGAACTTGTGCCGCATTTGAGTGAAACAGCGGATGATCTGTGTGTGGTACGCTCGATGTACCATCTCGATCCCAATCACCCGGGAGGCACCTATATGATGTGCTCATGCAGTCGTCGTCCGGGGCGGCCGACTCTCGGAGCTTGGATCACGTATGCGCTCGGAAGCGAAACACAAAATCTCCCTTCCTTCGTGTGTCTTCGAGATCCCACCGTGTTTCACTCCGGGGGTTCCATGCAAATTACCAGCGGGTGGCTACCCAGCTTGTTTCGGGGAACTGAACTGCGGTCCGAAGGGGATCCCGTGCTCAATCTCCGACCTCCCGTCCAATTGCAGGCCGGGACCCGCGACAGCGCGATGCGTCTGCTGACCCAGCTCAACGAACGCCACCGAAAAAATTATCCACGGGAGTCAGAACTGGACGCACGGATTCAAAATTATGAACTGGCAGGCCGGATGCAGGTGGCTGCGGAAAAAGAGTTCGATCTCTCCAGCGAAACGGCGGAAACTCAACGGCTGTACGGCCTTGATGATGAGGTCACCGCACCGTATGGCCGCCAGTGCTTGCTGGCTCGACGTCTCGTCGAACGTGGAGTCCGTTTCGTTCAAATCCTCGCTCCGGCGCCGCACAATACTTGGGATCATCACGACAAAATTTATGACAAACTTCCCCACATCTGCCGTCAGGTGGATCGTCCCTCAGCAGCACTGATTCAAGATCTGAAACGGCGTGGTTTGCTGAAAGATACCATCGTGTTGTGGGCCGGTGAGTTTGGTCGCATGCCGATTTCACAGCGAGGCCACGGCCGAGACCATAATCCTCATGGCTTTTCCCTTCTGCTTGCCGGGGGTGGTTTTAAGACCGGTTGCGTGTACGGTGCCACAGACGAATTGGGGTATCGTGCGGTCCAAGATCGCGTCGGTGTCCCTGATCTAATGGCCACAATACTGAATCAACTGGGGCTGGATCATACCAAGCTGGGCTACCAACATCACGGTGTCGAAGAAACTCTGACGGAAGCACGCATTACAGGGGCAAAAGTTATCCGCGGAATTACCGCTTGACGGTGATTCAATCAGATATTTCCTCGTGAAAGACTGAATGGAGTCACGGCCGAGAGAGGCTCCCGCGGGATCTCTTTGGGGGGACAAAAAAACTTGGTCGATTGAGCCACACTCACGAACCTGATTCACGGAGAAGGACGAATCGCGGGAAAACGCGTTGGTTGAGCCGATTTCCGTTGTCCAACAAGTCGTTTCGCGGCACGATGTCTGACCCCTTTCGTGAAATTTTGTCGTTGTTTTTTGTCGTGGAATCGGAGACCCGCCGACGTTCACGGATGCGCTGTTTTGAGCTAACACCGAATTTGAGATCTGATCGCGTGGCTTGGCACTCCGCTGTTCTCGATGCTTCTCCGCAGTCAAGCCGCTGATCACGATGTTTCGCGAGTTTCGGTTGATCATTATTCCACTGGCACTCTTTCTCAAGGCCGTGATCTCTCCGCCACTCCCGGTCATCGCCGGCTCTCTGGCTATGCCGCGAGACATGTTGTTTGGAAGATCCGGTTAGAAACAGGTGTGGCGATGGTTTGAGCAGTTGGAGTTCAACATCCAAACCGGTTTAAGATCCTTGATGGCGCAGATGCTGCTGCGAACGAGAATCACCGTATTGTCGCTAGTCTTGACTGATGACTCACTGGTCTTGTACGTCGTGTCGGAGGTGAATCGTGGTTGCCCGAATGTGTTGGATGGGACTGTTCTTAATTCTGTTGGGGGATGGCTTGGCGGCGGCTCCCCACACAAAAACAGCCACCGCTTCAAGACTGGGTGTCGACATAGTGACTCTCAAGTCGGGGAAAATTATCCGCGGAGTTGTCATAAAAAATGAGGGCCTTTCCTCGCTGACGATGGTGGTGCCACGAGTCTGGCTCCAGCAGGCCAACGTCGAACTTTCCACGCGGCTGTCACAGGATGAGACAACGGCCCAGCGGGTGGCTTGGGAGCAATTGCGACAACGACTGACTTCGTGGCTCGCCAATCCCTCGAAATCGGCACGGTTGATCGTCTTCGTAAAGAACGAACTTGAGCGGATTGAAAAGCGAATGGCCCACTCCGAACCGTCGGAACCACGTCAGTTCGTCTGGTTCGATCCCCAGCGGGAGACAATCGCCAAGGTCTCACTGTCTTCGGTGGATCGAAGGCAAATCGCGTTCTGGGCTTGGAGCGAGCGACTGAACGACGTGGAGCAGCGCGACGTCGCTCATTTGACGAAGGAGCTAAAGCAGAGAGGCGTTGACCCAACAACATTACCGCCCGACTTATCCCAGGAATTCGCCGCGCGCCCCCAAGATGACCGTGAATGGTCGGCGCGATGGGCACTCGTGCAATACTCGTTAGGCACAAAACTCGATTTTCAAGGGACGGGCGGCATGCTTGTACGATCGGACTCAACATCCGAGTTGAAGGAGCTGGTACCCGTGATTGCCCAAGTCCTGCGTGGCCCGTTGGATTCACTCTTCAAAGACTTCACTCGCGACAATGATCCGACGCACGACTACAAGCCATCCGGCAACGACTGGCTCAGGTCCGCAATGCGCGAGGCGGATCGACTTGAGTCACCCGGATTCCGTGCCACGCAAGTCGAGTTGCATCTGGAGACACACCAAGCCGCTGTTCAATCCGTGTTCGCCGTGCGGATGATCGAGGGGACATGGGAGACGGTCTGGTCTGCCCGAGAAACAGCGGACGCCACGACAATACGCAGCGATCTTGAATCTCGAATTGTAGACGATCCTCAGATCCAGAAAATGCGGGAGACGCTGATCTCCACCGGACTCGGCCTGGAACATCCTCTGCAAGAGGCCATTCGATTCGGAGCCGCCACGATGGCGGCTCAGCAAACAGTGGACTCCCGTTTTTTTGAATTTCGTGATCGATACATCAACCACATGGACGGACCGCCTCTGTGGTGGAAAAAACAAATTGTCGATTGAACAACGTCGGCCAATCGTCTGCGAAATCGGAGGTTCGTGAGAGGATCCCGCGTAGGGCTTGCCTCCCTTCTTAGAGCTGTTCACAATTCGCTTGGCGGCGTGGTTCGTCATCCAATGGCCGATCAGAATAAAACTAATGCTAAAAAGAGGGTTCTTCGGTCAAGAGCCACCACCCCTCGGCAAACACGCGTCCTCGTATGACACCACCCGCCACAAGCGGGTGACCCACTCGGCTCGCCGAATCGCGGGCGATTCCACATCACGGAGTTATTTCGAATGCTCAAGACCAGCTCAAAGGTGAACGTCCAGAAAGTGGCGATCTTGTTTTCCGGTGGGCCGGCTCCTGCAGCCAATGCCGTGATTTCGGCGGCGGCCGCGTCGTTTAGGAGAGCCGGCATTGAGGTCTATGGAATGCTGCATGGTTATTCCGGTTTGATGGGTTTCTCTGCCGTGAATCCGTTGCAGGAGGGTCGTGACTACATCCGGTTGACCGTCGATCGAATCCAGCAGATCCGCTGCAGTGGCGGAATCCTGATCGGGACTGCTCGCGAAAATCCGGGCAAGGACGTGACGGTTCCCGAGGATCTCCATGACCCGCAAAAATGCGCGAAATTGCGTACGGTTTATGACGGTCTGCGATCACTCGGGATTGATGCCCTCGTTTCGATTGGCGGCGATGACACATTGAAGACCGCGAATAAACTCCTGAGATATCAAGACACGCTATCCACCAACTTGCCCCGCATTCAAATCGTGCATGTTCCGAAGACCATCGACAACGACTACAACGGCATCGACTTTACGTTCGGATTTTTTACGGCCGTGGAACAGATGGCCGCGGAGATTCGAAATCTGCTGGCGGATGCCGAAGCCAGCCGTGCGTATTTCATCGTCGAATCGATGGGACGCAGTGCGGGATGGCTCGCCTACGGTGCGGCCATTGCTGGCGAGGCAAGTCTCGTATTAAGCATTGAAGACCTTGATCAAAGTCTGCTCACCACGGAACACATTCAGAACCCGAAAACAGGAGTGCTGGAATGCCGCAGTATCATGAACATGCCGCGCCTGATTGAGAAGCTCACCGCACTGATGCGTTATCGTGAAGAGGTCGAAGGGAAGCCATTTGGCGTGATCGTGCTGGCCGAAGGTCTGGCCGAAAAACTCCCCCTGGAATTATTGGGCGACGTCGAATACGACCCCTTCGGACACATTGCCGTCGCTGGTGCTGATCTCGGCAAGAAAATCGCCAGACTTGTGGCGGATGAATTCCAAAAGCAGACCCAGCGAAAACGTAAAGTCAACGGTGTCCAACTAGGCTACGAAGTCCGCTGTGCACGGCCACAGGCGTTCGACGTGATTCTTGGAAGCCAACTTGGAGTCGGAGCGTATCGGGGACTCATTGAGAACGGCCAGACCGGCGTCATGGTGTCGGTCGAGCGGCAGTTTGACCTGCGATATGTCCCCTTCGAGGAACTCGTCGATCAGACGACGCTGACAACGATCGTCCGTTTCATCAAACCGGAAAGCGACTTTTATAAGCTGGCTCGGATTCTTGAAACAAACGTCCCGAGTCCACGCGATCCCCAATGACCTGATCACCGATTCCCTGTCGCCAGCGGACGGCCGCAAATTCCTTATTGAAGAACGTGTGTCTCCACGGGGCAGAACCTGATGTTTGAGCGGGTCATTTCCGAGTGATCATCCGGAGGTCTTATCATGAGTGACGGCAATTCAGGCGACAACTCTCGACGCTATCAGGGACCGAGAATGAATTTCAATGCTCGGTGGATTCCATTTTTTTTGGGCATGATTGCCATCGGCGTCACACTGGCGCGTGGTTGTCAGCAGGGACCATTTGGGCGTGCTCAAGTCGTCTCCATGAACTCACAACAGGAAACACAACTCGGCTTGCAGGCATTCCAAGAGGTATTGAGTGATTCGCACGTCGTCAATCGCGGGCGGACTTATGGTGCGGTTCGTGAGATCACCGCTCGGCTTGTGGAGGCCACAAAAGACCCTGAATTTCAGCGATGCATTGGTGTCAAAATTCCGGAGTTTGATTGGGACGTGAGGCTCGTCCGAGAGAATCAGGTCAACGCATTCTGCCTGCCTGGTGGAAAAATGGTCGTCTATACCGCGATCCTGCCAGTGGCCATGAGCGATGCGGGATTGGCAACCGTGATGGGCCACGAGATTTCGCACGCACTGGCGCACCACGGTGCCGAACGAATGGCCCAGACGAACATCGCCAACCTTGGCCTCATCTCTGCGGGGGCGGCGATGGGCGACATGGATCGGGGACAGCGGCAATCGCTGATGTCCGTGCTTAATGCGGGAGCCAAGTTCGGAATTCTTGGCTATAGCCGCGGTCATGAGTCTGAGGCCGATCACATGGGACTACTGCTGATGGCGGCAGCCGGTTACGACCCTCGCGAATCTCTCGAATTTTGGAGGCGAATGTCCGCGGCGGCAGGGGGGACGTCACCGCCCGAGTTCGTCTCCACTCACCCCAGTCACGGCACACGCATCCGCGACCTGAGGCTCTGGATTCCGGAGGCTTTGCCACTCTACGAGCATAGTCCCTGGAAAAGTGGCACACGCGTTCTGCCGAGTGTGGAATGACGTCTTATCGCGTACGTCGCGTCTTCGAAGCGGACTGGTCGAATCGAGACTGCGCTGATTCCGTTCGGCTGTCGTACGACGGACGGAGCGTCAGCAACTCACCCGACGAAATGTCGAAGGATCGTCAGGACAGCCCCAAAACGAGCGGATATCTTCGCTTCGATCTTCGTGAGTTTGACGTATTTCTGGGTCGCCAGCCACAGATCGTTCGCATCGGATCCCGTAGACTAACCCTCGATGGGGAAGGGCCGAGCAGTGGGGACGTTTTCGGACGAGCAGATCGAGATTGACGGCGTGTCACGCGAGTACCGACTGGCCGTCCCCCAATCGGCTGACAGGACGCAGCCTGTGCCAATTCTGTTGGGATTTGACGGCTGTCTAATCGATAGCACAGACGGGATGCCGAAGTATTCATAACTCGATGCGTTGGCAGAACAGGCCGGCTTTGTGCTGGTCTATCCCCAAGCGAAGGACTAGGACTGGCGACGTCTTCCCGCCTTGGCCAGAGACGATTTCATTGTCTTCGACCCGTTGCGGACCCACCGGGTCGGTAAGTACAACATCGATCGCAACCGCATTGATCTGACGCGGTTGTCCAATGCTGCCGACTTTGCACACCTGCTGGCATCACAAAAAGGCGATGTCGTTGGGGCGATTGCCTGTCATTCCGGTGGCATCGGTCTCTTCGCTCGATGTCAGCCGGTGATCAAACACAGGGACGGTGTCATAGAGGACTCGATCGCGACGGCCGAGGAAGACCGCAAGGCGTGAGGCATGGGGCTGGATGAATGTCGCATACGTCGAGATCCCTCTGCTCAATCACTTCAGGGCCGTCAAGGCGGACATCAATAGCAAGATTTGGACATTCCTGATGGGGTGTCCCTTAGACGCACATTGAACACGCCACCAACCACGATCTCACCGCAACGGACTCACTTGAAAGGCTGATCCATGCAACTCGGTTTCGTCAGTGCGATTTTTCCAGAACTCTCTTTGACTGATGTGGCGCAGTGCGCCAAAGGGGCGGGCTATTCGTGTGTCGAGTTGATGTGCTGGCCGGTCAGCAAGGCCGAGCGGCGTTACGCCGGCGTGACACACGTTGATGTGATTGACTTCACTCGGGCCAAGGCGGACGACGTGCAAGGAATCATGGCGGATTCCGGAGTTACGATCAGCGGCCTCGGCTACTATCCCAATCCGCTCACACCAGAGCTCGCCGAAGCGCAGCGGTCTGTCGAGCACATCGCCTGCGTAATCAAAGCCGCAGCATTGCTCGGCCTGACTCGAGTCAACACGTTCATCGGTCGTGACTGGACCAAGTCAGTCGATGACAACTGGCCTCGTTTCTGTTCGACCTGGAAGCCACTCGTGAAACTGGCAGAGGACCACGGCGTGCGGATTGGGATCGAGAACTGCCCCATGCTCTTTTCGAATGAGGAATGGCCGGGCGGCAAAAACCTAGCCACGTCACCCGCCATCTGGCGACGCATGTTCGACGAGATTCCCAGTTTGTCGCTGGGATTGAACTACGATCCATCGCACATGATCTGGCAACAGATGGACTATTTAAAGCCGATTCGCGAGTTCGCCGATCGATTGGTCCACATTCACGCGAAAGACGTGCGGATCGACAAGGAAAAACGAGACCAAGTCGGCATCATGGCTGCTCCGAATCTGTACCACACACCAAAGCTGCCGGGATTGGGTGACGTCCATTGGAATCAATTTTTCAGTGTGCTCACGGACGTCGGCTATCGCGGGCCGGTCTGCGTCGAAGTCGAGGACAGGGCCTATGAAAGGACACTGGAACATCGTCTGGAATCGATCCAGCAAAGTGCAACCTATTTAAGGCAGTTTGTCGTCGGCTAGATTTGTCATTTTGAATGACATCTAACACGCCGTGTCCCAGAGAAAATTTTCTTGGTCAAGTCTGGCCGTGTGCTGAGTCCGCCTATTCGTGAATTTCCGAAAACAGGGTGTCAACATCGGCCTTTCGTCTACCAAAACAAGCACGGCAATTGAGTTTTCTCCTCGTGAACACTCGACGGCGATGACGGTTGCGCAAGCGAAGAGCCTGAGTGCCAGAGGGTGCAACGGAGAGACTGTCCCAGGACTGTCCACAACAGGAGTACTGGTCCTCCCACGGGGCGGCAAGGGAACTGCGGGTCACATCACTGCGTGTCTCCGTCACGCGTTGTTTTCCCCGCGAGTCAAAACTCGAGACATCCGCTGGCCGTCCATCGGCGACACATGACCCCCTCCATCGGCAAGGGGTTGTCAGCGTCCTCCGACAGAGGATCCCCGTCCTAAAACACAAACACGAGCGGAACAGGGACTGGAGGTTCTGGTCGGATCAGGCGACGGCACGCAACACGAGCGACGTGTTGTTACCACCGAATCCAAACGAGTTGGAGACGGTGATCGACACCGGATGGCTGATCGCGCGATGCGGGACGTGACAAAGCATCGCACATTCGGGATCGGTTTCATCAAGGTTGATCGTGGGTGGAACCGCTTGTCGCTCGATCGCCACGAGGCACGCCACTGCTTCAACAGCGGCCGCAGCACTCAGGAGATGTCCCGTCATGCTTTTGGTCGAACTGATCGGAATAGAACTGACAGAACCACCCAGGACTGCGTGCAGGACTCGAGCCTCACCCACGTCTCCCACGCACGTGGAGGTTGCGTGCGCGTTGATATAGCTCAATTCTTGAGGGCTGACGTTTGCATTGCGTAATGCCTGCCTCATCGCGGCGATCCCCTGTGCCGGCTCGGGACAGGGAATGACGAGATGATGGGCATCGCTCGTGCCTCCAAATCCGGCAATTTCAGCATAGGATTTGGCCTGTCTTGCTCGGGCATTCGA
This sequence comes from Schlesneria paludicola DSM 18645, assembly GCA_945876035.1. Taxonomy (GTDB): domain Bacteria; phylum Planctomycetota; class Planctomycetia; order Planctomycetales; family Planctomycetaceae; genus Schlesneria; species Schlesneria paludicola_C. Next base: position 6,654 of record CAMCMU010000024.1, on the reverse strand, counting down.
TTCTCGCTCGAGAACGAACAAGGCTCCACCATCACCCAAAACCATTCCGTCTCGATCCTTGTCAAACGGACGAGATGCCGCTTCGGGTCTCTCATTCTTGCGAGACAGAGCTCGCAAATTACCGAAACCCGCCATGGAAAGTGGCGACACACCGTTGTCGATGGCTCCTGCCACGCAGACATCAGCCCAACCCAGTTGCAGCCAGCGACGAGCTTCAGCAAGTGCCCAATTCCCGCTGGCACATGCCGCCGAGATCGTCAGAGTCGGGCCGCGTAAACCCAACCGCCGTTGTGTTTTTGTCACCACCGATTCATGATCCAGAGTTGCATCTTGCAACCGCGTGCCCCCTCGGTGACGATCCGGTTCCCACATCTGCATCCACTCGGCGCCCATGCCAAGTATCAAGCCAACTCGCAGCCCGTGAGTGTCCAGTCGAGCGTTCTGAATTGCCGATTGCCCACACCAAATTGCCAGTTGCTCCAAACGCAACAAGTTCTTGAATGAGACGGGGTCGTAACCCTCAGGGCAGGGAATCTCTCCTGCAAGACCGGCAATCCGACACGGATGTTCGTCGACGTTGAATCGTTCGACACGGCGAATGCCGGAACGCCCTTCAAGCAGGCTTGTTGCAAACTGCGGAAAGTCATGACCCAGCGACGTGGCTAGCCCAACACCGGTAATCCAGATCGCAGGCCGTTGTGACATAATTGGCTCGGGAAATAAAAATTTCAGGAATCTGAACAGTGAAACGAGAACTCCCGCAGAGCGAGACAGCGAATAGACTCTCCATCATCCGGCCGCACGGAAATCCGTTCGGGAGTCCTCAGCGACAGACGCCTCAACAGCGTTCCACGTGATTTCGACACGAATTCCATCGGCTAGGGAAGCGATGACATTGAGATTTCGTGACCCCTTGTGGAGCAGAGTCGTCAGGGTCGAAAGCCAACTCGACATGAGCACGTTGCCCGTGGAAAGCGGTTGTTCGGGGGAGTCGTCGAAATCCGGAACCAACCGCAACCGAAGCCCGTGAGAGGCGGAGTCGATCGGTTTCAGAGCCATCGCCAGAGAATCACAATGAGCCTTTTGAATTGGCTGGCCGAGCGCATCGACGCTCAGTTCCGGCGACCATCCCGCAAAGATCAGCCACACGCCGGGCAGTGAAAACTCGTCAAGCATTGAGGCCGCAGCCAGAAGTCCTTGACCTTCGCCATCGATCGCTCCGCCGACTCCCACATTGGGCCCGTGGCAACCGAGTGCAAGGCTGATCGTGCTTGAAGGGGAATGCAGCGAACGATGAGGGACCACCTGAACCGAAGTATTCCAAGGACCTTCTCGATCAAATTTGTCCAGAGCTTGGGAGAAGAATGCACGGCCGAGATATCTCGTTGAAGCAACAATTCCCCAATCGCTGAAATCGGATGTTTTGGAATTCATCCGACGCATTGCCTCGCCCACAGCGAACAACGATGCGATTGTCTGCTCATCACAGTGTCGCGCCACGGAGGGGGCCAAAGGTATTGATGTCTGAATCATCGGTGACTTGCGAATGTCTCTGAGTTGCTCCTCGTTGAGACTTGCAGTGCCGAAAGCGGCCACATCGCATTCCAGTGCAAAACAAGACTCCGACGCTGCGAACGTCGAAGACGGGCTATCGGCAGCAGCAGACACGACTAACTCCTTCCCACGGGAGAGGGATCCATTTTCAAAACGAACGAAATACCACGCTGCTGATCTTGATCCAGAAGCACTTAAAGTTGACGGAGTCTAATGATCTCGCCGATTGCGGATAGTCCGCTTTGGAATATTTTCCGAGATCACATCGCATTTTTGAAATCGAGCCGCAGGTAAAATCTCTTTCCGTAGGATCACGTCATACTGCTGAAATCGGGGTTGAGTCGAAAGTCGAAATCTGATTTCATTCGGACATCGACGATGCGGATGACGCTCGTCATGCAACCACGGAAGGGGCTCCGAATGGCGAGAAATCAAATTCGTGAAATTTTATTGGAGTTGTTCGAGGCCGAGACAGGTGAGGCCGTCGCTTCGCTGCGCGATGATCAATGCGTCTCCGAAAAACTCGGACTCGACTCTGTTGATATGGTCAGCCTGATCATGCAACTGGAGCGACGCTTCAAGGTCCGGCTGACGCATGAAGAACTGGCACAAGCACAACAATTCGGACAGTTGGTTGATCTTGTCCAACGCAAAATTTCTGAGTGCCACCCCTCCGCCGCAGCCTGATCCGAGGGCGGATGTCCGCCGGTGCGGGGTTATCGTGTTTGGAAACGCTGATTGCGTTGTTGAAAAGCGTACCTCGACCACGGGCGCCATGGATCAGAAACTGAGTCACCTCAACCAGAGGTTACCGTGGGACATTGACCCGAGCGTGTCGATCCAAGCGGTTGAGTCCGGTGATCCTAAGGATTCAGCCGCTGCTTGGACCAGGTTCCGTCCGCTTGCAAACGATACAGAAACCGATCATGGAGACGGCTAGGACGTCCCTGCCAAAACTCTATGTGGTGTGGAACGAGCCGGTATCCGCCCCACGTTGACGGTCGGGGGATTGTTCCGTGAGCAAATCGGCGGCGAAGTTCATCGACGCGATGTTCCAAAACTTCCGCAGAATCGAGCGGCTCGCTCTGCTCAGAGGCCCACGCTCCGAGTTGACTTTGTTGAGGACGGCCAGCGAAATACTCATCTGAGTCCTCCGCTGAGATTCGAGAAACGATCCCCTCAATGCAGATCTGGCGTTCGAGTTCCCTCCAATGCAGTACCAACGCAGCCTGAGGGTTTTCAGCCAGTTGTTTCCCTTTGCGGCTTTCGTAACTTGTATAAAACACGAATCCGCGTCGGTCAGCGCCTCGTAGAAATACGACCCGAGCCGTCGGCCGTCCCTCAGCAGACGATGTGGCAAGAGTCATCGCTTCCCAGTCCGAAACCTTTGCAGCACGGGCATCGTCCACCCAACGCTGAAACTGAGCGACAGGATCTGTCAGCAGTTCGGCCTTGCGTAATGGAGGGAAATTGAAGTCACGGTGATCGACGGGAAGATTCATAGAAGACGTGATCCAGTCTGATAAAACGCAGTCTAGTCGAGCCCTTAACAGGACTCGGCCAGCACCAAAACAACTTTGTCATTCTACCGATAGGCTTGGCACGTTGGCGATTTTTTCAGTCATAATCCGCCCGACTTTTGCGGCGTGCTGATTCTCAAACGCCTCCGAGAAACCGATCAAAACACCAGATCCGGGAGCGAGTCCTGAGCGGCAGCGAGGTCTCGACTCAGTGTCTTCTCATCCGGCCCGTCTTTCAAGGCCAAGCCGGGGAACAGTGCCGAAGTGGGTGGATCCTCGCCAGACCCGACGCGTTGCGGAGCATTCGAAATCGTGGCACAAAACGAGTTTGATTGGAATCAAGAGACGCTGCTTCCGCGTCGAATTTGACGACCGACAGGTGTGTCCGAAACACGTGATGCCCGTCGCTATCCCTGTCCTGAGCGTGCGCCCGATTCGGTACCAAATTGCATTAGTCCTTCGCTCCCCGGCGACGAGTTGATCCACACAATCCGATTGACACCGGTCCCTCGATACGTGAGAAGTGGGATGACTTTTCAATCTCCTTCCTGCAGAAAGTCCCTCACTATGCTGAAACTGCGAGATGTTATCGAGATGTTCCGGGTCCCTCCAGAAAAGAAAATCAAGTTGCAGGACTACCGTACGGACTGGGACGGAGACGACTCATTGCCGGAGGAGGAGCGACGCCGATTGGCAGCCGAACTGCTGGCCAAGAACGTCGAGGAACTGACGGCCGCTCAAGAGCGGCTTTATGCCGCTAACTCGTGGTCGATCTTGTGCGTGTTTCAAGCCATGGATGCCGCGGGCAAGGATGGCACGATCAAACATGTCATGTCGGGGGTGAACCCACAGGGAGTGCAGGTCTTCAGTTTCAAACGACCGTCCGCCGAAGAGCTGGACCACGATTTTCTGTGGAGATGCTCCAAGGCACTCCCCGCGAGGGGCTGCATCGGCATCTTCAATCGGTCGTATTATGAAGAAGTTCTGACGGTCAAGGTGCATCCTGAATTCATCGCCAATCAGCGGATACCGGAAGTCGATTCGGCCCGAAAAAAGTTTTGGAACGCCCGCTACGCAAGCATCAACGACTTCGAGCAACATTTGACTCGAAATGGGACGCGTGTGATTAAGTTCTTTCTGCATGTGTCGAAGCAAGAGCAAAAAAAACGACTGCTGGCTCGAATCAATGACCCGAACAAGAACTGGAAGTTTGAACAGGCCGATTTGAACGAACGCGCTCATTGGAACGACTATATGGCGGCTTTCGAGTCGATGCTGCGTGAGACAAGCACCAAGCAGGCACCGTGGCATGTTCTTCCCGCCGACAACAAGTGGGTCTGTCGGGCACTCGTCGCTGTGATCCTCGCCCATGAGATCAGCAAGCTCGATCTCCAGTTCCCCAAAATCAGTAACGAACAACGACAGGCTTTACTCGAGTGCCAGCGACGCTTGGAGTCGGATGATGAGTGAAACAAACCGAGACTCTGTGCGGTCGTCATGGACCTGAGATCACAGACGACGGCCACGAATGCGAACCGCCCGCCAGAACAAATTTGCAAATTTCTGGCCCGTCCCTTTCAGAGATCCTCGACGCAGCCAAACGACAGAGACGCGAAGCCGTTTCTGCCGCAGTGTGTCGGTTCTATGGTCGATGCCAATTCTGCTTGAGAATTTCGACTTCCCGTTTCAACGACGACGCTTACTCTTCCTGACCCACTGCGTTATGATTTCTTCTCACGATGGGAATCGGCCGGGGCGGGCAGGGATGTCTGCCCCGCCTTTATGCGCTTCTGCGGCCGATGGTTGCTTCACTGTATGAAAGAGATTGTATCGTGGCCGTGACGTCTGTGGTGGGCTTGCAATGGGGCGATGAAGCCAAGGGAAAGATCGTCGATATCCTCACCGATTCGCACGAGATCGTCGTGCGGTATCAGGGCGGCAACAACGCGGGTCACACCGTCAAGTTCGACGGTGAGACTTACAAGCTGTCGCTGCTTCCTACCGGGATCCTGCGTCCGGGCGTGACGGCGGTGATTGGCAATGGCCTTGTCGTAAACCCCGAGGCATTACTCAAAGAGATGAAGTCGTTGACCGATCGCGGCGTGAGGTGTGACAGTGGAAACCTGCTGGTCAGCGATCGTGCTCACGTCATTCTGCCGTACCACATCGTGGAAGACGCCGTATTTGAGAAGCGGCGTGGGGTCGCGGCCATCGGAACAACGGGTCGTGGAATTGGTACCTGTTATCGGGACAAGGCGTTGCGGACACACGCGATTCGCGTCGGCGATCTGTACCACTCCGAGTCATTCCACTCGCGACTGACGGAGATCGTGGCTGCGAAAAATCTGATGTTGCGGGCACTCGATCCAAGCTTCACGTTGCTCGATGCCGATGCCATCTTCGCTTCGTATACCGACTATGCCGAGCGGATCAGACCGCACGTGGTCGATACGACAGCGTGGCTTCACAAAGCATTGAAGGCGGGCAAGAACCTGCTGTTCGAGGGGGCACAGGGAAGCCTGTTGGATCTCGATCACGGGACGTTCCCTTACGTCACAAGTTCCAACAGTTCATCGGCTGGCATTCATAGCGGCAGCGGCATCCCTCAACGAGCGATCAATCGCATGATCGGCGTGGTCAAGGCGTACACGACTCGCGTTGGCGGCGGGCCGTTTCCAACGGAATTGAACAACGCAACCGGCCAGCACATTCGAGACATCGGCCATGAATACGGCACCGTCACCGGACGCCCTCGACGTTGCGGTTGGCTCGACGGCGTTGCGACGAGCTATGGCGCACGGATCTGTGGAGTGGACGAGATCGCCGTGATGCTGCTCGACGTGCTGGCTCAATTGGACGAGCTGCACATTTGTGAGGCCTACGAGATTCGTGGCGAACGAACGACAGACTTCCCGTCGCACGTCGAAGACCTTGAAGCCGCGAAACCGATCTTCCGTAAGATTCCCGGCTGGAAGCAGGATATCACCGGTGCACGTCAACTGAGCGATCTTCCCTCCGGAGCGCGTCGTTACGTCGATACGATTGCCGAACTAATGGGTCTTCCTGTCAAATTTATCAGCATCGGCCCCGATCGCGAGCAGACGATTCTGCTCTGAATTGCGTCTCGGACATCCGGGCTCACAATCATTTGGCACTCGGGGAATTCTCCGTGGTTTTCGGCATTGTGAGCGACTCCCCTGAGATTCCACAACGCATTCACGTTGCCTCGCTGCTCGTGTTCAAAAACGGGATCCCCTCGTTGAAGCGGTTTCAGTCGGTGATGTCTCCAATGAGGATATTGGGTTCGTGTTGACGGCCGTTGCATTGGAGTGAAAATCACCGGAACAAACAGGGCGACGGGGCACGCCTTCGCCAAGTCCACGTCGAACCTCGGCAAGCGGGCGGAAGAACCGTTGCATCGGCAGCACTCGCCTCCTAGCAGCCCGTGGTGAAAGGCAATTATTGGAGTTCGAGTCGGCGATGGACCGGCAACTCAGGCGAGTGTGGGTGTCGGTTGTGTCCAATGAATTGTTCGCGGTCGAGACGGCAGAAATGTTGGAGCGGCGGACCAACAGCGCCA
>CAMCMU010000023.1 GCA_945876035.1 Schlesneria paludicola DSM 18645 | reverse complement strand
GAGGGGGGATGGGAACCAACCCCCCTCAGTGATCGTTGACTACTGGAAACCGTTCATTCACTCTTACCGCCTGCCGCTTCACAGCCGCATCTCAACTGCGATTTGCCAAACTCGGGTTTGTGAATTGGCCTATGGCTCGGAAGCCGTGTCCCATGAACTTGACTCGATCCATTGCTTATTACATACTCAAAACGATGTCCGAGGAACTTTTACCACTCACCGTCCGGATGATGGATGCGACCGATTTGCGGCGTGGATTTCTTGCTGCGCTTAGTGTCCTCAAGCCAGCGGAATTGACGGATGAGCAGGCTCTTGAAGTCTTTCGCAATCGAATGCAGGCTCGGGTTCAAACCTATGTGGCGCTGATTGATGATCGGATTGCGGGTACGGCATCGCTGTTTCTTGAGCCCAAGTTTATTCATGGAGGCGGCATTGTGGGCCATATCGAAGACGTGGCAACTCATGCGGCATACCAGAAGCATGGCGTTGGGGCGTCTCTGGTGGCTGAGTTGTTGAGCGTTTGCCGTCGCGCAGGCTGTTACAAAGTGATACTCGACTGTGATGAACAGGTGATACCTTTCTACGAAAAGCTCGGATTCCGTCGCTGGGAACACACACTCAGAATCGATTTGTGATCGCCCACGTGATCTCACGGACTTCCTGACAAGGCCTAGCAACCGTTCGGTGATCGAACGCCCCGCTCACTCGGTGATCGGATGACAACGCAGGCCGGCGACTGGCGTGACATTCCGTTTCTCGAGGGTCGCTGGCTGTTCCTAAAAGATCTCCAGCATGACGACTGCGTTCCTGGATTCTGCTCGGTTTTGAGCCGCAATCGAACAACTCCCCGAGTGTCACCAAGAGGGCCGCGTCAGGGTCGTACCCCTCAAATTTCTGGCGAGGCAAAAACAAATCAAATCATGACAGAGAATCCCATCCTGTCGGATCTCGCCACCGCCTGACACAGTCGCGGGCCCTGGCAACCAAGGCTTTTAAGACGAGGCTTCCAGCCTGTTGGCCACCAGAGAAGCCTCGAAAAATAGGTTTCGAATCGGTGACACCCAGAGAGGTCCGATTCTCGGTGGGAGGTTGATTTCCACAGACGAACTTGGTCACAGTTGCCAAAACAGACGATTGGCCGATTGTGTTCGAAGAGAGCCAACCCCGGCCTGTCATCACGTCAGGGGCACAGCTTTGCACATCAGCTGTCCGTGTGACATACTAACCAATCACCGTCATTTGAGAGGACGGTGAACAGACGTGCTCGGTTTTGTTGAATGGACTTTCGGTGGCAATGCGTTGTCTATGGCATGCGTCCCGTATGTTGGTTTTGTTGTCGAGACAAAGTCAGGATTTCGTAATGGATCAAGCGTCTGTTGAACCCAATCAAGACACATCGGGATCGGCCCGTTTAGCCATTGTCATCCCGGCGACAATGTTTGGCTTCTTTTATGCTGCGATGCTGGAATATGCGTTACCACTCTACTTTAGTGCTGTTTCCGAAGGAGGGCGGCAAGCCTATCCCGCAAACGCATGGTCTGTGCTGATTAAGTATCAGATTCTTCCTTTTGTATTTACACCGGTCTTCGCAGGTCTGTTGGCTCACCGTTATGGGGAGCGAGCGGTTTGGTGCGGTGCCCTTTTGGGCAAGGCGATCATCCCTCCAATCTTGGCTTTCGAGCCCTCATTCACGACTTTCAAGTGGCTTGCCGTCTGGCAAGGATTGACGGGGGCACTGTTGTGGATCTCCGGTGTCTCTTTATCGCAAATGGTCCCTGCGAAGAAAAAGGGATTGGCCAACGCGATGATGATGATGGCCTTGGGGTTCGGCAGCATCTTTGGATCGTTGATCGGTCGTTTCCTACTGTATCAGGAAGAACTCGTCCGTCTCTTGAGCGAACAGAATCCCCGCGAGTTTTTCTATCGACTGTTTAACTTTTCCAGCATGGTCGACAAGCCGCAAATCGCCGATTTTCAAAATATGTTTGTGGTTCTGACTCTGACCACCTTGGTCTCGAGCCTCGCCGTCGGCCTCTGGAGTCAACATCCAGGTCGCTTTGGATCTGATAAAAAGCTCGTCCAATGGGGAGATGTCATTCGCGACTTCGGACGACTGATACGAGTCCATCGCTTTTGGGCACTGGTTGTCACACTGTGTGTCTTAGGGGGGCCTTTGTTTCAGGCTTCGAACCAATTCCTGCCCTACCGCGCCGAGGAACTCGGGTTGAAAAACGGGTCACAAGATTCAGGGTGGATTTGGCTCAACTTGCTGAAAACATTGATGTGGATTCCCGGTGGGGCGGCAGTCGGATTACTCGCCGGTCGGCGCGCTCCAGGTCTTGCCGCGGTCCTAATGCTCGTCGCCTTTTCCTTGGCCACGCTGGGAATTGGCATCAGTCAACTTCCTTGGCATCTTTATGCCTCCGTTGCTGCCTTCGAGTTTATTCGGCAGTTGATGCGATGGTCGTTTTCAGGATATGTTTCGGAACATATGCCCAGCGATTTGCGATCCACCGCCATCGGTCTTTCAGTCACGTTTGCGGGATTAAGTAGCGCCATTTATTGCTGGGTCGCCGACGCACTGTGGACCCCAGACGCTTCTCAGATGAACCCCAGTCGCATGCCCTTTTATTCCGTCGTTGTTTTGGGCCTTAGCGGTGCAATTTTACTTGCCGTTTACGATTTTCGTTGGCCCATTCGGGACAAAAATCCGACCGCCACGAATCTATAGTGCTTTGTCACTCTGCTGCCGATCCGCGTTTTTGAATCAGCAGATTCGTGCCTTTCTTATTGGAGAGGGCGATGTCTGGCAGTTGATCACCGTTGATGTCTCCAACATAGAATTGAGTTCCGATTCCGGTATCGGTTCCGGCTTCGATTTTGTGCCGGATAAATTGGGGAGTCGATTTTACTCCTTTGCGGACTTCGTACCAAATCATCACGACTTCACCAAGCGGATCGGGATCGCCCTTCGATCCGTGAGCGTAATACCGTTTGCCGGTAATCAAGTCTTTGACGCCATCACCATTGATATCGTGATATTGCAGGGCATGCGTTTGGGAAAATGTTGAGTCGATCTCGTGCTGAATAAATTTTCCGCTACCACGATTTTCGAACCACCATACGCCGTGAGCGTGAGCGGAACTCATGAGAATGTCGTTGTCGCCATCACCATCGAGATCGTCCGTGTACAGATCCGCTGCCGCGTGGGAGTTCCCTTCGCCGTTTTGGTTGAGGACGTGTTGATGAAACGTCCATGGTGCATCGTCGATCTTGGCTGGTTGCTCCCACCAACCGGCCGGAAGCAAGAGGTCAGGCCTGCCATCACGGTTCAAATCCCCAATTCCTAGGCCGTGATAAAAAGGTTTGGCGAGTCCACCAATTTTTTCGCCATTGACCGGATGAAACACCCAACGTGTTTTCGCCTTTTTTGAATCCGGAATTTCCAGATAGCCAATCATTTGTTCCGGTTCTGATGTGATGACCAATTCGGGCTGACCGTCCCCGTTAAGATCCCCAAACTGAGGTGACTCACCTCCCACACTACGCCAAATTTCGAACTGGTTCCACGGCCCGGGCTTGCCCTGCGGGTTTTCAAACCAATGGCAGGGGACGCCCGGGAAACCGATCACGATCACATCCATCCATCCATCGCCGCTGACATCATAGGGCCACAGGGCGAAACTATTACTGTACGCGTTGTCATCAACATAGCGACGAATCCCCTCGGCTCGAAGCGACCTCATGGTCCAGAGTCCGCTCGCAAAAAGCGTGCGTTCACCGGGTGCTTCGTACCACGCCTCGCCATTGACGATGTCTGGCCGTCCATCCTGATTGAAGTCCGCGACCGTAACCCCCTCAGCGCGAAAGGCAGAATCGAGTTGGATCCGTTCCCATTGGATCTGGGTATCGTCTGAAATTGCCCGGCCAGCAAAACCGGCCGCCATCAGGGCAAAGATCCAAATTACAGAACGAGACATAAAATTTCCCCTGAACTGTTTCGGTCACGTGTCAACCGAGGAATCTCGGCTAGCGAAACCAAGCACGATAACGAATGTTACTTTAGCGTAACTTTGGCATTGCTACACGCCATGAGCAACGATAATCCGAAGCGATTGCAAAGAGAGTTTACATTCCGGATTTTTGGATGGAGTTTTTGAGTGAACTTTGATCGCGGTCGGGTTTGGAATGACTCCATGCCGCGTTGTCTTCTCCAAAGGACGTGCGTTCAATTCTCGACCGGATCCGCAGGACCACTTTCGTGAAGCCTCGTCGACGCTCCACCCGGACGGCGGATAGGTTAGTTATTTGTTTGGTAGATCCGCAGGAAACGGTAATAGACTTCAAGGCTCATCGTACTCAGCGAGGTCGAGTAGATTCGTCCACCGATTCCCGCCCATTTGCCGTTCGGATCCCAGCTCCCTGCGTGGGGACCACTCACACGCTGCAAGCCGATCAGAGTATCTCGCAATGAAGAGTTCCATTCGTCCCACAGTTCGCCATTCATTTGAAACATGGCCAATGTTCCATAATACCAATAGTACTCATCGTAAACCGCCAGCCGTGGCAGATTTTTTCTGAGATACGCGACGGCTTCCAGTGAAGCCGCATCAGAGTGCGGGACGTTGAACATTTGGCGACAAAACAATGCTTCCGCAGTCATTGCCGTTGTCGGTTTGTCATTGAGTTTGTAGCCCGCCAGACCTCCTTGAATTCCCAGAGCCCGTGACTGTAGGAAACGGATCATGCCACGCCGTGTTGCCTCCGGAATCGGAACCCCGGCATTGCCCGCACTTTTCAACGCCATGAGTTGCCAACCAAACATACTCATGTCGGAATCGCTCCCTTTGATGTATCGCCAGCCACCATCTTCATTCTGCATGGAGACGATCATTTGCACGCCGCGTCGCAAGGCGTCCCGCAATTCGGTATAGGAACTGGGATCGCCTTGCATTCCGTAGGCTTCGGCAAGAGCGAATGTGGCAATCGCATGGCAGTACATCCGATCATATTTCGTTGCACGGCCGCCGAGATAACCCTCGGATTGTTGTTGTTGGATCAGCCAGTCGACAGCGTTCTTCACGCAGCCGGAATAATTTCCTTCTTCGTGTGTATAGCCCGCACCGAGGAACGACAGCACCGCCAATCCCGTGACTCCTGAATCGGCAAAGACCCCGCCATCAAGTCGTGTTTGACCGAGGGGATCAACCTTCAATCGTCCCCCTTCGTGCCGCGACGAAGACCACCTTCCATCGGTTTCCTGCACCTCGGCCAACCATTTCAAGCTGCGTTCAACGGCACGCTCGGATGCCTCAGAACCACCGTTTTTCAACGCGATTGAGCGGCGTTGTTCAATGCGCCGGGCGCGATACGTCTCCGGTGCTCGATTCATCGTGCCAGAGGAAACCGGGGGGGTGTCAAGACGTACAATTTCGGGTCTGGGGCGATCCTCCGAAAACAGATCCCCCCGCGCATCGGGCGATGCCGTCGCTCGTGATTTGAATGACAAGGCCTCCGCCGATGAACTTGTACTAACGTCGCGTGGAGTTGGATCAAAATCGGGATTGATTGAATTACGAATGGGACTCCGCGAAAAGGATGGCGTTTGACGAGCGGTGGAACTGGAGCCCACGGAATTCGATCGACGGACTTCGGCGTCCGTGGCATCCGTCGGAATGGAATCGGGTCTGAGTGGACGCGGAGTTGATTCATCAGGGGCGCCGGTAGGTTTTGGGAATGGCACTGCCGACTCAAGGTCACCCGGCGGCATCGGCGTCGCAACGGCTATTGTCGGTGTTCTGTCCGAGGTGTTTTGAGATAACTCGGAAACGGAACCCGAATCAGCATTCGTGGGCGGACGATGAATTGTTTGGCGCACGTTTGGTAAGGAAACGTTTGATTCAGGCCGAGCTTGGACGACGGGTGGATCGGCGGCCAATGCGGTCGAAGAGATTGACTGGGTGGGGAATTCCTCGAAAGCCTGTTGAGGAATCGGGGGGGGAGAAATGTCGGATGTAGAAACGAAATTGGGAACCTCGGAGGGCACGGCCGATGCCGTCGGCTCTTTTGCGATGGGGACCTGTTCTATGGGTGAGGGAACGTACTCCGGCGGTTCGCTACGCACCAACGGTTGATTTTGGCGCTCCAACGATTTGGTCCAGACCGGCTGGTGATTCAATCCCGCTTCTGGATTCGCGTCTTCCTCGTTGGCAAGCGTAATGAGGACACGCGGTAACTCCGCTACGCCGGGCAGAGCATCTGAGGGGCTGCGCATGTGCGAAATATTCACCCAACCAAGCGCACAGCAACAATGCATCACCAGCGACAAAAAAAAAGACCGCGACAGCGTCCTGTCATCGCTGGGCCGCAGTTTGAACAGTGTCAGAAATTGAACAACCGCAAACAACGAACAAGCGATTAACGCAGACCAGAGCAGCACATTTTCCGTTGTCCAGTGGCTCCCACTTTGCGTCGTCAAGTGAATCAACCGTTCGGGCATCACCGACCCCCAGCTTTTGGCAGGTGAGCAATCGAAATGTTGCGGACGCCAACATCCTTACAAACAGAGAAGACATCCATGATCTGTTGATACTCGCAATGACCGTCTCCGCGAATCACAACCGCTTGATTGGGGAAACCAGACTGAGCCGACTGGAGTAGTACCTTGAGTGACTCTGGCGTTTGAGGCTCTCTCTTGACTTGAATTGTTCCATCCCGGCGGATGTTGACGACAATCTCATCGGGTTGAGCTGTTAGAGCGGCGGTATCAGAAACGGTCGGAACGTGAATGTCCGTTCCGCGTTCATTTTCTGAAAATTTCGTCCCGATCATGAAGAAAATCATCAGCAGCATGACGACATCAAGCATTGATGTCAGGTCAATACGTGGTTCTTCCAAGGCTTCTGTCTTCAGTGGCATCCGACCGATCCTTCGGTACGACGGTACAACCTCAAATTAAGTTTTGAAATCCCACCGGAACAGGTGGTGTCATGGACCTCGCTAATCGTGGTGTCAGCAGCAACGGCCGCTTGGTTGACCAAGATTGTTTGTGATCATAACACATCGGCAGAATTCGCAAGAGTCCATCAGCGTAGGGCACTCTAAACGGATTCGATGACTTAATTAGAAATCCTTACTTTGATGGGAAATCCGGATTCCCTAAATTCAAAAGCAGATCGGTGCTGGAGCTGACGCGTCGTACTCGGCGTGGGTAGCCTAGGGCTGATGCGCAGTCCGCTCCGCAATCCGCCATTCACACACGGTTGACTAAAATAGAACATCGTTCGATCTGCGGTATTTCGACCAATTCTTGTCGCTGTTTTAGCCGTTGCGGGCTGCCGGTTGTCGGCGCGCCAGGGCGAGGAATCGGGAGCTGAATCGTGCCCCATATTGCCTGAGGAGAATCCCGCTATCTTTCATTCAATCCCATTGGTTCGTCGCTCTGGGCAGTGCCGCGGGCGAGCGAGTTGAAGAACGTGCAAAAAAGTCTCGGTTATGCGTGAGTGGCGTTGGGATCGCTGTCGGAGGCCGCGACGGTCTTCGGTCCCGAACTCGTCGGAAAAGGCCTCGATGGCGACAGGATCCTGATTCGGCGCAACGCCAGGCACTCGGCCAGACGTCGAACCACGCTCTGCGGACTCTTCGCCAGCGTACGGCCGGCCGTACGCGTTGATGTTCGTCGACGAGACATCAGCGTAGTAGACACGGGCAGGCGTTAAACGCCCGCGACACATCGGTCAACAGCGGCCGCCACTCATCGGAGTCAAATACGTGAGTCGCTCTCTGGTTCAGCTTGCCGGCCGCGTCCCCAAACGGCCCCACGCAGACGGAACAGAGGCCCTGCCAGTCTCCGCTCCGAGCACTGCATCCCCGTAGGCCTGTCCAGAAGAGGACCTCGTGCTCCCCACCGCTCCACGCCGAACTTCAGAAAACAGCGGACTTCAGTGCCATTCGTTCCGGATACGTTCCTGCTGCTACTTTGATCGTGCGATTCACATCCGGAATCGGCTCAAACGGCGGTGACGCGATGGCCTCCTCGGATCCCGACTTCCGTATTTCAAAGCACAATAAATCCGACAGAGTCTTTTGAATCATCCTCCTCAAGCGACGAATATATCGCAGGACAAGCGAACGGCGGAAGGGAGCCTCAGGGTTGCCCTGAGTCTCCCTTCCGCTCGTGTGTCCAAACAGGAGACGTCTCAAACTTTGACTTCATACAAATTCAGGATCTTGTCGAGTTTTGTGATTTCAAGGACTTCCTGAATGTCATTTGATGCATTGTAAAGATGAACGTCGACACCGTGACGTTTGATGGACGCCAATAATCCCAACAGCCCGCTCGGGATTAGTCGTACGCCAGTCAGATCGAACGCCAAAGTCGAAACGTCATGGCTACGGATCAAGGCGGCGATTTCATCACGACACTCGGTTAAATTCATGTGATCGAGAACCTCACGGCCCCCAAACCCAATCACGGTCAGCTTACCCGCTTGGTAGACCTCCAATTCGGAAATCGTCTGCATTCTACAATTCCTTTTGAATCAATTCCAATTTTGGTACGAACGACCGCAAAAAATGCTGGCGGTCTTGGCAGCAATAGTTTTGGAGTCATGGCAGTTTCATGAAAAAAGGTTACGGAAACTAAAAAAGGCCACGACACCGCTCCACGGGAACAGCAATCGTCATGCCATGAGTCTTTTCCAGACACTAAGATTTAAAAGCGAATGAATGCCAAAAACGTAAGACGAATCGCGCCGGCAATATCGAGACGAATTATTGTGCTGTATTGATAGGCAACAGCGTTGCGCTTTGCTGGACGATTAAGAGACGTTGGTACCTCTTGATAATTTGTCTCAGATAATTCGGAACTCATTCTTCACACTCCGCACGGAGGGCATAGACCGAACCCAGTCACTAGCTGCCGACTTGCGTCAAGCGGATTTTTTGTTGTTACGTCAGCAGTTGGGCCACTTTCTCTGAGCGGTTCCAATGTCACATGCAGGCTGCCAAGACATTAACGAACGAATCCGGATCAGGGGTCGTCATTCAGTGTCTGAAAGAATCACTGTTAGCCAGTCTGATCGCCAAGTTTTTTAATCATTCGTTGTCATCTGCTGGTATCGAATGGAATCAAAAACGGATCACTTTTAGAATCAACGAGTTAAGACAATAATGATCCGACCGTTTCCGTAAGTCGCGGAATGTTTTTTTCGACACGGGTTCTTGATGTAAACGCTCCACGATTGATGTTGATCGCGTAGCGTGATTGATCACAATATTTGGGTTGGGCGGGGGGCCTACCGATCGGCTACTCTTGTGGCCGCTTTCTGTTGTGATGCCAACACCGATTACTGGCGTGGACAAATTTGGTCGGTCAGTCAATCACCCATGGGAATCGCACTGCTGGGCGATTCCCATTGATCATCGCTGAGAACGATGATCGCTCAATCCCTTCTGGACTTTGTTCGGCCTTGAATCGTCCATGAAACAATTCGAGTGGCTCGAAATCATGACAATGCCATCACCGGCTCGGGTGCTGCGGAAATATCGTCATTGACCGAACCAATCGGACTCGATCGAGACCGAAGATGTGTAACCGTTTCGTGGATGCCAGTGATCGCGAAGAGTGGATTTGAGTGCAGCGACGAAGGTTCCACAATTCGGATCGTTGATTCAACGCCGCAACACGAGGATACTTATTGCGATATCACAACAAGTGGGCGTGGTGCGCCTCGTCCAGTGTTCCCGGATTCGGTCGAGACGTCGGTCGTTTCAAAAAATACCTGTTGGCCCTGACTTTCCGTGGATGAAAAAAGAATGCGTTGATGTCTCCGAGATCTTCCGACCACAGTCGTTCGCTAGGGAGTTTTTATACTCCTGACTGGATTGCGCGCGCGATGGTCCAACGATGTGAAATCCGCAATCGCCAAGAAATCTGCCACAGGATTGATTCGCCTCCATCTGCATGGCGAATGCTCGATCCCTCCTGTGGTGACGGGTCATTCGTGCTTGCCGTTCTCGCAGAGTTGGCCGCGACAGATCACGACAGACTGAGCCTGATTCGAGACTGTGTGTTTGGTGTCGATGTGGATCCGATTGCCATTGAATCTTTAAAAAAACGCGTCAGCGAATGGGTTTCCTCCGACGACGACCGAACAGACGAGTTAAATCGAGTTCTGGACACCAACTTCCTCTGTGGCGATGCGTTGCTCGGAGAAGACTGGTTGGCCTTCAACGAGGATTCATTAAATCAACACGGTCGTTTAGCCAACGTCGCGTCTTTTCCTCCGGCGATTCAATGGGCGTCCGCTTTTCCATCGGTGGCGCAAGAGGGTGGGTTCGACCTCGTTATTGGGAATCCGCCGTATCTTCGAGAGCTCAACGCCAAATCTGTTTTTGACCGGATTGCCGGTTCTTCCTTGGGCAGGAAATGGCGTCGGGCGCGAATGGATTTGTGGCATTATTTTCTGCATCGAGGTCTCGATCTGCTAAAGCCTCGAGGAACGCTCTGCTATATCGTGAACAGCTATTGGATTGGATCTCGAAGTGCCATCCCGTTGGTTGAGCGACTTGCAACGGAGGCAACCACCCATGAAATCATCTGGCTTGGCTCCGCCAAAATCTTTCCTAGCGTCGCTGGCCGGCATATGATTTTGCGTGCAACGAAGGGGGGTGACCGGGGGGTCCCGTGCCGCATCGTTGATCTTACGCACGTCGCTCGCGAACGACTAAAAGAAGAGTTATGTCGATCGCACATTTCAACGAAAGAAGAAATGCGCTCGCTCAGCGAAAGTCTTTCTCCGAAAGACGTACCCTCTCACGCGTCGGAAATAGCATTCTTGGCGGGTTTGCGGATCGTCTCGCAAGACGATTTGTGGCGTGAAGGTCGTTTGAATTCTACGACGGGTGGTGCGAGCGAGATCGTTCGAGATGACGGATCTCGACTCTCTCAAGGCTTCGAAGTGCGACAAGGAATTGCGGAGAATCCGCCCTTCGTGACCAACACCGTCGCGAAAGAAATGAATGATCTTTCATTGGCGGGAGGCGGTGTGTTTGTCCTAACAGAAGCCGAAGTTCAATCACTCACGCTCTCGGATCACGAGCGATCTCTACTAAGACCGTATTACTCGTTGTCATCGTTCGATCGTTTTTTTATGACCGAGACGCTTGGGCATTCGTTGCTTTACCTCACAAAGCAGACGGCTCCGTCGTTGCGGGAACTGCCACACATTGAAAACCATCTTCAGCGTTTTCGGGCGGTCCTCGAACGACGTCGCGAAGTTCGTCGGGGAGCGATTGCCTGGTGGCATTTGCATTGGCCTCGCGAAGAGCGACTCTTCATTGAGCCTCGAATTCTGTCCATCCAAATGGGAGCCATTCCCCGATTTGTGTACTCCGAGCGTCCGTCGTTTGTCGGATTTTCAATGCACGTCATCGTTCACAAAAAATCGCTCCTTGCAGTGTCAGAGGCCCATGTCAGCGGCTTGACTCTTCCGGCCTTGTCGGCCCTCTTGAATTCTTCACACGCCAGAGTTTGGTTTGAAAACCATGCGAAATACCGGGGACGAAATCTGGACATCAGCGGGACTGTTTTGAAACAGTTTCCACTTCCGAAAAGTCCGCGTCCCGATCTGGGGTTAGTGCTCGACCGACTCGCGCGAGATTGGCATCGCCAGGAAGATGCCGGCACAATCGATCTCGAACACCAGTTGGATCAACTGGTCGAGGAATGGTATCGGGACACTCGGCCGCAGGATGACTCTTAATTGCCTGTGTTAGGACGGCCTTCAAAAAGCTGGTCCAATTGCCGCTCAAAGCTGTGGTAATTCAAGTACTGATAGAGTTCGGCGCGCGTTTGCATCGAGGAGAGAAGTTGTTCTTGATTGGGGTCAATCAGCAGAGCTTTGTAGGCAACTTCGGCAGCCTTGTTGATCGCCCGAAATGCCGTCAATGGATACAAAGCCATCGCCACACCAACACCCGCAATTTCGTCGGTTGTAAACAGGGGCGTTTTTCCGAACTCGGTCAAGTTGGCGAGTACCGGAACCTTCACCTGCTGACAAAAAGATGCGTATTCCTGTAACGTTTCCATGGCTTCAGGGAAAATCATCTCGGCCCCAGCCTCAACACAGGCACACCCCCTTTCGATTGCCGATTGCATTCCTTCGACGGCAGCGGCATCTGTTCGGGCCATGATCACGAAACTTTGGTCAGATCGGGCATCAACAGCGGCCTTGATTCGGTCCACCATTTCTTCTTGGCTGACGATGGCCTTGTTCGGTCGATGACCGCATCGTTTTTGGGAGACTTGGTCCTCGATATGGATTCCCGCAGCTCCGGAACGAGACATTTCCCGAACGGTTCTCGCGATTTGAAATGCGCCTCCCCACCCTGTGTCGGCATCAACCAATAACGGAAGTGAACAACACCCTGTAATGCGACGAACATCTTCCAACACGTTGTCAAGCGACGTTATTCCAAGATCAGGCAGACCGAATGAGGAACACGCCACACCACTGCCAGACAGATAGATTGCCTGATGTCCGATTTGCTCTGCCATCATCGCACAATAGGCGTTGATCGCGCCCACGATTCGCAAGGGGCGATTCCTCGCGACAGCGGATCGGAAATTCTGGCCAGCCGAAGTCATTTTGCCATCCCTTGTCGAGTTCTCATCTCCATCGTACTCAGCAATCGGTTGTCGCAACGGTTGGGAGTTTTCCGATTGTTCCGCTCGAATATGTTATCGATCGATCTGCCGAGCGTCATGTGAAAACGCGAATTGTGTTGTCGTCAATGTTGGATTTGTGTCCACGAGGCCGCCGCGTCGTTGATGATATCGGAGAGTCACTGTGTCACGTCGGATGTGCGGTGACCGAGTGATCTTGGCACTCTGTGTGCAAACATAAACGGCGGATCGAAGAACAGAGTGTTAGGTCGCGAAGTTTCCTCGCGGATCGGAGCCGATGATTTGATGCAATCAGCGATGTGAGAATCACCTTGCTGATTGCGGAGTGAGAAACGCTCGGGGTCGTGAACGCTGGAAATCGCCATCAATTGTCAAATGGGAAAGAACGGTGATTGTGTGAGGGTTCGGTTTGGTCATTGCCCGGGTACGATATACGAGTTCTCTGGCTGCTGATATTATTCTGGCGGAGATTGATCGTTTCAGAAAATCACTCCTGATCGGCTTCGAGTTTGGCGATTGTTCATCCACTCCTGTTCTGCCGCCTGCTGCCATAAAAGCGGAATCCTTTCGGTAAAACAGCCAGATCTCAGGCGAGCTGATTCATTGTTGCGATTGACACCGGCCCATACCGAGGATGTTTGCGTTTCTTACCAAGGCTCTCAAACGTTGATGGCGGCGGTGATCTCGGTTTCCGTATTGTTGCTCACTTGAAGTCCACTCATTCAGAACAGGCGAGATCAGCACCATGGCAAAAATCCGATCATTCCTGTTCCCCTGTCCACGTCAGAGAGATGCCACCGCGATTGTTTTTTCGCTGTTCGGGATCTGCTGCGGATGGGTCGCCGCAGCTGCACCGGAAGTCAGTTCGTTGTTCCCGTCTGGCGGGCAACGTGGCACGACGACGAGCGTGCAGCTCCATGCTCCCGGTGCTGCGCCAGACCGGATTTGGTGCTCGCAAGCCAAACTGAAGGCGGCATTGTCGACGGAGCCAGGGCGGATGACTGTGACGATTCCGTCAAATGCCGATTTCGGTGTTTACGAGCTGCGGTTTATCAATCAAGAAGGCGTTTCTGCGTTGCGACGATTTGTTGTCGGCGATCTGCCGGAAATCAACGAGACGGAGCCGAACGACCTCTGGAATAAACCGCAAAAAATTCCATATCCGTCAATTGTTGTCAACGGTCAGCACCAAAGCACTGGAGATGCCGACTCGTTTTCTCTAACGCTGCGGCGTGGGCAAACCGTCGTCGCAGCGCTGATGGCAAATCGCATTCTTGGAGGTTTGCAGGATGCCGTATTGCAAATTCTCGGGCCAGAGGGCTTCATCATCGCACAGAATGAGGATGATTGGGGGGCGGATCCGCAACTGGTATTTACCGCTTTAGAGGATGGAACATATGTCGTACGCACATGGGCCTTTCCCCAGAAGCGGAAAACCGATATTAATCTTGTCGGTGACCCACGTATGGTCTATCGATTGACGCTGACAACGGGATCGTTTGTGGATCACGTCGTTCCGCTAGCGATCCAAGCGGGCGTGGCAAGAAAAGTTGAGTTGCGGGGTTGGAATCTCGAAGACAAAAGCGAGGATCTGGATCCGCCTCTTTCGTCCGTGGGCCAGCGATTTTCTTGGCCATCACATCATTCGGCGAATCGAGTTCCTGCGTCTGTGTTGGTCATGCCGCATCCGACGCGGATCGAGCATGAGCCAAACAGTCTCCAGCAGTCTCAAACAGTCGAACTGCCGTTGAGTATTACCGGACATATTGATTCGCCGCGTGATGTCGATGCGTTTCGATTCGCGGCGAAACAGGGACAGCGATTGCGATTTGAGGTGATCGCCAGAGCCGTGGGATCGCAGATGGACCCCGTTATTCGGATTCATGATTCTGCGGGCGTATTGATTAAAGAGGTCGACGATGAAGGCCCCGTGTTGGCCGATCTCGACACCGAGTTCGTGATTCCTTCCGATGGTGACTATCGCGTTGCCGTAGCCGATCGCTTCCAACATCACGGTGCTCGATACGTCTATCTGTTGAACATCACAGACGCCGTGCCGGATTATACGTTGTCCGTCGGAAGTGATGTCTTCGTTCTGACGTCCGATAAGGAACTCGAAATCCCCGTGACGGTTTCTCGCACGGTGGGGTTTGCGGAGGTGATCGAAGTCCGAGCGGTCGGGCTGCCTGAGGGAGTGGTTGTGAGCGTTGCCCAATCGGAGCCGACCGGAGACAGTTCAAAGGGCGTCAAGTTGACTCTCACGCTCAAGAACGCGATTCCCAATTCCGTTCCATTTGAAATTATTGGGAAGAGTCAATGTGTTGGAACGACTCTTGTCCATCCGGCCCAGGCACCGTTACAGACCTTGGAAGCGTCGACCTCGAAACTATGGCTCACAACATTGCCACTCGTCGTCAAACAATAATTCAAAAGAAGTCGTCCCTTCAAAGATGTTGTGTGTTCGGACGAGTGTTGGTAAAAGAAAATTTACAGCGGCGTTTGTTTTTCTCGATCATTTTTCATCTGCGGGAAGGGATTTGCGATGCGATGGACTGCCCTAGTGTGGCTGACGCTGATTTCCATCGGGAGTGCTGCGGACTCTCCTCAGTTCCGAGGTTCGGAAGGTGATGGTCATTCGCCGGAGACGAATCTGCCTCTCGAATGGAGTGAAACTCAAAACGTTTGCTGGAAGTCGGCTATCGACGGACTTGGCTGGTCGACGCCCTCCATTGCGGGTTCTCAAGTCTGGATCACGACGGCCACAGACGAGGGTCATTCGTTGCATGCCATTTGTCTCCACAAGGATTCGGGAAAAATCCTGCGCGATGTTGAAGTCTTTCGTCGCGAAGATCCGGGGACAATTCATGCCAAAAACAGTTATGCCTCGCCATCCGTTCTCCTCGAGCGGGATCCGACGTTGACCGCCAACTCTGCAGAGCCAAAATTGGTCTATGTGCACTTCGGAAATCTCGGTACGGCATGCTTGGATCATGATGGGAAAATCGTCTGGAAAAAAGAACTTCCCTATGAACACCGGCACGGACCGGCAGGATCACCAATTCTTGTGGGCGATCTGCTGATTCTGAGTTGCGATGGTACAGACGTTCAGTACGTAACGGCACTCAATAAGTTCACTGGTCAAGAAGTCTGGAAGACAGATCGCGACGGCCGAATGGCCTATTCGACGCCACTGCTGGTCAACGTCGAGGGGCGGAAAATGGTCATCAGTTCCGGTGGCGAGTGGGCGATGGGCTATGCGCCTGAGACAGGAAATGAGATTTGGCGTTTTCGGTATCCGAAGGGTTATTCAAACGTTCCTCGCCCTGTGTTCGGTCTCGGTTTGGTGTTCCTCTGTTCGGGGTATGATAAACCATCGCTTTACGCCGTGATACCCAACGGTGAAGGCGACGTCACGGAAACACACATGGCTTGGAAACTTGAGCGTGGAGCTCCCTTGAACCCCTCGCCACTTCTCGTCGGTGAGGAGTTATACATTGTCAGTGACAACGGCATTGCGACGTGCCTCGATGCCAAGACCGGTGATCAACACTGGCAGCAGAGGATAGGTGGAAATTTTTCGGCGTCTCCGCTATATGCCGATGGACGGATTTATCTGCTGAATGAAGAGGGCAAGACTCATGTTTTCGCCCCTAGACGGGACGAGTACCGCGAACTCGCACTCAATGCATTGCCGGGGCGAACGTTGGCCAGCATTTCTGCCGCGGATGGAGCTCTGTTTCTGCGGACTGAGAAGAATCTTTATCGGTTGCAAGCGTCGAAGTGACGGTTCATTTTCAATAAAATTCACTGGCTGCGCGCTGGTACAACCTTGCAGGACTGTCGAAAATTTCAGCAGGTCGTATTCTTAAAAGGTGTCATTCCGTTGCTCCGAAGCAATTTTTAAACCTGTTTTATTGCTATTCCACGGGGCGGCGAAGAGCTTCTGGTCATAAGCGAGTCGACAGGTGAAATACTCCTTTGCGATTCCCTAAAGCCCGGTTTGTTGGAGGGGCTCGCGTCAGCAATGGTCTCTGGATCGTTGGTGTAATCGTGCCGTCGTGATGTCTGCGCCACAGCGTAAAACGGTTCAGATCGCATACAAACCGGCGGCTGTACGTCAGGCGACGTCAATGGCCAAGGCGAAGCGGGTCGTGGTATTGTCTCACAACCCCGCCTAACATTGATCGACCCGCACGGCAAGCAACCCGGGATCGCAATCGTCTGGATGTGGCTCAGAAGCGGACTCCGTGGCGCGCATCGCAATTGTCCATCGATCCCCCTCAAGTCACCGTGCCGAAATAATTGAAGTCAAATTTCAAGCGGTCTGGAGGCACTCATGTGATACAGACGAGGGGGCGTTTGGAGAAGATCAAGGTGCCTGAACCACTACCACATTTCGTGCAGGATGTCGGCAAGTTTGTCGTCGCGGATTTCTCGCGGATTGCCACTCATACTGTTGCCGCGAGAGCCGGAAACAAGTAACGGCAACTGGTCGCGATGCACGCCGATGTCTCGCAAACGTTTCGGAATGGCGAGCGTCTCGCAGAGTGTTTCAATTCGGTCCACGAATGCGTTGGCGGCGATCGGATCGATTCCGGCATCCGCATCAAAAAGTCGTTCCAACTCCGCCAGTTCTCGGGTGCGGACGGGAAGATTCCAATTTAAAGCGGATGGCAGCATGACGGCACACGCCAAGCCATGCGGAATATTGCAGGTGATACCCAACGCAGCGGCGACCCCATGTGCAAAGCCGAGTCCCGAATTCGCCAAAGCCATTCCGGAAAGTAACGCCGCATGAGACATCGCTTCACGCGCGGATTGCGACGAACCGTCGCGGACGGCAGTCAGCAACGCAGGCAGAGCCAGTTTCAGCCCCTGTTGGACGAGTGCTTGCGGAATCGGTGCCGATCGACGGGAGAGATAACTTTCGATCAACTGCGTGATGGCATCCATTCCTGTCTGGGCGGTGAGGCTCGGGGGGACACTGATCGTCAGTTCGGGATCGACGAGGGCGATGCGAGGCATCATCAGTTCTGATCGCAGACTCATCTTGTAGGCGTTTGTTGAATCACCGCAGAGACGCTGTTCGTGGATCTGCGGGGTTGAGGAGATCACCGAATTTTTTGTGGCTTCGGCTCCGGTTCCCGCTGTTGTTGGAAGCGCAATCAGATTCAATGGCCGTTCAGTGATCGCTAAACCTCGGCCCTTCCCTTCTAAAAAATCGACTACGGATTCACCGTGGAAATTTGTGGCAAGCGCGGCGGCGGCTTTTGCGAGATCGATCGTGGATCCGCCGCCAACCGCTACCACGACATCGTCGTCTTTCGGGTCTAGCCTGCGAAACAGAGACGCCAAATCATCAACATCGTGAACCTGTGGTTCACGAGACGACGTCTGAAACTCGACCACGTCGAGTCCGTGACTGCGAAGTCTGTCGGTCATTTTGTTGAGGAAACCAAGACGCGTGACTGTCCGACTTCCGCAAACCAACAGAACGCGACGGCCGAGCCCGGCGGCGAGTTGCGGCAGCTCTGAACGACGTCCCCAACCAAACACGATTTGACACGGTACCGCGAATGAATAACGGATCGCACTCACGAGGGCTTCTCTCCTTCAGGGTCAGTTTCAATCCTCATGTTTCGATCTCATCAAGTCGCCGTAGATCTTATGATGCGTCATTACAGGAGTACTGAGCTGGTGAGCCAGCGTCCCCCCACCGCCTCAGGGGTCAACATTCAGAACATTGAGGCAAAGTCCTGAACGTTGTCCGTTTCCGTGGAATCACATCAGCAAAATTCAAATGGCCTTTTTCCAACGGTCGCCAAGGCCATCGAATGCGTTTCAATCCGCGGACATCAACTCCGCTAGGCAGGTCATTGAACATTATTTGCGATCGTCCTCCAACAAAAACAGGTGCTGATTTTCGAAGACGGCGGATCGAGCGCGTGTAATTCCGAATCTGAATCTGGACCACGATTCGTAAAGGAACAATTGGGGATGCGGGTTGCCACTGTTGCTCGTGATGACGGTCCGCAGCGTGGCTGTTGCAACGAACGCGGATTTGAGGTGTCGTCACCGTTGGTTGACGGGCATCCGAATCCTAAGATGTGTGCCAATGTTTCGGTTTGCGAAGTCATCTATTGTGGGGGGACGGTTCCCACAAGGATCCTTAGAGGGTGAGTGCCGCAGTTGTCTGCGTGAGAGCAAAACAATCGCGTCTGGGGATCGGAGGTTTCGAATTGCACGAGATTCCGAGTTGCAGATTGTGAACTGTCGGCGGAAGAGATTGACGTCGTAGCGGTCGTACGTGCAAAAATTTTTTTCTGATTCAGTCGAGCGAATTCAAGACTAGGCCTGACAGCAGTTTTGGATAAAAGTAGGTGCTTTTGGGTGGCATTGTCTCACAGCCAGCAGCGATCTCCCGGACGTGGTCGATGGTGGCGGGCGCGACGAGGCAACCAATCTGATGGGACTTGGAACCGATTGCCGTTGCCGCCTCCTCGAGTCGATGAACGTATTGGAACTGTGGTGTGCCACGGAATGTCTGGAATATCAGTTTGTCCAGAAGTAACTTGTGCAGCAGGCTGACGCCGAGGGAACGCCATGCTCGACTGTGCTCATTCGCCAATTCTGACATCCGATTCAGATCCACGACGCGGACTAAAAGCCAGGTGTTGTCGGCCGCCGTCCCGAATCCGAAGATATTTTGTCCGCCGTCCGCTTCGATCTGCTCCCAAGTTTGGCTGGCGGCCCTCTCACCCGTACCGATGCACTCCAACTGACAATAAGGGGAGATGCATTTTTGGAGTTCCTCAGACGTGATGTTTGGAAGTCCGGAAACTAAACGATGAGTTGGAAGAATTTGAAGTCCGGGATCCTGCATTCCCACGAACATCATCATCACGTAATTTGCAGCCGCGGTATCACCAAGCAAACGACCGTCGGCTTGAAGCTCACGTCGATAATTGAGTGCCGTCTCGTAACGGTGGTGGCCATCCGCAATGAATACTGGTTTGTCATGCAATGCCGCCTGAACCCGTCCGATCACTTCGTGATCCGTGACCACCCACAGGCGATGAATCACACCCAAAGGATCCTTTGCAACCGATGGCGTGAGCTTCAGGCAAACGTCATCGAGTGCTCTTTGAATGGCCGCCGTGGAGTCGGGATATAGGCCGAATATCGGCGAAAGATTGGCCTGTGTGGATCGGATCAACATCAGCCGGTCAAGCTTCGGTCCCGAGAGTGTTTGCTCGTGTGGAAAAACATTGCCCTTGCCAAGTTCTTCGAGGCGAATTCGGGAGATAAAACCACTGCGAACGAAAATTTCTCCTGCCCATTCGAATTCCTGCGAATAAACGTAGAGTGCATTTTCATGCTCCTGTTGCAAGATTCCGTCTATTTTCCAGTGTTTTAGAAAACTCGCGGCACGCGCGTATTTCACATCGGGGTTTGTGTCGCCTGGCTCCTCTCGATTCAATTCCAATCGAATGAAGTTACAGGGATGCCTTTTGAACAGTTCCTCCTGTTGTTGCCTGTCGATCACATCGTAAGGCGGCGTGATAACGTCCGACAAGTCGCCCACTTGAGACACGTCATATCGCCAGCCACGAAACGGACAGATTTCCACCATTTAGAAATGCCTTTTGTTAAGTTGAGACCGAGTTGCCCAATTTAAACGCTGGTCGAACGAAGCCGGCGCATAGGACGGAGACAGTGACGCGTCGCTTCAAGGACACGCGCCGCAGATTTGAGGTGGTTTGTGTAGTCGCTTGAATTGAGTCCCACGTTTTGGTTTTATTTGACCTGCATGAAAAAACAGAAACGCGATTCATCGGCGTTTTAAGTCATAACTCATCTAAAGGGGGGGCCGATATCGTGCCCAAGAAAAAAACAACAGGAAAAAAGTTAGTCAAAAAAAATGCTGAGGTTGCGGCACAACGCATCGTCATGAAAACCGGTGAAGCACTCGTCGAGGCGGAGCCCGCCTACTCGGCTGCAGAACCGGAAGTCGTCATTGGCGAGCTTGATGGGCCTGTCGGCTACGCGATTGCCAACCTGATTGGTGACCAGACCAAGGGACACTCGCGAGTGTTCGCCATCCTGAATTGTGATGTTCAGGTCCGCCCCGTGACTGTGATGGTTAGCAAAGTCACCGTCAACAGCACCAAGTACACCAATATTCTCATGGGCTCTGTGCAAGCGGGCATTGCCAACGGAGTCCTCGATGCGGTACGAGCCGGCGACATTCCCCAAGAGAAGGCCAATGATTTGGGAATCATTGTGTCCGTCTGGTTGGATCCCAGCGTGATCGATGTCGAAGTCGATCACAGCATTCTGTTTGACACCAACCGCCGTGCAACGGCCAAAGCGATTCATAAGGCCATGAACAATCAACCGAGTATCGACTGGCTCTTGGAAAATCAATCTAGCGTCACCCACCACTTCCATCAACTCGGTATCGATAAAAAGCTGTAACGGTCCTTCGGCTTTCTCTTTTAAAATCGGTTGTCGAATTTTTGACGTCTCAGCGTTGACCATCGCCGAGCCGGCAGTGCTCCTCTCGGCATCCGGTGATGTTGCACGACCAGGGGTCTGACGAGTGGTTGGTCTAATGTCTCGACGTTCGTTGTGTGTCACTGGATCCAACATGAAATAGTGTTGTGACGTCTCTTAAGAAATGTCTCGGCGAATTGGCGATCTGCACCGCGTTTGGGTTGCCAATTTGAGCGTTTGATGGCGTGCCCCCCCCCCCGCCGGCAGGGTTTAACATTTGGACGATTCTGGCGATCTGTAGTCCTTGCGGAGTGCCAAGAACGTTCAAATCCGCCACCGTCAAACTACTCGGTTCTCCTGACCTCGCTTGGTACCAGGTAGTTCACGTTCGTGACTTCCGAGTTGCTATTCGTGACTCCGTTATTGATGGAAGCCGATTGGGTAACGTTTTTTTGATTGCGTTCTCGTGTCTGACGCACGGCCGCCAATAACTTGTCTGCTTGGGGCAACTGCGGCTTCAATGCCAAAGCCTTTTTGAGGTGCTCTTCGACACCGGCTATCTGCCCTTGGTCTTGCAGGATCACGGCCAGATTGTAGTGTGCATCCGCCGCTCCGCCAGCTTCTGTCAAACTGATCAAGGCCGATGTGGAATCTCCAGACATCGCCTGAATGACTCCTAACTGAAATGTGTAGGCTTTCTCATACGGCGCAAGGGTGTGGGCCGATTGCAGGCACTCCGTCGCGTGTGGCCAGTCTTTCTGAGCGGCGTAGTATTGGCCGAATGCGGCGGCTACTTGCGGATTTTTCGGCGACAGTTTCTGTGCCTTGAGTAATCTCGATTCTGCGTCGCTCATTCGGTTGAGTTCCATATCGAGCCGCGCCAACCCAATCAATGCATCCGTATTCTTGGGGTCTTTTTCGAGGACCTTATTGTACGAATTGCGTGCATCAAGCTGCCGGCCTTCCTGTTGATGCCAAAGGGCACAGGCAAGATGGGTTTTTACGGGATTCGTCAGATTTTTTTTGGAGGAAAAGTCTGCTGATCCAGGACTTGTCGAAGTCTGCTCCGACGATGGCTGAGCCACTATTTTGGGGGCCTCCAATCCGGAGGACTTGGGAGTCATCGAACACCCAATAGCGATCGTGGCTAGACTTACGGAAGCCGCAAACCGAATACGAAGAGGAGTCAGAAGTAACACAGCAAGCTCTCCAACAAAGTGAGACAAGACAGCATTCAGAGTAGGGTTCATAAAATGGCGAAGAATCGTCCGGCACTTTCGAGCATCACATCGCTGGAAAGGGCCAGTGGCTGTTCGTGGTAAGAGCAGATCGATATGGCAATCTCGATCAGATCGCGAGGATCGCTGGAGCGAGGTCTTCGACCCTTGTCGTAGTAGTGGCTGTACAATAAGTCGACTAGGGATTGTTCGTACGGTAGTTGTCGTTGTTGGCAGACTAACTGAAAAATCGTGGTATAGAGCGCCCGGTTTGGCGTGTCGATCAGGACCTTGTGTTTGATGCGTCTGAGGAAGGCATCATCCACAAGGTCTCGCGGGTCGAGATTCGTTGAGAAGATGGTCAATTGTTCAAACGGCAGCATTAATTTCGTACCGGTGGCGAGTTTGAGATAATCGATTCGCTCCTCGAGTGGAACCGTCCAGCGGTTGAGCAACTCTTTTGGGCTCACCAATTGACGGCCAAAGTCATCAATCAGGAAGACTCCGCCATTGGCTTTGATATGCACCGGAGCGGAGTAAAAGTTGGAAACCTTGTTGTATTGAAGGTCGAGCATGTCGAGGGTTAATTCACCGCCTGTGACGACGACCGGACGTTTGATGCGTCTCCATCGGATGTCGAATGGCTCGCCATGCACGACCTCGCTGGGTGCCGGAGACGGCGAGCTCTCCGCGGCAGAGGAAATTCCGCGTTGGGCCAATACGGCATCGTCCGTTGTCTGATGAATTTCCGGATCGAAGATCGTCACAATGCTGTTTTCGATCTGAATCGCATACGGGACGTAGATCTCGCTACCGAACCTGTTTAGAAAATGCCCAAGCCTCTTCGCTGTTGTCGTCTTCCCGTTGCCGGGTGGGCCGTAGAGGAAGAGGGATTTTCCGCTACAGACCGCAGGACCGAGTTCGCTCAATAAGTAAGGTTGAATCACGAACCCCGTGAATGCTTCTTGCAAGGCATTCCGTGTGCATGGGATGCCGGTCACGGGCTGCTGACGACATTGTTGAATATAGTCCTGAATTGGCACGGGGGCCGGACCAACATAGCGACAGTCGTTGAAGACCTCACGCGATCGCGTCCGGCCAAGTTCGGTTAACGTGAAACGATACGAGACCCTCCCCACAGGGTCTCCCGAGGTCACTTCCACGCATTTCTGGTCGATCAGGGCTCTCAATGCAACGTCAACAATGGAAAACGGCAATCGCATGGATTGGGCGATGCTCCGTCCCGTGGCTGTTCCCTGCAGGTAAACAAACTTCATCGCCAATTCGCTCAGCAGCGGCAGACGCAGTCCCGTGTCGGCGAGTGTGGTGGGGTTTCGCGGAGGCGCGACCCGCGGCATCTTGACGGGAGCCGAAGAAGAGGTACGCGCCCGATCCAATTCAGAGGCAGGAGACGTTATTGACGCATTGGCAAATATCTTCGCGTACAGTCTATTAACGGCTGGCACTTCTGATGGCGTTGATTCGACTGCGGTCTCACGCGGCATTCTCCACGGCGCATGGGCCATCGCGCCAATCGCTTCTGGACCTGTCAATAATGAGTCAAATTCAGTCATATCAAATTTCATTTATAAGGTGATTCGACAAAGCTTGTCGTTTCTGCCGGAAAAAGTTCAGCATGAAAGTCGTGGAGAGGTGGTGTCATCACCGACGAACTGAACGTATTTCATAGGCGGTTTATTGGCGAGAATTATTTTTCCATTGATCGATCCACAGGCAATTTCATACCGCGGAATCGAGGAGATTTCTCAAGGTCCCGAGGTTGAAGTACTTCCCGTTTGGTACCCGCCTGATGCACTACCACTCGCCGCCGCTTTGGACGCTTGTCCGATGAGAAACAATCTTGGGCTGGGAATCGACTGCAACTCTAATACGCGTAGGCGATCCACTTCATTGGCTGGACGACCGGCAAAAAATTCCTGCCTCAGTGACATCGATGGTATGTCTTGGACGCCAGATCTGCGGAGGAATTGTTCGGTCTCTGTGAGCCGCAGTTGTCCCATCTCAACCGAGGCGCCTTGAGAAACATAGATCGATCGGTACTGTGCCGGAACTGAGGCGGCAATCCACAGCACTTGATTCTGTCCGGCTTCATTCAACTGCTGTGTGTCGGAGTTGAAATAGTAGTCGTGCATGGTGGTGGCATTCACCCAACCGGCAGTGGTCTGTTGATTGAGCAAGTTGGAAACGTAGGATCGATCGTCATCGTTGTACGGATATGGCCAATAATGAGCGTGATGGTAAGCGTGTTTAAACGTCTGCTTGCGACCCACCGGCCGTGGGAACGGAGGCCACAGCTTTCCGTGCTTTTCTACCTGACGCACGCCTGGTGGATCATTCGCTCGCATCCGATACCATTCTTCACTGTGCGGAAACGGTCCGGAGCCGCGCGTGACGGAGGCGATCATGCCCAATGGTAAGACCGCGTATTTCAACAAACCCTGCCAACGAAATTTTCGCATTGTCATCGCACCTCAAAATCTTGGATTCCGGTGGCGCGTGGAGACGGATCAAATCTCGTCGAGTGTCGGGGCGCACCGAGTCTCTGTGTGTTATCGTCTGCAAAGCAAACCGGTCATAACGGAAAGATCGGTTGTATCGGGGCGCGACCGGCAGAGTCAGCCGATTCTAGAGATCCAGTCTCGATCGGTTTATGGAAAATCAATGAAGATCTCAACGCCGTCCACAATCAAGGGGAATGCCGATTGTTGAAGGCGTGGGTTCAGCACGTGTTGGCCGGTTTCTAAGTGAAACTGCCAACCATGCCACGGGCAGGTCACCATGCAATTGCTGATTGTTCCTCGTGCGAGCGGGCCTCCGGCATGCGGACAGATGCCATCCAGTGCCAAGAAACGGTCTCCAATTCGAAATAAGGCGATGATTCGCCCCTCGACGACGAACTCGCGCCCTTGACCATCTGCCAAATCGGAAACCGATGCCAGGCGATGACGTTGCGGCATGATCAAATCCTTCTTCAGACACCGGACAAGAATCCCGCATGCCGACGTCTTTGGTCAACCTGCAAGCCTTTGAAGATCTCTCTTTCGACGGATGCGAGGTTCACTTTTCCAACGCCGATGAACCCAAAAATATTGTTCGGGAGCACGACGGATTGCACGCTCCAACGCCTGAGTGAACTGACGGGTGATTTCGTGAACGGGATCGTTGTCCGTCACGTTCCGCGGATCGATCAATGCCTCACATCCCACCTCAAATCGAGGCCAAGGAAAATTTGCAAAGTTGTCCGGCAAGCGTAGTGTGTAGCCAACGATGATTAACGCATCGTATTCTAATGCCAATAATGCGATAGACTTGAACGTCGATGCGGGCGTTCCAAAAAAATCGACAAATAGTCCGCGGACACCAGCATCTTGATCGCACAGTAAGCCGAGGTTTCCGCCCTTTTCTAAGAGACGAGTCATTTCGTTGAAATTTCCGTGCTTCAGAAGAAGTCGATGGCCGGTCAGTTCTCGCGCCTTTCTGAACCATTCGTGCAGAAGAGGATTGTCCATTTCGCGGGCGACCACTCCCATGGGAAATCCCCACAATCCGAACAGAGAGATGCCGATTTCCCAATTGCCGAAATGGCCACCAAGAACCAGAACGCGGCGGCCCGAACAGACCGCTTGGTTCGTGCGGGTGAAATCCGCGAATTCAATCGATTGACGATAGCTGTGCAGATGCAATTTGCGGGGGCATTGCACGATTTCAGTGACGGTTCTAAATAGGTGAGTCCACATTCGGTAGACGAGTTGCTCGATCTCGACATCCGAATAATCATTTCCAAATGCGGTTTGTAGATTGTTGCGGGCAACGGCATATCTGGTCCATTGACGAGGCAGTCCGTAATGGACCAACCAGGCCATGTTTTCAGCTATCCGCGCGGCAGTTTGAGGCGAAAGACAGTCAATCACACACACAATCAATTGAAACACCAAAAATTCCAGCCGATGTCGCAGTGTTTGCAGCATAATCATCCTTGATCACTGGATTGGGCAATGGTCTGTGTGACGTCATTGGCAGCGTACGCCAATGGCGTCCAAGTTTCGTCCGAATGATTCAATGAGTCAACGGCGATTTTTAAGACCAGTTGGCAGGTTGACCGTAAACCGGAAGTGTCACGATTGCTAGCCATGGAAGCCGGTTCGGGAACGCGAAGATTCGGAATTCTCAAGAGGGCCATTTCTTGTTACAGACAGTCACCAAAACTGCCTGACAGTGCTCGTTCATGACCGATTGTCGCGGTAGACTCCGAGGGATCTGCGTCACGGTTCACGCGAAGAATTAGACTTGAGGCAGGGAAAGATTGAGGCATGGCACCCATTGGATTCGGTATTGTTGGCTGTGGCATGATTGCCAACTTTCATGCGGAAGCAATCAGGCAGATCCAGGGAGCACGGATTGTTGGCTGTTTCGACAAACATGCCGACAGGACTGCTCGATTCGCTGCCGCGAATCCTGGGGTGACGGCGTTCCCTAATCTCGATCAAATGCTGGCGGATTCCAGAGTTCACGTTGTCACGATCTGCACGCCCAGCGGTGCACATCGTGAGTCCGCAGTCACCGCGGCGGAAGCCAAAAAACATGTCGTTGTTGAGAAACCAATGGAAATCACGCTCAAACGGTGTGATGACATGCTCCGTGCCTGTCGTGTCAATAACGTTCTGCTGTGTCCAATTTTTCCCTCACGATTTAGTCCGGCAAACGTTGCGATTAAAAATGCCATTGATCAAGGCCGCTTTGGTCGGCTCACACTGGGTGACACTTACGTCAAATGGTGGCGGACGCAGCAGTACTATGATCAGGGGGGCTGGAGAGGAACGTGGGCCCTCGACGGCGGCGGAGCGTACATGAATCAGGCAATACACAATATTGATTTATTGCAATGGTTCATGGGTGACGTGACAGAAGTTTGTGCCATCACCGCGACGCTTGCTCACGAGAGGATCGAAGTCGAGGATGTCGGTGTTGCAGCGATCAAATTTAAGAATGGAGCCATCGGAACGATCGAAGCCACGACCGCTGCATGGCCCGGACATCTCAAGAGGACTGAAATCCACGGAACAACCGGATCGGCGATTGTTGAACAGGACGATTTGCTGCTCTGGCAGTTCGAAAAAGCGAAATCGAAAGACAAATTGATTCGGGAAAAATTCGCAAAAACGATTGGCGGAAGTGGTGGAGCAAGTGATCCTCAAGCGATTAGTTGCTCTGGCCATCGAAAGCAACTCAAGGACTTCGTGACGGCAATTCAAACCGGATCTACACCCCAAATCTCTGGCGACGAAGGACGAAAAGCGGTGGAAATCATTCTGGCGATTTATCAGGCGGCAAGGTCCGGAAGAAAGGTGCAGATTCCCTTGGCCGGGCAATCAAAGCGGACGACGAAGTGAAACCTTTTGTCGGAATCAAACAAAAAATTGTCTGGCGGGAGTTTGAAGTTTTGCTCTAAGGGCACGTCTCCGCTTGAGATCGTCTTGATCCGACTTTTGCAATAACTTGTTTTGAGAATCAGACAACCCGAGTCGTTGACGTGGATGAAGCCCCCCTGCCCCTAGAAATCGCGTCACCACAGCCGACGCCTGTGGCGATTCGCTTTCTCAGCAGGGGTTCCGTAGACAGTGGCCACCGCAAAAATAATTCTCTCTCCGGCGGCGGAGCCTAGTCCGTAGCCGATTGTGGGTGATCGGTTCGCTCACAGATTTGGGTCGTTCCCTCGTCGTGTGCGACCATCATTGGGTGATGGCAACCGCGACGTCAAAGTTCCGCTTGCTGATCAGCTTTCGCGGGAGGCCGTTGAAGCGATCCGCCGCCAAGGGCCGAACGTCGGTCGAGATCCCGCAATCCTTGTCAAGCAGGATATGTTTCGTGGGTCGATGCGGGGGGCTCTGGATGCCGCGGCATTGTTGTGAGCCACGTTGTCGGAGCAGGGATTATACACGTGGGAGATTACGGCGAAGTCGTCGACGCGACAAACGTGAGGGGAAAGAGTAGGCTCCACAATGTGGTATTTTTGAGAGTCTTCCGTTCTAAAAAATGTTCGCCGCGTTGTCTGTGGGACGAGAGTGAACGTGGTCGTTTAAAATTTCCTTGGAGTCACCCCATGAGGTCTTCCTTGCGATTGATCGTTGCTGGTTTTCATGTGTGTCTCAGCGTGGTTGCATTCGTGCAAACCGTCTCGGCAGATGGACCGAACTGGAATCAGTTCCGTGGGCCGCACGGGGATGGGACGACGACGGCAAGTGATTTGCCGACGACGTTTGGGGAAGGCTCACCCGAGATCGTCTGGAAAACGTCGATCTCGGGGCGGGCGTGGTCGTCACCCGTGGTCTGGGGAAAGCAGATTTGGGTCACAAACGCTCCCGAGATTCAAAATACATCGAAAGAGAAACCCAAGCTCGAAACGCCGATTCTGCTGTCGGCTGTCTGCATTGATTTCGATACGGGAAAGATGATCCATGACCTCGAGATTTTTGAGTTGGATACGCCTCAATTCACACACGCGACCAACAGTTATGGATCTCCGACTCCGTACATTGAAGAGGGGCGAGTCTACATTCACTTTGGAGCCTATGGGACGGCGTGCGTTGATACGAAAACCGGGCGAAAGTTGTGGGAGCGGCGTGATCTGCAGTGTAATCACTTTCGCGGATCGGGATCGTCTCCCCTCGTTTACGGTGAATTGCTTTATTTGACTTTCGATGGCTATGACCAGCAATACATCGTGGCCCTCGACAAGATGATCGGCAAGACCGTCTGGAAGAAGGATCGCGGCATAGACTTTGGCACGACGGACGGAGACGGCAAGAAGGCCTATTCAACCCCATTAGTCATCAGCATGAACGGGCGCGAGTTACTCATCAGTCCATTTGCCGCCGCAACGATTGCCTATGATCCGAAAACAGGCGATCCCGTTTGGACAGTCCGTCACGGCGGAGCGAACGCCGCAGGGCGGCCACTCTTCGGGAACGGCCTCGTTTATATCAACTCTGCCGATGGACCCAACCCGCTAATCGCGGTCTCTCCCAACGGAGCGGGCGATATCTCAAAAAACATTGTGTGGAAGACAAACAAGTCGGTCCCCAAGAGAGCCTCACAACTGTTGCTTGGTGAGCGGATGTTCATGGTCAACGACGAAGGTGTTGCTTCGTGCCTCAATGCCATCACCGGTCAGGAGATCTGGACCAAGCGGCTAGAAGGCAAGTACTGGGCGTCACCTCTTTACGCCGACGGATTGATTTACAGCTTCTCCCAGACAGGAGTTGTCACGGTGTTTCGGGCGGCTGATGAATTTGAATTGGTGGCCCAGAATAAGCTCGATGAAGGCTTGATTGCGTCCCCCGCCGTGGCTGGTAAATCGCTTCTTTTACGGACGAAGACACATTTATACCGAGTCGAGAAAACTGATTTGGCGAGTGGCGTTGACGTGGAAATCCAGCCGATTGAAAACGTAGAACGCGAATGAAACCTGAGTGGGAGTTCGAACGACCCACGTCGCGGGCGCGACAGTGGACTGAGATCACGATTTGATGAGGCACGGCAATGCGGAAGCGAATCGGCGTGAATTGGAATTAGGTTTGTCGCTGTCGCTTCGAATTCTTTCGTTGCACAGGGTTGTTGATTGGCTGTGCGTTACCCGTCTGCAGATAAGCTGCGTGTCCGACGACGGAACGCGAACACCATTGCTGAAAAACAGAGCGGCTTGATCGATTGACGCACTCGAATACGAATCCAAGCCTTACACATTCAAAGGCGGGGACAACACCAAGGGAATGTCCCCAAATTCGAAACACGATGCCCCTCCGGATTGCGGTCGAACTCGTTGCAGGACTCGGCCAGGTCCCCGCTCAATCAACAAAGTCCTGCGTCGCTCTCATTCTTCGGACAGTGCGTGTTCGGAGATGATCACGATCCACGTTTCCGATTTCGTCGGACCACATCATCAACCGTGCCGTGATCAGGCTATGCCGTGGACATGTGTCCACGGGGCGGCTGTGAATCGGCATTGCGCGCCGTCCGAGGATCCGCCTCCGAACTCATTATTGTCCATGTGGTTTTGGAATTCGATGGGCCCTGCCTTTGTCTGATTTGGCGCGGCGTCGACCTCCCTGCGCGATCTTTTTCTGTCCAGGGGTTAATGCGGTATCGTCCTCGGGAAGAACGAGTTGCCCCATTTGCCCTTTGAGTTGCAGAATGCGATCCCTCAGTTGAGCCGCTCGTTCAAATTCCAGCGATTCGGCGGCGGCTTGCATTTCAGCCTCCATTTCAAGGAGATACTCCATGGTCACGTATTGGCTTTCGCTTTTGGCCCCGATGGCCTGTTGAGCGATGCGTTTGGCTTCCAGCTCCTCTTCGATGCCACGTGTAATTGCCTTTTTGATTGTCTCTGGCGTAATGCCGTGTGTGATATTGTATTCCAGTTGGATTTGGCGTCGCCGAGTTGTCTCATCAATCGCAATTTGCATGGAATCCGTGACTCGATCGGCATACAAAATCACTTCCGCATTCACATTTCTGGCCGATCGTCCGATGGTCTGGGTGAGACTCGTCGCGCTCCGCAAAAAGCCTTCCTTGTCCGCATCCAGAATGGCGACAAGCGACACTTCAGGGAGGTCAATCCCTTCACGCAGCAGGTTTACGCCAATTACGGCATCGTGCTTCCCCTCTCTCAATTCTCGGAGCACATTGACCCGCTCGAATGCGTTGAGTTCGGAATGCAGCCAGGCGCAGCGGATCCCCTCTTCGGTGAGATAGGCCGTCAAGTCTTCGGCCAACTTTTTGGTGAGCGTCGTGACCAATGTCCGCTCTTTTTTTTTCGCGTTTTCTTTGATTTTTTGCTGCAAATGCTGAACCTGTCCCCGTGCCGGATGAATGTGAATCACAGGGTCCACCAGACCGGTCGGGCGAATCACCTGTTGGACGATTTCTCCTTCGGATTGTTCAAGCTCCCAGTCGGCCGGTGTGGCAGAGACGAACACGGTATGCTTTCGCCTCAGATTCCACTCATCAAACTTGAGTGGCCGGTTGTCCAATGCCATTGGCAAACGAAAGCCGTGCTCAACAAGAGTTGTTTTCCTCGCGTGATCACCGTTGTACATGGCTCGAATCTGCGGCACGGTGACATGCGACTCGTCAACGAACAGCAGAAAATCGTCAGGGAAAAAATCAAGCAATGTGAACGGGGGCTCACCCGGTTTACGGCCTGACAATGCACGACTGTAATTTTCGATTCCAGGACAGAACCCCACCTCACGCAATAACTCCAAATCGTGTCGGGTACGAGCACTCAGTCGCTGTGCCTCAAGTAATTTTCCTTCGAGACGAAAGTTTTCAAGTTGCGTATTTAGTTCAGATTCGATTTCTTGACACGCCGCTAACACGCGATTTTCCGGCAGAACATAATGTTTGGCTGGATAAATATAGAGTTCGGTGAGCACTTTGGTCTCTGAACCGGTCAGTGGTTCAATGACCGAAACTTTTTCGATTTCGGTGCCCCACATTTCAATTCGAAATGCCTGTTCCTCGTAAGCGGGCCAGACTTCGACAACGTCCCCCCGAACACGAAAGTTGCCTCGCTGTGGAGAAATGTCATTGCGCGTGTAGTGAATCTCACAAAGTTTTCTTAAGAGATCATCACGTTCGATCACGTCACCGACACGGAGTGGAATCATCATCTCGAGGTAGTCTTTTGGCGAACCGAGACCGTATATGCAGCTGACACTTGCCACAACAATGGTGTCGCAGCGACTGACAAGAGCGCTCGTGGCCAGTAATCGCAGTCGATCTATCTCTTCGTTGATCGACGAATCTTTCTCAATATAGATGTCCCGCTGAGGGATGTACGCTTCCGGTTGGTAATAGTCGTAATAACTCACAAAGTACGAAACGGCATTGTTCGGGAAAAATTGTCTGAACTCAGAGTACAACTGAGCCGCCAATGTCTTATTGTGAGACAGAATCAGCGCGGGTCGCTGCAATTGTTGTATGACGTTCGCCATCGTAAATGTCTTGCCGGAGCCGGTGACGCCGAGTAAGACTTGGTTCCGCTTGTTTTCGCGAAGTCCTTTAACGAGTCTTTCGATTGCGGCGGGTTGATCGCCGGCAGGTTGAAAGTCAGCAGTGAGTTCGAAATTGGCCATGGTGTCTCAGGGGAAATGAATGTTTCACGTTCGCAACCATTCCACGAGGCGCGCTATCGACGACTGACGAGCGAGGCCGAAACACATTCTCTACAGTGCGGTTCGAGAAGCCTAAGCCCTCGCCGATGCGCACGCAACTGCGCCACGGAAGGATGTCCTGCAGGGGGAGTTATTGACCGCACTGCTCCAGAGAGGTTGTGTTTCTCGAAAAGTTCGAGCAGGTGAGAATCGCGGTTGCCAAGTCTTATTGTAAGAGCCGGTCATCAATCCCTACGGCTATTTCTCACCGAGATGGGTCGGCGAACCTCTCCATGGCATCGCCTGACGATCGGAGTGCTCCGGGAACAGTCGAAGTGGCCGTGTTGTTTTCCAAAGCCTTTGTTGCAGGAGCGTTCCAACGCGAAGTTTTAAACATTCAGAAGCGAAAGCAAAACTCTCCACGAAGTGGACAACATGTCTGCACAATTGAACTACCCCGCGACTCTAAATTCGTTCCGCAGGTGCCTCAAAGTCCGTGACACGTTCCGTCGCTTCACGTCGGCGAGAGGAACACCGTCGTCAGCATTCCTGTCAAGGGTGTTTGCCTCTAGGCCGGGCGCGTGAATAGATCGAATTTGGTGACAAGGCCGTACGGATCAGATAGACTCCCCTGCTCCGTTATTGGTCAGGATCTCAAGTGGCGACGGAGACGATGCGTGACTATTAATAAAATAATTTATTGCCAACCTATAGCGATCGATATTTACGTCAATCAGGCCGCCGCCAGTCATGTCCTCTCAATCAGACGACACGAAATATCGACTCAGAAATCAGTCGGCATGGAATCAATTGTCCAGCGGCAGTCAGTTTGCCAAGGTGGCGACGGATGCAGAGTGTCTTGAACCGCTAGCTGCTCTGGACGGACGCGGGTGGTTGCCATCCAGTGTGGTCGGATTAGACGTGCTGTGCCTCGCTTCTGGAGGTGGCTGGCAGTCCATTCTCTATGCCTCTGCCGGAGCACGAGTGACTGTCGTGGACATCAGCCCTGGTATGCTGGAACTCGATCGCCGTGAAGCGGCACGGCGTGGTTTGTCCTTGCGGGCGATTGAAGCATCGATGGATGATCTGTCGGTGTTGCACAATGAAAGTTTTGACATTGTACATCAGCCGGTGAGTACCTGTTACGTTCCCGACATCGTCAGAGTCTATTCAGAAATCTCGCGTGTGACCCGGAACGAAGGTCTGTATATTAGTCAGCACAAGCAGCCGACAAGCCTTCAGATTACGCATCGCACTGAACAAAACCAATTTGTTGTTGGCATCGAATATTTCCACAAAGGCGCCCTGCCGAAGGTGGACGATAAATCGTATCGGGAGATTGGCACGGTCGAGTACCTTCATCGTTGGAGCGAACTGGTGGGAGCACTGTGTCGCGCGGGATTCGTTGTGGAAGATCTCCGCGAACCGCAACGAGCAGACTATAAAGCGCCGGTGGAACACTTTGGCTATCGCGGTCGATTCGTGGCGCCGTACGTTCGGTTAAAGGCTCGCCGTCAGAAACGAAACGGAGCGGTGGAAGAAACCAATTCTAAGTTGTGGCTTCCCACGGAGCCGTGAACAACCCCATCCAAAACAAGAAGCCCGCGGAGTTTGACTCCCTCGGGCTTCCTGTCCAACATCAGTTCTGTCGCAAACGATAGCTGCGAAAAAGAAACTCGTCACAAACTCAGTTGACGGAAATCGAAACCCAGCCATCGGTCAGACTGATTCTCGACACGTTGGTTTTGACGGTCTTGTTGGTTCCTTTTAAATCCACCTGATTGGTGACGGAGCGATCTGGCAGGATTGACTGAATCTTTTTGCGGACGACGCCATTGATCGCTAGGCCACCACCCTCACCGCTGGCCGCAACGACTGTCACGGTTCCACGCTTGATCGCGATCTGCTCGCCGACGACATCAAATGTGAGTGGGACGATGATTTCTCGCGTTGGAATGTCGTCTTTTCCGTCGTCTTGTTTAAATCCCGCTTGAATCACTAATTCCATTTCACCATTCTGGATTCGAATTCGAATCGGGTCTACCGCCGAAAAAATGATCGCCTTCGGACCACTGTCTTCCGTCGTCTCGCCAGACTCCGTTGCTGCTTTTGTTGGTCCATTCAAAGTCACTGGCCGGCCGAGTGCCTGACTAAGAAACGACTGGAGTTTTTCTCTCAGCTGGGGTTCCGCCAAAGTTTGTCCCGCCAAATCCATCCGGTCGATTGAATTATTGATTACCGATTCGTGCATCAGCAGCGTAGCACCGACTGTGGAAAACATGTTTGGGCTGGGAATGTTTCCCGATAATTCGTCCGCTCCTAAAAGTCGGGAGTTGACGGATATTGCGGTATCAGTCGAAGAGTAGGAGATGGCATCCGGACTCAACCCCGTGGAACGCAATCCCCCGAGCAGCCCGCTATCAAGTTTTGCTCCGGCATTGACGAAGGCACGATCGACTTCGCCGTCAAATTTGGGAAGCACTTGTTCGCGAATTCGACTTGCTGTGATTGCTTCTGCCTCCGGTGTTTTTTCGGCGACCTGCTGAGCGGCCATCCCCTGAGCGACACGACGGAAGATCGGAACGTTGCCGAATTTTGTGGAAATGCCCGTCGTCGTATTATGCGGAGTGACACGGATCTCGGCGGGTGCGGTCACAAACCGAGTCCCATTAAATTGAACTTCTTTGGTGGCCATGAAGTCATGGCTACCGGATGTGAAAACTGTGGCTTGAGGGGTGACTCCTTGAGTTGTGGAGGTGATATGACCAGACAATG
This sequence comes from Schlesneria paludicola DSM 18645, assembly GCA_945876035.1. Lineage (GTDB taxonomy): Bacteria > Planctomycetota > Planctomycetia > Planctomycetales > Planctomycetaceae > Schlesneria > Schlesneria paludicola_C. The sequence goes on along the minus strand of CAMCMU010000023.1, from coordinate 34,295 downwards.
CAAGATTGAATTTGAGTGTGGCTTGACTTGGGAGCAGGTCGACCGTCGCTGACGTCGTGGTGGATTGCTGACCGCTGACCGAGGCTCCCAAAATATAATCTGAAACCGGGCCACTCTCGACTCGGGAATCTGACATCAGTCGATTCAAGAAGTCTTCGCTTGCCACGATACGGAGATTATAGTTGAGCAGATGAGATCGCAGGACCATTGAGATTTTCTGGCCGCCATCGGGTGCGATCAAACGAATCGTGGAAAATGCAGCCCGCACTTTAGCGGCATCGACCTTTGATCGAGTCTCAGCAAACGAGTCTGATCCGGCGGACAGCAACTGCAGTTGTTTTCGTAATTCCTCTGTCAAATTGCCCGTTGATTGTTGTGCGACTGCGGTGTGGTACGCTTTGACCGCGGACTCATAAATATTAAAAAAAGATTTCTGGGCGAAATCCTTTTGCACACCCTCAGGCATTGTGCTCCGTTCTTCCAGACGCATTTGGGATTCAGTCGCTGCGGAAATTACAGCATGATTGGCCGCTCCGCTCTTAATGGCCCCGCGAACCACATCGGCCTTGAAGTAATTGAACCAAGGAATCCCATTGGGAATGGCCGTCAGTTCCGCATCTAACCGATCGACGGCGGTCAACAACTGCTGGGTGGCGGCGGGCATTGACGGCACCACCTGAGAAGCCGCCTGCTCAAGTGTGTCGATCGAAGCTTCGGCCAATTCTGTCCGTTGGGCCAAGTTTGTATACAGATCGGCCAAAGGGCCGTGCAATGAGGCGTAATCGGGATCAAGAATCGCGAGCCGCATCACCTCCACTTTTGTTTTGAGTGCCTTAATGGACGCACGCTGACTTGCAACGTCCGTGGAGTCAAGCGTGGAGTAGAACTGGGCCACTGCTGCGGAGGTATCCTTGGACCATTCCGCCCATTTTCCATCAAGCCGAGCAAACTCTTCTTCTTGCAACACCGAAGGCGGTTTGTTTGGCAAAATACCACGCAGCCCAATATTTACGGCCTTCACGTCTTGATCCACGCCCCAAGTCAAGGAGGCAATTCCCACCATCGCCCCGACTCCGATCAACCCACGCGCGACATTCCGATTTCGCCAAGATGTTGGCAAGATCCTGTGAACCGTGCCAAAAAAACGCCCCGAAAATCTCGAATCCATTGCGCCACTCCTATGAGTTTATTCCAGTGATGATCGTTCTCTCGCACGCAAAGGGCTTTGCGTCTTGTATTTAGATCGGAATACAAACCGACTTTGTGTTACTCAAAACGGGCGACTTCAAAGCAATCGAGAGTGTTCGAACCTGTCGCGTCTCTAACCATTTATCGACACGCAAACAGACCGAGTCACACCTCAGATTAAAACTACCAACAGACACAAGAGCCATGTACGAGAATGGTCGTCACTATTTATTCAGTCGCCCCATTTGCCGTATTCGGCAAAAAAATAGGCACCGTTACAGTCTATCTATTCGCGACATTCTGTTCAATCGACCGCAATATTCTGTTCAATCCAATTAGATGTGGATCCGTCGGATGGTTTCCGATGTTTGAGGATCACGAGTCAAGGCATGGCGATCGGGTCTGCGGAACGGAGAGAGGCATTTTCAGCATCAGGGCGACACTGTGATCCGATCAATTTTGATCAAAAGCGGTTGTGTTATCGAGTCTGCTGCCTGTTTCTGCGTCAACACCCTGAATCACAGCAACTCGGTGATTGGTTGGCCGCTTCCCACGATGCTCACCGGGCGGCCGCTGGAGTCTTCGAAGTTGGTCTCGAGTGGGATCCCGAGGATGTGATACACCGTGGCGAGAAGGTCGAGCGGTGTGACCATTCGTTCTCGAACGGCGCCACCCCATTTTTCGCTGGAGCCCACGACTTGGCCACCTTGGACTCCTCCCCCCGCAAGAAGTACAGAAAAACAGTCTGACCAGTGGTCACGTCCCGCATGGCCATTGATTCGGGGTGTCCGGCCGAACTCACCAAAGCAATAAATCAGGACATCGTCCAGTTGGCCGCGTTCGTCCAAGTCCCGTACCAATGCCGCAATAGCCATGTCCAATGGTGGAAGATGTTCTTCCAATCCCTTGGCGATTTCGTTGTGATGATCCCAATTTCCCGTGTTGATATGGACGCAACGAGCTCCCGCCTCAACAAGCCGGCGAGCCAACAAGGCGCTTTGCCCGTAACGATGTCGACCATACAGGTCTCGGCGAGCGGGGTCTTCTAAAGTCAGATCAAAGGCCGAACGTAAACGATCGCCGGCCACCATCTCGAAAGCTTGGCTTTTGAAGATATCTAATCCTTCCATCACGCCACTCTGGTCAATGTCACGCCGCAGCGTATCGAAGGCCTTGAGCAGTGATCGTCTCGAATCGACGCTTTGAACCGTCAGTCCACTGGGTAACGACAAATTGGGAACTCGAAAGTCCGCGGCATTCGGATCGGCGCCAACTTCAAAGGAATTGAAAGCCTTACCCAGATAAACCGCTCCTTGATAGCCGTAAGCCTCCGACTTCGGAATTGTCACATACGCAGGCATCGGTGGCCGTTGGGACCCCAGAGCCCGCGAAATCACAGAACCGAACGCCGGCTTTTGGGCAGTATTTCGAGCCAGTGTGGGACCGAAATAACCAGTCTGCATCCAGTGTGCAGAGGGGGCATGGATACCGTTCTCGTGATGGACAGAACGAACCAAGGACATGCGGTCCATGACCTGCGCCTGCTGGGGACATCGTTCCCCCAAGAGGATTCCCGGAGCCGATGTGCCGATGGGTCGATACATTCCCCGGTACTCGCTTGGCGAATCGGGCTTTAGGTCGTACGTGTCTTGCTGACTGATTCCGCCTTCTGTCCAGAAAACGATTAGTGATTTTTTGTTCGTCGGACGTCCGGCCTCAGCGGCATGCGACTCGAGTCGCAGCAGATCCGCAATCCCAAGCCCCAACGCTGGAACGCCTATCTGCAGAAAGTTGCGTCGAGTGACGCCTGAACAGTTTTGGAAGGAAGGGCCATTGAGTTGCAGCATGACGAAATCTTCGTGGAACAGAGTCAATGATTGAACAGGAACTCATTGGTGGCTAGCAGTGACCAGAGAAGCGATTCGCAAGCATCCGATCGATTGGATGCCGAGTGGAGATAATCCACGGCCGTTTGCAGCTCCTCAGATCGCGGTGGCCGCGCTAACGCCCGCAAAAATATTTCCGTTGCTAGATCCGTATCCGACGTTTGGCTCTTTGCGAGCCGGATCGCATAGCCTGTCTCGGAGGTTAATTTTCGCTGAAGTTCTACGGAATTCACAATCTCGAGTGCTTGAGACAGGGCGGGCGCATCCGAACGCTCGCAGTTGCAGGAAGACATTTTTGCAGACCGGCCGAACACATCCAAAAAATGGGCTGCAAAGTTATCGTCCGGTAAATCAATCGCACGAGTTCCCAGCGGAAATTTGCCGGGACCGCCGACAAATTCCGTCGGAACGTCGAGGACTTGGCTGATCCCATCCAACAAGACTTCTCCGGATAATCGTCGAGGATAAAATCGCGCAAAAGTTTGCGAATCCCCCTCATTACCGGCATGAGAGGCAGACTCTAAGCCGTAGGCGTATGTACTGGCAATCACGCTGATGAGGTGTTTCACATCGTAGCCACTAGAGATAAAATCGTCAGCGAGTGCATCGAGCAACTCTGGGTTGCTCGGAGGATTTGTGCTGCGCGCATCATCGATTGGTTGGACGATACCTCGGCTAAGGAAATGAGCCCAAAGACGATTGACCATGGTTCGCGCAAAGTAAGGGTTTTTGGCGTCGGTCATCCAACGCGCGAGGCTACTTCTCGGGTCATCATGCAAGCCGAGAGGAAGTTCGGCTCCGCCCAAAGCCTGCGGTCGTAAAACCACGCCCGTGCGTGGGTGCACAACGTGCCCCGACTCTTTGAGATAGATGATTTCGTCTGTGGGAACTTCACCATCGGCGAAGCCTCCCTTTCGTCCCACGCGAGAAAATACGGCGGCCAACCCGTAGTAATCGGATTGACTCCAATGTTCCGTAGGATGGTGATGGCATTGCGCACATTGAATACGCACACCGAGGAACGCTTGGGCCACCGACTCGACGTATTCCGAAGATTTACGTACGGCTCGATACCAGATCGCCGGTGGATTTTCATTTTGATTGCCGCTAGCAGTGAGAATTTCTGAGACGAATTGGTCATACCGTTTATTAGACGCAAGCGAGTCCCGAATCCAACTCGTGAACAGCGTGGTTCCGGCTCGTGATCCTCGATTCTGTAAAATTCGGGACCACATGAGCGTGAAATAGCTGGCGTATTCGGGGCGGTTCAGCAACCGCTGGATTAACCGCGCGCGCTTATCAGTCCGCTGGTCTGTCACATAATCCTGGATTTCTTCAGCGGTCGGTAATGTGCCACAGAGATCAATCATCACACGGCGCAGAAAGGTTGCGTCGTCCGCTGGGGGGGAGGGGACAACATTCATTCGTCGCCACTGCCGCAGCAAGAGCAGGTCATAGGGAGACTGATCAAACTGCCGCTCCAACTGGTTAAGTCGAAGTTGAACGGCGCGGTTCTGCGACTCCGTTCCCGCAAACGGGACGGCGGCGTGAAAGGTGAGGATCTGTTCGCTGAAACGCGCCATGATCGTGACGAGACCATGTTGCGAAGTGGTGTTAATCAATCCATCCGGATCGACCATGGCGATCCCTGTCTCATTGGATTGAAAGACCGACTGTCGCGTGACATCGCGTGACGAACCATCCGAAAAATGGGCGGTAACGAGCAGCTGCTGAGATGATGTTGTGGGAAGAATCCGTTCTTCTCGTGGTGATAACTCGATTCGCTCTAGCCGAGGATCACTGTCCCGAGGAGGGATGGCTCCTCGCAAAATCCATTGACGAAGAATCCTGTAGTCATCGCTGGATTCTTCCATCCGACGGCCGCCGCCATGTGGCATCTTGGCCGTCGCTTTGAGGAGGAGCAGGCTGCTGTCTGGAGTGGTCGGAAACAGACGTCGACCACGGCCTTCTCGCGCCAAGGCATCGTAGTCCCCATCGGGCTCGGAACCGAACAGGGACAGTTTGAACCCATTTTGCCCCGTGGCCTTGCCGTGACATTCCCCGCTGTTACAGCCCAACCGAGTCAAAATTGGAAGGACTTCGGTGACGAATCGAATTTCAGGAGCATCCTCCGCTGCGGAGACAGATAATGGAACATTCCTGGTCTGTCCGGCCACCTGAATCGTGATTGCGGCATGGCCACGGAAGTGGCCATGAACGACGCCACGATTGGAGACAGTCGCGATTGCATTATCGGAACTGGAGTACTGTGCCGTTGTGGTGAAGTCTTGAGCCGTTGCCTCAGTTCCCGCGACCAGAAGCTGCTGGGTCCCTCCAACGAACAGATTCACCTTTGTCGGTTCAATGTGCAACTCGTTGGCGTGGACGATGAAACCACTACAACAAAACCCAAATGCGAGCAGCATCGACCGCGATTGGAGTTGCCTCGAGATGATGTTGACGAGTTCCATTCAGTCCACGATCTCCAAATTGAAAAAACTACTTCCCTGAAAAATAGGTTCGTCTTCGAGGATTCCTACGGTTAACAGCCGCAGAAACGGCACCTTTCCCAAGGGGGCGTCATCATTGATAATGACCTGAAGCGAGCCTCGGTCTGTCTGGCCAATGAACGTTTCGCCGCGTCCACGCAATCCGACGACATTGGTTACCCGGCCGGGTGCGGCCAGTTCGGTATGCATCTTACCGATGAAACCGTTTCTTCGCAGTGAAGAGTAACCGACAACAATCACTTCACCACGCCTGACGCGGGTTGGAGCAAACGGATCGATTTCAAGCAGAAAAGCGGCTGGGCGCACATCAAACACCACAGGATTACTGTAGATCGTTACGGATTCAGTCTTGCTGTCGGCTGTCGGTAGCATCGTTTCTGCCCGAATGACGATGGAATATCTTCCTACGGCTAAGTGGGCGGGCAGGTAAAAACTGAGAGATCCCTGTTGCTCGCCAGCAGGAATGACCACCGTCTGGTTGCGAATGGAATCGGGAAGTCCAGCAGCCATCAGCTTGACGGGCGCCTGAAATTTCGGATCGCGACGCTCAATCTGAACCGCGACGTCCAAAATCCCGCCTGGTGAATGCCGCACATCGAGTTTTCCATAAAGAGGATGCTGCAGCGTCTCGTGTCCATTGGCCGTGATTCGCAAAGCGGCGTCACCAGTGACGGCGAATGGGATCTGAGATGTGAGCGTGCCCCAGCCATTTGGCGTCCCTGTTCGGACGATTGCTCCACCCCGGACGGTACGGTGTCCGACCCCTTCTGCGAAGGCCTCCAGTTTTAATTCTCCAAACCGTTCTGAAGCATTGTCGTCCGCCGACAGAACGACAGTTGCTCGTTCGACTCCCGAACCAATCCAGACATCAGGACATTCCATTCCTTGTGGTAAGTCTTTGGCCGAAATTCGTATTGGACCTTCCAGACCACGCTGCCGAAAAGCCAACACGTCAAGAACCTCTCGGCCGCCGCGGCGAACGTTGAGTCCGGACGGGTCATCGCGGCGAGAAACCGCGACGACCTGAAAATCGGGTTCCTCACGTCGTACACACAGGCGATACGTCCGGCGGGAGTCTGTTGGCAGGCCACCGATCAGATTCCGGACCTCGATCAAATAACGCCCATCTGCCGGAACGACCCAACGTCCGACAGGATCGAGATGATTCGTGGGCAGGATCTTTCCGCCATTGTTCCGGATCTCATCGCCGAACTGAACCAATTCGTGCTGCCCAGACGCATCGAACAGGCCCACTTGGAGATCGACTGGAGATTGAATTCTCTGAGCGAATACGTCGAAATACAGCACCTCACCGCGTTGTGTCTGAATCGCATACCAGTCCCGTTCGTCACCGGCGACGAGTTGGCCACTGACTTCGCAAGGGTGAGAAATCAGCTGAGCTGACGTTGGCGAGTGGTTCTGGCCACCATCCAACACGACCGGAACGTCGGTGACACCAATCACAATCGAGGCGTGGCTGCGGGGCAGGTGATAGGCGAAGCCATCGAGTACCGCCTGCGACGGATGCTGGCGGACTGGCCATGGCCACGTTCCCTGCGCAAGCGAACCCGGGATGTCGACCTCCACTCGATCGAAGTCCGCTTGATCTTTCGTCGTCGATCGATCACGCATCCCCCCCAGATTCCATCCGTAGAACGCGACGCGCGATTCTTTGCCACGCTGAACCACATTTGGCACAGAAAACGCCACCCGCGGACCGGTGTCGATGTCGAGACGGTAGTAATGCTCGACGCTTCCTGTCGCGATCAAGTCCTGAACTTTCACGAAATAAGAACCGTCTGATGGAACGGAAAAGTCGATCAGCGGATCGATACCGAAGTAGCCGCGATTAACTGCGAGACGTCGACCTTCAGCGTCATACAACTCCACCACAGCGCGCAACCGTGAATCGATTCGCTCAGCCCAGCACTCGACAACGACTCGTTGTCCCTCCTGAGCTTCGAAGCGGAAATAATCGATGTCTCCCGCGGCATCAATCCTGCCATTGATGACATGATTCAGCGGAACGGAGACCGCAGTCGACAAGGACGTGTTGGGATCTGTCTCCACCAGCTCCGCCCGATTGCCGATGGAAAACGTTCGCGGCGGGCTCACGCCGTTGTCACTGACTGCTCGGAGTTCATACCGCCCAGGAGGTGTGCCTAACGGGATCGTGAGATGAAATAAATCCGGCTTCATCGGCTCTGAATGGAAGCCAGAAACATTGCAAATCAGTGTAATTCGGCCGGTAAGATTCGCTCCGGTGACGGTCACGTCCACCGCTTGGCCCGCCTGACAACCCGCAGGAAATATCGTTTCCAGAACCGGAGTGGGCACCTGTCCGAACGTCTCACGCCCGACACACATCCAGAGGGACAGTCCGCACAATGCCAGCATTGTGCGAAACGGAGTATCGCCGGTCATTTGAAATACACTCCTCCCCCACCTTATTCGATGCACAACGAGATAAATGTGTTCAAGACAGTGAACATTACCCCATCAAACACCCAAAGTCCACACGTATTAACATTAGCAACCGCCAATCCGTTGCGCCAAACTTAGCGATCTACTCTCCAGGACCACAGAAATTCCACGGATTTTATGGAGATTGGGAAACGGAGCAGACTCCATGGCACGAGGTGCATTATGGCAAGCCAAGGCTGCGATCCTACTCCGAAGAGATCGGCCGCTACTGTTGCACAGGCGTAGCCTACGCGAGAGGAATGAACTCGCCTAAGCAGGCTAGCAAGCGTACTGGATTCGCGGCGATGAATGCCGAGACAATTGACGCCGAAGGGGGAACGCGGGGAAAACGACTCCCCTGTCACAACCCTGAAGGATTCTGATCGGTGATTGCCAAAACCGATCGCGAGGCACGCGATGTTGACGAGAACTGGAATTTGAACGCCCGAGAAAAATCACCGATTCCACCGACATCGCCAAGCAATCCCTCACTGTGCGATGTCGTGGAATTTTTTGTGATCGATTCGAGGGGGATCAATGCTCCTTGGCGTTAATCCATTTCATCATGCGGCGAAGTTGCTTGCCGGTTTCTTCGATCGGGTGGTTTCGCTCACGACGCTTAATGGCTTGAAAGCTGGCTTGATTCGCCTTGTTCTCCAAGATCCATTCCTTGGCAAACTGACCGGATTGAATTTCTTGGAGGATTTTTTTCATTTCCGCCTTGGTCTCATCGGTCACAATACGTGGTCCCCGCGTGTAGTCGCCAAACTCGGCGGTATTGGAGACGCTGTAACGCATGTAATTTAAGCCACCTTGGTAAAACAAATCGACAATCAGTTTCAACTCGTGCATACATTCAAAGTAGGCCATTTCCGGCTGATAACCAGCTTCTACGAGGGTTTCATATGCAGCCTTAATGAGGGCGCTCACACCTCCGCAAAGTACGACCTGCTCACCGAACAGATCGGTTTCTGTTTCTTCAGCGATCGTCGTTTCGATAACACCACCGCGGGTTCCTCCGATTCCCTTGGCATATGCCAAGGCTAACTTGCGACTGATCTCGGAGGCCCCGGGCGACAAGGCAATCAAGCTTGGCACTCCACCACCTTTTTCGTACTCGCTTCGAACCAAGTGTCCCGGGCCCTTCGGGGCCACGAGAGCGCAGTCGATGCCGACGGGAGGGATAACCTGACCAAAATGGAGATTGAAGCCGTGAGAGCACATGAGCAGCGAGCCAACCTTCAGATTGGGCCTGATGTCGCTCTTGTAGGCGTCTCCTTGGACTTCATCGGGGAGCAGGATGTTGACCAAATCGCCAACTTTTGTTGCTTCAGCCAGTGACACCGGCTTGAAGCCGTGGCTGACGGCCAGATCGTAATTTTTGCTGCCAGAGCGCTGGCCGATGACGACCGTACAGCCGCTATCTCGCAGGTTCTGCGCTTGCGCATGCCCTTGGCTGCCGTAGCCCAGAATGGAAATTGTTTTGCCTTTCAGAAGTGAAAGGTCAGCATCGTCGTCGTAATAAACCTTCGCGGCCATCGTAGTTCTCGTCTCAGTGGAAAAAGGGTTAGTTGACAGTTCATTGATCTCAGACACGCCAACCGTCTCAACGTAGGATTAAAGTTGGTGTTTTATTACGGATTCGCAACCCGCATAAGGACTATCCATTCAATGCCGCTTCTTCATAAGTCGGTGGTGGTTCCAACGCAGCATCGATTGACAATGAGATTTCCCGCCCCAGAGCGACTCTTCCGGTGCGGACCATCTCGATAATCCCAAAGGGACGCATGAGGTCAACGAACGCCGTTAGTTTGCTTTCGGAACCGGAGAGCTCAACGATCACATGGTTTGCCGCGATATCGACGATTTTACCTCGAAAAACATCGACCATTTCACGGATTTGGGTTCTGGAACCAGAGGCGGTTGCCACTTTGATCAGCATCAAGTCGCGTTCGACAACGGCCTGATTTTGATAATCAACGACCTTAACGACGGTGATGATTTTTTCGAGTTGCTTGCGCACTTGATCCAAAACCTTGTCATCTCCAGCAACGACAAACGTCACTCGTGAAAATGCGGGATTCTCGGTTTCGCCAACCGCCAAACTTTCAATGTTGAAAGCGCGTGAAGCCAGCATCCCGGAAATGTGAGCGAGGACTCCCGGTTGATTCATGACGATTGCGGAAAGAACATGCTTCATTGATTTAGAGGTCTTTCCGATCCAAAGGCGGCATTCAATATGGGGAATGCAGAGCCGACGACGATACCAACTCAACTGGAGCGCATATCGTATTCGCCGTTGGCGGCATAAACAAGTAAGGTGTGTTACCTGAAAAAGGGATGACTCAAAACGGACTGAGCACTCTTGCGTTGGACCAAGCAGCGGCCTCAAGTCTGTCAGGAACCGGATTTGATACAACGGCCTGCAACTTGCTGCCCCAACGTTATCGAGTGAGTTGCCTGATCCTGACGGTGCCGGAAGCCCTATTTTCCGTCGTTGAGATTGATCAGGCACACCTTGCCAGGATTTGAACCAGACCCGGTGCCTGAGAAACCCCTTTTTTGTCGCTAATGTCCTTAGATTCACATGACTGGCCAAGGCGGGGTTCGAACCCGCACGTCGCTTTCGCGACACCGGATTTTAAATCCGATGCGTCTGCCTATTTCGCCACTCGGCCGAGCGTTTTAACGCTTCAACGATGGAACTCTAAAATCTACGCTTCAGAAGAGCAAGCAAGATCCGTCGATGGTCAACAAACGAAGCTATGAAGAGGCTCCGCGGGGTGGGGCCGGCGGGAATGGTCAGTCGGTTCCCATCGTTGAACCGAATTCCGCAGCAAAACATTTCGAAAGCCGTCAATTCCTGATTTCAAGTCTGTCGTCATGATCGGCATTTTCATCCACAGTGGCCCGAACACCCGCCTCTTCGTCTCATCGGCCGACGTCAGTATATCGGGTGTTAACGCCGTTCGAATTCTTAGGGGAGTGACGTTCGTCAGGAGCATGTCCGCCGTTACTCCCCGTTCATCTTCATGCCGCCAACGGATGAGACAACCTGGCGAAAGTGACGTGTAACGGCTGAGTCTTAAAAGAAATGGTTTGGAAAATCGATTCTTCGGAAGGGCTCTGACATGCCCCCAAACCCGAGTTATTGCGTTGCCGTGCCGCGGTTGATCTTGGCGGGATAACCCCGCATCCTGAGGACGTCGGACGCCGGTGAGAAACGTTGGGAAAAAAGTTTGCTTACGAATGCGTTCTGGAGCCTTATCAAGCCAACGTCGCATCGGTGGGAATGCAATTGCCGGCAGAGCTGCGATGCCGTTTCCTTGCCATTTCGGGGGGCGATAACGACCGTCGCACTTCTGTTCGCTATCAGCGATAGCGAGGGGCACTGGAACAGGAGTGCTCGAGATTTTCCCCGGTCGTCGCACATCGAGGTTCAGACTCGGCCATCAGCCGCGTGGCCTTGGGCTCGTCATTCGCCAGCGATCAGGCCATCTGGATTAGAAGTCCGAGTCGGCCAAAGAAGACGTTCGTTTCTTCGTTGTGTGGCTTGCCAAAAAGTGGGGTCATCGGACCGAATCAGAGAGACGGTTCCAAGTTCGGTGGTATTGGGATCGGAGTTTTTTTGTCATCGTCGCCTGTGCTGCTGATTTCCCCGTCTCTGTTTTTGATGTAACGACACAAGACGACGGGCGCCGATCGGATCACCGCTTTCCGAATCACGGGTGTCGAGCACAAAATAGGGATTGCTTCAGAGGCGACGTTCAGCAGATGGCCCTCGCGAAACGTCCAATCGTCGTATATAAAGCGACGTCAGTTGGTGCGATCGCTTCGGTGTCTAAGAAAACAGGTAAACTCTTCGACTTGCACACAGAAAACTCTTCGATTTGCACACAGAGGAAACATCAGGAATGTGGAACAACTTTCTTTGGATCGCCGTAGGCATGGCTCTGAGCGTTGCAGCGGTTCCCAGTCCTAGTAGTGCAGATCCGCAGTCAACTCCGGCGGGAGAACTCTCTCTAAGCTCCCAAGTTCTTCCGTGGGTCGGCAAGTCATCGGCCTCTTTGCCGTGTCATCTCTTGCTTCAAAAAGGGGGGCTCGTCGTTGCCATCGGAGATTCCATCACCGCAAAAGGGAATTGGCTTCGTTCCGTGGAGTCGGCTCTATCGCAACTCTATCCCGATTTGCAACTTCCTCAGATGATCAATGCGGGAGGGAGTGGCCATACGGCAAAGCAGCTTGTAGATCGGTTTCCGAGGGACGTATTGGATCGCAATCCGGCGGTTGTGATTCTCAACGTCGGCATCAACGATGTTCTGCACGCAATGGCGGAGCCGTCTCAGGACGCATCTTTAAGGGTGTACAGAGAACATACGGCTGCGATGGTTGACCAGGCGCACGCTCGGGGGATTAAAGTGATTCTGCTCACTCCGACGCTGATCGAAGAGGATCCAGAGTCCAAGGGAAACAGGATTTTGGCTCAATACGCGGATGTCATGAAGTCCGTGGGGACTGAGAAAAAATGCGACATCGCCGATCTGCATGCCATGTTTCTTGAAGCCCTCCAGCACAAGCCGTCCGAGATCAAAGGTGACTGGATCACATCAGACGGGATTCACATGAGCCCCCTTGGCAATGCGGTAATCCAAGTCGGTGTCCTGCGTGCGATCGGAGTTCCAGACGTCGATATCGTAAAATTGAAATAGGTTCGCTCGTCGCTGTTTTCCAAAGCTCGTTGAGCGAGATCGGCGGCCCGGAGGGAAAACGGCCATGAACGTATTCCGCAGGGGTGTTTCGATTCGTCGCTTTGTGTGGCGATTGTGTTCGATCTCGCCATGTTCTTCACGGTTTTGTTGTGCCCGAAAATTGGTTCGACGCATAATCGATCTGCTAGTGATTATCTTCATCGCCGCCGTCGGTCTGACTCTCGGTCGCCAATTGATTGAGTGGTGGCGAATGGATTCTTCTGCCGTCACGTCCCCAGTACCGCTCCTGAGCGGAATCGATTTTGATTGGAGTCGGGCACCAATCACGATGCAGTTTGGTGACGCAGAAACGTCGATTCAGAGGACCCCCTTTCAAGGAGATCGCAAGCGACTGAATGGCGAGTTGATACGCATTGCGCGATCGATTGTGGTGACTTCGAAGGCTTTGGTTCAGCCACCGGATCTTGCCGAGACAGAATGGCTCGCCTTGTTGAGAAAGGCCCCGGCCGTGTTCTGGGATTTGACGATGGGAAGCGTTTATTTGCGTCAAGATCCGCTCCCCTCTTTTGTTGCCACTCGCTTTATTGAATCGGCCGGCAATGAACACCAAATAGTGCAACGCATCGCTGGCTGGGGCCTGGCCTTTCCCTCGGAATCCGGAGGATGGACGATCTATTCCTTTTGCCCTGACGCGAGTGGCTCAGGCGAAATTTCTCCGGAGTTTCCCCTCGTGATACCGGAAGGCTCACGTCGATTGACTCGAATGAGGGACGCCCATGGTTGTCAGTGGTTGCTGATTCAGGGTCGCGGTGACTTGGCGAGCTGGGTACAACAGTTCGAAGACTCGTTCGGTAAAAATGCAGTCGTCTCAAAATCGGTCGGCGTACGGTCAGCCAGCATGAAATACAGAACCACCGATTTGATGGCCGACGTGCAACTGCAATCCGAGAGTGCGGACGTTCTGTCAGGCGTGATCTGGTTCACGAGGACTCGATCACTGGTGAACGGGGAATAAAGGGCATGCCACGATGAAGGGACTATCAGGACTCTTGTTGTCACTCGGATTGGGGTTGGCGGCGGCCGTCTGTAACTGGCTGTACATGAACAGATTGGCGGGGGCAGAAGCCAAGGAGTCATTCATTGGCATCAAGACACCGATTAACATTGGGGAGACGATACTCGATGCGCACCTTGTGAAGATTGATCTTCCCAGAAGTGCGATGGGAAACTTGGACCAAGTCGCCCCGAAGTGGGGGTTGAAGAGTACCGTGACAGGGCAGACGACAAGTCGGAGCTATCGAGGCGGCGAATTGGTTCTGCTCCAAGATTTGCGTACGCCCGGCGCCAAAGATTTGAATCAAAAGCTTGGCCGAGATGAAGTGGCCCTGTGGATCCCCATCGACAGTCGAACCTTCAATTCGATGCGTGTCAATCCGGATGATGAGATCTCGTTCCTGCTCCCGCGTTCAGGTGTGAGCAGTTACTCGCCTACGCCCGTACCAAATCCGAGCAAAGATGCGATGTCCAATGAAATCGTGGGGACGTTTCGAATTTTGGAGCTTGGGAATCGTACGGGACGGCCCGAAGTGCAGAGGGCGGCGGGAATGCGCCAATCGAATGAGAACGTCATCGCGATTGTCGCGAAATTTGCCGAAGGTCGGTTGGATGCGAAAGCCGAACGTGTCATCGATTATATGCGACTTTCAAAATCACAGGGGTTGCAAGTCATTCTTCATCCCCCCAAAAAAGCCGGGTAATTAGCATTCTTTTTTTGATCAATCTTCAGGCCTGTCGGATCGTTGCTGGAAGCGACATCCGTTCTTTCCGCAACTGACTCCGATCGTAGTTTAGTAAACGCAAGCATCATGTATTCATTCATTCAGCAATTGATCTCCGCTATGCGTCAGGGGCGATCTGTGTGTTATACGGCGTTGGTAGAGACACGCGGCTCAACCCCCCAAAAAGCGGGAGCAACCATGCTTGTCTTCGAGGATGGCTCGCAGGTCGGAACACTGGGTGGCGGTTGCGTCGAGGCGGAAGTCAAACGCAGGGCGTTAACGCAGTTGGCCACAGGCGGCATCGAACTGCTCTCGTTTGAACTTGATAATGACTATGGTTGGGATGACGGGTTGATCTGCGGAGGACGGATGCGGATGTTGGTTGATCCGCTCCGGCCGGGTGACGAGGGGACGTATTATCACGAATTGCTCCGTCTTTTTGACGATGACCGAAGTGCCACAGAAGTGACTGTGATCGAAGGCAAAAAAGCGGGGGGCCGTGATGCAGATCGTTGGTTGCTTGATGAACAAGGTCGTGTTGTTGCCTCCCGTCATGCCGGATCTGCCAACCCGTCGGCCCCCTCTGCAATGGAAACGAGTGCCGTTGCTCCGGCAGAATTGTTGTCCAAGCTCAGGCCGTTAGCCACCCGACCCCGGCCTTATATTGAGGCGGGGCTTTCCTACCTGCCCCATTTGAAACGTTGCCGACTGATCATTGTCGGAGCGGGACACATCGGACAGAAGGTGGCGGAGTTGGCCGCAGATGTCGATTTCGATGTGTGGGTGGTTGATGATCGACAAGAGTATTGCAATGGCAAACGATTTCCCGCTGCCAAGCGACTGATCGTCGATGCCTTTGACGATGCCATTCGCCGTCTGGAGGTCGATCGGAATACCTATTGCATTATCGTCACTCGAGGGCACAACCACGACGAGCAGGCGTTACTCCATTTGGTGGAAACGGAGGCACGGTATGTGGGCATGATTGGTAGTCGACGAAAGATCAAATTGATTTTTGACGATTTGATTCGCGAGGGGATTTCGACCGCTGCGCTGTCACGCGTGTTTGCACCACTCGGTATCGATATCGGCTCACAATCCGTCTCTGAAATCGCCGTGAGTATTGTTGCCGAACTGATCGCTCACCGAAACCTTGGTCAGTTGCCAGATGGTATTCGCCCGGCGAGTGTCTTGACGACATCGCCGCTGACGTCGAATTGACGGAACACGGTCAAAAGCGTTTTCGAATCGTTGCACCCGCCGCAAAAAACGGGCGGTGTTGTCGATTGTCGAAGTGGTTTTCCAGTAGAAAAAACAGCGAAAAAATTATGCGTTCTCCGTTGTTGCGTCTGACGAATTCGGGTCTCTATTGCGAACAGGGAGGATTCTACATTGACCCGTGGAGCCCTGCAGCGTGTGCCGTTGTGACGCACGCACACGGCGATCACGCGGTCAAAGGATCACGCCGCTACCTGACGGCGGAATCTGGGCGACTCGTGTTACAGCATCGGATGGGCCCGAGGGCGCACATTGATGGCCTTGCGTATGGAGAGACGCGGGAGCAGAACGGTGTCAAATTGTCTCTGCATCCAGCCGGTCACATTCTGGGATCGAGCCAAGTTCGTGTCGAGAGTCGCGATGAGGTCTGGGTGATTTCTGGTGACTACAAGGTCGCCCCCGATGCGACCTGCGCTGCGTTCGAGCCCGTCCAGTGTCACACGTTCATTACGGAATCGACATTCGCGCACCCCGTCTTTCATTGGGCGCCTCAAGTGGAAACGTTCGCACAGATTCATGAGTGGTGGAGAGAGAATCAACAGCAGGACAAAGCCTGCTTTCTCTACGCCTATTCGTTGGGGAAGGCGCAACGACTCGTGGCGGGACTCGATTCGACGTTGGGGCCGATCTTTTCACACACTTCGATTGAGGAAATGAATGCGATTTACCGACTGTCGGGCGTCTCGCTCCCCGAGACCCGGACACCCGACAGCGGCATGACGGGCGCTGACTGGTCTCGGGCTTTGATCCTGCTACCTCCGTCGGTGCGTTGGAACGTTGGATTTCCGATCAGGGGCAATTTTTCGACCGCCTTTGCTTCGGGTTGGATGACTCTGCCGGAAGGCCCGGCTCAGCGGCGCGTTCACAGGGGCTTCGCTCTGTCAGACCATGCGGACTACGGGGAACTGCTGAATGCCGTTGCTGCGACGAACGCGGAAAGAATTTTCGTGACTCATGGGTATATCGAGGAATTCGTCAGCCTACTCAGGAGCCGTGGTTACGAGGCTTTGTCGCATCGCACTCCTCGCTGCCAAAGTCCACCCCGTGTCCCGGAAATGCGTCAAACGAAACTGGCATTTCCTTAAGCGAAGACGCGGGTTTCTGTGAGGATTACGCATCGGCCAAGACTTGGATCGTGAAGTGTTTGATGTGGTAGATCACTCGACCGTCGACCGACAAATAACCCTCAGCCATCACTTGCCGGTGTGTCTGATCCACGGACTGAATCACGGCCGTGACAGTCACCAACTCGTCGCCCGGAACCACTTGGCCTCGATAAATCCATTCGTGGGCAGGTGGGTTGCTCGTGGCCGGATCGCAAGTGAGTGACGGCGTGGCGAATTGCGTGTCCGCGCCGAGATCCCAACGCGCGACGGCATAAAACTTGAGAAGTTGAAAAAAGGACTCCAGACCCAGAGATCCTGGGACAACCGGATCTTGGTAGAAGTGTGCTTTGAAGAACCAGAGATTTGGATTGACCTGCATGGTCCCCCGTGCATATCCCAAGCCGTGTGGTCCGCCGTCACAGGAGAGTTCTACGCGATCGACCATCTGAAATGAGGGATTCGCAAAGGGGGCTGTGTCTGGCGAATCGAAGCGTTTCGCTCGGGCGGAATCTTCACTTGAGGGCCGGAAGGGCTGTGCCTCACGAATGCCTAACTGATTTTTCAGCGAGGCCTTGGAAAAAAAACCAAAGTAAGTGTTTCCCACATAAACCGGCTGGCCATTGCAACTCAAGGCGTAGTCGAAATTTTGAATGATGATCCCGCCGGACTGTGAGACACGCGTGATTTTGACGGTGGTCGTGAGTGTCCCCGATCCTGCGGTGACTTGGCGCAATTGCGTCGCCTTGCCGCCCAAGTTTCGGAACGACAGATCTGTTTCACTTTTCAGAGCCGAACCGAGGTATCCCGCCAGCCAGCCGCAGGGCTGAAGCGCCGTCTCGAGCAGGATCGCAAATGGTATTGTCTGCTGACGATTTGCGGCGAAGTACCACGCATCCACCGGAATGTCGTACTGGGCGACGATTTCGCCTCCCGCTTCGAGGATCCATGGTTGACAGTTTTCGATCGAGACAATTCGGTCAAGAAACTGAAATGGCGGTCCCGGCAGTCGAGCAATCTGCCGCTGATCGTCAAAAACGCGATATCGTTCTCCAAAGGCATCCGAGGGCTTGCCGATGGCAAAGGCCGTGATCCGGGCCGAATCGAAGAGTCCCGGACGAATATCGTAGGCAGAAATTGGAGAGCCACGCTGGCGACTGGACGTGGAGTTGGAACCACTACTCAGGGGTATTCCTGTCCCCTGATTCCCGACCGAGGGGATTCGTTTGTTGGCCCACAAGTGGGTGACTTTCAAAGACGTCAGCCCCGATAGTCGAACCGACATGTCGCTGATTTCAACAATCGGTTTGCCATCGGCATACATCAAGGCATCGGCAAGGCAATAGGCATCCGGCCCGTAGCCGACTTCTTTCAAGGTCACCTCGTACCAGACTTTTCGCGTTGAACCGAGGACCTGTCCCCGACATTTGAGACGACTGCGAATCTCCGGAATCGGCTCATAAATGACCTCGCGCTGTTCACCGATCCAACCCATCCGCAACAGAAAAATTCGCAACGTGTGGAGACAGCACTCATACATCAATGTGCCCGGCATGACCGGGTCGTCACAAAAATGGCAGGTTAAGAACCAATCGTCCGGGTGAATGTCGAGTTCTCCGAGAATCGAGCCTATTCCATACTTGCCGCCGCAAGGATCCAGTTTCAGCACGCGGTCGATCAGCCACATTGGTGACCGCCTTGGCATGGACGTCGGAGAATGGCCGCCAATCCCTACCGATTCATTCGGAAGGATTCCCGGAATCGTCGTCGGATTTCGCAACGACAAACCAGAAAACAACGGGCCAAAGCATGTCGACAACTTGCCTTGTCGAAGCGCCAGAAGTTGTGAATCGTCGTAGCTTTCAACTGACATCGGGACCGGCTCCCGCCAGTCGGCGGGTCGTTTTCCGGGGCGGGGTTGCCGATCGAGCGCCGTATGAATCACTCCCCTGCCCTGTGCGAGGTCCGCTTCTGTAAAGAAGCCTGCGCAACCTTCTCGCATGGTCAGCAAGGGACGGCCATCGACGGTGGCATCGAATTCAAACCGGAACAAATAGGTCAGACCCTGCCTGAAAAAATGCAGAATACGGATGTCGTAACGGATCACGTTTCCGGGGCCGGGTAGTGCATCGTGAAATGTCACGACAGCATCGAGCAATCGATATTTTGCGAGTCCTTTTGTTTCGACGTCGATCCCAAGCCAGCCCGAAAGGAATAAGTCTGCCTGCCCCGATTCCACGGCGATGCAGGTGGGGATGCGTTCTGAGTCCAGATACCATGCCCCTGGTTTGATATCATGTTCCGTGACGATCCGACCTGCAGACATCGACAGTGGCACGCCTTCAATACGCAGGATTCGATCGACCAGCATCAGCGGTTCATTGGGCAGGCGGACTCGTGATGGATGCGCATCGATGGCAGCGAACTTTGTGCCCAACACATCGCCGATAGGACCCATGGCAAACATCAGGCACTGTTCGCGTGTGAGTGATGTCGGAGGGACGTCCGAGAGCTTGGGAGTGTCGTCTCGAATCGTGGATGGCTTGGCCTGTTCGTGCTTCTTGGCAGGAATCATGGCATCAACGGCAGCGAGAGCTGCCAGATGCTCGGCGGCCAAGATCTCGGTTCGAGCCGAAAAACGCAGAAATGCCTCGTGAGTCTCTGTTCGGTGGTTGTTCATGAGTTGAAGTTGAGCCAATAAGGGGGCGACTGTCGAACGCGGAACGGAAGGGACAGGTTTGAGGACCCATCCTGCCGGTGGAATGGGAATCTCGAACGGTTTTCCATTCAGACGTGTCACAACATCTGACGCGGTGGGAGAAATGGACGTGTTTCGATTCTCATTGACCGGCTTGCCGTACAAACAGAACAGATCGACGGGAACTCGTTCGGCAATCAACGCCGCCAGAAGTGCCAGAAAGTTTCCGATCGGGTCCGCTGTGGCCGGCAAGGCCGCTCGGACCAGATGCGGTTTGTCTCCCAAGATTTCGGTGATCCATTTCGTACACGATGATCCCGGGCCGATCTCGACAAACAGTCGGACGCCGTCGGCATAAGCCTGCTGCACAACTTGGGGAAAATCAATTGTCGTCACCGCTTGAGAAACGATCGCTTCAGCAGCCGAGTCCTGTGTCAGCTCGTACGTATGGCCCCACGCCGTGCTGTAGTAGTCGATGCTTGAGGGGCCGAAGTTCGTGGAGGCGCCGGGCGGGAGACAAGACGCGTCTCGGGAATCTGGATCACACTCCGCCCACGTTGGAATAGGGGATTCCTTGATCGGCAGGAGATGCAGTGTGCGGTACGCCTGTTCGACTTCTCGCAACACGACGCAATGGACAGAACTGGGTGCTGGGAACGGAACAAACTGAGCACCAAGTTCGCTGGCGAGTTGACTCACTTGCGAGCGATCGCCGCCAATCACACACTGCGTCGGCGTATTAATGATTAGCAGGTAAACTCGATCCCGCCCACGCAGTGCGGTGCGAATCTGATGGCAGGATCGATCAATCGTGCCAGAAATCCAAGGAACGTCCTGGCCATGCTCAATGTTCCATACCTTGCGGGCGGCGTCGAACGGTGCAACAAGATCGCTGCCAAACAGCGGTGATTGGTTGAGGCGATGGAGCATTTCGTCGCGATCGGTCCACGCTCGAAGGGCAAACAGCGCCGCAGATTCACCAAGGCTATAGCCGATACTGGCCGACGGGAACACGCCGAGCATCGCGAGCAAATCACAAATGGCGGTACCGATCGCCACCTGCGAAAAAATCATGGCCTTGTGGTCGGCGAGGAGGCGACTCGTGGAATTCGCCTCCCAAGCGAGATTCGGTCGAAATTGATCTCGCAGTTGTCTGTTTTCCGCGTGCTGGCGTTGCAGTACTTCTGGAAATGCCGCTAATAAATCGTGCCCCATTTTCAGAAATACGTTTCCGGAGCCAGGAAAGACAAAAGACAATCGACCGGCGTGGCCCAGCGGCTGTTGAGAAAAAAAGACCCGTGGATCGGCCACATGGGATCGGGCCTCACCTCTCAATTGGGTCTGTGCTATGGCAAGAACGTCCTTGAGTTCTTCGGGTGTTCTGACAAGCAGAGACACCGCCAATCGGCGTTGTGGATCCGGTGGACGAGCGTTGAACCAGCGTTCCGCCAAATGTTCGACGGGACGTGTGACGTCAATGTGGTTGGATAACGCCTGGAGTTGAATGGCAATGTCATCGGTGGACTCACCATCAACGATAAACAGGCCGGCGCGAAGTGAACGTCCACAGGGCCCAGTGGTGGTTCCTTGAAAGGGACTGATCAAGAATCCAATCGGCAGCGCGTTGCCGTGTAATTTCACAAGCAGGTCGTTGCTGATCTCTGCACGATTGACAATCTGAACAGGAGTGGTGGTCTTGTTGTCGGAATCTACGGCGGTGCGATTCTGTTGCCGAGACAGTCCCGCCAGCAATGTCCGCAGTGTCGATGTGACACTCGTGGCGTTGAATGCTTCATGAGGCGGTGGCGGCGTGTTTGAGGAACGTCGTTGGTCAGGACAGGAGATGACTCTGCCGATCGATTGCACCCGGTCTAAATCCCGCCAGGCATCATCGAGTCTCTTCAGGACGAATGCCGTGGCGCCATCTGGGGAAATAACCTCACGTCCCCAGAGAGCCGTTCGTATGTCACTCGGTAAATCAACCGCCCCCACGATGGCTCGATCCAACTCGCCTCGTTGAAGGGCACCGACAGCCAAATCAAACGCCACGCCCCCCGAATCGCCTCCTGCGGAAATCGTGAAGCTCGGCCCCCCCACATCGAACTCGCGAGCCAATCGGCTGGCGACGATTCCACCAAGATTGCCCATCACGCGATTCGCAGTCAGCGCAGGGCTGGCGGCCTCTTTGAGCTGAGCGATCCATCGATCGAAGTCCTGTGGTGCGAGGTTCAAGCCGAGCATTTCCGCCCACTGAGACGCATCTTGTTCGATGGACCATCTCAGGTGAAAATTTGTTGTATTGGGATCGAGTTCGATTCCGATGAAGACTCCGGTGCGCGTCGGATCGTCTGTGACGGCAAACCAAGGATCTGCAGCAGACAACCGACTGGCAGAGCTGGATTCAGGTCGATTGTGGACCGGGATCGGCTGTTCCCGATCCTCTGGTCGCGACGACGTTCTGCACGCTGAGTGTGGCTCGTGAGTTCCTGCTCGTTGCGAATCACGGATGGCGCCGGCGGCAACTTTGAGCATCAATTGCTGCTGGGGCAGCATGTCCTGCAATTCAACCGGGGGAATACGGAACTGACTCACAGGCAGACGCAATTCCCGAATGACAGGGCCCTGCGTTTCGGTCGGCACCCCTCGAGTATTCGCCGACACATCCGGCCGTTCTTCACGCTGAAACCAATCGGTCTGCTCTGCTCCCCAACCGCCGGATGACACCCCCTGCTGTGGCGATGTGCAGGTTTCCTCAGAATCGGAACCCTTGGAAGCAGACGCTCCAAAGTATTCCTGCTGGCCCACGATGGCCACGAGTTGTGTCTCGCACGCGGGACGGGCGATCTCGGGGGAATCGGAAAAGGAGGGACGGACTCCGATTCGCCATTCCTCAACGAGCAAGTGGGCATTGATGCCACCAAATCCAAAGGCATTGATCGTCGCTCGACGGGGTGAACCATCGATGCGTTCCGGCCACGGTTGTGACGTTTTGAGTATTTCGAAGGGGCTGTCTGGACTCGCCAGCATTTCTGCAGGTTGTTCAAAGTTGGCTGTGGGAGGAAGGATTCTGTGCCTCATTGCCAACAACACCTTCATCAGTCCTGCGGACCCGGCGGCCGTCAATAAGTGACCGACATTTGATTTGACTCCGCCAATGATGCATTGGTGGGGACGAGAGGATTCGTGTCGCCAAAGTTCGTGCAGACTGGCAATTTCAACGGCATCTCCGACAGGAGTTCCGGTGGCATGGCACTCGATCAAATCGACGTCATTCGGACGCCATTCGGCCTGCTTATAAGCGGTGCGCATGGCACGCAGTTGCCCTTCAGAATGGGGTGCAAGAAGATTTGCGCCGCGATCATTGGACAACCCGATACCGGCAATGACCCCATAAATCTGATCGCTCGCCTGAACCGCGTCGGCTAGCCGTTTGAGAACGAAGATACCCGCCCCCTCCCCCACGACAAGTCCATCGGCTGCGGCGCTGAGAGGCGCGCATCGGCCGCTCTTGGACAGAGCCTGAAGTTGTGAAAAACCCATCTGAGTGTATTGACAATCGGGTCGCGAAATGCCGCCGGCGAGCATTGCGTCCGCGCGGTGTGCCAGTAACTCCTCGGAGGCGAACTTCAATGCATAAAGCGACGAGGCGCACGCGGCATCCAGTGTGTACGCTGAACCCTTCAACCCCAGAGCTTGGCAAATCAGGCTTGATGGAAGACCCGCGGCAAATCGGTTGAGCGGATGCCAGTCGCTTCGCTTCAGACCGGCCTTCAAGGCACGACGTTCTTCGTCGGGAAGTGGCGTGGAATCGATCAGATTTTCCACGAATGTTCGACCAAGGATATCCCGACAGAGGCCAGATGTGGATTCGGTGGGCAACGCGATGTTGCCCAGAATCACCCCGATACGGGCGGGATCGGTCCCACGCAGTCGCCGCGCATCAATAAAAGCTCCACGGGCCGCATGTAAACTGAGATGGAACATGGGATCGAGCCGCAGGAGTAGGTCGGGATCGAGATCCAGGCCCGCGGGGTCGAGTGAAAAGCCTTCAATGAAACAACCCCACGTGGAGTACACGCGATCGGGTTTGGGGGGCCACGGCGAGTAGGCCTTGTCTGGTGAAAGATACCAACGCCCTGTCGGCACCGGTTGACCGGAATCAACACCGTTGGCAATGTTCCGCCAAAATGTTTCCAAATCGGCCGCGCCGGGAAAAATTCCGCCGAGACCGACAATGGCGATCCGCTCGGTACTGACAACGTCAGGCATGAAGATTCCGTAGATTCTGTGTCAAAAGCACTAAAAAACTATCAAGCACCTTATATTGAACCGTTCAAGTAAGGCGCATCATAGCCCCCGCCATTTGTGCACTCCACTCCAACCCCCGTTGTTCAGAGTTATTTCGCCGCGTCCTTAAGCGTCTAATCGTCTGAACCGTTCAAGCCGGAACCTTTTTCGAGTCGATGGTTGATGAGGCATCCGATTCTGTCGTTGTTGGTGGAATGAGTACACCTAAAGCGAGTTTGAGATGGAAATTGTTCGATGGTCGCCGTTTGTGTGGTTGCTTTCGGGATTCATGGCAGGATGCCGTTGCTCTCCCCTCTTGAATCCGTACGCCAACGCGGTCGATGATCTCAGCGACAAGCATGTCTATTTTGACAACTGGTATCATCCTCGTTTCGATATCAGTCGCGCTGGCAAACCCGACTGGTGTGGAACAAACGGTCGACGCCACGGCTGGTATGGCTGCGGCGAGGGGGCGTGGGGGAGATTCGACGAATGTCACCTTTATCCGCCCCGTTACCCTTACGATTTTCCGAGTCAGAGATTCATCAATTCCGTAGAAGCGGAACCACAAAAGGAATCATCGAAACCGCCGACTCTGGAACCGGCACCTCGCGACGGCTGATCACAATGTCAGATGTCACAGGAGTATGTCCATCAGGCAATTCAGCACGAATTCGACCGCCCCCTGCTGGCGTCTCTCTCGAAAACTCATCGCCGGGTAAGTTTTCTGAGATTCCAAGTTCCCCTCGGGATGCAGGATTCGATCGCTTGGCTCCGCCGGAAGTCGATATTCACAAACCATCGACTTTCCGATTTCTCGATAACGATTTGCCGGCATTGCCTGCCGGTCAGCGGTGACGCTCTTTTTTAACGGATTGAAATGTTCCTCGTGGCGACTGGCGATGGCAACAAACAGTGTTCCATCGAGAAGAACGGGTGCGTCTGGCCCGAGATGCCCGGTGACAGAAACAGCGAAATCCGCTTCGGGGGTTCGAGTCAGCACGGCTTCAGCCATTAGAGCCGCAACTTCGCCACTGACGGGACCCGGATCGTGAAGAAGCGATTCTGGAATGTCCAGCCATCGTGCTTTGGTATCAAGCCGATAAACCACCGCCGAACCGCAGAGGTATTGAGAGATTCCTGGAACACGGGCGAGTGATGCCGCGACGAGGCCGCCAGTGCAACTCTCGGCGAAGACCACTTTTCGCTCGGTTCGCTGGAGAAGCGCGGCAACATCATGAACCAAATCAGTGATTGTTTGCTGCATCGAGATACTTCCGATGGTTAGGGATCATGGGTCAGAAAATCTCACCAAAAACGATTTGGCGAGCGACAGTCATGGCGCGACGTTTTGCAAATCACCGTCTCTCTTAAAATCTTGAAAAAATCGAGCTCGATGGGCATGGAATCGCCAACGAAACACCGCCCGTGACTCCGGCAGACGCCCTTGTCAAACATGAGTAATTATTCGGACTGTATGGATGTCAGTCTATCTGCCGATGAATGAGGTTGTGCCGGCTGACGGTCACTCCAGACGCCCGGAAGTCGTTGGAGCGTGGCCGAGAATCAGTGAACGTTGCTGCCAGTCAATTCCGAATGCCTGAAAATTCAGGTTCAGATGGCGAGGGGGGGGAATGATTCGTCATCGGATGCGGCCTCGTCGCCACATTGTACTACCAATATGGCTCTTTGTCGGTCTCTCCATAATAGGGACTTGTCAGGCCGTCGAGACCAATGAGTCGCGAGACGATACCGCCGCGACGTCCGCTCGGGTCGTAGACAATGAACCGGATGCGGATGAATCGTTTGGCTCATTGGGTGTGAATACGATCAAAGCGGGGTCCTCATCGATCAGCGTGCGAAAACAGGCGATAAGCGAACTACCACTGGATCGTCTGTCCAATGAAGCACGGAGCAAGACAGAATCACTGTTGAAGAATCTCGGAATGTTTCGGCGACTTCCGACATTGTCATTCGAGGCGGATCCCGAAGTTTACGACTACTTTTTGAAAAATCCGGATGTCGCTGTGGCGACGTGGCGTGCGATGGATATTTCGAAATTCAAACTGCAGAATTCCGGACTGAACTGCTACCGAGCGGATGCGGGTGACGGTTCTGTGGGTCTGGTCGAGTTGTTCTATCAGTCGACCAATGACACGCTAATCCACTGCGATGGAGCCTTCAAGAGTCCACTCCTTCAAAGGCCCATCATCGCCAGATCATTGATGCGTCTGCAAGCGACATTCGCACGGGAGCCCGATGGTCGCATCATCGGGACGCATTCGGGTGACGTGTTTGTTGAGTTTCCGTCGCCAGCGATTGAAACGTTGGCTAAAGTGATTTCACCCCTCAGTCACACGATTGCGGATCGGAACTTCAAGCAGATGACTCTCTTTGCCCACCTGATGTCACAGGCAATGGCTCGCCATCCCGGCTGGATTGAATCGATTGGAAACAAGCTGGAGGGGATCGAATCAGCCCGAATTCTGGAGTTTCTCAAAGTCTCGGCCAGAAGTCATGTCATGGCACGGCACCGCATGAACGCCAATACCCGGCCTACTGTTTCGTTTTCCCCGGAAGACGTGACATCGCCGTTTCGGGAACGAACCGTCTCCACAGCGTTGTCGTTGCCAGTGCTCAATGAATCACCGGTGGATTTATCGATTGACCGAAATTAATCCACAATAAGATTGAGGCATCGGTGATCGACCCGGGTCGCCGATGCCTCCCCCGCAGCCCGGATTCTGTTTCCAGAACCGGGCTGCGAGCGTTGATTCTCCCTGTTGGAAGTGCTCGATCGCGAGTCGCACGATTGCCGGATCGTGCAGGATCTTATCGCATAAAACAAAAGACTCGATCGGTCGTTTTGAACGTCCGAGAAACAGTTCCCAGAGACCACGATGATAGCCTGACGCTTATGACAGGAATCTCTTTAAAAGCCGAATTCTAGGCATCGTTTTCCAAGCCCCAACTCCTGCCGCAGATCGATTCTCTGCGGCGCTCAACCGTCCAAGCGAACGTTCGGGGATCCCGCATGGATCGTTTGGCTTTCTTCCGTCAAACGGCGGTTTCCCCGCCTAGAAAAAATACCCAGACGGGTTGCTCTTTTTGAGTGTCCGTTGATGTCAAACCTAACGATTTATCCGGCCATAATCATCGTCTGGAACAGACAATCGGTCGGGCAAGCCGCGTCTGGTGCGAACCGCCTTGCAGTCGTCATCCCGTTGAGATGCCTGAGTATCGGTACCTCTCTGATAAGCATTCCAGCACCCCGAATCGATCCGGAGTGACTAATCGACAATTTGAAGGTCTCACCGAGCTTCTGCGTTTTCGTCATCGCGGTCCCCCACAAAAGCCGACGGAACTTCAGTCGTTGAGTCATCGGTGCTGCGAGAACTTTGCTGAATCGCACGGTCTCATCCTTCACTGGGGCTCAGCCGTCAATCGAATTACAGCTTGAGACAGGCAAACCCCGCATGCGAATGGGCAAGGAACACCAAGGGCTGGGAAAATTGCGGATCCGAGTCGTCTGAGACGGCGCATGAATTGCCGGCGGACTCGGCACACGGGGTGGAACCATTTTACAAAGCGACTGAATTGAGTGTTCCGCAGTTCGTCATCGGTCCTCAGACGTTCTTTGGTTTTTATCCGTGCGTCACCGAATCATTCGACGGCGTGTTTGACAATTCCAAACGCTTCATCACACAGCGACCGTGCGCGAGTTTCCTCGGGAGCTTCTGAGATGATTCGGAGAATCGGTTCGGTGTTACTGGATCGAACCTGAACCCATTGATCCGGCCAGTCGAGTCGAAGTCCATCCCCTTCTGTGGCCGTCGCGGATTGATAAAAGGACCTCAAGGCTGTGCAGGCGCGATCGACCCGCTCGCGTGGACAGTGAAGTTTGGCTTTGATGATTGTGTAGTTGGGCAGCGAATCAACCCAGCTTGCTAGCAGTGTGTTTCGCTCGGCAAGACC
Source organism: Schlesneria paludicola DSM 18645 (assembly GCA_945876035.1). GTDB lineage: Bacteria > Planctomycetota > Planctomycetia > Planctomycetales > Planctomycetaceae > Schlesneria > Schlesneria paludicola_C. Next base: position 6,420 of record CAMCMU010000023.1, on the reverse strand, counting down.
ATCAAGAACGTACGCCATGCTGACGAAACTGTCTCGTACGTAACCGACCAGCGGTTCGATGACGCCGCCGTTTCCCTCGCCCCCGAGGATTGCGTTTGTGGCACGCATGGTTGCAACGACATTCGCTTCACCCACAGCAGATCGATGGAATTCACATCCGTGTTTGGCTGCGAGATCCGCGGTCACTCGACTCGTCGAACCGTTGACGACGATTGGCCCGCGGCGTTGAGTGAGCACATGGTCAACGCAAAGCCCCAGAGTGAGCTCCTCTCCGATATAACGTCCGGTGTTGTCTACGATCGCCAATCGATCGGCATCAGGATCCTGAGCGAAGCCCATGTCCGCGCCGTGTGTTTTTACGGCGGACATCAGTCCCCCCAGATTTTCTCGGAGTGGTTCTGCGGGATGATCAAACTGCCCGTCCGCCACATTTCCCAGAACGACTAACTCGCAGCCAAGATCTCGGAGTAACTCAGGACCTAGGATCGATCCAGAACCATGATTGCAATCGAGGACAACCTTGAAGCGTCTGGCTCTGATCTTTGCGACGTCCACTAATCGAAAGACTCGCCGTAAATGTTCGGTTTTCGGGTCGGCGACAGCTTCCACAGAACCGAGGCCCGACCACGGACGATAGGCCGGCGAAGCATGGAGAACGGCAAGTAAGTTCTCGCCGAGCGCGCGATCGAAAACAGAACCGTATGCCGAAAATGGTTTTAGGCCGTTCCACTCGATCGGGTTATGACTGGCCGTGAGTTGCAAACCACCGGCCGCCCCCAGAGCGTTGACCATCACACCGCACGTTGGTGTGGATGCGATTCCCAAATCGAGCACCTTGCACCCCGTCGCCAGTAGGCCTGTTAAGACGGCATGTCGCAGCATCTCTCCGCTTGAGCGTCCATCTTGTGAGAGGACCACCTTTCCACCATTCAACAGTGTTCCAAATGATGCGGCAAACCGCGTGACGTATTCGGGGTCCAGCCCGTCGCCCACAATTCCTCGCAAGCCGGAGATACTCAGAATGCGCTCCGTCATGATGTTTCCTCAGGGATCGATGCGAGGGATGTCAATTGTGATCGACCACGTATCCACGGAAGATGTCGACCGTGGATACAAAATGTTCGGGGGATGGATTAGGATCGCTGCGGACGTTAATAGTTCAGGAGACGAAAGTCGAGAGATTCGCGGCGATAAGATTCTCGACAACCCTGCCCACAGTTCTCAAACCGCCTGACCGTGGATGCTGACCGTAAACGACGTATGCTTGCAGGTTCAAGCGGATGCTGACCGCGGTCGCGACGAGAACACGAGTGAGCGACTTGGCAGTTGTTTCGGCCTGTTCTACGATGTGGAAATGATACGATGTCGGATGGGAAAGGGAGTGAACCGAGGTTCCTTGCTGAACCTGACGTCGCCGAAATGAACCGCTGTCTCCAACGGAGTCCCTTTAAATTATGGCTAAGCAGACTATTGCGGATATTCCCGTCGCCGCTCAAGCCGTTCTGATGCGATGTGACTTTAATGTTCCGCTAGACGACGCTCATCAAATTACTGACGACCGACGGATCGCTGAAGCGATCCCCTCAATTAAGTCCGTATTGGACCGCGGTGGGCGTCTGATTTTGATGAGTCATCTCGGTCGACCTGAGGCTAAAGATTTGGCAGCGGACGCCAAATACAGCCTCGCTCCCGTGGCGGTGCGTTTGCAGAAATTACTGGGTTGCCCGGTCCACTTTGCTGGGGATACCGTGGGTGATGCGGCAAGATCAAAGGTGTTGACTCTTGGGAATGGTGAAATCCTGCTGCTAGAAAATGTTCGTTTCAACACGGGTGAAAAAAAAGGTGATCCTGAGTATGCCGGAGCCCTGGCTCGGATGGGGGATATTTACTGCAATGACGCCTTCGGTACATGCCATCGGACGGAAGCCTCCATGGTTGCGGTTCCGAATGCCATGATCGGTAAGCCCAAGGTCTGCGGTTTTCTGGTCGAGAAGGAAATCCGCTTTTTGTCAGAAGCGATTGCCAAGCCGGCTCGACCGTTTGTTGCGATTGTTGGCGGCGCCAAGGTCTCGGACAAAATCAACGTCATCCAACATCTTTTGGCGATCTGCGATACCGTGCTTATTGGAGGCGCGATGGCATACACCTTTTCGCTGGCGACGGGCGGTCGTGTCGGCCGCAGTCGCGTGGAAACAGACAAAATCGATTTTGCGAGAGTGCTGATCCAGCAGGGTGGTGGCCGATTACTGTTGCCGAGAGATACCCACTGCGGAGACGAATTCAAAGGGACGTGTAACAAACGGGTTGTCCCGGCTGGACAGATTCCGGAGGACGGCGGTTGGGAGGGATTCGACATCGGTCCAGAGACGATTGCCAAGTATGCCGATGTGATTAAGTCGGCCAAGACCGTTGTTTGGAACGGTCCGATGGGTGTTTTTGAGATGCCTCCCTTCGACGCAGGCACACGGGGCGTGGCCGAAGCCATTGTGGCGAGTGGTGCGCTGAGCATTATTGGCGGTGGAGACAGCGCGGCAGCGATTCAAAAATTCGGATTGGCGGACAAGGTGACTCATGTGAGCACAGGTGGTGGCGCTAGCCTCGAAATGCTCGAAGGGAAGAAATTCGCGGCTGTCGAGTTGCTCGATGACACGTAATCCTCTTTCGTTGCCAGGGAGGCGTCGATCATGTTTGTTGATCCGAATCCTTTACGCTGTGGACGTTCCACGGAAAATACGAGGTGTTCTTGCACTCGTTAAGGTTTCTGAAACTCAGTCAACGTCGTGACCGAATCGTTCCATCATGTTTTTTCGCGCAGAACACGTTTGAGCCGTGAGATCCTCGCAAGGTGACGAAAACGAGAATGTCCAGATTCTGGAACCCGCGTCGATGCCAGAAATTTGTTCCCCAGGGAACGGAAAACGAATATCCCTCACGGGAATCCTGTTGCTGGCCCAGACCTCAGAAGGCTTCTGTGATACCGCGTCCAGACTACCGGACCAACAACGACTCCGTTCAATTCTTGCGAGGAATTGCGGCTTATTTCGTTCCGGTGCTTGTTAATTTGGTCTGGCTGTGCCTCCCTTTCGAAACAACGACGGCTGTTGCGGGCGGAGGTTCTGCGCCAAAGCAGGTGTTATCGGACGAGTACACGCTCGTGATTCGGCCGCTCGTCACACGCTATTGCCTGAGTTGTCATTCCACCGCAACGCAACAGGGTGAGTTGGATCTGGAACGATTTGGGACGTTCGTCGATGTCATTCGTGAAACAAAAGTTTGGTGGAAGTTTGCCGAGATGCTCGGCAGCGGTGAGATGCCGCCGGACGATTCGAAACAGCCGACAGCCGACGAACGAAAGCAGCTGCGCGATTGGGTTCAGCGGTATCTCGAAGCGGAAGCTCTGGCCAACGCCGGCGATCCGGGGCGAGTCGATCTGCGGCGACTCAACAACGCCGAATACAGACACACGATTCGCGATCTGACAGACGTCGATTTAGATCCTGCGCGTGAGTTTCCAACAGACAATGCGGCGGGTGAGGGCTTTACCAACGCAGGCAATGCGCTTTCTATGTCACCAGCCTTGTTGCAGAAGTATCTCGATGCCGGCAAAGAGATCGCTCGCCATGCGGTTTTCCTGCCAGACGGGTTTCGATTCTCACCGCACGTCACTCCACGGGATTGGACTGATCAAGCGCTGGCCCGAATTCGGGAGACTTATCGTCAGTTCGTCGATCCAGAAGACATCGGCAGTGGTACGATTATCGGGAACCTCCACAGCGAGAGTCGACTCGGTACAGCCGGTCGTCTCCCCGTGGAAAAATATCTTGCAGCCACGATCACAGAACGGGAGGCACTGCTCACCGGACGTCGGTCCGTCGATGCTGTGGCTCGCGACTATCGGCTGAATGCAACGTACCTGAAGAGACTCTGGTCCAGTCTCACCGACGCGGAATCCTCGCTGTTGCTGGATCAACTTCGCGGGCCATGGCTCGAGGCAAGAGCAGAAGATGCCGCGTTACTTGCGGCAGATGTTGCGTTGTGGCAAAAGGGGCTTTGGGCTTTCAATCCCGTGGGACTGATCGGAAGAAAAGGAAGTCGATCTCGATGGATGGAGCCTGTCGATCCGATCACAGTTTCTCAGGAGTTCAGAATCACTCTTCCCGCGCCGGCTGCAGAAGAAAAAGAAGTCCTCCTGTCGCTCGTGGCTACCGATGCGGGTGACGGAAACGAACACGATTACGTAGTTTGGAAACAACCACGATTGGTCGCCAAAGATCAGCCCGAGATCCTGTTGCGAGATGTCAAGGAGTTGACAGGGATGGAATCGTCTCTGTTTGGACGGCATCCCGATGGAAGCGAAATCGACGCGGGATCAATCTGCGTTCACGCGCCCTGTGTAATGACACTCCATCTTCCGGCCGACGTCGCCGCCGGACGCGAATTCGTCGTCCTCGCCGAGTTACACACCGCGTCGGAAACAGAAGGAAGTGTTCAACCGGAGGTGGTGTTGGGCACCCCTACGGTCGCTGCGGGAATCGTCCCCAGTCAGGTCACCGTTACGCTTTCTAAAGTGACGGCACTCTATCCAGAGCATCGAACGGTTTCATTCAGGTACCCTGTCTTGGTTGGTCAAAACAGTAACGCAAGACAGCGGTTCGAGTTGGCCATGAATGCGCATCGGAATCTCTTTCCGGCAGCACTATTCTACGCGCAGATTATTCCCCTCGATGAAGCGCTGACGCTAACACTTTTCTATCGTGAGGACGACCATCTGCTCCGCCTGATGCTGGATGAGGCGCAGAAAACACAGCTCGATCGTCTTTGGGAAGAACTGCGCTATATCAGCCAAGAGGCCTTAAAAACGGCGGATGTTCTTGACTCCCTCGTGGAAACGACAAAGCGCCATCCGCAGGAAGGAGCATTCGACTTACTCATCGAGCCGTTCCACAAACGAGCGGCTCGATTTCGAACGAAGATCCTCGAGTCCCAGCCGGCACACGTGGAGGCGATCGTTGATTTCGCCGCAAAAGCCTATCGCCGTCCCCTCGAAGATGACGAAGCCACAGCTCTGCGACAACTTTACCGACAGTTGCGAGATCAAAATCTGGACCACGAAGACGCGTTCCGATTGACACTCGCTCGTATCTTCATCGCCGCACCATTCCTCTATCGGATCGAGGTGGCCCCCGAGGGAGTCGCCGCTGCTCCTGTCTCCGATTGGGAACTCGCCAGCCGAATCAGTTACTTCCTGTGGTCATCACAACCCGACGAGGAACTTCGCAGGGCGGCAAGTTTGGGAATCCTGAGTCAACCGAACGTGCTGGCACAGCAAACCCAACGGATGCTCAAGGACAACCGAATTCGCCGACTGGCCACGGAATTTGCCTGCCAGTGGCTGCAGATCCACGACTTCGATGTCACAGAATCCAAGAGTGAACAGCTGTTCCCCGAATTCACGAACCTGCGGAGCGATATGTATCAGGAATCAATCCTGTTCCTGACGGACATTTTTCAAAGCGATGCGGCGTTACTCAGCCTGCTGAATGCCGATCACACGTTTGTGAACAGTCGTCTGGCCACATTTTATGGAGTCAAAAACATCGACGGAGATGCTTGGCAACGGGTCGAAGGGATGAGAGAACTCGGCCGCGGTGGGATCTTGGGACTGGCGACGACACTTGCCAAGCAATCGGGCGTATCGCGCACGAGCCCGATCCTGCGCGGCAACTGGGTCAGCGAAGTTTTGTTGGGTGAAAAGTTGCCTCGACCTCCCAAAAATGTGCCTCCCTTGGCCGATGCGGTTCCAGAAGGGTTGACTGAGCGACAACTGATCGAACGTCACCGCAGTGATGTGGCGTGTGCCAAGTGTCACCAACGCATCGACCCGCTTGGATTCGCATTGGAGGGATTCGATGCCATCGGCCGCCGACGCGATCAAGACTCGTCGGGTGCGGCGATTGACACCCGTTCCACTCTGCCAGATGGTGAACAGATTGCTGGCCTTGACGGGCTTCGCAACTATTTGCTGCAGCAACGTCGAACGTCCATTGTCCGCCAGTTCTGCCGCAAGCTCGTGGGTTACGCACTCGGTCGGGAAACGCAACTCTCGGATCAAGCATTACTTCAGGATTTGGAACGGCTGCTCGCAGAAAACAGCCAGCGTGTTTCCGCGGCCATCAAGACCATCATTTCAAGTCCGCAGTTCTGCAACATCCGCGGGTCGTCGCAGAGTCCCTAGAGGCCCGTGGTGAAAGTCACTGCTGACGGTTGACGGGAATGAGAAGGGCGCTAGGCTGTCGTCGCGGTGGTTGGTTGGGAAGTCACGGAGGTGGTTTCGATGGCGATGGGACGGCGGAAGCAGGAGCGTCAGGAGGGGTTGTTCGTGATGGCGGAGGCATTGCCGCAGACGCCGCGTCACGTGTT
>CAMCMU010000022.1 GCA_945876035.1 Schlesneria paludicola DSM 18645 | reverse complement strand
GTGGGAAGATACCGTAAAGGTTGGGGGGGGGTAGCAAAATCACCTCATTGTGGTTTGTGCTAGATTGGGCCTGAGTGAGTCGCGTAGAGACCGACACGGACAGAGCCACCGTCTATGATTTGACCGGATATTCCGGAAGCCTATTTTATGTTTATGACGATCCGGCATTGCGAGGCTTCGAGCTAGCGGCGCGTTTGTTTTTCGTCTCGTACGAGACTTGCCGCACACAGCGGACTCCGCGGGCTGTGTGCGTGTTCCCGGCATCGCCTCTTGGAAGGGCGTGATCAAGCCGTGTCGCGAAAGCGACGGTCTATCCGACCTCGGGATCTGTTCAACACGTCGATTACGTTGGCCGGTGCGAGCGACAAGATCCCTGCCGACCACTCTATCGACGGTATCGATCAGACCTAGTTTCTGGTCGCTAACGAGGAACTGTCCCACCGCGAGAAGGTTTACATCTGGAACGAACAGGAACTGATGGCAATGCGGATGTACGAGTACACGTTCCATATCGAAGGTGATGACCACCGACGGACCGTGGCTGGACATCGACGCAACCACAAGGCACGATGTTGGAATCTCGCCTTGGCTGTTTAATCTCGACATCGACCCTAGGGAGGAGTCTCCGGTGGCCCATTGAATGCCTGCTTGGGTGGCGTCAATGGGGGCAGAAATGAAGGGGGACGCGGCTACATTGAGGATGTCCCCGCTCAAGGATATCGGCCTTGGCCCGATGCTCACGCATGGATCACGCGTTGAGAACAGACACACTCTGAATCTCCGCGTTAGACCGACAGTCCTCCATCGATGGACAAAGCCACTGGCCAAGAAACTGCGACAAGCAAACGTCAGGCGGAGTGATTCGAGCTTCGATCGGGTGTATCGCGTTTACAGTCAATGAATTAGGCTCTCTCTCGTGTGAATTTGATCAGCCACTCGCACAATCGAGCGGCTCGCCCGGTATCAATCGCTGCCGCCGCCAGCGGAATGGCAGTCCGAATAGATTCGGCGCGGTTTGCGGCAAGTAACGCTGCCGCCGCATTGGCCACCAAGATGTCACGAGTTGGGCCCTTCGCTCCGGCGAAGACATTGCGCAGGATTGCGGCGCTTTCAGCGGCATTGGAAACCTGCAAATCCTCGACACGGCAGGGGTCCAAGCCCAACTCCGAGGCGGTCCACGTTTGGCACTGAACCCCCTCACAAGAAACCTCAAATACCGTTGTGACTCCCCACAAGCTGACCTCATCGAGCTCGTCATTGCCGCACACAACGAGAGCGCGTTGGGTCCCCAGTTTGTGAAGCGCCTGTGCCAACAATTCCGCTGAGGAAACACGACTGGCTCCCACAAGCTGAAAGCTGGCCTGGGCTGGATTCGTCAGTGGGCCAAGCAGGTTAAAGATGGTACGAATTCCGAGTTGTTTTCGGACGGGAGCGGCGTATTTCATCGCTCCGTGTAACAGGGGCGCGAAGCAAAATCCAATGCCAACGGTATCAATGCAATTGGCAATGTGATTGGGTGTCAGCTGAAGATTCACTCCCAGAGCTTCCAAGACATCGGCGGAACCAGTACTACTCGAGACGCTTCGATTTCCGTGTTTCGCCACCGGTTGTCCGGCAGCCGCTGCCACCAAAGCCGCGCCGGTACTGATGTTGAACGTGTGAAGAGAATCGCCACCGGTCCCACAGGTATCGAGCAGATTGATTGTTCGACACGGAATTGAGGTCGCTCGCTCTCGCATGGCTTGTGCCGCGCCGACAAGCTCGTTCACCGATTCACCGCGACAACGCAGGGCGGTTAAGAGTGACGCGATTTCCACTTCGGTCGATCTTCCATCCATGATCTCACCGATGGCCGAGTGCATCAAATCGACGCTTAAGCTGCGTCCCTCAAGGAGTTCAAGTATTGCCAAACGCAATTTGTCAGTCATGATCGGTCTCTGGGGATGACACGAAGCATCGAAAGCGGGGCCGTCAATGGCATACAGTACTTTGTGCAACGAACGGCGGACAGAGTGGCCGCTTTGACTGCTGAATAAAGACAAGACTAAACGCTCTCCATTCGCAAGTATAGCTTTATAAATTTGAAAACGATGCTCCACGCCACACATCCCGCTGAGCCAAGGACGTGATTGGGGACTGAGGTCGATTAGAACCGTGGCCATTGGAGCGGTCTCGCGAGTCCCGCCCGAAATATTTTGAAAACTCGAAAGCGCATCGCACTTCTTGAGCGGGTTACTTGATCCCGAAGACTCAATCGCTCATCCTGCATCCGTTCCTACCAACTCAATTTTGTCGGCCCTTGTGAGTAACGGATCGTGAGCATTGAGACGCGATACCAAATTTTGGAAAAAATTGGTGCGGGGAGTTTCGCTACCGTCTATCGTGCAAGAGACACCGAACTCGGGCGTGAGGTCGCCATTAAGCAACTTCATTCGGAATTTTTGGCGGATCCGGGGCAACTCGATCGATTCTGGCGGGAAGCTCAACTACTGGCCTCACTTCAGCATCCGAATATCGTCACGATTTTTGACATTGTGCGCGATCGAGGTTGGCTGGTTATGGAGTTGATGCAAAGCAATCTGACGGCACGGCTTTCCGGGCGGCAGGTTGATTTAAGGGCTCTGCGAGCCACTCTGGCACATGTCCTGCGAGCCCTGAAATATCTTCATTCCCATGGGATTATTCATGGAGACATCAAGCCCAGTAATCTGATGATCGATGCTCGACGCCGAGTCAAGCTTGGTGACTTCGGGCTGGCTCGACGGGCCAACAATGCCGAGGGGAGTCTGTTGAAGGGGACTACGAAGTACATGGCTCCAGAAACGGTTTCCAATGACTTCGGAGAAGTCGGGCCGCAGAGTGATCTTTATTCCCTCGGGTTTTCCGCCTACGACTTAATGTGTGGAGAATATTTTGAAGGACTGTTTCCCGGACTCAATGCCCACGGACGCAACCAGCAGATTGCCTGGATGATGTGGCATGCGGCACCCGATCGGCGCCTACCAGAAATTGGCCGCGTCCTTCAGGGAGTCCCTTCGGACATGGCGCATGTCGTTCAGAAACTCACGCAGAAGGATCCCTCGCTGCGTTACCGTTCGGCTGATGAAGCGCTCTCGGATTTGCAAATTGATATCCGGTTGATTGGTGCTCCGAACGAATCGGAAGCCGAAGATGTGGCTGCCGAAAATCGCAAAGGACGAAAACGACTTGTCGCCATTGCCGCTCTGTTGCTATCGCTGCTGAGCTGTGCAGCGGTTTTGATGGTTCCTAACAGCAAACCGCAAGCCGATCCGGCTCTCAAAACCTATGGAGCAATCCGAGACGTTGCCAACGACCGAAACGAATTGGTTGTCCAGGATCTGAACACGGGATCTCTCGAACAATTCCGGCTTCCGCGTCAGCAAAAGATTTTTCTGCTGAACGACAAAAAAAATATTTTGCTCCGTGATCTTTTGGAAGGGGATCACGTCGAGCTGGAACTTGACCGTGTGGAACGGGATTTAGTTGTGAGTATGGTCGTGGATCGCCCCGTTCTAACACGCGGAATTCTTCGCGAATTGTCCTTACCCGAGTCACGTCTTGTGTTGTCGATGGAAGAAGGAATCTTCCGTGACGATCTTCCGATTCGAGTTCCCGCTGCGGCCCGACTGTTGCTCAACGGTTCTGCGGTCTCCTTGCACGATCTGCAACGAGGTGATCGCTTGGAAATAACGCATCTGAAAGAGCCTGGAGCGGGGAAAGGTCGAGTTCTCAACGCGCTGGCGGCTCGACGCACGATGACGTTTGTGGGAATCGTCCAAAGCTATGACGCCGATCACTCCCGTTTGGTGATTCAGGTCGGCCAGAAATCGTCTTCCAAGACATTCAGTTTGTCCGTTGCTGCCAATTGCAAAGTTCAGCTCAACGTTGACGAAGGGCGGGAGCAACCGCCACTCACAGCGGCGGTTCTGCAATCCGGCGACAGAGTTTCGGTCACACATGACACCGAAATCGTGGATATTGTGGCGACTCGGAATAGGAACATCGAGGGCACCGTCCATGCTATCAGCGATCAAGAAAACAGTGTCACCATACGTCTCGCAAACGGGGACAGCAAAGTCTTGGTCGTCAATGATCAGAGTGATATAACTCTCGCATTCAAACGCGTGAGATTGATTGATTTACGAAGGTTTGACAACATTCATGCGACCTATTCCACCGCGGCCAATGGCGACTTGAATGTTCTGTCAATCGATGCTCGAAGACCCGTTCAAACAGATCGCTGGACAATTGTTCTGGGGACTCAGGGGTATTTGGATCGGACGCTGTCACCGCTGACCTCGGCGCTCAACGATGCTCGACTGGTTCAGGAGGCATTGATCTCTTATTACGCGGTGTCGGAATCACGTGGGGCATTGCTTCTGGATGGCACAAAAAAGGAATGGGAGCGTCAGTTCGTGGAGACTCTCAGCAGTGCTGAGCCACAGACGCAGGTGCTGATTTATGTTGTTGGGCATGCCTATCGAGGCGACGACGACAAGGTCTATTTGGCCCCGAAAGATTTCGAGTTTTCCAAGATGGCCGTGACGGGAATTTCACTCGATTGGCTCGCGGCTAAACTCAATGAATGTGCTTCTTTAGACAAATTATTACTTCTTGACGTCACGCCAGCGATCCAAGGGAAGGACGCGCAACGGCAATCGGCTGGGGCGGCCCTGATTCCGAAGATCCACAACCCGTTTCTTTCGACGGCCGTCATCACGGCTACTGACAGCGGTCAGCAAAGCCGCTACTTGGCCGAAAAGGAACACGGGTTGTTCGCTTGGTGCTTCGCCAATGCCCTTCAAGGGGGCGCGGACATCGACCGAGACCTCCATCTGACACCCGTGGAATTGTTTACCTACATCAAGACACAGTCCAACGAATTAAAAGACAACCTGCTCCAAAAGCAAACACCATTAATGATCGAGCCGGATCACTGAATTCCCGCAACGTCATTCGATTATCGGCGCGTCATCGACCGAATCTGGCCAGTGCAATACGCTATTTTACCGATCCACGGGGAACACAGGCTGCACTGTTGCTCGATAGAAAATTGCTCGTCGAGATGCTAATCTTCCGCCGAGCAGATTGGAGTCGCGTCGAACGCATTGAGATTTGCTATTTGCTCGTCCTCTTATCCGCTTGAGGTACCTCGTCATGGATATGACCGCGATGGTCGATTTCATGAGCAATCTGATCTATCCCCTGCAAGGGATCGCCGCGATCTATGGATTGTTCCTCACCATTTTAATTTTTCGGCGTATCGACCAGAAGCGTTTTCGGTCGCAAGCGGTCGCTGATGATTTCGTCAACCAAGTCCGTGAGCGATTGCAGGCACGAGACTTCGATTCGGTCGTTCAATTGTGTGATTCTCCGCCGTACTGGTCGAAGGCGGTCCCTCAGTTGTCTCTGATCGCGATTTCCAATCGCGATCAGCCGATTGGAAAATTGCGGCAGTTGCTGGGCGAGACATTTGAACGGGAAGTGTTGGCGGAACTCGACTACCAGATGTCGTGGGTCAACACTGTGGTCAAGACGGCTCCCATGCTCGGTCTCCAAGGAACAGTCCTCGGAATGATTGCCGCCTTCGGCAAGATCGCGGGGAGTCAACGAACAGGCGTCGATCCCGCGAAACTCGCTACCGACATCAGTTTTGCTTTAATCACGACTGCTGTCGGACTGATGATCGCGATTCCGTTGGTGATGTGTATGGCATCAATGTCCGCCGGAATCGGACGCCTTACGGATGCTGTTCAACACCAAATTGGTCGAGTCTTGGACGAACTGGAACTGGCGACAGCGCCCCGCAAAAAAATATAAGACCATTCAAGGACACGTCCGCGACCTTTTGGATGCAGCAAGTGCATGGCAAATCGCAATCTTTTTTCTGACGCCACAGGCTCGATAGGCGGTCGGCGCAAGCCGCCCGATGGCGAATTCGATATTACTCCCATGATCGATGTGACATTTTTGTTGCTGATCTTTTTTATGGTTTCATCCACAATGCAAGGGGAGCCGGACATAGACATTCCACCGGCTCAGCACAGCCTTGGAATTGATGCTGCGGGAGCGGCGGTGGTGACCATTCTTGCACCTGCGAACTCCTCTGAATCCTCCCAAATTATTCTCGGAGATGTCAAAGGTCAGGCGGGGAATCTCAATGAGGTCAAGCAGTATATTGAAAGTCATGTCCGCGAAGGGCGACTTCAAGTTGTCATTAAGGCCGAAGGAGACGTGCCGCACGGCTTGGTCGAAGATGTGGCGAGACAAATCAAGTCTGTCGAGGGGGTCGAGATTTTCATGGGGGTCGGAGACAAGCCGGTGGAATAAGGGCCAGTCTCTTCCACAGAAATGATTTCGAAAATGAGCAACGGTGATTGGCTCGGCCCGATGTTTTCAAAAGGATCTCGGTCTCGATGATCGTTGTCACGCGGCGTGTGACCACTGTAGAACAGTACCTGTGTTTTGGTTGTTTTATGAGCGTGTTGTGAGGCCATCATGGCAATTCGGTTTCGCTGCCACAGATGCTCTGAATCGATGAGCATCGCTAGCCGTAAGGCAGGAGCAATCGTTGAGTGCCCCAAGTGCCGTGAAAAAATAGTCGTTCCCCAAGGCGATGTTTTTGAGCCGCAGCCCAAGCGTAGCAACGTTCTGCAGGCGACAGGAAGCAACAGGCAATCTCTAGATCCCGAACGGAGTGACGAGCAATCGGTACTGACTGGGTCGGGCGGTGTGTTCTCTTCCTCGGCAGCGGTCGGCGTCAAAACTCAGTGTGATGATGCGGGGGAAGACGGAGATAACGTTGCAGCGACGTTGCCCGACGTCACGAATTCGACATTTATGCTCAGCAGAAGGAAACGTTCCGACGATGAAATGGATTTGACGCCTATGGTCGATGTGACGTTTCAACTGTTGATTTTCTTCATGGTGTCCGCTTCATTTGCCATGCAAAAGACCATCAAAACGCCCTCGACGGATCCCGACCAGAAAGGAGCGACACAGCAAATGCAGACACTGAATGACTTTGAAGGAACCTCCATTCTCGTCAAAATCGATGCGTCGAACGTACTCTTCGTGGATGATGAACAACTTTCGGATCCCTCAAAAATAGCGGACATCTTGAGAGCCAAAATGCGTTCTGAGCAAAAGACCGAGCTACTGCTTTCGGCCCATGCGGCGGCATTGCATCGAGGAGTCATCGCCGTCATCGATGCCGCAAATGAAGTCGGCATGCAAAAAATTCGGCTGGCCTCTGGAAAAACGGCCAACGACTAATTTCGTCTGAAAAAGATTCGATAGCGTCCTGCGTTTCATCGATTTCGATTGTTCCTTAAAGCGTTGATTCTCCAGTCGCGATAACCACCAATGCCCTCACTCAAACTCCATTTTTCAAACGGTTCGGTGGAAGTTCGAGAATTGTCACGTCGACAACCCCTCTCGATTGGCCGCCAGGCTTTTAACGATGTGAGCATCGACGAAGAGGGTGTCGGGACCATGCACTGTCGCGTCAGTTGGAACAAAACGGCATTTGAAGTGGCCGCCGGATCAGAACGGGGAGTCGAGGTCAACGGTGTCCGCGTGGCTCGGATGATGCTCACACCGGGAGATGTGATTCGCGTGGGTAGTGTCGATCTGGACTACATCGATGCTGCGCACTCCGCAGATCCTCGGTCGGACGACACGGAGACGAAATATGAACTTGCGGCGCCGCCTCAGCAAGCGTCGTCCCCAACGAAAATCCCACCCGTTCCAAAAATTCCGGAAGTGTCGGCGAGTGGCCTCGAAACAAAAACGAAGGCGCCCGCACCCTCGAGACGTAAGCCTCCAGAAGACATCTTGTTGGAGGATGACGCCTGGGAGGCCCTTAAGTCCTCCGCATCGATGCCCAAGCCTGTGGAAGATTTGTCTTTGTTCGACGGTCGTGTCGTCGCCGAATCGCAAGAGATTCCGGACACAAAATTGGACGGGACCGATCAGAACGCGTTAAAATCCCCCAAAAAACACAAAACAGCAGCGGCGTTTGCTGATGCAGAACGTGTGGCTGTCGGTGTTCAATCGATGTCGACACGAGCGCGACCCGGAGAGCAAGATATCGTTCGATCTCCGTTGGTGATTGGACTGGCCTCGTTGGGGTTGCTGTTATTGCTCGTGACCGGCATCTTCTGGTTTTTGATTAGTCGCGAACAATCGTTCCGGCTGTATGACCGCGCCGTGGCCGAGTCCACTGACGGAAAATATGCGCAGGCCATCGCGTCGTTTGAAGAGTTTATTCAAAAAAACTCCAGCCATTCGCTACGCAGGTTCGCTGAGCGAGGTTTGGACAAGACACTCGTACAGAAAGAGATCTCTGGCGGGAGTCCGGCTTGGAAACGGGGTTTGGAAAAGCTGAAGCTACTCATTTCGAACCACCGAAAAGACTCCGATTTCGCCGATCTTCATTCCGCACTGTTCAGGTTTGGGGAGGAGATTTCACTCGGTTCCGCCAAGTCTGCCGAGTCAACGCACGACGCCGATTTGCTGATTGTCTCCGATGAGGCGTGCGCAATTCTTGAGCGGTATGCGGAACCGACGACACCCCCCACTGGAACGCTGACTCGGATCAAATTAGCAAAAGAGCTTGCCGAAAAAGCGATCGAAAAACAAAAGACATTTGAAGCGGCGGTGGCCCTGATGGACGCCGCGTTAGCCGCCGGCCAACCGATGACCGCCTTATCGGAGCGGGAGAAGCTAATCCGAAGATTCCCCGAGATTTCGAGTCAAAAGCGTGTTAAAGAGGTGCTGCAGAAAGCTCTCGATTTGGAACGTTCCGTGATCGCTATCGACGCCACAGAAATCGCGGCGGAGACGGATGACGACACTGCATCAGTGGTGACATCCGCTCTGAGCCTGTTTCACACGCGGTTGAGAACCGAAGAGACTTCGCAAGACCGATTCGTGTACGTCATCGCCAAGGACTGTTGTTATGCCGTCGATACGGGTACGGGAGAAACGATCTGGCGTCGAATCGTCGGTTTCGAAACGCGGTTTTTCCCGATTCTCGCGACGGGGGCTCAACCCTCGCTACTCATCCATGACGCACGGCGGCAGGCCCTTCTCTGTTGTCGGCCCGATAATGGCAAACTGATATGGCGGCATCAATTGGCGGGTAAACCGCGTTCCGCGCCACTGGTTCAAGAAGGGCAGATCTATCTTGCCACTGAGGGCCGGTTGCTGAATCGAATCGCACTCGATTCAGGAACACTGACGACTACAGTTCGGTTTTCGCAAGATGTTATTGGCCCACCGGCCGTGTCACATGACGCTCAACATCTTTTGATCCCTGGTGAAATGGCCATGATTTATTCGCTCACTCTTCGCCCGCTAGCCGCTGCCGCCATGACCTTCACGGACCACGCAGCGGGATCGATCGAAGCCTCGCCACTCGGCATGGGACGATTGTTGTTGTTGTGCGAGAACGACAAATCGGACAGTGCGCACCTACGCATTTGGGATGCCGACAAACCGTCTCAGCCGCTGCCCGAACTCAATGGATCAAGGGTGGTTGGTACGGTGCGGGATCTGCCCGTCATTCGGGGAAATCAGTTAGTCGTCGCATCGAGTAACGAACATCTCGCGGCATTTTCTGTGACGGACGAGCCAACGCGTGTGGAATTAACGGCCATTGGTCAATACCGTGTCAAAGGCGGATACGGCGGCGCGACGTATGTCGCGTTAGGGCCTGACCAGCAACTCTGGTCAGCCAGTTCAGCATTTCGACGTTTTGATATTTCCGCCGATTCTATCCGCATGGATCCGAATGCCACTGCCGAGGGAATCGCGTGTCAACCGTTGCAGATTTCTGGCCAACAATTCTTTGTCGGGCGCAAGGCGTCGTTTCATGACGCCGTGATTTTTTCGGCCGTCGATCGTGAACGAATGCTCAGCCCGTGGCGCACGGTGCTCGGCGCCGAACCTCTGGAAGTTACCGTCTCGCGGGATCCCGAAAGCTCGATCATTGTTAACGAAGCCGGTCAAATTGTGTCCCTTGGAGCCACTCGCTTAAAACACGGTGGCATTGAGTTAAAGGCCGCAACAGAACTCGATCTTCCGAAGAACATGCGTTTGCCACTCTTCGCATCCCGCCTGCACGACGGACGAATTGCCGTCATCGCCATGGGCGGATCGACATCCATTTGGATTTTGAATCGCATCGGACAGACCGATTCCACAATCACTCTAGCGAACGGCGATACCGTGGAAGCGCCGCCGGTATTGCTCGATGAGGGTCTGGTTCTACCTCTGTCCGGTCGACTGAAATGGGCGCCTCTGGGTTCGACAAACAAAGCTGTTCAGGACTGGATTGCTCCCACCGAACAAAACACGGCCAGTCGTTGGCGGTACCTTTTGCGTCTCACGGGGAATGAACTGATCGCATGCGATGATACGGGACGTCTGAGACACATTCAAAAGCGGAAGGGAGATCGTCCGTACCTCGCGGAGATATCCACGCTGCAGTTGGACGTTCCCATCGATGTGAATCCCGCGTTGAATGGCGATGAGTTGTTCGTCGTGGATTCGTCAGGAACACTCAGGCAGTTCAAAATTCCTTCTTTCGACGTGATGGGAGAGCGCACGTTCGTGGCCCCTGTTCGAAGTCTGTGGGTGGTCGGCAACAGTCAACTGGTGTGGTCCGGCGATGACATTCTGCATGCGGTCTCTGCCGGAAAAGAGTTGTCCGTCCGTTGGTCGCTGTCTCTCGCCAATCGTCAGCCCGCCGGTTCACCGGTCATGTGGCAGGACCAGTTATGGCTGGCGTGCCGTGACGGGACGGTGCTGGCGATCGACATGGCGAATGGTCACGAACTGCAACGCCTACAACAGCCACAGGTGCTGAGTCTGGGATTGCAAATCATTGGTGATCATTTGTTCGCCATCGCATGCGATGGAACCATGTATCAAATGGAATCCAAGGCGCAGCCATGAAGAGTATGCACGCAGATAATTCGGTATGCAGAACGCATCGGAAAGGGATCGTGATTGGTGCTGCGGCCGCGGCGACCGATGGACGTCGTCCAATCGGATTGCGGGCACGACGGATCCTAAAAAAACATCTGCTGATTGTCCTTGGATTGAATTTTCTTCTCACGGTCAAGTTTCTGAATCTGCCGGCTCATGCGGACGATCCCAAAGACGACAGCTCGCTCACGCGGTACGACGAAATGCCGCTGCCGTCCGCGGAGGAGTTGCTGACAGGAAAGCCGTTCGATGAGGTGGTGCTCCTTTCAGAAAAAGTTCTTCTTGTGGCACCGATTTCGCCGCGTCCTGATTCCATCGCCCGTCTATCATTTCGACAGAAACAGGCGGAAGCCACCTACACACGCGTGCGCAATTACCACCGCACACAATTATTGGAGGCCGAACGACAATTTTCGCGAGATCGAAGCCAGAGCTTGGAAGAACGACGACAGATTCCAGAGGATCTGCTGGCGGCATCCAAAGACCGAATGCAAAAAGCCACGCAGGCCGCAGCAAAATTGGCGGTCACTGTGTTGGACGACACCGTCGATCCGGACTATGTACTGGACGTCCAGAAAATTCGCTTTGTCGTCTATTATGAAGACCTGATCTTGCGCCGTGTGGAACAATTGATCAACGAAAAACAATTGCCCTTGGCTTACGATCTGATGCTTCTACTGAACCGGAGACACCTCGAGAACAACAAACGCATTCAGGCCGAGTTGGAGGCTGACGAAAAAGCAAGTGCCGCCGAACTCGATGCATTGAAAGCTCAGCGAGAACAGCTTCGAACAGAGCAGAAGCAAGGCAATCTTGGTGCCAAGGCCGCCGGCGAGATCTCCAGTATTATCGGCCCACTGTCGAACGAAATAAAAGAGTTGGAAACGGAATTGGCAACAAAGCGAAAGGCATTGCGCTTTGTGCGGCCCAATGATTATCCGCGACCCGCACCACCTCAGTTGGAAGATGTGCTGATTCCCTTCTGGCCCAAATTTGAAGAGGTCTATGCGAAACTCGTACTTAAAGACGCCGAATCCCATGAAAGGGCCAACGACTTGGAAGGTGCGTTGCGTTTGCTTGGCGAAATTTGGACACCGGAAAGAAAATTTCTCGGCGTCGTGAATCCAATGGCTCGGGTGGTCAATCAGTTGATTGAATCGCTTGTAGAACGGAAGCAATACAGGCAGGCGAGGCATTTTCTTTATCGACTTGCGAATTACGAACCCGATCATTCCGTCGTCAAGAAATGGACTGACGAATGGCTCGCCTTGACAGCCGCCTCGATGGAGATGGCCAAAGACGCCTCCCGTCGCGGAGACAATGTAGAAGCCTTCGAAATCATTGATCGCGCTGCACGGATTTGGCCAGAAACACCCGGCTTGAAGGAGGTTCATCGTCAGCTCACCGAAAAATGCCAAATTGTGCGTGTTGGCGTTCTTGGTTTATCCAAAAAGACAAATGGGGCTCCGTTTGAAACGGCGAACGAAGAACGAGCCCGCCTGCTGATTTCCATTCCGACAATATTCGAACCATCCCGGATTCCCGACCAACATGTGCGGTATCAATCGGCGTATTTTGACACATGGGAGCCGATGGATCTCGGCAGACACGTCCGCTTTCAACTGAATCTGAAAAGAGCGTCTTGGGAATCACGGCCGTTAATCACATCGTCGGACGTCTATGCCGATTTGTCCTCCCGACTCGATCCGAAAAACGCGCGTTTCGACGAACGTCTCAGCGGTTTTGTTGACGGCATTTCAGTACAGAGTCCCTCGGAGTTCACGCTTTATTTCAACCGACTGCCGTTGCGTATTGAATCGTTTTGGCAAATGGCCATCCCTGTACAGCAAGACCCGTTCACGGCCAAGCCGTTAACACACCAAGATCCGGCTCCGGACTTGCAGCGATTTTCTGTTGTGTCCGAGACCGATCGACAGACTCGCTACCGCCGCGTCCGCGAGCAGCCAACAAGCGAGCGTCTACGGTTCATCGATCAGATCGTTGAAGTAAAATATGACTCGTGGGAGAAGGCCTTGCAGGGATTGCAGCGAGATGAAGTGACGCTGCTTCCTCTGGCCGATCTCCATGACCTGAAGGCTCTACAGGGCGATAACCAATTTGTGGTGCTGCCTTATGCGTTACCCAAGTCGCACTTTCTGGTGTTTCAACCCAAAACAGCCGCATTGCATGACGGGGCATTGCGTCGAGCCTTACTCCACGCAATTCCCCGAGAGAAGATCTTGCGAGACGTGGTATTGATCGGTGCCCCAGAATCCTACGCGAGACTCGTCACCGCCCCGTTTTCCTCACGCCTCTACGGTTACAACAAGCAGATTGAGCAACCGGTTTACAATCCACAGTTGGCAGCAACACTCGCGTTCACTGCCAAAAAGCATCTGGGAGGGACTCTCCCCACGTTGCGAATCAGTTGTCCAGCGGATTTCAGTTCGCGATCCATTGTTCAAGCAATGATTCCGCACTGGAAGAGAGTCGGGCTGGATGTCACCTTGATCGATCACTCCGAATCGAGCGACGACAAGTCACTCGACGAGTGGGATCTCTGTTACAGAACCGCCAGTTTCGTCGAACCGATTGTCGATCTCTGGCCACTTCTGACATTGCAAGCAGGCACTGGTGTCGAGGCTCTTCAGGGGCTCCCCGAGCGAACACGACACTCGTTGCTCGAACTCGAACGCACGACGGATTGGCCGACGGCGGTTAAACGAATGCACAAACTGATGGCCGATCTCCTGACGGAGACGCGTTACATTCCCTTGTGGGAAGTAGATGAATTTCTGGTGGCGAGACGAAATCTTTACGGCCTGCCTGCCAAGCCGATGCATGCCTATGACAATGTCGAGCAATGGGCGTTGCAGTCTTGGTATCCTCAGGACACACCTTAGAGGTATGAGGGAGATTTCCAATTGAGGCTCGACAAATACCAAATCCGTCAAGTACGAAAAACGACGACTGGACAAACCTCAAGTCTGCGGCTGTGGCTCGCCTTGTCGTTGCTACTGGGTGCCGTCACACGGGCTGCTCAGGCGGAGGATCCTTTTGAGGATCTGGCTTACGATCTGCGCCCCTATAAAGTGCGTTTGATTGTCGCGATGGATTCGGCGGCGAAGGCATCGATCGCTCAACCGTCGCTAACGAATCCGATTGGAAACTTGGCGCGTCTGCTGATTGGTGAAGCATGGAGCCTACAAATCGAAACAACCACTCGAGTTGACCCGCTGGGAGCGCGGGGGCTGATGCAAGTGGCACCGGAGCAATGGATGCAACGGGCGGGGATCGCCGTGGAACAGAGCGAGCGGATCGATGTCTGGTTTATGGTATCGCTTCAGGCCGCACACCCGGGGTACCAAATTGATGTGCGATCGTGGCAGCCGGAAATGCAATTCGTCTCAGAACCGGTCGGCCAAGTAGTCCTCGACCAGCGTAATCTTGCTCTGGAAATACTCAAGCTGTGTCACTTGCTGTTTCGTCCAATCGGAATTGTTGAAGACGTCGCGGGCGATGCCGTACGAGTTCGGCTTCGTGCCGGTGCTCTACCGGTGTTGGATGAGGCACTCGCTCTGGTCAGGCCGAATGATCTTTTTGTGCCCGTGATCGGATTTCGAAACCGCGAGCAGCGACTGGAAAAATTGCAGTTAATCCCGTGGACGTATCTAGCGGTCACCGAATTGGAGGGATCCCATGCAAATTGTCATTTGGAAAGCGGACTGCGTTCGCCGATCGGTGGAAAGAAACGTGGTCGTGTCGAAACGTTAGCGATGGGCCTGCGGCCACATCGGTTCAATACTCGACTGCAGTTGATGGCTCAAACAAAGCCACCGATCCCGCTGGCAGCGCATCGGATCGAAGTGCGAAAATCTTCGCTCATACCCAATTCTGACGACTCCGTGGCTCACCGAGAACACCTGTTAAAAGAGTTGATCACCGATCGACGCGGTCAGGTGGAACTTTCGAATGCCGGCGATACGCCGACGATCTGGCTGTTTGTCTACAGCGGAAAGCATCTCTTGGCCCGCGTTCCGTTCGCACAGGGAAGCATTGCCGAAACTCGCTTGGATGTTCCGGACGACGAGGCGCGGTTGACGGCTGAGGCCAACGTTCAGATGCTCCAAGAACAACTTCTCGACGCAGTGGCCATTCGGGCGACACACTTTGCCTCGATGCGAGTTGCAGCACGGCGAAGTGATTGGACAGAAGTCCGCGCCGGACTGGACCGCATACCACAGTTGCCGAGCGTGAAGACGTTTGAAGAGAAGCTTGCCGTGATTCGAGTCCCTGCAGTCAATGCGGCAATCGCTCGAAAAGATCGAGCAAGCGAGGCTCGCATCATGCGTCTGTGTAACGACATGTTGGAGTTGATCAGACAATACTTGAACGACGATAAATCAAAGCAGATAGTCGAAGAAATGAAGGAACTACTGAAGACTGAGGTCAACACAACGCCCAAGGAGAATTCACGTTAGCACCCGGTTCACTCCGGACAACAGACGGAACGGGTTTCTATCCTCGAATCGGATCGGATTGACGCCATGGTGGAGGGCAGAGTGCATCGAGTTTCGCCAATTGCTCGCTCGTCAATTGCACGTTCGAGGCTGCGATCGCGGCGTTCAGCTGTTCGACCGTTTTGACTCCCACAATCAAGGAACTCATCGCGGGTTGCGCCAGCGTGAACGCCAAGGCACACTCGAACAACGAAATTTCCGTTTCTGCCGCTACGTTTTCCATGGCTTCCAGTCGGTCGTACAGGGCGTCATCCCGCTTCCAGACCCACTCCGGCTTTTCTGCCGCTCGAGAATCCGCCGGCGGTGTCTGACCTCTTCGATACTTTCCAGTCAGCAGGCCTCCCTGAAGCGATTGATAGGGAGTCACGCCGACACCATGCTTTTGGCAAAAGGGGAGGTCGTTGTGATATTCACGTCTCAGCAAGCTGTAAGGAATTTGCGAACAGACGAGGCGTGTCAACTGAGATTTGTCGGCCAGCCAAAGCAGCTCGCAAAGTTGCCACGCCGCGTGATTCGAGGCACCAAAGTACCGAATTTTTCCCTGCTGGATTGCTATATCGATGGCCTTTAGAGTCACCTCCGGAGGAACGTGTTTGTCGGGAAAATGAATGACGTACAGATCAATCACATCTGTTTGAAGTCGCTTCAGGCTGCGGTCCAATTCTCGCAGAATATGCACGGACGACAAGCCCCGATCTTGTGGTCCTGGTCCGAGAGGGCAGGCCACCTTTGTGGCCAGAACGACTTGATCACGCCGGTCACGTAGCGCCTTACCGACAATCTCCTCGGCGGCTCCACCGGCACTTCCGACATAGCGTGCGTACCCCTCATAGGCATTGGCTGTATCAATAAAATTAATACCCAAATCAATGGCCGCATGAGTCAGCCGGATCGCGTCTGCTTCGGCAACAGGCGTTCCATAGGTCATCGTACCGAGGCAGACAGGTGATACGAGCAGACCACTCGATCCAAGGGGACGAAGTTGCATGATGTGACTGGCACTCTCAAGAAAATAGAACTGTTGACTATCGATTCAATGACGACTGCTGCGCCAACCATGCTGGCAGACGCGCGGCATAGTCATGCGCTTGAGCCACAAAATCAACACCGACCAACGTTTTCCATTCCTCCAACAATCGACGAAAGACGGGACCCGCGCCACCGTCGCCAATCTTTTGGCCTTCAAATGTCGCGGCATGGACAAGCCCATAGGATGTCGCGGAACAAAAAATTTCATCGGCTTGGAGCGCTTCATATCGGCCTAGATTTGTTTCTTGCACAGGAATTTTAAGCTGTTTGGCGAGATCGAAGATCGTGCGCCGGCTGACTCCGAGCAGAATGTTCCGAGGCTCTGGGGTGTACAACACACCATCACGCACTAAAAAGACGTTCCAGCCGGGTCCTTCGGAAAGAAAGCCGTCGACGTCAAGCAGTAGTGGCCAGGATCCCGCCCCCATTCGGGCTGCTTGAAGGTTTGCCATTTGGTAATGCAGGCGACTGCGAGTTTTGGCCTTGGGATCAACCTGATGTGCGGAGAGG
The DNA here is from genome assembly GCA_945876035.1 of Schlesneria paludicola DSM 18645. GTDB lineage: Bacteria > Planctomycetota > Planctomycetia > Planctomycetales > Planctomycetaceae > Schlesneria > Schlesneria paludicola_C. The sequence continues at coordinate 54,795 of CAMCMU010000022.1, read as the reverse complement.
GTTTGCTGCGCGGGAATGACGAGCGACACTCCACTGACGTATTTCGATGCGAAGCCTCCCATATGGGTGATCTGTGGCCAGCAATTGATCGATACCGTCGGGCCGATTCCTTCAGGAAAAGAGGTTCGATAGATTTCCATCGGGCCTCTGGAAACATCGTGCATGATCTGCCAGTCCATATCTTCAGACTCGGTCGGCAGATTTCTCTCCAGTGTCTCCAGGGTCAGTCGTTCCATCTCATCAATGCTCAAACCACAATGGATCTCCATCAGTTTGAGGGAACCGTAGAGGCGTTCCAAATGCTCGCGCAGCTTGAAGGGCTTGCGGTTGTATGTCCGAGTCATTTCAAAAGCCATATCGCCAAACATGAGCGCCGAATCGAAAATCGAAACACGAGCTTCTGTTTCCGGAACAAACTTGCCACTGAAATAGACGGTGCGACGCGACATTTGTGTTTCCTCGACGTGTTGTAGAAACGCCTCAAATTGAGGCGGCCAAAGTTTTTTTGTGGTCATTCACGCGTGGCGGGAAGATTCCATCGGACAGTCTCGATGTGTGTCTTACGATCTTCGCCGCGATAGCTGTAACAGGAGATCAGTGATTGATCAGCACACTGAATGGTGTTTCCGAAGCCGCCACCACTCGTGCCATGGTTGCGGTCAGAGAGCACAATTCGATCATGTTGAAAGTCCCATGTCTCGCCGTCATCCGTGCTGATGAGGCCACGAAGTCCCAGCGGCGATCCATCTGTCGAATTGCTGCGAACCGTAAATGTCAGCAGCAGTCGCTGGTCTTGTAGTCTCAAAAAGCGGGGGTACATTTCTCCGTAAGTCCCGAATCGGCCTCCATCTTTGTGTTTATGAAAGCTCCGACCATTGTCCGTCGACTTCCAGAGCATGGTCCGGTCATCCTGATCGCCAGAACGTCGTTCAAAACCGGCAATCGCTGGCAATTCCCAATGAGGTCCGGTGGCATCGACTCGAACCGGATGGAACAGGCTCCCTGAAGCCGTGCGATAGGTCGTTGTCTGTGAACAAAACCCGTCAACGTCGCTCCAGTGATCGGTCTCGGGGTTGAAGGATTTGTCCCACGTTGCGCCGCTATCACGCGAACGCCACAAATAAACATGATCCGCCGCGGCGTGACCTCCAAATTGCATACTGACCCCTAACTGAACAATCGTTTTTCCGGGATGGTCCGCATCCGGAAATTCGATGGCATTCCAGTCGACTGCAGTCTGCGCCTTTTCCGGAAACCCCTCCGGCCCGATCCGTGTTTCGGTCCAAACGTGGCCACCATCGACCGAACGAAAAATCTTGCTGTAACTATGGCCCGCCTGATTTGACGAATCATCACGGAGTAATTGGCAGGGCATGATCAGAGTGCCATCGGAAAGGGACGTGATTGCAAATTCACGACCGTGAAGATCCATTCGCTCTTCACGAGAACTCCACGTTTGCCCGTCGTCCCTTGATCGCCAAAAAACTGCTCGCTCAAAAAAGAGAGCCCCCTTGGGAAGCTGATCGCGGGAAATTCCGCCGAAGCAGAAGGCCACAAGCAATAACTCGCCATTCTTGAGTCGGACAATCCAAGGCTTGTAGTCATTCGGTTCACCGAATGGGGTCCTCACCGCAGAAAGGTCATCCAAGGAAAGTCGCAGAGGCTCGACAATTTTGATCGGACGATTCAATTGTTTTTGAGCCGCAACCGAATCGGCATCTTGAGGAGCAGAAAATTTCAATGCCAACAGGCGTTCTGTCTGACGTTTCCTCGTTTCGTTGTTCGGATTCAGGACACCGAATATTTGGCCGTCGTCGTCAGAACGGCGGAGTTTTTTTCCCACGACATCTCGCTGACGTTGCGGGTCAAAAAACACGTCGAAAAGTTCTTCTTGCAATCCGGACAAGGCTCCGACATCAATGGTTCGAGACGACTCCAGCGTTCTTGAATCGCCGGCGCTGCAGATCACGGTACAGCACGAAAGCATCCGAAAATCGCTTGCGAACGCTGACCACACTGCCGACAACAACAGACCGGAAATTGCGATGGCACCGAGGCGATTCCATTGAGGGCCACTCGCAATCAGATCCCAAAGAATTCGCATCGGTTGCTTTATCCTTAATAAAATACGAGACAAAATGTCGCGCGAGGTATGCTAGCGACCAGCACTTGGACTTAAAACCCTAGCACTCGAAATTTGAGAGCGATAGCGGGGACTCGACACGATCGATTCTTGAATTCAAGAAAACGGCCGCTGGTGGATGAAGCCGCTTGGTCTGACGCCGACGCCGCAGACGCCGTCGGCGATCAACTGACAGAGCCGCACGGCCAACGCTGGACAGGTCATGCCGCTATGATCTTGAAGCGGGGGGCTGTTTCTGTTGCGCATCGGCGGATATCAGAAACACGACTCGCCAGTCACCTGATCCAAACGTGGATTTGTCTAAAAGAATCCAGATCTGTGCTTCGTGTCGGGCCATGATGGCAAGCCCATTCCCAAGAGATCGGCTGTTGGGCTGTGCCTCAGTTTTGAATTGATTCGGCGGCGGTTGGCGGAGCAATCATTGATGCCGGCGTGAACCGACGGGGATTCCTGACATCACACAGGTTTACGGCACATGAAGACAACTTGGGGGCCACCCAATACTTCCGCGAGATTCGCATAACCGTGGACTTGCGGACGACCGTTATGCGAATAGAGGCATGACCGCGGTCCCTTTTCCATCTTCGGTGGCATAAAACGGTCGCTTCTCGACATCAAAGGCGGTTTTAGGGCTGATACCCATCGCGGTGAAAATGGTTGCATGCAGGTCACTCACGCTGACCGGATTCTCGATGGCAATACAGGGTCGTTCCGGATTTGTCTTGCCGTACACGAATCCCCGTTTCATTCCGCCGCCGAACATCACTACGGACGAGCCTCCTGTGAAATGGCGGTGCAAGCCGTAGTGCTTCAGTTCTTGGAAGGCATCGACGTTTTCCGTCGTCTGATCTTTGGCCTTCGAGCCAGGCTGACCCTCGACCATCATATCACGACTGAATTCGCTCGCGATGATCACAAGCGTTCGATCAAGGAGCCCTCGCGATTCCAGATCGAGCACGAGTTGCGAGATCGGGCGGTCGATCTGTTTCTTCATGTCCACCAGCGTCGTGTGTCCGTTGGCGTGCGTGTCCCAATTGAAAAATGGCACGTATTCGGTGGTCACTTCAACGAATCTCGCTCCCGATTCGACAAGGCGTCGAGCGAGCAAACAGCCTCGACCGAAGCGGCCGGTATCGTACTTCTCGAAGCTCTCTTTCGGTTCCTGAGAGATGTCAAACGCGGTTCGCTCAGGGGAATTGAGTAACCGATAAGCATGATCCATCGAGCGGACAATCGACTCCCGTTGGTGATGGCTGAGCAGCTCACGCTGCGGCGTGCCATCGACCAGTTTTTGATAGAGTCTGTAGCGGCTCTCGAAGCGATCAGGGACCATTCCTTTGGGCGGCTTTACCGATTGAGCGGCCTCTTCGGCGAAGGGCAGATTCATCGGACCGAATTCGGTACCGAAGAACCCCGCCGTGGTGAAGGCTTTTAACTCTTCCTGCTCACCGACTCCTTCCAGCCGTTGTCCGATGTTAATAAACGGCGGGATCACCGGGTTCTGCGGGCCAAGCACGCGTGCGATCCACGCTCCGAGATGAGGACAGGCCACCGTTTGAGGCGGGACATAGCCCGTATGCCAATGGTACTGATGCCGCGAATGGAGGATGTTCCCCAAGTCGGGCTGAACATGTGAGCGGATGAGGGTCGCCCTGTCCATGATCTGTGCCAGATGCTCAAGCCCCTGCGAGATTTTGATGGTATCGACCACCGTATCGATCGCCGGGAATGTGCTGAGAACGCGTTCGATGGGCAGACCGACCTCAAAGGGGACGTAGGTTTTCGGATCCCAAGTATCGGGCGCGCCCATGCCGCCTCCCATCCACAGCAAGATGCATGCGTCCGCCGTGGACTTCGGCTGCTCGATCTCTTCACCAGCAGCTGTTGCAAAGAGACGTCTCGGTTCACCAGCGGTCATCGCTGCGGTACTGCCTGCTGCAAGCTGTTGAAGGAACTGACGACGTGTTTCGTGCATGTTGTTTATCTCACCAATTGAAACTCGGGTAGCATGATGACGGCCCACAGAATGTCTTCGATCCCCTGTTCGGTCAGCGTCTCGCCCAAGGCGTTACTGAGGATCTGTAATTCCAGAGGCGACGGGTCGCGACTGACTGCGTAGCGATAGAGCCACTTGGCAAAAGCAGGTACAGAATCCCACGTGCGGTCCCGCAGACGGGTGGCTCCACGATTCAAGTAGTTTGCCAGTGTTTGACCGTTGGAGAGGTCGATGGCTTCCAGCGTCGTGAGTATCTCCGGGCGGACGCTGACGATCTGGTCGCGGTTGGGACGACCCAGCGACTTCATCAACGCATCCCCTTTAATCAGGGCCGCTCGGACCATCGTGGGTCTGGACTGCGACGCTTGATCGAGCATCGAAATGAGCACCGATTCTAGGGAATTCGACCATACCTGATGCTGGGTAATGAGAGTTGCCGGCCGCCAATCGGTCGGTGCTGTCGGGTAATTGCCATTGTCGCTGGGAATCGAATTCGAGCATGACCAAGATTCGTTAGAGCCCAGTGAAAGAATTTCTCCGTCGGCGGTGCAGACTTGCAGTTCGCAAAATAATCCAGCCGGGTTTGGCGATGTGCCCTCGTTTTTACCGACGACCAAAATTTCATTGGCACCCGCACGGAGTTGCGAAGTGATCAACAGGGCCTGCGGCTGTTCCCAATTCTTGCCGGCGTCGACTCGGGCTCCGTTCAGATACAGGACGTAACTGTTGTCGCAGGTGATCACGGCCACGGCCTGTTGCGGAACGGACTTTAAATCCCACGTCGTCTGAAATGCAAACGCTTCAGTACCGAGAGCCGTTTGAGAGTCTGGGGAACCCCAAATCCACTGGCCGACGAGCGAGCCTCGGCGTGTCCCGTTGCGGGATCGTTTGCCGCGAATGATTTGTGCGTCGTAGCCTCCCGGTGCGGATTCCGTTAACTGCCACACGGTGTCGATGAACTGCTCTGCCGTCATTCGCTTGGCTCGCGGACCGGCATAGACGTAGCCGACATCGTCTGTGAATTGCGTCACGATCTGAGATTGCGATTGATACGCCTGTGACGTGACGATCAATTCCAGACTCTGCTTCAGATCATATTTGTGATTCACGAGGTCACTCGCGAGGTAATCGAGCAAGTCGGTGTTCCAGGGCTCCGTCTGCATGGCGTCGTTCGGATAAACCAATCCGCGGCCCATGAGACGATGCCACAGACGGTTGATGATCGTCCGCGGAAAACGACCGTTTTCGGGATGCGTCATCAGGTTCGCGAGTTGCTTGAGCCGCTCGGGCTGCGGCGCCAATGCGTCGATCTCACCGAGTTCGGGGAAGAGCCAGGCCGCGCGCGCCTGTTTGCCTAAAGGCTTGTCACAGCGATGAATTTCGAGCGGATTCTCTGAGTAAACGGCAGCGAGTCCATACGCTTCCTCAAGCGTCCAGCGATCGACGAAACTGTCGTGACACGACGCGCATTTTAAGTTGATCCCGAGGAACGCTTGCCCCACACTTTGGGCAAATTGAATTTCGACCGTCTGCCCTGCACTGACTTCGCCCCGCCAACGAATCCCTTCACCAAATCCTGCACTGTTCGGCGTTGGTGGTGCAATCAGTTCTCTCACGAATTGATCGTAAGGCATGTTCGTCACCAGTGCCTCATAAAGCCACTGCGTGATTTGCTTCCGTCCCCCCGTGATGAAACCTGTCCCGGAGTAGTCGTTACGGAGCAGATCATTCCAAAACGTCAGCCAATTTTCGGCATAATCCATGTCACGAGAGAGTAACTCACGAGCGATGCGAGTGCGCTTTTCCGGCCTCTGATCATCAAGAAAGATTCCAAGGTCTGCCGGTTGCGGCAACAATCCCACCAAATCTAGATGAATCCGCCTGAAAAATGTGGCGTCATCAATCGACAGCGGTCGCGAACGGCTTTTTGAGACAAGATAAGTATCGATCAATCGATCGACCGGATGAGATCGTCCGTCGATGACGGGCGGTAATTCGGGGGCTCTCGGTTGGAGCGGCGGTTCGTAGCCACGCGGCCCAAATGTAAAACCACGCTCCCAAGACATTCCGGCATCGATCCACGATTTCAATAAGGCAATTGTTTCGAATGGAACGGGAGGTCCCTCCGGTGGCATTTTGAAACCCACATCGTCACTGGTCAGCCGCCGGATGAGTTCGCTTTCCACGCTGTTCCCCGGGATGAGCACTTTTCCGGACTCGCCCCCCAACAGCGTTGACTCCCGCGTGTTGAACGACAAGCCCCCTTTTTTTTGATCGCCCGTATGACACTTTGCGCAGTGTTGCTGAAGAATTGGAACGATATCATGCGAAAAGTCCACATCGCCAACAGCCATCGGTGAGGCGATCGAGAACAGCAAAAGAAGTCCGATTTCGCTCATATTCTATAGACCTAGGGCAATTCCGAAGCATTCGCCGAGCTGCCACAATTGCGACAGAAATTCAGCCCCGCCATTCTACGGATTGGCCAGAAAAAAGTACAAGACTCCGATGACTCATCCGCGGTCGCATGTCAAACGAGTGAACGCCGGTCATCACCGAAAATCAAGGAACACCCGACGCAGCAAATGGTCGAGATGCCGTTTCACGCCAGAGAGTTTTTGCCAGCGGCTGACTCCGCCTCAGCCGTGTCAGGGGACTTCTTTTCGTTGGCCGTTCGGGGAAGGGCTCGCAAGCCACCGTGAGGCATGAGCCGTATCATTGTCTGTTCACGCTTCGAGGCCGATTCGACATCTTGAGCTTCCGATGTCACAGGCGATTTCTGCAGGAATTGCCGGCTGACTCTCGTCGCATCGGTCGGGATTGTTTGGCAACGAACGACGAACACCCAAAAAGATTTGGCCGCGGTATTGCGGCCCGCCTTTGGTGCATTTCCTCCGGTCAGGAATTCCCTGAAAAACGTGGATGACAGATCAGGCGACGGCTGTTTCCCAAATCGAACGTGGCCCCTATCAGACCCGTCTGTTTTTTTCAGGCTTGCTGCAATGTGAGCGATTGAGGATAAGTCCAGAGGGGAGTTATGAAGACTGACGGAGCAGATGGGAGTTTTGTCAGGAGTTCCCTGAATTCGGCCTGCCGATGTGCGGCGTGAAGCAACACATCAAAAAAAATACCGCGATGGATCATGAAACATGACCTTACCCAGTGATGACTTTCGGTTGGAGTGGCACGGAAATACCGTGATCATTACCCCCTCTCCTAATGTGGAACAGATGCCTTGGGAATTGATTGAAGAGGCGGCTGTGATTGTGATGGAGCCGCTCAAATCGGCCGCATCACCAATGGCGGTGATTGATCTCAGCCAAGTCAAATTTTTCGGATCGGCCTTTCTGGCACTCTTGTTGCGATGCCATACGGCGGTGAAGAGTCGAGGCGGCGAGATGGTTCTTTCGGGGCCGAGCGAAACGGCACGAAATGTACTGAAACTGACCGCCTTGGACACGTTGTGGGCGATTTATGAAACTCGAGCAGAAGCGGTCGACGCCGTTGATGGATGACCGTTTTCGGGCCACGTCACTCGTGAGCTCGTCCCCGCTTTTATTCCCCGATGGCGGAGCGTCGTGATAGCCGCATCGACACCACTTTCCGGCGGGACTTCCGAATCAGATGGCCGCACGCACTGGATTGCGGACGTCAAGCACACGGCGGACAAACGGCAACGCGATCAGGCTTCACTGGGCGACTTGAAATTGCTCTGCCGAGCGATCCGGGAACTGCGTGACGCCTTGAAAATTTTCAGGCCCTATCGACGTATAAAATAAGGTGACGGTTTTTGGCTCGTCGCGCACGCCAACGGATCATCCTGACTATGTGGCATCGGTTGCCTTTGGCCGTCGAATGGCGGAGGCCGGATGGATCATCGTGACAGGTGCCGGAGGAGGCATCCTGGAAGCGGCACACGTTGGTGCGGGCCCGACGATGTCGATGGGCGTGAAAATTATGCTGCCGTTCGAAGAGGAGGCGAATTCGACCATCATTCCTGCCGACAAACGGCTGACCTTCCGATTCTTTTTCACTCGCAAACTGATGTTCGACATAGAGGTTCACGCGGTGGTTTTCTTCCCCGGTGGATTCGGCACTCAAGACGAACTTTTTGAAGTTCTGACACTGCTCCAGACCGGCAAGCGAGATCCGCTGCCAATCATCCGTATCGATGCACCCGGTGGAACCTATTGGAAGGCTTGGTACGAGTTCGTTCGCGAGCTATTATTGGACAGAAACATGCTCAGTGCGCCTGATTTGTCGCTGCTACGCATCACGGATTCTGTCGACGAGGCGGTCGATGAAATACGGACGTTCGATACGGTTTTTGACAGCATACGCTCTCTTCACGAGCGGCTTGTCATGCGACTGCATACGCCCATCGATGACGCGTTGCTGAATCGGATCAACGAAGAATTCAGAGACATCCTCGAGAGTGGCCGTATCGAAAGAACACAGGCCGCTCCTGATGAAATGGATCAGGAGCACTTGTCAGATCTTCCCCGTATTGCTTTGCACCTCAACCGTCGCGATACCGCCCGTTTGCGCCAATTGATCGACGTGATCAATCATGGCGGCACCGAAATGAGATCGGCAACAGTCGGAGAATCAGCGGGATTTCCAAGAGCACAATGACGGAATCGATCCACCGCAATCCGAGCCCGATCCGAAAACTGTGGATCAGGCTCGCTTTCGTCATCGCGCTCGGCGAATTCGTGGGGCGGCGAAAACCAAAACACTGTGAGGGATCGAAGGAGTCGTCAATGCTCGATCGGGAAAGAGACGCGACGAGTCTCTTTCGCCTCGGCGTCTTCTCCTTTGGGGGGGGCTTGGCGATCACAACCGCCGTTGATCACTCGCTTCCGCCATTCCATGGTCCGTCAACAGCCATGATTCCATTTCGATCATCACGTCGGTCAGACTCGAACGGGCCTGTTCCTGATTGGCCAAAGAACTCCGATCGGGCGATGTCCTGATAAAACCGTAAAGCTTCAATTTGGGTTCGGTTCCTGAAGGACGAATGGCGATGGTCAGGCAATGATCACCACTCATACCCTCAAACATCAGCATGTCTCCAGATGGATGATTCCGCGATTCACTCTTCTCATTGGACGGAAGTTGACGCGTTTCGCCTCTCAGGAAATCGCGGACCGACTCGAATCGACAGCAACCGACTGATCGGGGTGGTTGATCGCGAAGCCTGTGCATCAAATGCTCGATACGTCGACGTCCCGTCGATCCGGTGCAGGTGATTGACCGCGTTAATTCGTAGTGGAAGCCATACTTGGAATGCAAGACACACAGTTGGTCAAGCAATGTTCGGTTCTGTCGTTTGAGTTGCGCAGCGAGTTCCAAAACATAAATTGCTCCGATGGCACCGTCCTTATCACGGCAATAGTCTCCTGCCATAAATCCAATCGATTCTTCCGCGGCAAACACAAATCGCTCAACTCCACGAGCATCGACTTCCGCAGCGATGTGTTTGAATCCGACCAATACATCGCTAACGATCGCGAGACCGTAGTCGGTGGCAATCGCTTGAATCAGAGGAGTTGTGACAAGTGTTTCGACAACAAAATGCTCTGGCGTCATCGAGCCTTGGAGAGCTCTGCGACTCAAAACATAGTCCGTCAGCAGGGCCCCTAGTTGGTTTCCAGACAAGATCACAAAGTGTCCCGTCGCATCGCGGACGGCAACAGCTAAGCGGTCTGCATCGGGATCGGAGGCAAGGATTAATTCGGCATCGATTAACTCTGCTTCTTGAATTGCCGGGATGAAGACTTCGCTTCGTTCGGGATTGGGGAGATGATCAGGAACGTTGGGGAAATCTCCGTCAAGTGATCGTTGTGCCTCAAAAATTGTGACGCCCTCAAAGCCCAATTGACGAATCACCCGAAACACCGACGATTCACCAACACCATGTAAGGGTGTATAAAGCGCTCGGACGGCTCGTTCAGACGAAAGACTCAAGGCGCAGACCGCATCCACGTAAGCCGAGTCAACGGTCGGGCCCAGCAGGACAATTCGCCCGTTTCGAACCCCCTCGTGGAAATTGAGTTTTGTAATCTCGGTTGCCGCATCGACACAGGCGATAATTCCCGCATCGTGCGGAGGCAATACCTGCCCGCCGTTCGACCAATATGCCTTAAATCCATTGTCGGTTGGCGGATTGTGCGATGCGGAAATCATCACGCCCGCATCGCACTGCAGGTAACGCACCGCGAAGGATAATTCGGGTGTTGAACGAGGTTCAGAAAACAGGAAAACCAGGAACCCCGACGCGGCTAAGACCGTGGCTGTCCCTTGAGCAAATTCCAAGGAGCGATGCCGGGAATCGAATGCGACGACTGCATGAGGCGGCGACGACTGCCGTGAATCCGTCAAGCGATTTCGAAATCTCTTGACATACTCGCCGAGTCCATAGGCGGACTCGGCGATGGTTCTTGCATTAATTGTCGCCGAGCCAAAGTCCGCCATCGGCCCTCGTCGGCCTCCGGTCCCGAACGGGATCCGCTCCCAAAACAGCCGATCTAATTCATCGAAATTACTCTGACTAACGAGTCGATGAAGAGCCTGACGATATTCTGCGTAATAGGATTCGCGCAACCAGCGATTCAGATTCTCCGCGGCGGAGTCGGTCAGTTGACCACGTTCCACCGCGATCCGAATGGCGTTCAAGGATTGTTCAAGTTCATCTGAAGACTGATTTGACATGATTACCTCACCCCCCGCATGATGGGGAAAGTTCGTAAAAAATCAAGCACTCGTGCGAAACACTGATCGCGAGGCATTTGACTTCGCTGGTAATTCCGCCGGACCTGAATTGAAGAGACCGTTGATGTTACATGCAATCATCCTCGCCGGAGGAAGTGGTACGCGGTTCTGGCCGCAAAGTCGCCGGGAACTTCCTAAACAGTTTCTGAAGTTGACCGGTGAAAAGACGTTAATTCAGGAGACGGCCGGGCGATGCTCTCCGCTGATACCGCCCGAACGAATTTGGGTAATCACCAACGCGGCGCTGGCTTCTGAAACAGCACGACAACTTCCCAACATTCCGTCGACTCATATTTTGGTGGAACCCTGCGCGAGAAACACGGCACCGTGTATCGGCTTGGCGGCCATTCAACTTTTGGCCGTTGATCCCGAGGCAACGATGCTGGTGATGCCGGCCGATCATGTGATCGAAACGGCCCTCTTGTTTCAGGGTGCGGTAAAACAGGCGGTCGAGACGGTCATTCAATTTCCGGAAACGTTGATGCTGTTGGGTGTGCAACCCACAACACCCGCGACTGGATTTGGTTACATTCGTCGGGGAGTCCCTGTTGCAAGCGTCGAAGCCACGGATGTTTGTCAGGTCATCAGCTTTCAAGAAAAGCCGGACCGAGGGACCGCATTACACTACTTGGAATCCGGAGAATATTACTGGAATTCTGGTATTTTTGTTTGGCGAGCCCAAGCCATTCTGGACGCGATCAAAAAATGGGCTCCCGAAGTACATGCCATTTTGGAGAGTCTTCGAGTGAGCCTCCATAAACCATTATGGTGTGAACGTCTGGAGGCCGAATTTCCATCGATGCCTTCGATCTCCATTGACTATGCCGTTCTTGAAAAAGCGTCTCCTGTGTGTGTGCTCAAGGCTCCGTTCCTTTGGGACGATGTGGGAAGCTGGCACGCCCTCAGTCGGCTGATCGCGTCCGATGAGACGGCGAATACTCTCGACGGACTGGTTTGTACCGTGAGTACGTCGGGATGCATTGTCAAAACCACGGGCGATCATTTGGTGGCTACCGTCGGTATTCAGGATTTGATCATCGTGCATACTCCGACAGCGACGCTCGTGGCCGACAAACGCGACGAAGGATCGTTGCGGCTCTTGATCAGCGAGCTCGAAAAAAAGGGACTGCAGGAATATCTCTAAACACGCAGACGCAATTTCTGTTTTCAAGTCGTCCCCTGAACCCCCTTGGGGAACGTCAGCGTCTGTCGTGATCCTGACGTTTAAACCTCGCAACGAGGAACGCAGTCTAGAGTTGGGTTGGCTCTGGGAACCGCAGATTGACCCATCACGTTTCCGCAATCAAACGCATCGCATCAAGTCCCCGTTGGGCAACGTCACGTGGATCTCGCGCCCAAAGATCTTCACGAAACAGTTCGAGTGACAACCAGCGGTCATAGCCAATTTGCTTCAGGAGGGCACACCATTGCCTCAGATTCAAATGACCTTCGCCCGGATAGACCCGACTATGGTCATGTTGCTCGAAGCGAGAAGGCGAGGCGGGAGTATCGTTAAAGTGGCTAATGGCGATTTGTTCGTGTCGCAGGTTTGCCAAAGCCATAAAGTCGCCGCCACCTCGAAAGTTGTGGAACGGATCGACGATGATCGTGGCTTGAGGATGAGCGGCAAGGTCCATCACTTCCACGGCAGACGGAATCGAATTCAATTGCTCGACAAAACCGAGATACTCCATCGCCGGCTTGACTCCAAAGGAGAGGCCGACTGCGATCAATTCGCGATAATTTCGTGCGGCTAGTTCGAGATCGACTTTGCCGCTCGGTGGGCTGGCAATGGCATGAATCGCGCCCAGCGTGGCCGCCTGCTCAAGCCGGCGCTTGCATTCGTCGAGATTCGAGGCGTGCTCGTCGCCCGTTGTATCGCACCAGCCTCGTAAATAAATTGTCGTCGGAAGAGCGAGGCCCGCATCGTCCAAAGCCCGTTTAATGTCCGAAAGCTTTCCCCCAGCCGCAATAAAAGCCTCAATGTCATCGTGCCAGAGCTCGATCGCCGAATAGCCGACCTCGCTGGCGATGCGAATCTTGTCCAAGATTGGTGTCGGACGAATGGTGCTGGTGTTCAAGCAATACAGGAATGAGGGCATCGCGGGTTTCGATCATCGAGGAGATTACAATGACAACAGATCTTAGAGCCAATCGAGTCTACCGCAAAGTGTCGTAACCGTTCCGCCGGACTTTCAAAAAATACAAAAGTGAGTCACCGCCGGTAGCTCGATCAGGTGCCTGTCTGTGAGGACTGTTTCGGGTCGAGACCAATTACATGCCGAGCTCACGACGGACTTCACGGAAGCAATCGATGGCAAATTCCAAATCGGACCTGGAATGACTTGCCGAGATCTGGGTCCTGATGCGGGCTTTGCCGTGTGGTACGACAGGATAACTAAAGGCCACAACGTACACTCCTTTTTCCAGCATGGCTTGGGAAACCGTTGTCGCAAGGGATGCTTCACCAAGCATGATCGGAATGATCGGATGAGTTCCTTGAACGATGGAGTATCCGAGGGCGGAGATGGCGCTGCGGAAGAACGTGGTATTCTCTGCGAGTTTGTCGCGAAGGTCGGTCGATTGAGTTAGCAGATCGATCGCCGCGATGGATCCTGCCGCAATCGCTGGAGCGAGAGTGTTCGAAAACAAATAGGGGCGAGAACGCTGACGCAAGTATTCCACAATCTCTCGGCGACCACTCGTGTAGCCCCCACTGCCTCCTCCCAACGCCTTGCCGAGGGTTCCCGTCAGGAGATCAATCCGGTCCACCACGCCATGCAGTTCGTGTGTTCCTCGACCGCTGGAGCCCGTAAAGCCGACGGCATGCGAGTCATCGACCATCACCAGTGCCTTGTAGGAGTCGGCTAACTCACAAATGGCGCTCAGATTGGCGATTGTGCCATCCATCGAGAAGACCCCATCCGTGGCGATTAGCTTGAATCGAGCCTTTGATTTATCCGCTTCTTTCAATTGTGTTTCGAGGTCTCCCATGTCGTTGTTCTTGTAGCGAAATCTGTGCGCCTTACAGAGTCGAATTCCGTCAATGATGCTTGCATGATTGAGTTCATCGGAAATGACGGCATCGTCGGGCCCCAGCAGCGTTTCAAACAGTCCGCCATTGGCATCGAAACAGCTCGAATACAGTATCGTGTCGTCCGTTTGTAAAAACGTCGACAACTTGGATTCGAGAGCTTTGTGAATCCCCAGCGTGCCGCAGATAAATCGGACAGAGGCGCAGCCATATCCCCACTCGTCGAGGGCTTGCCGAGCGGCGTCGCGAACCGTTGAATGTTGCGCCAATCCCAAATAATTGTTGGCGCAAAGGTTGAGTACTTTTCGGCCGCCAGCGACCTGAATAAATGTCCCCTGCGGCGTCGAGATCACGCGTTCCGCCTTATACAGACCTTGTCGTTTAATCTCTTCGAGACTCGCCGCCAAATGCGATTGAAAGTCGACAACCATGCTCATCTTCCACAGAAATCAGAGAGAATGCAGAGTCCCGTTGTCGTGCCTTCACCCACTCAAATGAATCCGGACGGGACGATTTTAGAAGCCTTCCGCGGTTCCGTATTGGCCGATGTCTAACACTAAAAATCTCAAACGACCGCGGATCTCTTGCGTGTGGACATATTTCTCGCTTGTTTGTTCGTAGAAATCAACACACGCGTCGTCGCCGCCGTACCCTTTCCTGACGTGACGGGGTTCCTTACTTGACGGGCAAGCAGATCGTTCCAGTCCAATCCTTGGGGCAACTGCGATTGTGCTGCACGATGTGTTGCATCAAAAAGTCTTGCGCTCGGTCACTCGCAGGCATACCGTGAAGAAGTCGATAGGCGAGGTCCCATCGCCCCTCAATGAAGCACTCGACACCACGTTCGTATTCGGCGACATGCGCATTGGTCAACTCCGGAAACTCCGATTCCGAAGGGAGCAGTTCGCTGACAACGAGGGGCGTTTTCATTCCGTAGGGGAGTACTCGAGCGAGCCGACGCAGACGACCTTCCGAATGGGGCAAACGCAATCGAATAATGTTTGCTGTGGCTTCATCAAGAACGATCGGAACGCGAAGCTGTTTGGACATACTCTCCAATCGGCTTGCCAGATTGACGACCGGACCAAATACGGTGACTTTGACTTGTTCTGCCGTTCCAATTTTTCCGGCAACAGCGCGACCGTGCGCGATTCCGATTCCCATCGCAAAGTCAGCCAGAGGATGGTTTTTCGCTGCCGCAGCCTTGGAAAATGCCGCGCGAATAGCCAGAGCGGCCCGGCAGGCATGCACGGCGGCATCGGGCGAAGGAAACGGCCAGCCCCAAAAGCCGAGTGCGGCATCTCCTTGAAAGTCGCCGGTCACGCCGCCGTGAGCAAGAATGTTGTGCGTCATCACGCCTAATGCCCGACTGACTCTTTCCAACAGGCCAATCAAATCTTCAGACTCATGTTCCGCACGTTGACTAAATCCTCGGAGATCGCAAAACATGACTGTGACATCACATTCACTCGGCTCGAGCAAGGTGGTGTCGAGTTCATCGCCGAGGGCGGCCAATACGGGAGCCGCGAAAAATTGCCGCAGCCCTGCTTTTTGTCGCTCGAATCGCCGCGCACGAACCACCGCACTTATGATCTCGGCGATCAACTCCACGAATTTCACATCCGCCTCCAGCAGCAACGCATCAGACAGAGTGGTTCCCGGAACACATGTCTTTCCCATCCGACCGGCAATATAAATCCCCGTAGGTGAGGTGGTGAGGCCTGGCACAGGTGTGCAAAAGGCCCAGTCGAATTCTTGAATCAGTGTTTGATCGTGCTGCTGAGGTGCATTTTTTTCCCAAATGTGGAGGACACTTGCATGCCGACGTTCCAAGGCTTCGACAACCAATCGATGCGACGGATGAAACGCGCCGGCGGTTTCACGGCGACGGTCCCAATGAAGCATGTTGACAATCGCGGCACCGTCGGCGGCGACAATCGCCACCGCCTCCGCATGAACCACACCCTTGAGAACCAAATTGACCAATCGATGGAACAGCTCGCCATCCGTCGCGGCGCCGGAAATCACTTCGGGAAGATGCGTCAGAACTTCAAGCCTGTTTTCCGGATCCTGATACCGTGTTTTTCGTAACTCTTGGGGCTTGAAGGCAATCTCTTCGACCGGCGGGACAACAGCCGAATCGGCGGACTCAATCTCGAGAAGAGAGAATGAAGTTGTACCGATGACAAAGTGTTGCCCGATTTCGACACGACACGACTCGACGGACTCTCCGGAAAAGAACAGCGGATTGCGTGCGGAGGAAAGCCGATGGATCTGCACGTGGTCAGGATAAACGTTGAGATGCGCATGCCGCCGCGAAAGAAGTCGTTCCCACGGTACCGAAATGTTGGACGTGGCATCGCGGCCGATGGCATATGTTTTTCCTGGCAGCAGCAGCATCCGCTGTACATCGGAGGTCGGCACACCTTGCATCAGGAGTTCAAGCACTATCGGCCCCCTTGCTTGTCATGGACAACGTATTCCCCCTCGCGCTGTGTACTGGACGACGCCAAAAACAGATCCAACGTAGACCCCAGTCGTTAATCAGCATCACGATCAACCACCAGGATCCACCAACAAGGGCGACCACAACAAAAACGGCTCCCAGCGCCCACGCCATCAGGCGGGATTCCAGTTGCTCGACAGGCCGCAGAACAGGTTCCTTCCGTTCTTGAACGATGGCCACCCAGCCGCGTTTGCCAATCGGACTGAAGGCCGCCAACCATTCGCCGCCATAGGTGTTGGAATCCAGTTGTCCGACAGGATCGATGTAGCTCTCGGTACGATCAAAATCGTGTCGATCTTCACCGGATTCCGTCGACTGCACCAGCAACTCAAGATCGGACAGGACTTCCTGATCGGCAACGTCGGACAGACTCAGCTTCTCGATGCCGTTTGGATCTTGCTTGTGGAGTCGGTCCAGATTGTCCTTCGTCATCCAGCCATGAGCCAATAGTTTCCACTGCCTCGTACCCCCAATCAGCCGGCTATCAACGATCGCAAATTTGCGTTCCACCTCATCGACACGCTGTGACCGTAGGCTCTTTTCGTAATCGAGAAGCAAGCTACTGAGCGAGAGTGATCTCGCCAAAACTCCAATCACCTGTGCGTCGTCATCCAGCGAAAACACCGGGACCGCAAGCGCAATCAAGTCGTGTTGCTGGGTGGTTCCGCGATAGGGAACGCAGACGTAAGCCGACGTGATCGGCGACAAACCCAACGGCACGTTCCCTTCAGAATAATGAAATCCGCCTCCGTGAAAATAATCGCGATACGCAAACGAGCGATCCAGAGACAGGCTGCGTACGTCTCGCCAACGCTGGAAGCCATTGGCGTCTAACAGAAACCAACTATCATCCGCCGGTCTCTCCAGTCGGGTCCACCGTTTATCATTTTCTTTCTTGATGCCGTCAAGGAGATCCCACAAGGGACCTCGCGCATCCATCGGCTTTGAGGCGAATTCGATGACAGACGTGCGCAGGTCCTGCGCGGAGGCGATCGAATCCAATTCTGCCAAACGATCGTCGATGTCGCGTTTGATGCTCTCAGACAAGAGGTTGACGGTCAGCACATCACTCTCCAACGCCCGCTTGCTCAAACTGCGTTGTGTCGTGTTGATGGCATCACGCATGGCTTGATCCGCCAGCGGAGCGATGGCGAAGATCAACAATAAAGGGAGGACCAGTCCGAGAAGAACAAGAGGACGCCGGGACCTCGATCGCTCGCGTGTCATCAGCCGATCGAGCACCGCTTGGGCATTGGGGAACCTCTTCGCCGGATCGGATGCCAAGCATCTGTCAACAATTTCTGCCAACTGTTGATCGACGCCAGCCACGCGCCGATGTTCGCACGGTTTCGGCCCTTGTTCGACGATGTGCCGATAAATACCAAGTCTCTGTTCCAAAGACGTGGCCGCACTCAATCGTAGATCCGTATCCGTCGTACGAAACGGAATCGATCCGGTCAACATCTGATAAACCAGAGCCCCGAGCGCATACACATCCCATCTCGCATCCGGAACCGCCTTGAGGTCCGCTTGTTCTGGCGCCATGTAATACAATGTGCCCAAGGCATGGCGGTTTTCATCCGCCATGCGGGATTGTCCAAAGTCGCACAACCGCGGCTCGAAATCTTGATCGAGAAGAATATTGGCGGGTTTTAAGTCACAGTGCAAAATTCCACTGCCGTGTGCATGAACCAGAGCTTGGCAGACTCGCGTTGCAATCCGAATCGTATCGAGCGAGGAAAGTGGGCCGGCCGCCAGTCGCGGCGCAAGCGATCCGTTTTCCAGATACTCCATGACGTAGTACGGGGGATCGTGATCCCAACCGACGGCGAGCAGCCCGACGATGTTACGTGAGGTGTAAAGAACGGCGAGTTTTTCCACCTCGCGGCCCAGAAGTGACCAATCGATTCCGCGACGATGGGTATAGAACTTGATGGCGACGTGTTTCCCCGTATTTTGTTCCCGAGCCAGCCAAACCGAGCCATATTTTCCCTCTCCGAGAGACTGGAGAATTCGGAAACCAGGCACGGCAGCGGGCGCCTTCCCCATCAGCATGCTGCTTTCACGCGAGCGATCCACGGAATCGAGATCTTGACACAGCGTGCCTTCAAGAGTCCGTTGGTCCGTCTGGTCATCGTTCTCGCGTCTGTTGTGCATGCAATCGACCTTCCACGCCAAGGCATTAATCTCCGTGACAGCAAGTCTCGATGACTTTACGGCTGTCCATGGGAGTGACTCGCGGCCATGGCCTTACGGGGGGATGAAATCAACGCGGCAACACTTCGATCGGTGCAGACAATCACTCCGTGTTCGTCACGGATGACGTCCACAAAATCCGCTTCGAGCGGCAGCGCTGTGCGTTGCACGATTTGGCCGGTTCGGGCATCGCACCAGACGATCGACACCGGTTGTGACTTTCGTGGTGAGAGGGGCCATGCGGCAATTAACGGACCACAGGCTACCGTACGCCACTGCTCTTCCGTACGGCCCAGAAAAGTTTCCCACAGACGTTGACCATCCGACAGTGAGACGCATCTCAGCATGCCACGCCCGGCAACAAACAGGGAATTTTCTCTAACGCTGAACTGCCTTGGCGGATCGACCAACGGCAGGTCAACTAAGCCTGATGACCATTTGGGAGTGCCGTTTTCAGCATCAATCTCGATCAACGTGGTTCCATCAACGGTGAGCAATAGCCGGTCGCCTTGCAACCCAATGACCGGATCGAGATGCGCGAATGACATCCCCCCAGAAAAGATCCACCGCGGCTTTGAATTGGTTCCTTGATAACATTCCACGCGACGCGTATTCGCCACAAGAACGACACGACCGAGTCGATCCATCACCGGAGGCGAACGCCACGCTTCCGAAACACCGGGCAATTCAATCACCGGTGACCCTGCGGCAATGTCCAGCATGAGGGTTCTGTCGGGATGCAGTGTTTGCAGTCCCAGCCGATGCGGACCGCAGGGCCATTCGCCTTGCAATCGCCCTGGCCAGGCATATTTCCAGACGATTTCACCGGTTCGTGAATTGATGCGTTGGACGCCCGCATGCCGACTGTAACTGAGGATCCACGGGGCATGATAATAGCACTGAACTTCCGCGGGCGATTTCGTATCCGGCATCTCACTGCTGAAGACGACGTGCCACAGGGGAGTACCCTCCTCTAATGTCAGTCCGGAGAGTTCGTGGCCGCTGGCGACCAGCAGGCACGTCTCCGCATAGGCAAACCAGTGAGGCCTCGCCGAAATTTTTTGATCCCATCGCAGCGTCCCCGACAGGCGATCACGACACTCCAAAAGAGACTCCGCCCCGAATGTTTGACAGAGCAACACACAGGCATGGGATGTTGACGGAGGACTCCCCTCGGGAACGAATGCTTGCACCGAGGAGGAATCCGGAACATCCTGTCGAGAGATGTGGTTGCCACCCCAGTTCACACTCCAAGATCGATTCAGAAACGAAGGCGGTGATTCGTCCTCGCTTAAAAAAGAGCGATACTCCGCACGCGACAATTGCTCCCGAGCGAGCTCGGAGGCTTGACGAATCACGTCGCCGCGACGTACCGGACCATCCAAACTCACTTCATCCACGAGGCGTTTCCAGACTTGTTGAGACGTGTTCCAATAGCCGCAATTTTCGAGAGTGATCGCCCATAAGGCCATCGCAGAAGAACGGTTAAAGGCAATCGGTTCCCACTCAGTCAATAGGGCTCGAATCGAGCAGGCCGCGGAAAGGTGACCGGCCTGTTGTTCGAGTTGAGCCAATTCTAACCAACCACGCTCCGTCGATTCCGCGTTGGGAAATTGTTGGAGTGTCTGTCTCAGTCGGCCTGTATCGCCTGCGGCGATACTGGCCGACAAATCGTTTTCCGCTCGCCGCTCAATCGCTTCGTAAACGATCCGTCCGTGCTCGTGGATCAGATTGCGGATTTCTGCCGAAGCCCGCGCGCCGGCTGTACTTTCAGAGTTCATCAACGAGCTCAGCGTGGCGTCATCAAGAATCCGCTGACAATCCGCAACGGCCTCTGCAATCCGTTGACCCGCGCGTTCTGTTCCGGCCAACTCGAATAGAAGCTTGACTCTGTCACGAGGCTCAATCGTCAGATCCAGTTGCTCGGTCAACAACGGGATCGCTGCCGCCAGATGTCCTGCCGTTCGCTCCCGGCTGGCAGACTTCCGGAAGATGTCTCGCAGGCGAGCTCGTTGGCGGGGATCCGGTCCGCCTCGAAAAGAAAGGTCTGGATGTTTTACCGGAGCTCGCTCACGGACGATGGTAACGGCGGCCTGACAATTTCCCTCGGCGACTTCAATCTCCGCCAGTCGCAAACGGAAATCATCACTTTCTGGATGCACGGAAAGACCGCGATTTAATCGTTCTTTCAGTAGGGCGTACTCGCCGTAGGCAACCAGCTGATCTGCTTGAGAGACAAGCATGGTGCCTGCCGCTATGGTCAAGTTACCACCCGTCTTGGTCGAGTCGGGAGTATGCAGTAGGACGTTGCGTCGCGGCTGAAAGGTCTTCGTGTCAATGATCTGTAGTGCCTCACGCGTGGGCCAGAATATGGCATCTTGGGTCAACACCCCGCGTCCATATCCTTGGTCGACAGCTTCCGTCGCAAGGTGCCTGTTCAAAACCTTGCCGGTGTCTCCGTTGATGGACCAGAGTGAGTCACCGCTGACAATCAGTCTGGAAACGCTGCCGTCTTGAATGACCCCCAGAAGATGCCTCCATCGCTCGCCGTGCGGATGTCTGTTCTGCCACCGGACCTGCCCGAAATCCGCCTCAATGCAGAACAGTCGATCGCAATCATTGGGCGCGACGAACACCAAACCATTGTGAAACATGGCAGGAACTAAAGCGTGCTTTGAATCATCGGACTGGTCAACGGAATCCGCCGGGATTCGACTCTCGTAGGTCACCGCCCACTCAATTTCCCCGTCTCGCGCATTGAGGGCCACAATGGCCCCCGCATCGGTAGAAACAAAAATTTTGCCAGCGCCCAAGGTTGGCAAGAGATGACTCACCCGGTTCAGATGGGCACTGATCGTCGACCGCGATGTGCAGATCGATCGCGTCCACAATCGCTTGCCGGTGGCCAAATCCAGAGACGTCACCGCAAATTCCTGTTGTGGCCGAGTACGCGTGTGGATCACAAATGCCCGTCCATCCTGAACCACTGGAGACCCTTCAAATCGCCAGGGTTCCCGCTCATCGGCCTGCCATTCATCGGCCGAGATCTTCCAGACCAGATTTCCTTGCCCTTGCTCCAAATCGAGGCACACAAGGTCGCACGAAAGCTCTCGCAACTCCTGGGATGCCTGACGCGTCACGGGCGAACCCATTCGAGCCAAGAGCTTGCCATCGGCCAGCGTCATTGTGAACCACGGAACGCCGACACAGGCGAGGGACGGAGCGACCGAGGGTTGATCGGGCAGTGGAGGATAGATCTGGGCCAGACCTTGTTCGTTCGGCCATGCCGCTTCGCCTGTCCACAAATTGAATGCAGAAATTGAATCGGCATCATTCACCAAAACGATATCGCGGTAAACAACGGGATGAGTGCTCAGCGACTGCCGATTCGGGTGAGATTCGGGTGATTCCAAGCCGGGTAGTTGATACGGAATCAGTGGCCTGTCCCATCGTGCTGCTCCGAGATCGACGGGGCTTGGCAAGATTTGCGTTCGCTCCGAAGTCAACGCGAACGTCGCGACTTCGGAAGCGACGTCGCGACGTTCCTCTTTCAAGGACTCGTCAAAGATTTGCCTGAGCAAATCCACAAACCGCCCCTGCCGGCTTGCCAGCCGACCTTGCGCCACCGGAAATCGCTCCTCAAATCGTCGCAACTGATCCTCGGCGAACGTCTGCTGACCCTGCATCCATGAGCACAAAATGATACGGGACGAAACCGCCGCCGGATCAAGCTCACTATCAGGATATCGTAACTCCGTGAGGACGTCCGTGGCGGGAATGTTTTCCGGCAGAGGCAGGATTTGTGACCAGTAATGTCGTGCTGAGGCAAAGTCACCGTGATCCCAGCGATCCTCCGCCAGAGCCCACAGAGCGTTGTCGCCGTAGCCACTGACGTACGTCTCTCGTACGATGCGCGCTAGTTCGCTCGTATCACGGGTTCGTTGCCAGTTTTCAAACCAGCGTTTGGCTTGTGGGTCAACCTTGCTGCGATAGGTCGCCAATCCCTCCGGCGGCAGTCTGGAAAGAATCATCTGACTGCGCACGCCGACACTCAAATAAACGGCCACGCCGCCGGCCTGCCCGGGATGAGCCAACACGAGTGACCGACCATGCGTCTGAGAAATGTCCTGCAATCGATCAACCGCAGCCGTCCATTGTTTGTCGTCCAGAAGCTCCTCAATCGCTCCGAATATTTTGAGCATACTGGAATCGGATTCGATTGCGGCATGCTCTCGCATCGGTTTCGCCGTAGGCTCGTCCGCCAGTGCCACCAAAGTGCTGGCCAGGATTAACACATAACGAAGACGGATCATCAATAGGGCAAGAGTTGAAAAAGAACGACTGAGCCGGGTCCCCAAAACAAAAAAAAGCCCTCGATCTCGTCGTGAAATTCGGCACTTGGAGGAGTCGTGCTGACTCATTTCGATTCCCTCATCCGAGTGCCGATCCAAAACAGCACCACCGAGCACGCCAAAAGCCCCGGCATCCAGATCAAAGAAAATCCAAATTGAATCTGCCACCATGAGATTAATGGTGTCGCGGTTAAAACCAGAAATTGAAGTCCAAAACCGACTTGCTGCTTCAACGAAATTCTCCCTAACGGGTCTCAATCAATTCCCCACTCGCGGGGGATGTGTGACATCCACTCGGATCAGATCATCCGTCATTCTATCTGAGCACTGATCATATACACCACACGCTGAAACGAAAGACCGGCACGCTGACCGCCCGCAGCGTCCGCGCAGGGAGCGATTGACGGCCTGCGATTTGCGCCCGAGCGGGAGGCAAGATTTTTCTCGCCATGACGGCAGGGAGCGCGATGAGAGATCAAGAGATTATCGAGGAACTGCTGCGGATTGATTGGGGCCACAAGCGTTTGAATCGGTGCATCCAGCAGGTCATGGACAACGAGAACTGGCACTCAACGGGCCGCGGCGACGTGGCCTGCGAGCGTTGGACCGCCACAAGGACCGCTTCGGCAGAAGCGGTTTCCGATCAGGCCGGAGACGAGACGTTTCAACCGCTGTTCACACCGATTGGAGCAGAGCCGATGCGCTGGCTGCGGTATGGTCGACAGAAGCAATTCTAAGCAATGCCATCGGAGAAATATCAGTCATGGAACCGATCCATCGTTGAACGATAAAAAAGGCCGAAGCGATCGACCGATAGTTGCCAGCCAGACATAACATCCTCTCGCAACTTCATCGAATGAATTCAGAGGTCCCATTGGTCGAAATTGTCTCACGGCACAGAAAAGAAGATGGCCCGGTCAACGGATTGTTTTGTAGCGAGGTGACAGCTATTGCTTCGATCCGATGTCGCGCAGATCGACGGGGACGGCTCCGATTTTCTTTCCGCGATTTTCGTTGGCTAAAGACGGGGACGTTTTCGCGGCGATGCGTTTCGCCACGGATGTTTTGCATTGAGGTTCCACAGTTCGAGTCAACCGCCGTGATTGATTTGCCCTCGCCCGATGGGGTCGAGCCTCATTGGAATCGAAGAAGTCCGAAAGAACTCGGCCGGGGACGCTTTAACGGGGGCTGGACCCACGCCCGCATCCCCACCGTAGGAGTCGTACGCGTGACCGCGATGCTCCACACGGAGCCTTCCCGAGGCGGGGTTGGCGTCAGTTCACCCCAAGGGATTGCGGCTTCAACGCGCCAATGAGAGTCCTCGATATCCGTGGCCACATACCAGGACGGATCCCAACGCCGATCTCCCCAACAACTCTCGAATGTCAACCCGCGAAGATCCACCTGAAACTCGTACCAAGTGGTGTAGTCTCGATCAATGTCGAGGCATAACGTGAGGTGGTCCTGTCGGCTGAGGTCGGCATCATGAGACCTGTTTTTTTTCACAGAGGGATCAATTGCGCCCGATTCCAGCCGAGGCATGCTAAGTCCGACATACAAAAACTCGTCATCGTAGGCGAGCATGACCAACGAATCTGTTGCCTCGGATTCAGCAGAAATCTCGTCATCTCGCGTTTGACGAGTCAGCATGATTTCCTTGGCATTCTGCCAGCAAACATCGCTGAGAGTTCCATCGAGGATCGGTTTCTCGCCGGATTTCCGGCAGGTCAATAACTCTTGCGGATCTTCCGCCGTGGCGAACATCGCCCAGAGTTCGCGTTGAGCCAGTGACCGTATGGCATCGTCGGTTGCTCGGGTCAGAAAAGTGCGATAGATCGGCTCTGCCTGCTGGGCGGATCCGGCGTGGCCACCGCGGCGGAGGGCGGCCAGTGGAAATTGAATCTCCGGCGACATCGACAGTGACGTTGATTGAGTCTGCAGCTGGTTTGCAAGATTGGTCGCACGCTTGTGCCAGTCGCGAACGGAGTCGGCACGCCAGTCTTGCGGATTGACGGAACTCAATCGAGTCGTCTGAGCTCTCTTTTTTTTGCCATCCGCCACGCCTTGGTTGTCAAAATCAAGCTTCACGTTCAGTCGATTCAAATGTCCCGGGTTCTGAAATTGGCCGAAGGTGGGCCCCTCCTTTTGCAATTCCGCGGTCGTCACCGATCCTGTTCCGTGGGTGAGCGTGTTAGCGACTTGTTGAAGTTGCCGGGCGTTGGAGGCCTGGTCGACCACAGGCTGAACTGTGGTGTTGCTCATCATTCGAGTGCGTTGCCACGCCGTTTCTTGGCTGCTCCAAAACTGAATCAGCCACCGCATCGCCTCCAACGAAACGGGCTCATTGGGATACCGGCGAACTAATTCGACATTCGTCGCTTCCGCCAGTTCGTAGAGCGATCGATCAAGATATTCTGCGGCCAGTCCTCGCATCAGTTCGGCACCCTGTCCCGGGTCCATGGCATCGACCAAGCCGCCGAGTTGGCCGATCATTTGTCCGGCAAGTCGCGGATCATCGATCGATTGATGAGTCATAACGGCAAAATTCCTTTGCTTTTGGGCAAGCTTTTGCCGTCGCTCGAGATCGCGATCATCTCGGAATGAAATCTTGCGGCGGGCTGCCGATCCCGGTTCGATGGGCAAATCCGCGAAGAAGTCGCGAGCCAATTTCTTGGCGAGTGCGGGACGTCCGTCCGATCCAATCCAGCGAAAGGCCAACCGAGGAACTCCGGAATCTCGTCCGGAATCGGTTCCATCCGTCCGTAAGAGGGAATCACTGGCTGAGGCGGCCATGCGAACGGTTGTCTTTCGTGTTGGCAGGTATTCGTCGAGTTCGACAATGGCATCGCCACCCGCTCCGTTGCGGAGCTTCATGTAAATCCGCTCGACTTTCCATGGTCGAAGGCCCATGCCTTCGGATTGTTCAAGGAACCGCGTCGCATCGGCAGCATCCTCAATCGCCCGCAGAGCGGCATCCAAAAGGAGCTGGCTGGCCGCATCATCCGCAGCCGGTTGATCGAGCATGACCACTGTGGGTTTCCACATTCGAAGCTGACGCACGAGTGTACCGACCAACGTCAGTCCCAGTTTACCCTCTGTGCGCTTCTGCCAATCCGCCAACAATTTGCCCGAATCGTACTCCAATCCGGTGACGGCAACGGGAAGCTGCCAGTGAATCTCGGCCGAGTTCCCGCCGCAACGCTCAATCGCGGTACTCAACCGCGAATCGAGATCGCTGCTCTGAGCCGTCTCACCAAAGTCCTGCCGATTGGCGATCCAGACCGAACTCCGATATCCGTCCTCTCCGGACAATTTGGCAATCCACGCCGTTGAGACCCGTGAGGGACGTGACTGAATCGAAAGGATCGCCGAGCGACGACCGGAACCCCGAACGATCTGCCACGATTGCCCCCCATCCTGTGTCCGCAGAATCACACCAAGAGCCCCCACAGCCGCGCCGTGCGTGGCGTTTGCGAATCGAATGGAATGCAGCGGAGTCGACTGCCCGGTCGACTGTGTATTCCAACTCCGTCCCCCATTGGAACTGTGTACGATCACACTTCCTGGCGATCCGGCGATCCAGACGTTGTCTTGACGCATTTCAACAGCGTGAAAATCCATCCCCTGACGAAGAGCCTCGGGAAGAGCCGCCAATGGTGGCTCCCAAACGACGCCACCGCTGGTCGTGTGTAACACCAATCCCCCATCACCGGCAAGCCATCCCTGATCGTCATTGGTGGCGTGTTGAAGCGTCAGGGCTCGGATCGATCGAAGTCCTTGTGACGGCAATTTCGAAGCCAGCAACTGCTCACCTGAGACGAGGGACAAACGCGCCTCCGACCCGCCAACCGCTCCTCGTTCAAGATCCAAAAACGCAGCCGCTCGCCAAGGATAGGAAACGCTTCCCGCGATCGGTTGCCACGATTGACCGCCGTCCGTCGTTTTCAAAATTCCAGAGGGAGCACTCGCCGAGGGATGTCCGACCACGATTCCTTCTTCGAGACCGAAAAATTTAACGAAGTGCAACGCCGGAAGTTCGCAACTGGAGATCGGGTTCCATGTCTCACCCCCATTGTCGGTGAAGAACAGAACTCCCGAATCAATCCCCGCAAACGGAATGACATCACGCCCTGCGACCCAGCCAATTTGATCTGTCAAAAAGCAGACACTCTGCAGCGATCCCGAGGTGCCACTCGTCAGGATCCGCCAACTGCGGCCGCCATCGGCCGTTTTGAGAATGGATCCATGGGCTCCAACCGCATAGCCGGTTTGAGTATCGACAAACTGCACATCATGCAACGCGGCGTCTTCCTGCCACGTCGAAGGATCTTCCGCACCAAGCACTGGTGACCATGATCGGGTCCAAATAACGACGAAGGCAATCGTCATCAACCAACGTCCTATCCGGCGGCAGTCGCATCCCTGCATGACTGAAGTCTCCCCATCGCTCGTTCGTGCAACAACGTCCCAAACCGGCGAATTAGAAAACAGATCTCTTCCGCACGCCGCGGTCAATCCGTTGCGGAGGCTTGAGCATTCGCACAACCGCTCACGGGACAGTCGTTACCAGTGTAGATGGCGGAGTTCAAAACACGAAGACGAATTCGAGAAACTCAACTTGAACGCGGCGACGTCGCGATCTTTCCAATCGTTGTCCGTGGCCTCGCACGATTCGGCCATGCTGTTGGCATCGTGCGTGTCGCTGGCTGACTCTTTCACCAGTCATTGCGGGCAGGTGACCGGTAAGCCTCGGCTGACAACAGATCTGCTGACGACAGGCCCTCACCTTGCCCGAGCCCCTGTGGCCATCGCTCTCGTTTCGCGAGTTTCGCCGCCGCAAGCAGGGCGATCTAGGCAGGCAGAGCCTGGCGGCTTGGTCGCGGATGCCGAGGAATCAATGTTCCGCGCGCGGCGAATTTCAGCAAGCTTATGGAAACGGTGCTCGACAATCGCCGACGGAGGAGTTCCGCGATGATCAAGCTTGTTTGTAACGGCATTGCCGGTGGTCTGTCACAACAGGACACGCATCGATGTGTTGGACACGTACGCGGCAGGGATTTTCGTTCTGACTCACACGGGTATATCCGATCGCAAGGACCTCTGTGTCACTTCAGAATGAACCGTTGACTCCGACGGGGACCACCGATTCCGGATGATGTCTGTGCCCGCTTCTGATGGGGCTCATCCGCGAGGATCTCGCCTTCACCGAATTCCTCGCAATCCAGCAACGTCTTCGCGAACTACTTCCGTTCGGTCAGATGAATCGACTGTTTTCGGAAGGCAGCCCCTGTTCGCGCACCACGAGGGCTGAACGACGGTTTGTCCGGAACAGAAATCACCCACGCAGAGCGGATCCGTGATCGCCGTGACACCACGGACGCATGGTGCCGAGTGCACGAATGTCAATCCGAGAGAATCCTTGGTCTGAAAATCCAGAACGATTGTCTGGTACGGGGGATGTCTGACGTGGTCGAGGCAAACAGGTCGATGTGCATGTGGGTCAGTCATGCCCCTTGTCGCTGGACAGCGTGGCCAGTGCGGTTCATCGTAACGAGCCTAGTCCTTTCCATGTGTCCTGTGCTACAATCCGCTTCTGCGAGTTGAGTTGTGGAATTCGTGCTCAGCCGATTGACAGAGGCAATATCAATCTTATTGAGACATCACAAATGACAGTTGTTTCGTCGAGCACAGGGGTTGCTCATCCTAAGCCTTGGGAAGAAAAGAGCCGCTGGATTGCAGGGCTTTTAGCGATTCTTATTCCGGGCGCCGGCCATTTCTATCAGGGTCGAATTCTCAAGGGGCTGATTTATTCGTTCAGCATTTTGGGTCTTTTTGCCTGGGGACAGAAACTCGGAGAAGGGACTGTCGTGTACAACCTTCCCGATAAAGGAGGGATCTTTCGTCACGTGGCGTTGAGCTATGCGGCTCAACTGGCGACAGGAGCGGTGGCGATGCCGGCGCTGATTCAAAACAAACGAGCAGAACAGTCCACGAATCAGAAACTGACGCGTATCGCCGGGCCACTCACGGCCGAGTTTCAAGGGAGGCTGGTTCCCTTGGATCAACCCAACCGGGGAACATTGATCGGGACGGTCACGGTACACCCCAAAGAAGGAGACTACGGTCCAGAAATGGAAGGTACGTTTTCAGGGTCTCTCGACGGAGAGCGGATCGAGATTCCGCTCGGTGGCCGCTTTGAATTGGACAAGCCCATCAAGGCCGGTTTTCGACGTCAGATTGAGTGTGGTGTTGTTGAGCCCAGCGCATTGGCCGGAAAAATGATCGAAGGATCGATTCCTCGTTCCCTGTTCAACGCCTATGGATCGCCTCCCGACGTCGATCAACTCCAAGAGTTGAACGGTCGTTTGGGCAAGCTTTACGAGTTGGCACTTGTGTTCACCTGGATTGCCGGATTGTTAAACATCTTGGCGTTTTGGGATTGTATTTGCGGACCTGCTTATGGGTTTGGCGATGAGCATTTGAATCCCCTTGGGAATGACGATTCCAAGACACCGCCGGCCACAGGAGAATCGCAACGTCGTGTTGCATCAGACGCCGAAACATCCCGTGCAGAGCCGCGCGCGGCTCTCAAGTCACCGGCGTGAGTCGATGTTGAAAATTTGCCGAAATTCGCAGGACACTTTCATCAAGGTGCGACCGGATGCCCTCTGTGCAATCACTTCTGTTTAGTTCCAACGTGACTTGGTACCTGTTTCCTCTGGCTCTGGCGATCAGTCTGGTGTACAGCGCAAGTCGGTATGAGCTCCCCGAAAGAATTCTCGGTCGAGCCATTCGGCTATTCCTCCAGATTATCGGATTTATGAGCGCCGCCTTTTTGGTTCTGTGGATTTTAACCTACGGGATTTAGGATTCGATCTGGTACACGTTGTTCCGTCAGCCTCCTTGCGGATCCTCGAGATGGTTTGCCGTTTCGGAGTGCGCGTCGGTTTGAATTGTCACGATACATTTTTGCGGAGAACGCGCTGTGCCTGACTCGACAAATCCCGAATTGATTCCACTCACGTCCCTGTCTCGCAAGCAACGTCGCG
The DNA here is from genome assembly GCA_945876035.1 of Schlesneria paludicola DSM 18645. Lineage (GTDB taxonomy): Bacteria > Planctomycetota > Planctomycetia > Planctomycetales > Planctomycetaceae > Schlesneria > Schlesneria paludicola_C. The sequence continues at coordinate 24,745 of CAMCMU010000022.1, read as the reverse complement.
TCTTGGGTGTCTTGCTGGAGAAGGCGTTCACTGTGCCAGACCAGTACCCCATGACAGTCAAGGCCACGACGACCGGTTGCAATCAAAAGAATAATCGCGACCCCATTTCCAGTTACGATGAGGCTGACGTTTTTCAGACATTGGAAGAGTTGCAACAACTCGGTTTCGTCGGATGCCTGCATACCGAGGGGGGACGCACGGAGCGTTTTCGCCATTACATGCGGTTGCGGACAACTCTCACTGGACCGCAACTCGCCATCATGACCGAACTGCTGCTGCGCGGTAAGCAACAACTGGGAGAACTGCGAACACGCGCCAGTCGAATGGTGCAGATTGAGTCTCAGGACGAACTGCGAGCGGATTTGCAGGTGCTGCTGGATGCAAAACTGGTGCGCGCGAATGGCCCGCTCGAAAGACGCGGCATGGAAGTGGATCATGATCTTTACGGGACCGATGAAAAGCATCAGCCGTTACCGTCCCTGAACGAAGATCCCGATTCCAAACATCGCCCAGACAGCACGTCACCCCGCTTCGATCGTCCCGCCCGATCTCTCACGGCCTCAGAGATCGCTCCAGCGTCTGCGCAGCATCACGATTTCGATCAGCGATTGGCCGCCCTTGAATCGACTGTACGGGACCTGCAAGTGGACGTCGCGGCGCTCCGCCGGGAACTCCACTCGCAGAAACATCCGATTGGCGATGATGATCGAGAACACTCGAAAGTCGACTGAATAACAGTGGCTAAAACGTCGCCTCGCAAGAATCGGCTGTTCGAACAGGTGACCCATTTCTCGCCTGTGGAACGCGGGTCTCTCCAGACCACTGTTCCAGGACGGCTGCCAATTGAGCGGGAAAAGACGCTGGGGAATGGGCCGACGTGATCGGCTCTGACATGGCGATTCCGCTTCAGCCGGAACGTTATTGTTGTGCACCGTGTTTGAGTCGCTTCTATCAAAGATCTAGCTCATCAAATTCGAATCGTCGTCTTCGCGGCCAGCGACCTCGCTCATTCCCAGTTGCCCCATTTTGCGATACAGGTTGGAACGATGTAAGCCGAGCAACCGTGCGGCTTCGCTCATATTATTACGAACGCGTTTGATGGCCCGACGGATAAATTCCTGCTGGAAGACAATGGTCGCCTCTCCCAATCCAAAATCGAGAGACGGTTCGTGCATGCGGTTTTCTTCAGGGCTGAGAATAAATGCGAGGTCCTCGGCGTCCACCGTGTCATGAGGAGCCAGAAACGCGACTCGCTCCATTAAATTTCTGAGCTCACGCACATTTCCGGGCCACGTGTGAACTTGCAATCGTTGACGCGCTGCGACAGACAGTTGCAGTAGCGGGCGTCGGGCTTGTACGGCGAAGCCTTTCAGAAAGTATTCGGCAAGCGGCAAAATGTCATCGGCCCGATTGCGCAAAGGAGGAAGTTCGAGCGTGACGACGTTCAGGCGAAAATACAAATCTTCGCGAAACTTCTTAGAGCGAACCGCATCCGCCAAATGAGCATTCGTTGCGGCAAGGACTCTGACATTGATCGGAATTGTCTGTGATCCACCGACGCGAGTGATGACTTTTTGTTCTAAGACTCTTAAGAGTTTGGCTTGGCCAGCGGAACTCATGTCGCCGATTTCGTCCAGAAGAAGCGTCCCCCCTTCGGCAATTTCAAATTTTCCTCGATGCATTTCGTGGGCATCCGTAAAAGCCCCCTTTTCGTGGCCGAACAGTTCGCTCTCCAGCAGAGTTTCTGTGATTGCAGCACAGTTGACGGCAATGAAGGGGCGTTGCGCGCGTGGTCCCTGATAGTGTAATGACTGTGCAACCACCTCTTTTCCGGTCCCACTTTCGCCGAGAATCAACACCGGAAGGTTTGTCTCCGCCAGACGGCAAATTGTACTCCGCATGGCTTGCATGGCTTGGCTCTGGCCAATGATTGAGGCTCCCTTGGTGACCTGTTCCGTCAATTGGTGGTGTGACCTGAGTAGCAATTCGCGTTCGCGTGTGTTTTGAACAGCAACCGCCGCTGGTGTCGACAGATCCAGCAATGTGATCTCATCCTCCGCGGTAAACACGCCGGAATTCTTATTGATTACCTCAAACGCGCCCAGAAGCGTGTTGTCGCCATCCAGCAAGGGAATACAGAGTAAATTTCGAGTCTTATAACCACTGGCTTGATCCACTTTACGATGGAAGCGCGCGTCGTTATACGCATCGTCAATCCGCAGCGGTTTCGCCGTATGGATCACATCGCCGACGATGCCGATTTTGTCCGACAATCGTAAGGAATCGCCTGCCACGCCGAGAGCCGGGCAGGCAATGACCTCGTGATGCTCGCGGTCCCATAAAAAAATGCTGGCGCGATCACAATCAAGCAATCGAGTGGCCTCAAACGCAATCGATTCGAGGAGCGGTTGAGTCTCTCGAATGGAGGAAAGCGTGTGGGAAATCTTTAAGATGCTTCGCAATCGATCAATCCGTTGAGACAACCGATGTCGATCTGCAATGACATCGAGGCATCCCCCGATCGCTCTGCCCAAAAAAAACGCTAGCGGCAAAACGTCCTCGGAGATCGTTCGCCCCGTCAAAGTCAGGACAATGCCGGTTTGTGCGCGAACTCTGAGGGGAACAGCGATCAACGAATCCTTGGCCGTGTTTTCCAAAATCGTTGCCACACCGGAGTCCTTGTCCAAGACATCGGCGAGAAGCGGTTTTGGAATGGAGATCTCGCTCCAGCGACCTGAATGGGCGAGGGTGATCCACTCAGGAGGCCGCTCCATCACGCCCGCTCCGGTCACGCCGAGCTCGGCTGCCATCTCTGGAAGTTGTTGACGGAAGAAGTCTTGGACAGAAACGGCATCGACTGCCGTCGCAATCAGACGCTCAACCAGCGCCATCATCCGACCAGCATCATCCGCAGGAATCAAGTTGGCGACTTGATTCCACGCAATCCATTTGGCGGGCACAGAAACTCGCTTTCGCAGGAATGTCGGTAAAACTCAACCACCCGTCCGACGTGTGGGACGAAACGGCCATGCATCTCCACGCAGATGCATGGCCGGCAGATGATAACTAACCACGACGTTGATTTCATCGCAGAACAGGACGCGATCGGGGCCGCCGGATTTCGGCCGACCACGATCTTGGAACATCGGCTGACCTCGCACGAGAAACAGCAGCCCCAGACCGCTCAAAACAATCGAAGATGTTCAACACACATCCCGAGTGATCGGCCAATCCCCGAGGACACGACGGCGTCCGCAATCACGCTTTTGAGTTTGCCGAGAACGAAAACATCGCCAAACGGCATTTAAGGCCTTGGCTTCCGACCGGAGATGACACGGTAGTCCTTGGCTTCGGTCTCGTTGATGTGGATAAACCACAGCGGCATTCGTTCCAAAAACCAGTTCGGTGTTTTGGTCACAACTTGCACCAACCCGCCGGGCTTGAGCGCTCGAAAAGCGGTATCGAGAAACAATTCCGCGATCGCGTATCCAGAAAAATAGGGCGGATTGGCCAGCACCAAATCGAAATCGCCGGTGGAGGCCGACGATCCTTCGCAATCGAGGATCGACGTGATATTGGCTGCCGCGTTAATTTCGGCATTGTGCTCCGTACATTGGACCGCACGAGGATTGGAGTCGAGTGCCATCACCGTGACATTCTCGGCTCGAAAGGCGACTGCGAGAGCCACGGGACCCGCGCCACAGCCCATGTCGAGGACTTTCATCCGCGGTCGTATTTCCATCGCATTGATCAGAGTTCTGGCACCGAGATCAATGCGGCGATGCGAAAACACTCCTGGTCGGCTGAGAACACGAATCAAACGGCCTTGATCTCGAAAGGCATATTCAAAGTCGTGCCGTTTGACCTTCTTCAGCGGTCCGGTCTTCGTCGTTAAATACAGCGTGCCGATTTTTTTGTAGGGCCGGCGCGTCACCTTGGGAAATAAATCGCGCATCTGTTCGTGCAACCATTGGTCCTCATCGTTGTCGGTGGAGGCTATCATTCGCCCCCCGTCGACAAGTCGTTGGAAACCCTGCTGCAGAAGATCCCGCGTCAATTCAGCGTCGCCACCCTTGCGGAAGGAAAAGGCCACCAGGTCCGATTCTCCTTCAGGAAGGTCCGGTTTGCACAGCAGCCTCAGATTCTCGACAGGCCCGTGATCGAAGACCTGGAACGCGCTCTGATTCTTCTGATACAGATCAAAGAAACAGCACGCCACGTGTGCCTCGGGACGTGTTCGGGCGTACGTCTCGGCAAATTGAGCACGACCGGCCGTGGTGCAGAGCACACGAACGGCGTGCAGTTCGGGGATCACGTCGATCAGTAGTTGCTCGTGCGGTCGAACGGGAAGGCTGGCTGTCGGGACGTCCTCGTCGAAGCAGTACTCATCGTCGTGGGGTATGGGCTTGGCAGGGCGAGGCACGCGTTGGACTTTCTCAGTTCGAGCGGGAGCTCATGTCTTCGGGGTTTACTTCTGCGGGGTTTACTTCTGCGGGTTTCTCGAAGCGGTGTGGCGTGAACGACGCGCAGTGAACCGGATCACAGACGCCAATCTTCAATCGACGCGAGGCACACGGCCCAGCGATCCAACGTGGCAAAGGGGGTAATAGCCGAGCGATCAACTCTCAAACAGTCAACGATTGGGCGACGGATGCCCTCTGTCCTGAAAGCGACTGTCCGGGTCACACAACTCGACAAATGTAGCATTTTAGATAGTCCGTTTCGAGACAGGTGGCGGAAGTCGGATGGTCGGACGCAGCGCCACGACATTCCAGAATTTGCAGACGGCGGTTTTCGTGTAAGGCTGCTTGAGCGAGTGTGTCCACAAACATCGCGCGTGATACGTGGCCGGAGCAGCTGCAAGTCACAAAAATTCCTCCGGAAGTGAGCAGACGGATCCCCGAACGATTTAAGCTGTAGTAACCTCGCAATGCGGCATCGAGCCCTTGACGATGCCGCGCCAGTTTGGGGGGATCGAGAATCACCGTATCAAACCGCTCGCCTGCCGCGTCCAATTCTTCGAGTGCCTTAAAGCAGTCGCGTTTGATCAATGTCAGTCGATTCGCGACGCCGTTGAGTTCGGCATTCGATTGAGCCAACGCCAAAGCGGATTCAGACATGTCGACACCAACAACTTCGCTGGCCGCTCCGTTCACGAGACAGTTCAAGGCGAAGCCACCCGAATAACAGCAGACATCAAGAACTCGATGGCCTTTCACCAGTTCCGCGACACGGCGACGGTTGTTTCGTTGATCGAGAAAGAATCCGGTCTTTTGCCCTTCCGCCACGTCGAGGGAAAACTTGACACCGTTTTCATGAATCACCAGCGGTCGCGGTGGAGCCTCGCCCCATAACAGACCGTCGCTGAGTTCAAGACCCTCTGCCTCGCGAATCCCCTTTTCGGTTCGGAGCCAGATTCCGCGTGGTTGTAACTTTTCACGCAGCAGTTGGACCAAAGTCTCCATCCGTTTCGAAAGTGCCAGACTGGTGACTTGCAGCAACAACCATTCGCCGTAGCGATCCACGGTCAGTCCCGATAACCCGTCGGCTTCGCTGAACACCAGGCGACAGGCGGAGTCGAGGTCGAACGGACCGAATAACGAACGCCGCAAGGCAATCGCCTCATCCAGTCGCCGCGACCAGAATCCCTCGTCAAACGCATCTGCGGCATCCCAAGAATAGAGTCGAACACAGATTTGACTCTGGGGATTGAATAGGCCTCGGGCCACAAATCGCTGCCGATCATCGACGACATCGACCACGCTGCCCGGTTGAGGCTCACCCACAAGCCAACCGACGGCACCCTGAAAAACCCATGGATGACGACTGAAAAACGGCAACGCTTTTCTGGGTTTGAGAACGATTTGCGGGAGTGGCTCGACGGAGGTTGACAGAGGAATCACGGAAATCGACTGACGGTTAATGGAAAGTGAACGGAAATCGCAAACAACAGATCGCATCAAGCCGATCGCGCGGGTGATGGTCTTGACCTAAGTCTATTTCAGACCTAACGACTTGACCGCCTCACCATCAACCTCTTCCAAATAAGCCAGCAGACGATCGCGTTGGTTGGTCAGATGCCGTACTCGCAAAAGAGATCGAACACGGGTCGTCAGTTCGATCCGATGAACAGGCTTCGTGAGAAAGTCATCCGCTCCGGCCTGCACCGCTCGTTCGATGTCCCCCAATTCATTGAGAGCCGTAACCATCAGAATCGGAATATCCTTCGTTGAGGGAGTCGCTCGGAGATGTTTACAGACTTCGTAGCCACTGAGTTTGGGCATCATGATGTCCAGCAAAATCAGGTCAGGATTAAACTCGACCACTTGGTTTAGGGTCTCCTGACCATCGTGAGCCATGGCAATCACAAATCGCTCATCCGCCAGATACGCTTCGAGTAACTCGCAGTTCTGGAGGTTGTCGTCCGCAATCAAAATTCGAGAGGGATCAATCATCATAATGAGAGTCCATAATTGGGTTGAATAAAGTGAGGCCGGGCTGGGGAGACTATTTTGGGGATTGTTTTTTACGTCATGGATCTTATCGTGCATCCCTGCTGAGTGGAATTCGCCGGAACAGGTGGCCGCGAGCTTTGGGGCTATTTTCGGTGGGCACGTCGGCATCGAATCGCGGAATGAAAATCCCCGTGTCTGTTGACGATCCATCGACAATCACACGTGACCATTGACAACTGGTGGCGTTCCTTCAATCAATCGTCGAAGAAGAGTTTCGTCGATCCGTCCACGAAACCGGATCTTGGAGTCACAGGCAATCACAGGAATACACGTTCCGTAATCTTGAACCAGTTGCGGGTCCGTATCAATGTCGACCTCAAACACATCTGGCAGCCAGAGTGAATAGTCGGCTAGTAATTCCACCGCTTCTGTGCACAACGAGCAGTTTTTCCGCGTGTAAATCACAAGCCGGCCAAATCGCTGGCCGGGAATCGCAGGTCTCCATGTGAGTAATTCGTTTCGTGGTAATTCGGAGTTCCACAAGAGACGCCCGCCGGTCACCACGGCCGTCAGTCCCAAGGCGAGCCAGAGAGATTGATTTTGATGCCATGCCCGTGGCATTCCTGGAATTCCTTGGCTGGACTCGATTCCTTGAAACACGAGAATGGCGACTCCGAGCGTCAACACAATCGAACCGAATCGAGCAAATCGTTCTCGACTGGTCAAACGAGGTTTGCTTGAGCACTGGGGAGTCATTATTTTTCAGGTTTTTGTTAGAGCGATCCTCAGGCGGTTGAGTCCGAAAGCAGAGTCTCATAAATTCCGCGAAGAGTTTCATTTGTTTTTAAAGGGCCGCTAGGACGTTACTGTTCATACTTTAAAAAAGGGACTGTGTACACTTCAGCGAGGTCGTCCTTGCTCAGGTGAATTCAAAGATTCTCGATTGACATGTTGTTAAGCCGCAGCAGAGCAGTCATTATCCCCGTCAGTCATGTGCCCCTTTCCTTTGGAGAGACTGTCCGCATGGCAAATGATTCTGCAATCCGTTGAGCAGGTCGATGGAAATTTGAATTCCAAAAGTTGTCCACGCGACGCGTGAATCCGCAGTGATGCAATAGGCAATGAAGTCCATGTCCAACAAACTCAACGTCGAGTCCTTTCTAGACCTGCTCAACAAGAGTGGATTGGTCGAACCTGACCGACTGGAGGCGGTGCTCACCAAATATCCCGTCCGCATTATGGATGCGGACGACTCGGCAACCCTCGTGACGTATTTGATCTCCGTCAACGCAATCACGAAGTGGCAGGCAGAGAAGCTTTTGCAGGGCCGGCACAAAGGTTTTTTTCTGGGAAAGTACCGCCTGTTGTCGTTGTTGGGGCGAGGCGGCATGAGTTCGGTGTTTTTGGCCGAACACACGGTCATGCGCCGGCTGAGCGCGGTCAAGGTACTGCCCCAAAAACGCGTTGCAGACTCATCCTATCTCGCTCGTTTCCATCGTGAAGCCCAGGCGGTGGCTTTGCTGGATCATCCCAACATTGTCCGAGCGTATGACGTGGATTCACAGTTGGACGGCGAGAAGGAAATTCACTTTCTGGTCATGGAATACGTCGAAGGAAACAGTCTCCATGAGTTGGTGCAAAAACAAGGGCTGATCGGCTTTCTCGATGCTGCGGAATATATTCGCCAAGCGGCATTGGGCTTGCACCATGCTCATGAATCGGGTTTGGTCCACCGGGACGTGAAACCGGGGAACTTGCTGGTTGATCTGAATGGGGTTGTTAAAGTCTTGGACTTGGGGTTGGCTCGGTTCTTTGAGACCGATGATGACTCGGAGTCGTTGACGATCATGCACGACGAACGCGTACTCGGCACGGCGGATTATCTTGCCCCTGAGCAGGCTCTCGACAGCCATACGGTGGATGCACGAGCGGACATCTATGGACTGGGGTGCACGCTGTATTTTCTGCTCACGGGACGTCCCCCGTTTAACGAAGGGACACTGACACAGCGACTCTTGGCCCACCAAACCAAAACACCACTTTCCGTTGAAGCCTCGAGGAAAGACATTCCCGCCACATTGTCTGCCATTATTCAAAAAATGATGAACAAAAAAGCCGACGATCGTTATACCACTTCGAAAGAGGTGGCAGACACGTTTTTCGCTTGGATCGATGACAATGCCGACGAACATTGGAGAGATACGCACCCCTTGGTTTTTGTGGGCCCACGGAAAAAAGAGTTTGGAGCAAGTTCGGCGGCGATACCCGTCTTCGTCTCTCCGGCGACTCCGTCTGACGCCGCCCCGACGGACGTCCTCTCCTCGAATTCGAAACTCGGGACGTCCATGGTCAAAACAGACACTCTCAAACTCCGTGATACACCCCTACCGCCAAAGACAACCTCAAATTCGAAATCTGATTTGGTCGATCCGGTCTTAAGCGGTTTTATTGACTCTTGGTTGGATTCGGATCTGATCGCAGATCCGCGATTGTCGAAACCCGAACCGGTACCGGTCCGGGTTTTATCACGGCTTTCCAAACCACTCACAGTCGTCATCCCTCCGGATCAGTCCCCCGCATCACAACGGCTGAATCCATCAACGCCATCCTCGACCCCCAAAGTCCAGGACCAGTTTCCACTCACCAGTCCGGCTGAGCCCTCAGAACTGTCGATCGCGTTCTTGGGCTGTATCTTGGGGGGGATTGTGCTTGTCTGGCTGATCGTCGCCTTTTTGGGCTGGTTCAACAGTTAGCAATCGCGTGCAGACGGTTTGAATTGCCAGACTGCAAAACGGCACGAAAGATCCTCGCCGGCCGAAGATTCAACGCCGAATCTTGAAGCCGATTTCGCTGTCGCTCGCCTGTGGTGATATCGATCCCGCAGTGCAAACGTGACGGCTCCGGACACCGTCAAATCCCCCCTCCCATTCAGGATACTCTTCGGCAGAGGCCCTTATATTTTGGGCCGGTCATGCCACAACTTGGCGAGTCGAATAGCGACAGTCCTGTGGGATTTCTGCGACACTCAAGAGGTCGTGAGAGACTGGCTGTCGCAACGATCCCCATTGCGACGGCGTATCGTCAGTTGTTGGTCCGCTCCAGAGACTCGCGGGCAACGGTGCGGCGGAACCACTCGATGCGATGCTCTGAATCGAAATCCAAACCGGTATTTTGAATTCGAGGGTCACCACGTTCACACGACCGAACGCTGCGCCGACAGGCCGAAATCGGCAACACGGCCACAGCAACCGTGAGACCAATTTCGCCTGAAACCCGCAAATCCGTTTTGTCTTCTGTCAGCGAATTGACCAGCCGCCTGATGCACTGCTTTTCTTCTGAAAAGCGGTTCGGTTAAACATCACGAGCGATTTTCACCTGCGTGTTACCTCGTGATCCGATCTGACCGCTCTCCGCCACCAGCCACAATGGCCTGCCGGCGTTCGAATCGAAAAATATTCTAGCCGATGCTAACGTGGCGGAGGGGGGGGCAGGCGTAACGTGAGATGAGTCGCCGCAGCCGCTTTATCATATTCAATTAACAGTTCGTAGGTCCGCAGAAATTCAGGATCTTGCGACAGACTCTGGTAATCCGTGGAGCTATTTAGGTGTGCATAGCGTTTGATGACTTGTGCCATCGTCTCCGCTGACGGAATCGTGCCCGGCTGTTGAAGCTCGCTGGGCAAGGCGAGGTAGTGTCGCCATTCGGCGGACAACTGCGAGTGCAAACGGCCTGCGTGTTGGTTTAATGTGCGTCTCAAACCTTCCAGAACCCTCGGCGAACTTACGGCCGCGGGGGGATCGTAGGCCACGGCCGTGGATAAGACGGCCTGTGGCGTTAGATCCGTCAGAAAGTGACGCAGTTCCGCCGCAGCCTTAGGAACCTGTGCCGGGAGCTGACCGGTTGGCGTTCCATAATAAAAAGCATGAGAAGCATGGTCTATTTCAAGGGCCGAACCATCCAGTGAAACGCCCAGAAACAGACCTCGACTGCGTGAATACGAATAGATTTCCGAGAGCATTGTGGCATTCGTTCCCACGGCAGCATCGCGACCGATCGGTCCGGCGGATGCGGAGGCATCGACACCGATGGTAAAATTTCCTCGCAACAATCCCTCGATACCTCGGCGATTGGTGAAGACCAAAACCACATCGGAGCCTTGGATACCGACTTGAAAACCGACACTCCCCCCGGTTAGAGCAAGGAACTGCGGCAAGCCCCACTCACCCTCACTGTCGCGAACCATGACCACTCCGTGGCCTCGACGTGCAGCGCCAATAAAGCCGATTTTCAAAACATTCGGCACAATCACGATCCCTTGGGCCTGCGCCAGCAGTCGAGACGGAATCTGCCCCGCCGGAATCGCCATGAGCTCGTTTAAAACCTGCTCTGAGTCCGTGACTGTTTCCGCTGGCCCATTCGCGAATAATGCGGTTGACATCCCGCTAATAACGAACATTGACAGAATCAAATGCCTGGACATGATCAAGCTCCCTCTTGTGTCTATTCCAAAAATCTGGCGACCGCCGCTGCGTCGGATGCTAGTCAATCGCTGGGACTTTCGATAGCGAACGCAGCCCTGCACCCACCAACCGAAGTCACCAATGTGACACCGCCGACGTGGCTCGAAGACCCGACGATGCGTGCAGCAGACGAATCATACGTTGATGCCAGAAGTAATGGAATCAGGACTTCCCGCCGAATCCACGGTATGACCTTCGATTGGTTGACAAGAGGTCTGGCCGCAAAAAAACGCTATCGCCGACTTGGCATACGCCGATTCAGGCTCAGAAAATCCACGAGTATCGCTGCCGCCCGCGCGTGTCCGGTCAGGATCAATTCCGAAAACGGTCAGCGTGGATCGGCATCGGCCGGTGAATCCTCCGCAACGTGGATCGGTGCTACCGTCTTGGCCAACAGCCGTTATTTCAACAACGTGTCAACTTCGGTCAAGGAGTGTTGATCCGCTCTGCTGATCGTCGTGGTTGGTCGACCAATCCCTCCGACCGAAGTTCGGAGACGTTTTGCGGCCCTCGGTGTGACCACCAATGGTCTTCTGTGACGCGGAGCTGGATGTCGGGATCGAGGAGTTTGTTGACTGACGACCGCGTTTTCCAAGGGGAGAATTCACAGGCCTGGAAACTGTCGATTCACCAACCGTTTGATTTCGCATAAACTCTGGCAGGCGAGCGACGTTTTCACCGATCGGGTTCCGCAGAGCCTGTTGCAGGCCAATGGACAACATCGGCTCGTCGCCTGCGGGAGCCAATGTCGTCCACCCGTCAAACAGACGAATAAAGTCCCGGCCCACTGTCACATCTTAGAGATACTGCCGTGAAATCAAGATTCCACTTCAAGACCCGTGAGCCGGATAGGATCTGGAACAGCAGGCCACAACGACGACCGAGTGGCCTGCCCGAGGTCAGGAGCAACTCCAGCACGAGTCTGGCGATGCCGGTTCAATCCTCTTTTGACGGAGACCGGGCTACGGCCAATCCGAGTCGAAGCCTCAGCAACGTCGACCGCTCGTGGCGGGTGCTTGGCGCGCGGTGAGCTCGCCGTGGTTGGACCGACAATGGCCGCAGGTGCGAGCCGCGTGGAACACGCTTGAAAATCACAATTCAGGAAACATTAAACAACGGGAGTTGCCAAATTGTTAAAAATGACCCCCTCCGAAATTGATCCTCTCGATCAACAATCCGAATTGGAAAGAGACCGCACATACGGCCGCAGGAGTGTGGTTCATTTCGAGTTTGATGAGCAGGCCTGTGACAACTCGTTTCCGTCTCATTTGGCGGTGATCGCTCGACTGTGCCAGCGGCTTGCCGGAAGCGATTCTGATTCGCCGCTGGATCTGGTGTCTTGCCCCGCTCCGCAACGGCTCACGTGGGCCATTCTGAACGAGAAACAACGCGGCGTGATCATCCATCACGGCACCCAAATACAAGGACGTCGACAAGAGGAAGGTGAGTTCATCGAAATTTTCTGGTCCACAGTGGGGCTGCCATTGGCCTTCGCCGAGTGCAGCCTCTTCGGTCGATACTTTCTGGAAGACGATTACGATGTGTATCTAGATCTGATCGTGGACGTGAGGTCGAATCTGCCTGCAGAAGAGCACACGTATGCGCTGCGTGACTTGGAAGAATCGATGCGTGCTTTGGGATTTCGGCTCGTGTGACCATTTTCTGCAAGGAGCCGGCGATTGAAAAAAAAGGGCCGATGTTCGGGGACGAACAGCCGTATCCGACAATCCCGCCGGTCCTGTTGAACAATCGCTCCGGCAAACGGATGACAAAATTTTCTCCAGAGACAACCCCGGACTCGCGCTGAACATTGAGGTCGTCAAGCAAATCAGTCAAACACGGTCGCCTTATGATTCTTCAAGGCGTCATTGATCATTCCGAGCGTCTCGTCAAGTTCTGGCCGGAAAAGATCACCGATTAAGAGATCTGTAATGTCCCCTTTTCGATTCGGATGCTGAGCCACGAACTTGCCAAAACTGAAACCGGCATAGTAGGCACAGACCAATGATCGCATGCGTTCCATCCCACGCACATAGTCCGTCTCCCAACAGCGCAGTTGAGACTCGGACGTGTCGCCCGCTCGGAGACCGGCGCAGACGGCGTCCGCTGCTAACTCTCCCGATTTGAGGGCAAGCAAGACGCCGGAAGAGTAGAGCGGATCGAGGAATCCAAAGGCGTCGCCAACAAGGACCCAGCCATCCCCCGCCGCTTGACGTGACCGATAGGAATATTCCTTGGCCGCTCGATAAACGTCAGCGCGTTCGCCCATTGAAATCCGCTGATTCACCGCCGGACAGTTTTCAACTTCTTCACGGTAGATCGTTTCAAGGTCTTTCGATTTGCGGTTTTTGAACAAGTAGTCGTAACTCGCGACGACCCCAACACTGACGATGTTGTCGTGCAGCGGAATGTACCAAAACCAACCTTGCTTTCCCTGAAGTTGCAAGACAATGGTTGCCCCTTCATCCTGTTCTGTATCGCGATAGGCCCCCTTCCAATAGGTCCAGACAGCCGCCTTTTTGAGCGTTGGATCCCAGTCTCGTAGGCCGAGTTTGCCCATGATCAATGAGCTTTGGCCGCTGGCGTCGATGATCACGTCGGCACGCTCAATCCGCTCGTCACGACCATCCTCATTCTGAACACGGACTCCGACGGCGCGAGTGCCCTCGAACAAGACCTCGAGAACCCGCGTTCCTTCCTGCACATCAACACCGTGTTCCTCAGCGTTCTGCAGCAACATGTGATCGAACTCGCTGCGCCGAACCTGCCAGGTTTGAGAACACTCCTCAGGGCGATTGTCCCAAAAATAAAACGGCTCGGATAAGCGGCCACTCGATCCCACAAATTGCACGCTGTATTTCTTGATGTAATGACTCCCCTTCATCTTCTCAAGCATGTTCAAACGCTTCAAAGTCCAATACGTCTGTGGAATCAGCGACTCACCAATATGGAAGCGAGGAAACCTCTCACGCTCAAACAGACGCACGTGATGCCCTTGCTGCGCAATCAAAGTCGCCGCCGTCGCCCCCGAAGGTCCGCCGCCAATCACAATCACTCGAGGAGTCGATTTGCATACCATGAATCAGTTTCCTAAACGACAACGTGCTGACACGGATTCGAGTGCCGACAGAAATTCAGTCCGAGGGAGTGTTGTGCCATCGACCACCCGGCTCTTCATGAGGATCCCGAGCCCGCTGGAGCAGGGTGATCAGTTGAGTGATTTCAGCAGATGATAAATGCCCGAGTTGACGTTGGTGGCCTTCACGAACCCGTTGGGATAAGTTTTCTAGCAGTTGAAGACCTGTTGCTGAGATCCCGACTTCCACGACACGCCGATTCTCCGGACGGCGTTCTCGATGCACGAACTGCCGTTCTTCCAGACGATCCAGCATCCGTGTCATGTCCGGAGCACGTGAAATCAATTTGTTGCCCAAAATACGAGTTGGCATCGTCCCTGGATGTACCGCATGCAGCAGACGAAGAGCGTTGTATTGCTGTGCTGAAATTTCAAACGGAAGAAACAACGCGTCCTCAACCACCTTCAAACGATCGTACGTCCGCCAAAGACTGAGGTACGCCTGTTGATGGATCGAATCGAATCGCGGCTTTCGGCCCGTGTTGATCAGACGGTTACTCATGCTCAACACGATACGGCTTCGGCTTAATGACGTCAAGACAATAGTTGTTGAAACGACATTCAGGTGGAGTACGCAGCAGCAGGAGGGGAGGGGGGGCTGCGCAGATCCTTCGGCCGACATCAGGCGGGTGCCGCAAGCCTTGCGAACGGCGCGATTTTCCGGGTGAATCAAAGGGATCGTCATCGCCTCAAACGCTCTGAAATCGCACTGTGGCGGAATCCGAGTCGCGGGGGGATCATGCCAACTCATGTGCTGGCGTCGCTAGGGAGACTCGTCAACATCTGAGGTTCGTCGTCAGAAGGCCGTGCTGACGGGTAAGACCCCTCGGCTATGGCCCCGATGTTGCTTCACCCGCGCCAGAAACGGCGACCGAAGAGCACTTTTCTGACGCAAAAGCGACGCGGTTTCAGGCCCTCTCAAGTCGGTCCAGACCACCACTGAACAGCACGGAGCGATGCCCAGACCCCGCAATAATGTCGTCGTCACTCTCAAAACAAGAGTTGGGCTGTTCACCCCCGCATGCGGCATATTGGCACACGCCACCGCCACGTCCGTTCCACAGTAGATCGTCCT
Organism: Schlesneria paludicola DSM 18645; assembly: GCA_945876035.1. Taxonomy (GTDB): domain Bacteria; phylum Planctomycetota; class Planctomycetia; order Planctomycetales; family Planctomycetaceae; genus Schlesneria; species Schlesneria paludicola_C. The sequence goes on along the minus strand of CAMCMU010000022.1, from coordinate 9,558 downwards.
CGGAATCGTCCGCAGTTCCGATCAACATCAACACCGCCCTGCGGGGAAAGCCTGATTCAGATTTTGAGCAGGCTCGTGCATCTCTCCGAAATCCACCTAAACGGGGATCCCGTAGGGTTCACGATACTCCTTGGTTAATAGTTTGTTGGCTTCATCACAGTCCACAAACCGTTCTGTGACCGGATCAAAATCGAGCTTTCCGCGTGTTTGCAAGGCGATTTCGCCCAGATGGACAAGAGCACAACTCCGGTGTGCGATCTCTGCTGAAGCACGTGTTGGCGTCCGCTGCCGCACGGCATTCAGGAACTCGGCCATATGCTGGATATATCCCTTTTGGCCGCGTAATTCCTTGCCTTCCGTCGGACCTGGCGTTCCCTTCTGGCCTTGGAAAACACTGAACGCACCGCGACGCGAAAAGATCATGTAGCCCTCCGTGCCATAAAACACGTTGCCGTTGTCAAATCCATGCAAACCGTAAGCGGTGAAGGGATAGTTTTCGTAAATCAACAATCGACCGTCTGGATATTCATAGGTCACGTTCATGTTGTCCGGATATTCGCTGAAGTGGCCCTCGGGCAGCATTCGACCGCCTCGAGCCGTGATCTGCTTCGGGAATGTATCGACCCCGAGGCCCCATGCCGCCAAATCCAGATCGTGAATTCCATCGTCACCGATTTCGCCGTTGCCGTAGTCTTTGAAAAAACGCCATGAGACGTGAAATCGTTGGGAATTGAACGGACGTGACGGAGCCGGACCGAGCCAACGGTCATAATCCACTCCCGCAGGGGCGATGCCGTCAGGAACCGCTTTTTCAATCGTTCGGGATTCTGCCGTCCATGCACGGGCCACCTTCACATCGCCGATGATCCCCGACTTCAATAGCAGGCCAGCCTTGTCGGCGACTGGACTGCTCCGAAACTGGCTCCCCTGCTGAACAACGCGTCCGTATTTTTTTGCTGCCTCAACGATTAATTGACCTTCGTTGTAAACATGTGAAATCGGTTTCTCGATGTACACATCTTTTCCCGCAGCCATCGCTTTTAAGGCGATGGGAGCATGCCAGTGATGCGGCGTGGCAATGATGCAGGCATCGACCGACTTATCCTTCAGGACCTCTTCGTAGTCGGCCGTTCGTTGGGGGGCAATCGCTTGAAAATCGCGCCCCACCATCTTGGACATGGCGTCAATATGCGCAGGATCCACGTCACAGAGCCAGGCGATGGAGACGTTTTCACGCCGGCTGACAAGTCCTTGGACATGCCCGGACATCATTCCGCCGCAACCGATGATCCCGAGACGTATCGGTTCGGTTTTTTCCGCAGCAAAAGAATGCACCGCGCCGAGTTTTGCCAACGCGGCCGTGACAGCGACTGTTTCCACTGACCGCTCAAGAAATCGCCTGCGAGTCAATGCCGTATCCATAAAACTTCCTTGTGAGAATAACAGAACGGATCTGAACGAAACGGCTGGAATCGTTCCAACGGGAGAACGCATTCAGGCATCGCCTTTTCAGACTCAAACATCTGCGAAATCGAAGTTGCTCAGAGTCATGACGAATGTCGGAACGGAATAACGCCTTTGAAAAGCACCGATGAAATGAGAAAGCACAGCTCAAACTTGAAAATTTGAGCTGTGCCTGATCGGAGGCTGATTGACAACAAGCTATCAGAGGTTGACAACCGTCCTGACAGGAATGTTTCTCAATCAGGGAGCTTTTCCAGGCAGTTTACCGTCTTTGATCAGCTCACCAAACGTCTTGCCGTCGGTACTACTTTTTTCAGCTTCGACCATCTTCAGAGCCGCTTTGATTTTTTCTGCATCTGTGACCTTGGGCGCACCCAAAGCTGTGCCAACAGCCTTGCCGTAGTCATTTCGATTGGACTTCTTTTCGCCGAAGTGACAGATAGCGCATTTGGCTCCCTCGGCGGCTTCTTTCAATGCCGGATAGCTCCCGTTGAAGCCTTTCAGGTAATCGGGACGGGCCTGAACGCTCGACGCTGTGGCCAAGGCACAAACCACCGTCGCCACACACGCAACACAAGACAAAATCTTCCGCATGAACTGTTCTCCTAAATCATGTAATCTGTCCGAGACGGTGTGGCCCGAGGACAGTGAATCGCTTCACTCTCCACTAAGCCTAAACAATCGCGATCCCATCTATGATGATAACACCGTACACACAAATAATTAGATCCCCATGCCCGCCTCCTGTCAACTCCACCTCGACACCCCCAATTGTTACGCAAACCCTTACAATAAATGAGATATCCAACAGGGGTGCTGAACCGATTTTACCGGCAGTAAATGCCGATGAAGGACTCGGATCGGTCCCCTCGAAAACACGGCTTTCGGATCCGCTGTGGTCTCCGGAAAATTCTTCGCATCCCCTCAAAATGAGTGGCGTATCCCTGTTCCTCGAGAGGCTGGCTCGCACAAAAAGACCAACGCACCAAGGGTTAACGCTTCGTCACAGAGGTTGCCATTTGCGATTTTGAGCGTCAGCGTTAGCATACACGCGCGCGAGGCCTCCGTCGACGACGTGGGGGAGTGCATCAGAGGTTCCTTTGGGTCAGACAGACATTAAAATATCGGTCAGATAGAGGTTAAACTGTGGAAAGTCATGAGTTGGAACTCGCCGTTGGCGCTGTGTTACAGATTGGCGAAACGATTCTCACCGTATTGGATATCGAAAATAATGAAGTCTTCTTTCGCATTGAAGATTTGAAAGATGGGGACCCGTCCTCGGAGATGATGCCGGTCGCTCGATCTCGACCCCGGTAGACTGGCGGTCCGTTCGCTTTGGTGTCGCCCATTGTGGGTTCAACCCCCCCCAAATGGTCGTTGAACCCCTTTTTGTAGCTCCTTTTCCCTGCGAGTCATCCTCAAAACAACAGGGCGCGGGAATTTCAATTTCCTTCGCATCAGCCACCGCTCTGCGCCCTGAGGCATTTGCCGCGCACGCAATCCCATGCCATTTCGTGTTCCGGCAGTCCTGATCGGGTCAGCAACGCCGATCCCCAGCCGTTTGCGGCAAAACAGCCGAGTCCGTTGCCGACTGATTGAGCCAATTTCATGTCCGGGCGTCAACCCTCAAAAATCACCGTTCACATTCTTTCCACAGAGGATCAGTGCCTCCGTCGTTCAGGGATTGACTTTCTGGGTCAGCCTCAGCGACAGACTCACGGTGACCCCGCCTCAGCCGGGCTTTGTCCGGCAAGATCTCGGATCAGATGACGGACGCAACGTCCTCAACACAAAATCTCACGAGAGGAATATTGAGGTGCGAGGAGAATCATTGCATCCTGACACCGGAAGAGACGGACTGCGGCGAAATCCGTGGGCAAATTGTGGAGTTGGAATCTCGTGTCTATGATCATCTCGCTCATCAAACCGGTCACGAAGAAGCGGCCGGACTTTGATCCATTCGACGGAACATTGCGAGAGTGATGACGACGAGACTCCGGGAGACTTCAATGCCCTCAACGCTGGACGTGCGACAACTGCAGAAGGATTACACAACGGCCGACGGTTCGTTATCGATTCTCCGCGGGCTGGACCTGTCGATGGATCCCGGTGAGGCTCTCGCGATTACCGGACCCTCCGGATCGGGGAAGAGTACGCTGCTGTATCTGATTGGTGCGTTGGACACGCCCTCGGCCGGCACGGTCACGCTCGCAGGACAAGATCCGTTCCAACTGAATGAGTCACAGCAGGCTCAATTTCGCAATCGGCAAATCGGATTTATTTTTCAGGATCACCATCTGCTGCCGCAATGTACGGTGTTGGAAAACGTGATCATCCCCACGCTCGTCGGAGTGCAAGACAATGCCGAGATCCGCGCGCGTGAACTGCTCACCCGAGTCGGCCTGGCCGAACGGATCGGGCACCGTCCGTCTCAGCTTTCTGGAGGTGAGCGTCAGCGAGTCGCCGTCTGCCGGGCGCTCATCAATCGCCCGACGCTGCTCTTGGCCGATGAGCCGACTGGAAATTTGGACCGCTCTACCGCCGCAGTCATTGGTTCCTTGCTTCTCGATCTGAATCGTGAACAGAAGACGCTGTTGATCTGCGTGACTCACAGTCTGGATTTAGCCGAGCGATTCCCGCGACATGGCCAGCTGGAGGATGGAAAATTGGTCGAAAACAGGTAACATCATGAGGCTCAACCGTGGTGATTTCGATAACCGCTATGGGCGATTCGACTCGCCGCCCATGCCGCTGACCGTCTGTCTGACAGAGGCCACGTAGGAGGTGGCCACGAGGCCGCCGAAATAAGCCGGGTTCTTCCATTGGATCCGTTCAGCCGTTAAGATCGAGATCAGTTCGCTTCCGTAGCTCAGCTGGATAGAGCGGAGCTTTCCTAAAGCTCAGGTCGCAGGTTCGACTCCTGCCGGGAGTACTTGATGACTTCGCAGACTTCGGCTCTGACAAGTAAACCCCTGCAAAAACAGGGGTTTGTTCATTGGTGGGGGTTCTGTGAGTGCGAGTGGTTTCCGTCCCTGGCGGACGGTTTCTGCGTCGGAATGCGCGTCGTCTTTGCGGCTTCCTCAAAGTCTTCGTCGCGCACTTGCAGGTAATGCTCCATTGCGACCTTGGGCGTGTTGCCCATCCAAGCGGTCACAACGTGAATCGGCAGCGTTTTGCCGAGTTCCGTTTCTCGTGAGCCTTTCAGGTTCTGAAACGGTTTGCCCCACGGTTCCACTTTGGCCCGTGTGATGATCTTCTCGAATGTCGTTCGCAGGTTCGTCGTGCAAACCCGGTTCGCCACGGGAATGACCGGTTCGCCGCCGTCCGGTTCTAGGAACAACTCTTCCAAGTTGGCGAGGGTGGTGGAGCCCGAGGCGGCGCGATCCGAAACCGGATCCCGCTGACGCCAGCGCGCTGAAGAAACCGCAAACGGGGTCCGGAGGCGAAGCGATCCGGCGGCGCCGGCATCGCTTCCAACGCAGCCTCGAACGCTCGAGCCATCGCGAGCAGCGCGACAGCGGATAGGAAATTTGAACGGCATGGCTGGCGGCACACCCGGAGTGGGTACACCCGCTTGAGCCGGCGCGGCAAGTGAGCCGGGCTACGCACGCAAACAACAACGGACCGATCCTCGACTGGGACAACCTCACGCCGCGGCACATGCTAGCCGGCTGCGGCGGTTTTATTGCCGCCCTGGGGATTGCCTTCACGGCCGTTGCCACCTCTCCGTTTGCTCTTGCGTTCACGCTGGGCGGACTGGCTCTCGCGTCAGTTGGCATGCACGTCGAAGTTGGCCAACTCCTTGGGCTGTCTGTTGAGAATATCGGCAAGGCTTCGCACGAGTCTGCCATCCGGCGACAGAAAGCCAAAAAACTCGCCCTTGAAGAGTCAAAGCTCGCCATCGAAGTACAGAAACTCGATCTGAAGGCGAAGCGACTGGCCCACGACCCGGCAAGCCTCACACAAGCGTCGGCCTCTGTGGCTACCTCTGTGGCTACCGGCGTGGCTGCCCCCGTGTCAACATTCGCTGGGGCACCGCCACGGGCTCCACACTTCCAACACCCGCCGGGCGGGAGTGTCGTCGTGATCAATCGCCCCTCGATGAGACTGTGGAGCCCCGGTCTGGCTGCTTTCCTGAGCTTCTTTCTGCCGGGCTTGGGCTAGCTCTACAAGGGGTAGATTATCAACAGGATCGTCTGGTCCGTGTTTGTCAGCATGGGCTACGTGGCCCTCATCCTGCCCGGGCTGATCCTGCATTTCTTTTGCGTGCTGGGAGCCTTGAGCGGCAACCCATGGAGCGAGGGCACGACGACGACGGTGGTGAGTAAGGGGATGGGCAGACGAGAGAGACCCAGAAGTTTCTTTGAAAAAAACTCGCAGTGGTTGGCCATTGTGCGGGCGAACACTTCAGCCGGCACGCCGTAATGAGCGGCCAAGACAACTAGAACACTGGGGATTCCAGGCGGAAACTGGGCCGGCAGTGTGCATTGGCGAATCATTCCAGGGGTGTGGAGGACCTTGAATCAGCATCAGGGCGTGTCAATAACGGCACGCGATCGGCGGCTTTGGCTCTGCAGCAATATGAAGGCGCACAGAAAAGCTCTTGGGGATTATTCCCGATAGCCGCAAAGCAGGCCCCCGGCAGTGCGGCTAAGCCGACCATGCCGTCCTCGGCGGCGATATTGGCATGCGTTCCCTTGGTGTCGATCAATGCCTTGTCGCTTTATCCTTCCACTTTGGCCACGATCCGGCGTTGTTGGGCGCGGGGCGGAAGTGGGTGAAGCGTCTTCATCTTAAAGCTCAAGCGATTCCAAGGCGGGTTTGAGGGCAGCTTCGAGCTTGGTCATCGTTTCGACCATCTCGGACTGAATCTCCGGCCATTGCGACTCCGGGCTCCGATAGCCGCCGCGTTCGATAAAATGTTTGATGCGGCAGGCCCGCTTTGTGTCGAGTCGCTCCCACTGCAGCGTTCCGCCGAATGACTTCTCGATTTCATTTTTCTGGGCGTACAGATGATCGAAAATCTGTTTGTTTTCTGCGGCGTCGCCTCGGTCGATGTAGAGTTCCGTGACGCCATATTCCTGGACAATCACGTAGTTGAACCCAAGGCCGCGGATGCCAGAGCTGGCACCGAGCCAATGGTAAGCGCCGGGTTTGATGTTTGCGTGTCGCGTCTTTCGAACACGAGCGACGGCGATCAATCCTTCCCAAAACTTCAGACGTACGTCATGACGTTCCGCCCTTTTCTTGCGGCCCACCTGTTCCTTCTCGCGAATCTGTACCTGATACTCGTTGGCCTCAGGCAGGGGGATAATCTGCTGCACATCCACCAATCGTTTTTCGCCGTCCAGGTAAGGACGCAGGCGAATACAGCGGATGTCGATATCCCGATCCCGCAGCCATAGTACAGCCGTCGTCAGTTCCTTTCCAAAGTCTTCTGAAACCAGCACGATGCGCACATCCGGTGCAAAGGCTTCCTCGTCGGGTTCTTCCCAGCCCAGAAAGGTGAGCATGCGGGTGCGGGCTTCTTCAGCCGGCTCGCCGATACGAGTTAGAAACTCTCCGTGAATTTGTTCCGCTCTTTCAAACGTCATCGCTGACACCATGCTGGCGTAGCGGATCGCCTGAAGTTCCATGTGCCCGCCGTCGTTGGTCCGCTTCAGCTCGATGACAACGAGGTTCGCCTGTGGGTCGATGGCGAGCAGGTCGATACGGCGGCGGCTGTCGTCCCAATCGCCGAACTCCTCGGTGAGCACGTAGAGATCGTCGCCCAGCACATCGATTTGCGTGCGCAGCAAACGTTGGAGGTCGTCGCGCTCACGGACTTTGAGGTCGGCAAACGACGCTTGGCTGAGTGGCCGGAAGGCGTCGGGGGTCATTTCGTAGAGAGGCATGGTGTGCGTCCTGATTTATGATTTTGGCGGTCGGCCGCGGCGGCCGGTGGTGGAGGTGGAGGGGACGGAGACTTTGCCGTCGTTGGGCGTGCCGGTGAGTTCGGCGACGAGGGCGGAGAGGAGGTTCGCGGCGGTGGCGCGGGAGGCGGCGAGCTGCGTTTCCAACGCGTCCACCAAGGCCATCAGTTGCTCCACTTTGGCCACGATCCGGCGTTGTTCGGCGAGGGGTGGGAGCGGGATTGGACAGTTCCGAACTTGCCGCATGTTGATTGAGGCGAGGTTTGTCGTTTGCTTCGAAGCAGACTCGAAGTAACCCCGGCCAACGGGCGAGTTGAAGTAACGCTCGAACCAAAACGGCGCGAGTTCGGCGGAACGCATCCGCGCACGAAACACATGGTTCTGGTGAAGGCAGACGGGAATCTCAGCCCTCCAAATTGCGGCGCGACCTACCTTGTCCCAATCGCCGCCCTCCGTCATCAGGAGATCGTTTTCGCGAAGTGCGTATCGCTCAATCTCGTCTTCGCCTATTGAGACTTCTTTGATTACTGAGAGGTCGATTTCTCCGCGCTTCACGTTGGCCACTCGGAGATACGGCATGGTCACGGTTTTCCGGTCGCCGAGCTTGCGGCCAAGCGTGACGCCGCCTGCGACGAGGGCAACGTCTTCAAATCGAACTCGTGCCCATGCCGGAGGAAGTGAGTCGTCTTCGGCTTCAGCCCCGTTGAGCGTGGTGACTGTGCTTTTGAGCCCGAGGCGCGTCAGGCATTCCTCCGCCGGTTCGTCGTTGGGGTCTTGGGGGACGAGTTTGCCTTGGACGGCGAGGGTGAGGATGGATTTGCGGAGGTCGGCGGGGGGGATGGCGTAGGACGGGTGGAAGAGGAACGGGAGGTTGGTCGGAATGGGCGCGTCGGCAAAGCGGGCCAGCGACGCGCGGGCGAGCTTGCTGGCCTGCTCCTCCCGCTCCTGCTGCTGCGCCTCCAGCCGATCACACAACGCCATCAACTCATCCACCTTCGCCACGATCCGCTTCTGCTCGGCGAGGGGTGGGAGGCGAATTTCGAACTCCGCCATCTTTCCTAGATAAAGGCATGGCTGCGCGCTCTGCTTAACGTTGCCCCAAATCTGTGCCTGTCCTGATGAACTGCGCAGAAACAAATCCAGAAAGGCTGGCGCGATCCGTTCTAGTTTCGGCCGAATTAGAGCAACGCTACGAACGAGAACGATGTCGGGAGGGTTTTGAGCTAAACAAACCCTTCCTGTGGTAGCACCAACGCACACCATCAGGATGTCGTCGTGCTGAGGCTTACACCGCCTCCAGCATTTCTCGGCTGTTGTCTGGGCCACATAGTCGGTATTCGTGAGGTCCAGAAATCCGTCGCGGACGTTCTTGGCAGTGGCGAGCGGCACACCGCTTGAAATTCTGTGCGGCGTCGCGTGTTCGCCATCGGTGATTTGCGCACACACATCCTTCATTCTCACGGTGGGGCACTCCCTCGATTCTGTTTCGCCGAACAACCGCCCATTAGCAGCGAGCGTTCTGACCAACTCCCGCATCTTCGCCACCGCATCGGGCGCGTCGGCGAACTGGTCGAACTTCTCGAAAAAGGTTTCCAGCTTCATGCCTTGGCTTCCTCTTCGCACGCCCATTCGAGGAGCTTGGCTTTGAGCAGTTCCTTCGATGGCAGGTAAAGCTGGTATTCCTTGGCGTGGATGTTGGCGTCCTTGGGGAGCGTCAGTTCGACCACGGCGTCGTTTTTCTCCCGGCAGAGCAGCAGGCCGATGGTAGCGTTTTCCTCCGGCAGTTTCTCGTGGCGATCGTAGTAGTTCACATACATCTGCATCTGCCCGAGGTCCTGATGGGTGAGCTTGTCGAGCTTCAGATCAATGACCAGATAGCAGCGCAGGAGCCGATTGTAGAAGACGAGGTCGAGAAAGTAGTGGTCGCCGTCGAAGGTGAAGCGCTTCTGCCGTGCCTCGAAGAGAAAGCCTTTGCCCAGCTCCAGAAGGAATTTTTCGAGGTGCGTGATGATGGCCGACTCGAGATCGGACTCGGAGTAGCGGGATTTTTCGTCCAGCCCCAAGAATTCCAACACCAAGGGATTCTTCAAAACGTCTTCGGGCGTGGTGATGATCTGGCCTTCCTTGGCCAGTTTGCGAATGCCGACTTTGTCTCGGCTGAGGGCGAGGCGTTGGTAGAGGC
>CAMCMU010000021.1 GCA_945876035.1 Schlesneria paludicola DSM 18645 | reverse complement strand
CGACAGCGACACCGACACCGACACCGACACCGACACCGACACCGACACCGACACCGACACCGACACCGACACCGACACCGACACCGACACCGACCCGGAAGCACCGTTCCGCCAACTGAAGGACTTCAGCAAACAGCGAACGTTTGTCGTTGCGACCCAGAAGTCTCAGTCACTCGAAACCGGTGTCATCGCCGGCCTGAGCGCCGTCACGTGCCGTTGCAGCGACTGGTAAAAGGACGCAACGGCGGCAACGCAGACCAATCCCTGGCGAGCGGAGTTTTCGCAAGCCGCAGAACGAATTGCCAAAACATCCGCCGGGACTCCGCACAAGGCCGGCAGCAACTCGCTGGAAAGCCTGCCCGCCAGCGCGAGAAACAGACCCTCCGCGTGGCATTGATCGGCGAGAGCACGCAACTCGCTGGCGCGGCAATAATCGACCAACGTGGCGCCATTTTTCGCGTAGGTATCGATGAGTAATCCTTCACAATCGGTCGCAATAGCGGCCTCAACAACCGCCGAAATCGGGGGGCAACCGGCTGACTGTGTATCCGCGTAAGCCACGGCGACCCACCGCAGAGGAAATAAGCGTTGCTGATCAAATCGCTTTCGGATCTCCCGCCATTCACCGCGCCAGTCTGCGGCATGAGAGAGCTGGCTGAGTCCCAGTTTCGCCAAGGTCACGGACGATGGTAAAACGGGGATGTCTTCTTGACCTCGCCATTCGATGACCTCACCCAAGGCAACGCTCAGGGGAATCGAATCTGGCGAGCGGTCCTTTGGGAGAAGATGTTTCTGCGTCTTTTGGAAACTCTCCATTTGATCAGCGATCGCCTCGATGACATCAACGCCAGCCATTCCTAGCGATCCACGAATCGGCTCCTTGACGTCGATAATGTTTGCACCTCCCGCCATCGCCGCCGCGGCTTCTTCCGGTGATCGAACGCTCACGAGCAATCGCGGCTCCTGTGAACGGACGAGACCCAATGAACACCCGCCGCTCTGCATCCGTTCCGTCACGCGCAATTCCCCTCTGGTTGCCGAGTTCTTCAAAATCAACCTCTGCCTGTAACAGAAACGGCAAACATCGTGCAACGGCCCTCGTAAAATTCGGTCGACCGCTGCGCCATTCCGGCGGGGCTTTCAACACTGGCGGGGGCCAGAGGGTTCGGACAGACGTTCAATCCCAAATCCAACGAAGCACGCGTTCGCGGTGCAATACTGGCACAAATCCACACAGAGTTCTGAGTTCCGCCGGCGTTTTTTTGTCGGAGACGTCGATCCCATCGTTTGACCTTGGCAGTCGCCGCATTGAAGACAAAAGTCCTGATAATCTGCCGGCTGACAATTCACGAATCTCGCGGACAACGATATCCTGTGATTCTGTCCGCACGATGCCTCCATTTCATCAAGATAACAAAGGAAACGCTAATGCGCGTCGTCACGTTAGGCGAAGTCATGATCCGGTTCATGCCCTCCGGTTGGTCGAGAGTATCACAGTCCATGCCGGGTTCCTTGGAATCGACATTCGGTGGTGCCGAGGCCAACGTCGCGGTTTCGATTGCCGTGCAGGGGGGAAATGCCGCGTTTTGCACCGCGCTCCCGGACAATCCCCTCACGGCATCATTCGCTCGTGAGCTTCGAAAATACGGAGTGGACGACAGCCTGCTGCTGCGTACGGCGGAAGGTCGGTTCGGAATTTACTTTGTTGAAAACGGAGCCAATCAACGGGGTGGAACGGTGATTTATGATCGCGCCGGATCCGCCGTCTCGTTGACCCCTCCGAGCCAATACCCTTGGGACCGAATTTTCGACAAGGCCACTTGGTTCCACATCTCCGGGATCACTCCCGCAATCAGTCAAATCGCCGCCGACGTTTCTCAAGTTGCGGTCCAAGAAGCGTCACGTCGGGGCGTGACGATCTCGTGTGATCTCAACTTTCGTAAGAAGCTCTGGAATTGGAAGACTGGCACAAAACCGGCCCTATTGGCTCGACAAACCATGGAATCGTTGCTTTCGGAAGTCAATGTGGTGATTGCGAATGAAGAGGATGCCGACCACGTTCTCGGTATTCGAGCGGCGGGAACGAATGTCGATGCCGGTGAACTGAATTTGGACGGTTACGAGGATGTTGCGCGTCAGATTGCGAAGCGATTTCCGAAGGTCCAGCAAGTCGCCATCACGCTGCGAGAGAGTCTTTCGGCCAGCCACAATAATTGGGGGGCGATGCTGTACAACGTCGCACAGAACCAAGCCTTTTTGGCCCCCACCGACTCGCACGGAAAATACAAACCGTTCGCCATTTGCGATATCGTGGATCGAGTCGGTGCGGGCGATTCCTTTGCCGGTGGACTCGTCTTTGCGCTCAACACTCCTGAGTTATCCGAATCACGTACGGCGTTAAAATATGCTGTCGCCGCCAGCTGTTTGAAACACAGCATACGAGGCGACTTCAACGATTCGACACGAACCGAGATCGAAACCTTGATGAATGGCGAAGGCAGCGGACGCGTCAGTCGCTGACAATCGAACGTCCATTCCGTCCGTCGGCTTGGTCGAAACACGACGTTCGTTCGACTGTTAAAAAAAACGGCCGATCGTCGAATGCGGGCCGTTTTTCGTACCTATTTTGGCCGCAAGTCGCATCTCCAACAGTCGCGATGCGTGGGGACCGACGCATGTCGGTGAGGGCATAGAGAAAGACCGTTGGCAAGGCGCCATTCCCATTTTTGAAACGCAGACCGGTGCGCGGTGGACAAGTCCGATCGGCGTCGCGAGCGGATCCTGACCGCAGAAACAAGCCCCTCGTGGGGGGGGCCATCCGAGCCTGCTGCCGGTTGGGCGGGGCTGCTTGTTTTTTTGGGGGGGGAGGGGGAGGGGGAGGGCAGATGTCGTTTGTGGGATACGAGGTATCAGCAGCGGCCAACTCGGGCGATCCTCGGCGAATCCAGAAGTCCTGGCGAGCAACGGCAAGGGGCCGCGGCCTGCAAAATACGCCGACAACTTTTTCGAGAGCGTGATCGACAACACGATGGACCGTGACCGCAGACTCTCAAGGCCTGACACCAAATTCGGATCAAAGGCCGAGAGAACCAGCCAGCCTGTGATTACGGTGGGAAGAAGACTGTTGGAGGCGGTGAACGCTGACATTCGCCGGAAACGTCAGCGTTGTTCGGCCACCCGCCGTTCGAGATCGGCGAGGGTGATCATTGGGGCCGCATCATTCTGGACCATCGCCTCGAGCGCCAGCGGATCTTTAAATGCGGATCCTGTCACGAGGCAGACGATATTCGCTGCGGGGTCAAGACGTCCTTCTTGGGCGGCTTTTAACGCACCGGCGACGGCGGTCGAACCGGCCGGTTCCGCAAACAGTCCTTCTTCGCGGGCAAGACGCTTTTGAACCTGCATAATAAAATCATCGTCGACCAGATGCCCCGTTCCACCCACTTCGCGACAGGCGGCGATGACCTCATTCCCATCGATGATCTGCGGGACCTGCAACCCGCTGATTTTCGTCGTGCAATAAACGGCCGTTGCCGTCTGTGATCCCGAGCGCAGCGCGCTGGCCATCGTATCGTTCCCCTGGGGTTGCACACATTCGATACGAGGACGGATGTTGACCAACTTTCGTTGGTACAGATCCTCAAATCCACGGGCAACGGCTAATGTCAGGCCTCCCCCTCCGGCCATGCAAAAAACATGATCCCAAGCATGGCGATCAATCTCCGTCGTTTGCTCTGCCAGTTCATAGCTGATCGATTTCACGCCGCTCATGCCGACCGGGCTATACGCGAAGGCACTGATCTGCATTTGTGCTTCCGGCTGAGCGCTCAACGATTTCAGACACTCGACAACTCGCTGTGACAACTGACTATCGACACCGAAACCTTGCACCCGATAAAGCGTCGCACCGTAAGCCAGCATTTGCTTAAGTTTCCCTTCGGGGGCCCCTTCAACAATGGCAATTTCACAACGGATTCCGGCCAACGCACAATAGGCGGCAAGTGAGGCACCGGTATTGCCACTCGACGTGGCAATACACTTCGTTTTTCCGTGCGCGATCATGTCGGCGATCGCGGCGCACGCAAAGCGATCTTTGTACGATCCACTGGGGTTTGTGAGTTCCAGCTTAAAGAACAGATTCTTCAGACCCACCAACGGGCCCAGCCGACGCGAACGGATCAGCGGTGTATTTCCTTCGCCGAGACTCAGACGCGCGGAAGCCGGAATCGGAGCAATCCATTCGGAAAATCGCCAGACGCCTGAGCTCATTGTCGTGTCTCCAGTCTCATCGTTGAGGGAACCCAGCAAGTCTCTCGCTCGAAAGGGAACAACGGATTTCGCCGATGATGATAGGAGAGTTGAGTCATGTCTGCCATTGTGACTCCACGCGTGTTGACTCGCAGAATATTCGCGCACACGGGCTGATACGCGGCGAGCGGCGCGTTGACTCCCTTGGCGATCAAGACGTGAAAGGAGAAAGGATCAATTCCACAGGAGGTGAGTTGTCTCAAACTGAACGGAGGAACTCGTCGAGAGGTCAACATCACAACGAGCCGGCGGTCCTCTGATTCCACAATCGCAGTCCGTCCCTGATCAAACGTCGCAATCCCTCCGTGACGGGCCTCCTCTTCGGTAAATCGGCCGTCTCCTAAAAACGTCACCCGAAATTCGGATTCCAAGGGGGGGCCATGAAGCGCGTCCCTGCTGCCGAGGGAGAGCCACAATTTTGAGCCAACACCGTGCCTCGTGATCTGTTCAACCGCCTCCGCATCATTCAGGCAGACGAACGCTGGTCCGACATTTTGGCGGCGAAGCTCGTGGACGAGCCATGTTCCATTGGCCGGCGATCCGCCCCCCACGTTATCTCCCATATCGAGTAGACAGATCGGGCCAGACAGCGATTTGGCCTTCAGAACCGCCTCCTCGACTGACAGGAACGAGCCCGCCAATGCTTCCCGCTGGGCCCACATGGCGGAGCCCAATTCATTGGCGACCGATTGTGCCAATTCGGGATTATTATCGGTCACAACGAGTGCCGAGGAACCCATTTCCGCCACATCGGCATAGGGAAACCCGAGCATGAGACTGGCCGAAATGACGTTCGGTCGTGTGCGAGCGATTTCAAATTGTGTCACAACGTCCGACAACGGCTGCTCCGCCGTGCATTGACGCTCAATATTGATTGCCATCGGGGGAAAACAGGCGGCCTGCGTCGGTTGTAGCTCCCCCTGCAGAATACGCGTCATCAGGTCTGCCGCTTCCCGGCCACGCGCGGACTGGTCGAGATGAGGATTGGTCCGATAACTCACGAGAGCATCGGTGGCGGTGATCATTTCACGAGACAGATTTCCATGGGGATCCAGTGTTCCCACAATCGGCATTTGAGGACCAACCGCCTGCCGGACCAATGTCAACCAGCGACCATCGGCATCCGGATAGGAATCAGACACGGTCGCGCCATGAGGAGCCACAAGCAACCCATCCATTCGTCCGGCATTTTGAAGTTCGTTCAACATCAGACAAACCAACCGCTCGAACGCTCCTGAATCAATCGTCCCGAACGGGTAGGCTCTGGCGGCGAAGATCGGGACAGCGTCGATTCCCGCGTGCGACAATCCATCAAAAAAACCGCGGACCTCGTGATGTGCTGAGGCAAATCCCTGTCGCACGTCTTCGCCCAACAACAGCAAGTCCTGCTGAAAGTGCTCAAACGTCGTCTTTCCCGACAGGAATGTGTTAGACTCCTGAAGAAATGCAAGAATACCAACACGTGCCATCGCGATTTTTCCTAGAGGGCCACCATCAAAATAAAAGGCAGTTTAGCACGCCGAGCACTCCATCGACACGACGACCGATGGTCGTGACGTCTCATTTTCAGCGGTGGATCCGGTCATCTTAATGCACCCGCGGCCAGTATTTCCTGTCAACCGGTTGCAAAAAAAACCTCAATCTGGGATCGATTATGGCGTGGCTCAAACGCTTGACGTCGGCCGGACTTATTTTTTCCTCAATTCTTGAAAACGATCATTCCAATGTCAGTGCCCACCCCGCAGATCACGCTGCCGATGATGCGTCAACATTTGTACAGCGCCGTCGTCAGTGATGCGCTTGATGGACTCGGATTTCCACGACAATCACCGCGTCTACAATTCACACCTTATACAGGCGTGGACCTGCTTGTTGGCCGCTGCAAGACGACACTCTGGGTTGACATGGCACACATCGATCCGCATCCGTACGACTTAGAACTTCGAGCCGTGGACTCCTGTCAAGCCGACGACGTCTTGATTGCTGCTGCCGGTGGCTCGAGACGATCAGGGATCTGGGGTGAGTTGTTGACCACTGCGGCGAAGAACGGTGGTTGTGTGGGAGCCGTCGTTGATGGTGCCGTGCGTGACGTCGCGAAAATGCGGAACATGAGTTTTTCCGTGTACGCCCGCGCCACGTGTGTCTATGACAGCCTCAATCGGCAACGCGTCGTTGATGTTGACGTTCCCGTGGAAATCGATGGGATTCCATTCTTACCCGGTTGCTTAGTGTTTGCCGATGAAGACGGCATTGTCGTGGTTCCGCGTGAGGTCGAGGAGGAGGCAATCCGCCGCGCTTGGGACAAAGTTCATGCCGAAAACGTGGTCCGCGATGCCATTCGCCTGGGGATGAAATCCTTGGATGCCTTCGAAAAATATGGCGTTCTGTGATCGTCTTTCGGTGACTCTGCACAATTCGGGGGGAAGTGGCTAAAAAGGCCTGATGTTCCGCGATCCGTCACCGAATCCGGTCATGGACCTCACCGCCTGTCGGCCACTCATGCCAGAATCGGTGCTCCTCGGCGTTGTGCTAGTCGCGGTCTGTCGTCTTCCGGTGAAACGGATTTCTCCGAAAATCCGAGTCGATCGGAATCTCGCATTCCTGCCGAGAAAACGGATCACGCAGGCCGCATGATTGTGAGCGTGAGACAGGGCTGATGTCGGTCGATACTTTCGAGCATGATAGAAGATTTCGAACACGAACAGCTGCGACGGCAACCCCATTTGAGGGCTGCCTTGAAGGTCTATGGCGATCTTCAAGATCACGGCCGCGATCGATCCCCTGATTTTGACGGATGGATACCCCGTGTCGTGGAAGTTGCGGAGATCGAGTCGTCCGCTCTGCCGTCGATTCACGGAAAACTGATTGCGTTTGGTTTTCTGACATTCGATCTGGCAGGACGCGATACCGGAATGCGTTATCAATTGACGCCACTCGGGAAGAACGCGTTGACTGGCAAGACAACTTCCGAAGAACAGACACTGGACATTGACTAGAGCAGAGTCCCCACGCGTGGAAATTTCAGGATCGCCACAGGGCAAGACCGGTTGTCGAGGCGTGTTGCGGATTGGTAAAAACGATTGACCGTGGCACATTCCACAGACGCTCGATCAGGCAGGGGACAAGGGATCGCCAAGAACGTTATCTTGGTCTTGTCGAATGCGTCCTCCAAGACGCCGGCTGGCCGTTCACAGATCCTGACAAAGGGTCACTCGTTGTGAGCTTTCATGACCCTGTTCGGCTATTGGAAGCCGTGTGGACTGTCGACATTCACGGGATGGAATGTTCGGATGACAGAGCAGAGATCAAGCGTCCCGCGTTATGGGTGCGCAAATCTCTGGTCACAAAGGAGTCTCGGAACGGCCGATTGAAGGATCGAATCCCGCGCAGATTGCGACGAGTCTGCCGCGGAGCGGGACTGCCCCATCTGTCTTCTGCAGGGGGCTGGTGGGGCTCATCTTCGGGCCGTCAAACGCTGGAACGCGACCAGTCGATGGCTGGAATTCGGATGCGCAGTACGACAGAAACAGAAACTCTGGAGACTGAAAATGGGGCCCGCTAAAATTGTGATTCTCGATGGAGCAACGTTGAATCCGGGCGACAACTCGTGGTCCGGCTTGGAAGACCTCGGCGACGTCGAGGTCTATGGGCAGTCATCGCCTGAAGAAATTCTGGAGCGTTGCACGGACGCGACCGTCGTTGTCGTCAACAAGGTCCTGTTGACTCGCGACTTCTTTTCTCGCCTGCCCAGCGTGAAATTCGTCGCGGTCACCGCGACCGGTTGGGACTGCGTCGACGCTGTCGCCGCGACGGATCATGGTGTCGTCGTTTCCAACGTCCCCGTGTATGGCACGGACTCGGTCTCGCAATTTACGATGGCGCTCATTTTGGAGCTTTGTCACCATGTGGGAAGTCACGGAACGGCGGTTCAAGCCGGGGAATGGGGAGCGTCCAAAAACTTCAGTTTCTGGAAAACTCCGCTGATTGAACTCACGGGACGGACCTTGGGAGTGGTTGGATTCGGTCGCATCGGCCGACGAGTTGGCGAGTTGGCTCACGCATTTGGCATGACTGTTTTGGCATACAGCCCCTCACGTCTTGATGCGCCATGTTACGAGTCGTTTGCCTGGTCCGGATTGGATGAGTTATTGGCCGCATCCGACATTATTAGCCTGCATTGTCCGTTAACTCCCGGAACCAAAGGGCTCATTCATCGAAACCGTCTCCAAATGTTTCGGCCTCACGCACTGCTGATCAACACGTCGCGTGGCGGATTGATCATTGAGGCGGATCTTGCCGAAGCGTTGAACAACGATTGGTTGGCAGCGGCGGCGGTGGATGTGGTTTCACAGGAACCTCTACAGCCTGATAATCCCTTGTTGATGGCCAAAAACTGTTTAATTACCCCACATATTGCGTGGGCAACACTGGCCGCACGTCGCCGTCTGATGTCAACCACGGTCGAAAATATTGCCAATTTCTTTGCCGGAACGCCGTCAAATGTGGTGACCAATATTGCCGCTCGGTCTTAAAAAACACTATGGAGGAACACTGTGGAGGAACACTGTGGAGGAACACTGTGGAATCCGTCCTCACTGCGTGAACCGGTCATTTCACAAAATTGCGGACAGGGCCTAAGCGGCGGGGACAGAACGGTCGCGATTGTCGCCCTCAGGAGGCCCCTCAATTCTTCGGTAACCATGGAACCGTTGCGTCCGCGTCTCTCCGAATCCGCGTTGATCGTTTTAGGAAACACCGTTTTAGGAAACACCGTGCGGAGCAGACCGTGTTGTCGTCCGTCAGCGGTGCCGTTTTCGATGCGGACTGCGATTCTGTCTCGATTGCTCGGCAGCATCCGGTTCGTCCCCAGCCCGGTCCCTTTTCAGAACCACAATGGTGATATCGTCCACGGGAGCAGCACCGCAGCAAAAATCATTGATTGCAGCATAAACGGCGTTCACGATTTCTTCCGCAGGCAAGTTCCGGTTGGCAATCACAATTTCCAATGCGCGATCAATTCCAAACTGGGCACCCGCCGGCGAAACAGCCTCGACGACTCCATCTGTAAACGAAAGAAAAATATCACGATGCTCTAGGGTAATTTGCGTCGACGGAGCGGTCTGACCGTCTTCAATAATTCCCAGCGGCAGACTGCTGCTTTCCAATTTTTGCCAAACGTTTTTTCTCGTCAGCAAATAGCTCATATAACCACTCGGACAATAGGTGAAGCGTTGCGTCCGAGGGTTCAATTTGGCGAAAAACAGCGAGACAAAACGACGATCCTGCGCATCTTCGACCAGAAACCGGTTCAGCAATTGGATGATCTGAGTCGGTTCCGAATGCGTGCGGGCCAGAGCGCGAAGGTAAGCTCGAGTTTGGGTCATAAAGATCGAAGCACCAATGTCATGCCCGCTGACATCTGCCGTCACAAGTCCCAAACAGTTGTCGGACATGGGGATGAAATCAAAATAATCTCCCCCCACGGATTCGGCCGGAAATGAGCGACCGGCCAGATCAAATCCGCTCATTTGCGGGGCACGCTGCGGGAGCAGATCGAGTTGAATCTCGCGGGCAATCCGCAAGCTTTCTTGGACTGCCTTCAAATGAACTTCATCGCGGTAGGTGCGAGTGTATTCCCAAATCAGACCTACGAGTGGAACGATATAAGCTACAATTTTCAAAAAGTAAGCCACGTTGAAATGATTGTCGTAAAGCGCATTCGACCCAATGGCCGCATGCAATTGCGTGGCGATCTGTGGCACGACCCCAATGATCAACGAGTGGGAAAATAGACTCGGGTACATCCGATAGAATCGCGGAAAGATAACCCCACCGGCGAACAGGTACAGCATCAGGGGAATCGCGTCATATCTTCGCGGAACGAGTTGTCCTGGAAACAGACTTTTGGGCAACTGCGGCGTGACTGCGCAGGCCACGACGATCACATAGGCGACCAGACTGAACAGGACCCCAACCAGGATAATGAACAGTACGCTACGCGTAGGACGGCCGAACGGTTCCTTCAATCCGCGGCGAAGGAACAATCCTGTTCCGGCGGCCATGATACAGACGTTAAACGTTCGAGAAATAGCCCACGTGAACGGGATAAAGTTTTCATAATCGATGACATGCAATAATAAGCTGTTCGCGGCCAAAACATTAAAAGCATCCATCAAACCCGAAACAAACAATGCAGTTCCGATAATCGGCGTCGTGACGTCACGACGAATCGTGAAATGAATCAAGGCGAACACTGCGGTCACCAAAGCGACGCAGAAGGCACTGCATTCCAACACCGTCTGCAGGAGTGGCCCCTTGATCATGCGGCTGCGCAATAGTTCGGGAATATCATTGATCGAAGTGACGATCTCGCCGCGATCTAGCTTTTTTCCTTGCGTAGAAAAATCAACACCGCACCAGTTCAGGAGTGTGGGGAGTAAACAAATCGCCACAACAATCCAGATGAACGGACGTGGAAGGCGTGAGTTATTAGTATCTGTCATAAATTAGATTGCGCAAAAGACAACACGCCAGACCCACACATGAGCATGCTTGCTTGAATGGGCATCCGATACTCAACAAGAACATGACAGACCGACGCAAGTCATGATACTCGAAGTCTCTTTCCGTCCCAATGATCGCGTTGGTTTATCCCGCGTCATTGACCAAATTTTTCGGGGCGACGGCGTGACGCGGTTTGACTCCTTTTGTGAGTCGTTGTCCGATCCGTAAAATTAACGCGGCGGACACAGTGTCCACTCGAATATCTGTGGGGAACGATCTTCGAACAGTTCCCCACAGATATTCGAGCCGGGCGAAGCGACTGGTGGAATGGATGGGCGGGCGTCATCGATCCCTGAGATCGGGCGCGAGGAGTCGTCAGTCACGCGCGGTGGATTGCTCACGAATCACGTCCCTCTGTCGTCCGCGGACGACGTCGAATGACCACTCTCGGCAGATGATGGCCAGACGCGATTGCCGTGGAACCCGTCTGGCCGCGGAGGCCGAAAGATGAACGGGGGCAAGATCAATCGGACCGTGACGGCTGCAGCAAGACCTCCTCAACGAGGCAACCTGAGAACTCGGCACGGTTCTCAGACACGCGGTCGGTACGGCGTTTCGAAAACGGCCCGGCGGTCCTGGTGGCCAGCAGAACCGTTCTACTCCGACGCGGCGAACCTCGGCTGTTGCCGTGCCCCACAGACGACCTGCAAGGGAATTTCACGCTGATTTCAGGAACTTGCGAAATTTTCAGCGGCAGCAAAATGAGCACATTCACACGACCACGCATGCGTCCCGCCTCGGCCGGCGGCTGATGGTGTTGAGTCGGTGGCGATGTCCGCACGCGTCTGGCGTGAATTCCAGCGGAACGATGTCATCAAAACGCTGGCCAAGAATTCGCAGCACGGTCCTCGCAGTCACGGCCGCCGGCGAACATTGAGAGTGACCACGACCATTTGCCGTGGGATCGATTATCCAGCATGAACTTCCTCGGCAATCGGTGCAAACGCAGATTGCAGCGTGGGAATCAGATCGTTTGGCGAATACAGACACCAACCAAATTCACGGTCTCGTCGAATGGAATCAGCGGCTCGACGCAGCTGTTTGGCTTTCCACATCGTTTTCAGATGATTTTCGAGTTCGGCCGTTGAGGCCGCCAGCATCCCGTTAATCTGCTCGATGCGACGGGTTTCCGTCGAGTTCGGACGCCGCCGCCCCAACGACGCGATGAGTTGTTGCTTTTCAGAAACCAGATCGGCTTCGCTGGCCTTGAGGGTCGAGGTCTGGTGTCTATCGGGATTGTACCTGATGTCTCGCAACTGATGCCGAAGCTGTTTTTCGTCACTGTTTTCCTCGACCGGCGAAACACCCAAGGGGAGATGGAACGTGGCAGAGACGGTGGCGAACGGCGGCGCCGCCACATCAAAAAACTGCTCGTAGAGCCAGTCCGTCATGGAATCGTATTTTGCGCCACCAATTCCGTGAATGAACACGTCCGCGAGACAAAGGCGTGAAAACAGCGTTGTGGTGAGTGCTCGTGTGCGGAACCGGATCGCCCGCCGAGAAATTTCCTCCAAGGCCTCAAGCGTTGCCTCCGCCGAGCCTGTTGCCGTTTGCGTCCATCGAGCGATGATCTCCTGATGGCACCGCAGTTCCAATGTCGAACCGACGCGCCGCATGAACGGCCGAGCCCGTTGCAAGTCGCCTGAACGCCAGATCCAAAAAGGAATTTCATACCAATCCTCTCGAATCTCCAAATCCGGAACCGGATGTCTGCCGTTGCGTAGTCCGTGCAAGTGGCGATAGTGGTGTAGCGTCGCATTATAGAGGCCATGGAATCGCGTCAAATTTGACATGAGATGCGCGACGAACCAGCGAAAGGGTGCTGTTTCGCACAGACGCGACATTGGGAGTTCCAGATTGGTCAAATCGTGCTGTCTTTCGATAGCAACTCGGACCGCGGCCAAGACATCGCAAAGTCGATGGGAAACTGAGGCCTGCTGGACAGCAGCCGACCAACCCTGTTCCAACAGGGGATTGACAGACCAGTTTTCACGCATCCGCCCGGCCACACGGGAACCGAATTCCTGGAACAGCGGCCTGTTCAAAATCTTCGATTCTTCCCATGGCTCGGCTGGCCTGTCCGTGTCAAAAGGAATCTGTTGGATCTGCGGTGCGGATTGCGGGCCAACCGGGACACGCAATCGCGTGCTCACCAACATATCATTATCAATAATCAGATTCAGAGAACTTCCTTGAAAACCACGTGCCAAACCGGAGGCTGCAAAGTTTTTGGCCCAAACTCCCGCGTGAAAAAAATCGGGTTGATGGCCGGTCACAACCAGCACATCCGCTGAGCCGCACCGCACGTTTTCGTTCAGAAGTGAACTCGTGTAGCGAACCGCTTGATCGAGCAATACGAATCGAGACCATTCTCTCAGACGTTGCAGCGGCATTCCCTGAATATCGATGCTCGCTGCCGACTGTCTTGCAGAGTTCGATCTGAGCCGTTGAAAAATACGCGGCCATTCGGGTTGGCACAGTATCGAGCCATGTTCTCGGGGCAGAATCGCCGGAAGTGGGACACTGTTTTCCAGAAGTGCGTCTGTCTGGACAAGGGGACTTGTGAACAAAATCGTGCCCTGAGTCAAATCTCTCGGTTCAACAGCCGTCATGCACTGAATGTCTTTCGTTGAGCCGCTGTCCGAGAACTGCTTTTTTCACGAAACATTCCCGTGTCTTGCCTTGGATCCCACAATAATAAATTCGCAGAGTCGGGGTTTGAAGGTCAGACCGGGAACACACGGCCACGCCTGGACGTGAGCGTCTCCTCCGAAAACAACCCTTTCTTGTCAGACAGCCTCTGACTGAGCCGCTCCGTAGGACAACGAGACATTACGATTGCCTTTTCCGAACAGTGAGACGGGCCGATGAATTGAAGCAATCTCTCGATCAAGAACTTCATGGTAGTAAGCGAGTCGTCGGTCGGCATTGTCCAAAGCCCCTCCGAATGAACGCTCTTCGTCAAGGTACACTAATGGCACGGGGTATTCGACGACCTTCCAATGGAGCGCGGCCGCTTGGACCCACATTTGAAGCGGCATGGCATAGCCGAGTTCCGTAATGCGTAGTGAGGACAAGGCATCAACGCGATAGGCTTTAAAACCACAAAATGAATCCGTCAGGCCTAGTTCAAATCGACCATTCAACCAGTCCGTGATCTGCCGATTGATCTGACGACGATTGGCAGGCGGAACACTTTCTCCCGGAAATCGTTTCAAGTAGCGGCTGCCCGAGACAATATCCGCAGGCTGATCGTCCCGATCAAAAACGGCTGCAGACAATTCCGGAATGAGTCTCGGCTCGTGTTGCCCATCACAGTCGATGGTCACGAGAACGTCGTACTGTCCGGACAAAGCATATTCAAAGGCAGACCGCAACGCCGCCCCGTAACCCTGATTTTGTTCGTGACGAAGAACATAGATCCCCGACTCCTGCCGAATAATTTCTTGAGTGGGCTCGGTCGAGCCATCGTCAATCACCAGGATCTCGCGCGTATACTTGCGAACTTCGGAAAGGACTTCCGTCAAATGACGCTCCTCGTTGTAAACCGGGAGAGCTGTCAAAACGCGAGGAAACATGGATCCACTTCCTAGAGCAAATGCATCGGACTTGTGAACCGCATCCTTGCGACGGCGAAACATATCTTAGACCTCCGCAGCTTCAAGTCAACGCGAAGAGCACTGATCAACAGACCCCCTCGGCAAACACCGCTCGAGAAACCGAGTCGAATTGGCTGGATTTAGCGATCGTGACACTTCGTTCGTGATAGTTTAGATCCTCGCATGGACCCGTGTGGGGATGTTGTGGATGTCTGGTGACCCAATCTGCCGTGTTCCAATCCACGAACCGTCATTGTGAGACACTCGGACCCGTGCAGAGGCGGCAAATTCACGACCCGAACGCGCACGAAGCCGTCATCAAATGTCACGTCAGGCGACAATGCGTGGACCTGAAATTTGAATTTGCGATTTCGCGTCCGTCATTTTCGATCTCGGCACCAGACGGAGAGGGATGCCCTTCGGTCTGGAGATCTCACGGGCTCCGACTTTAACCCCTCGCATCCATGTTTCCGGCGGGGAATGGCCTTCCGCATCGGTATTGCTCGACATACCAGTCAACGGTTCTTGCAAGTCCTTCCTTGGCAGACACTTGGACAGCATATCCCAAGTCGCGGACGGCGGCAGAAATGTCCGCCCACGAATGCTGCACATCGCCCACCCGTGAAGGCTCAAATTTTGGATCGAACGGGAGATCCAGTCTTTCGCAAATCCTCTTTAGCAGGTCGAGCAAGTTGAGTGATTCACCGCAGGCACAATTATAGACATGCCCGCTAACCCCCCCAGTCGTGGACGCCAGCAGGTTGGCATGGACCACATTGTCGATATACGTAAAATCTCGTGACTGGCTGCCGTCTCCGTAAATTGTGGGCTGATCACCGGCCAGTAACGCGGCGACAAATCGTGGAATCACGGCCGAATAGGGGCTGTTCGGGTCCTGTCTCGGTCCAAACACATTAAAGTAGCGTAATCGAACTGTCTCGAGACCATAGGTCGAAGCGAACGCCTCGCAGTACAGTTCAGCCGCGAGTTTGGCGGCGGCATACGGCGACAAGACTTGGGTCAGTTGCGCTTCGTGCTTCGGCATCGTCTTTTGGTTTCCATAGGCACTGCTCGAGCCCGCATAAACCACCCGACGGACTCCCTGCCTGCGACACGCATCGAGCAAGTGAATTGTCCCAGTCACGCAGGCGGCATGAGTCTCCAGGGGATGTTCCACACTCCGAGGAACGGAGGCCAGCGCGGCCTGATGAAAGACCACATCAATCCCTTGGACCGCTTTGGAAACTGCCGACAGATCGGACAGATCCGCTTGTAGGAATTCAAACCGCCCGGCAATGTGAGCCAGATTCGCCCTATTTCCTGTGGACAGATTGTCCAACACACGCACGCAGTGGCCGTCTAGGACGAGACGTGTGGCAAGATGAGAGCCAATGAATCCCGCGCCGCCGGTAACCAAATATGTTGTCACGTCAAAAATTCCACGAGGATCGAATCGCCTTGAAATTCCGCTGATAGCTTGCCGTCGTGCGTCTCCGCAACTGTGACACTATAGCGGCGAATGGCCGGTGAGTCTCCCTGCCGGCCAATGACACGCAACACACGAGGCCAACAACGGCGATGCAGAGGGCTCTCCCCTCGCATTGTCTGATCGGATGTCGGCTGAAGACGAGATTCTGGGCAAACGGCTATCCAGCGAACTCCCGTGGCCCGCGCGTTGGGAGGGAATTCCGTCCGTCTCAATCTGTTGCCGGCGAGGACGTCAGGTGTCGACCATAGTACTTCTGTAGGCGTTCGCCGGTCTTCGCAATTTCCGCTTCGACGTCCTGCTGGAACAGACAACCGGAGGCCACCAAGCACAGCGCAAGATCCTGCAGAGTTGCCCGAGTCAGTGTCCGAGCAAAGAGAAGCATCAATCGACGTTCGACGAGGTCGTCCAGAGTCTGAACCCATTCGTGTTTAATCATCCAGCGAACGGTGCGTTGCATAAATTCTGAATCCGCGACGGGCACGGCCGCTTCATGGCAAACGGACGCCAGTATCTCTTTTGTGCGCATGCCATAAAGCGGCCATAAGGCGTTGACTTCCTCAATCGATGTCCCGAAATCGGCGGCCCAGATTTTCCGGAGGGATAGACCGTCGGAAGGCGTTTTCGGAAAATCCTCGGCTCCAATAATCATGCGATCTTGTGTCGAGACTGTCCGAGGGATGCCGATCTGTCGCATGACTTTGTCGGCAATTTGTTCTGAGACCGCACGAAACGTGGTCAACTTACCACCCACGAGCGTTAGCACGGGAACGCCCTGAAGAGACTGTTCCACTAGAGAATGTTCGCGTGAGACGGCGGCGTTGGTGGTCTCCGCCGTTCGGGGAAGTGGTCGGACTCCGCTATAGTGCGATTCAATATCGCTGGGAAGGAGCGATAATCCCAAAACTCCGTTGACCATTCCTCGCAGATAATCGAGTTCCTCCTGGCTGGCGATCGCCTCTTCAGGGGCTCCGGACCACGGCTCGTCGGTGGTGCCGACGAGAACGGCGTCTCCGAACGGCAAAATAAAGGCCAGACGACGATCACCGGTTTCGGCATACACACCGCCTGAGCCAATCGCCCGCCTCAGATCCGCATTCCGTGTCACAAAGTGGCTCCCCTTGGTCCCGGCAAACAGAGGCGTCGTTGCCGCATCGATTGTTCGGAGTGTGAGGTCACCCCAAGCACCACTGAGATTGACAATCAT
The DNA here is from genome assembly GCA_945876035.1 of Schlesneria paludicola DSM 18645. GTDB lineage: Bacteria > Planctomycetota > Planctomycetia > Planctomycetales > Planctomycetaceae > Schlesneria > Schlesneria paludicola_C. The sequence goes on along the minus strand of CAMCMU010000021.1, from coordinate 57,104 downwards.
CGATGGCTGGAACGTCCAATCGATTCGAGCCGAGGGCTCCTTGTTTTCGGCAGATTCCTGCGGAGCGACCTCCAAATTCTTCGAGCCAATCGTGACCGATCCTTGATGCCACTCGAACGTGGCATGCGGAATCACTCGAAACAGCGACTCGCGTTGCCGTGCTTCGCGCGCGGCTTCGGCCAGTAGCGCGAAGACGCAGCGTTCCGGATAAAGCATCTGAGCGTCTCGGTATTCGCAGAGCCAACGGTATTTGGAAGCGGCGACACGCGGCAGGGCAGAATCTTCGGATCGCTTTCCCCCCAAATTCGGCGGCCTCATCGGATCCTTGCCAGCGGCCTCTACGGCGATCCTTTTCCGAGCGATTTCTGGGGAGGGGACCGCAACTCCCCGACTCCGTGGCAAGCCGTCCCCCCATGAGAAAATGTCGTAGACCCACAGTCCGCAGCGTACCGGCCAATAACCGCGCGGGGCGGAGGAGCGTCGAGGCTTGAGGAGCCACCGCCCCACCGGCGTCCGCGCCATCTGAAAGAAGCCCAACGCCGAACGCATCAATCCTGACCAACGATGACTCACGGGAATAAACAGCCGTAGCGGACGCACCAAGTGCGGTGCCGATTTCAGTAACCGTCCGCGTTCGATCAACGATTCGCGAACCAAACCTAAATCACCGTACTCCAAATATCTCAATCCCCCATGAATCAGCCGCGATGACTTCGAGGTGGCTCCGACAGCAATATCGTGGATCTCGACGAGCACCACCGGCACGCCGTTCAAAGCCAATTCACGGGCGAGCGCCGCACCGTGAATCCCTCCACCAAGAATCATCACAGGCGGTATTGAGACCGTTGCAATTACGGATCGCATGACGAAACTCGCCTTCCCCAGCGTCTCCAGACGTGGTCAACAACATCAAAAAAAGAGCGAACTTAGCGTCACCTGCCGCGATTTGAAAGATTCTCATACTCCGTCATGACTCATGGAAAATGAGTGCTGCCAGCCGATGACGCGGAGGCCGATCGTGGTCTTCCATGGATTCGAATCCTCTCAGCCGCGTTGGGCGGCATCGCCGGAACTCCCGGAATCATGAATCGCGGAGTCACGCAGCGACGGCGTGGGCGAGTCGACATAAGTTCCAGGCTTGATCTGCGGTCCGGTCCGGTGTTGATCCAAAATGGACTGAATCAGAGATCCCTCAATCGTTTCTTTCTCAAGCAACTCACGCGTCAAATGTTCCATGGCCGGTCGCTGTGTTGCGAGGACAGCGCGGGCCGTGTCATAAGCCGAGTCGATGATGCGGCGGACTTCGAGATCGATCTCGCGAATGGTCTCTTCACTATGGCTGTAATTCGCGGCACCCACCGATCCCATGAGGAACGCACTTTTCCGCGATTCGCTGTAGTGCACACGCCCCAACTTCGGGCTCATTCCGAATTCGGTGACCATCCGACGAGCCATATCGGTGGCTCGTTGCAGATCATTGGCCGCTCCCGTTGAGCATTCATTATAGATCAGGTCTTCCGCCGCGATGCCTCCGAGCAGGCTGCAGATACGGTTGAACAATTCCGTTTGCGTGGAAAGTTGTCGATCCTCTTCCGGCCGATGCATGGTATATCCCAACGCACTGAGGCCGCGTGGAATGATGGAGACTTTGTGGACGGGGTCCAGATGCGGCAGGGAGCAACCCACTAACGCATGTCCGATTTCGTGCCACGCCACGCGTTGTTTCACGTCTTCGGGGATGACTCTCGCGGTCTTTTCGAGTCCCGCCACGACGCGTTCGAAGCCCTCCTCAAACTCCGTATTCGTCACCGCTGTTTTGTTTTTTCGAGCCGCAAGCAAGGCGGCCTCATTCACCAGATTGGCTAGGTCAGCGCCAACAAAACCGGCCGTAAACTTTGACAGATACTTCAGATTGACGCTGTCGTCTGTCTTGATTTTGGCGGCGTGAACCTTGAGGATCTCCTCGCGCCCTTTGATGTCCGGGCGATCGACCAAAATATTTCTGTCAAACCGACCTGGCCTGAGTAACGCGGGATCAAGCGTTTCCGGGCGGTTGGTCGCGGCAAGGACAATCACACTTTGATCGGAACTGAAACCATCCATCTCCACCAGCAACGCATTCAGCGTCTGGTCCCGTTCTTCACCGCCACCTGATGCGCCTTGACTACGCACTTTGCCGATCGCATCCAGTTCATCAATGAAAATGATCGCTGGGGATCGTTGGCCCGCCTGTTGAAACATATCACGAACCCGCGCCGCTCCGACGCCGACGAAGAGTTCCACAAAATCAGAACCAGACAACCCATAAAATGGAACACCGGCTTCACCCGCCACCGCCTTAGCGAGCAGTGTCTTGCCCGTTCCCGGCGGACCTACCAGCAACACTCCCCGTGGAATGCGCCCCCCCAAGGCTTGGTATTTTCCTGGAGTGCGCAAAAATTCTACGATCTCTCTCAATTCCTCTACCGCCTCATCGATACCGGCCACATCACGAAACGTGATCCCCAACTCTTCTTGCGCGTACAGCTTGCCTCGACTTCGTCCAAACGCAATGGCCGAACCGGGGCCTCCCAAACGCCGGAGGGCCAGATACATCAGCCCCAGACACAGCAGCGTAAAAACAGACAGGACAAGAAAATCACCCCACCGTGATGCGGCATCTTCGTAACTCCATTTGATCTGCTGACTGTCCAACAGATCGGTCAGCTTTGACTCGTTTTGACCCTGCATACCGACAATCGAAATGGTAAATAGCTTGGTCGCCCCAAGTGTCTTGGCCACGTCTTTGGGACGATCCTGAAAAGTCAGCGAACGGAGCCCAATCTTCAATTCGTGCACATTGGCTGGACCCAGTAATCCGGCAACGACGCGTGATTTGAATTCGCTGAATGTCATCTTTTCGGCACGCCCATTGTTGGCAATACCGAAAATAACGGCACTCATCACCAGCAGGATCAGGACGCTCCAAAAAATATTGCTGGACTGGCTGCGTTCCGGCTTCTTGGCGCCACCCTTCGGAGGGGGCGTCTGGGACCGATCCTTTTCGGAATCCTTTGAATCGGAATCGGCCATCGGTAAAATCAGGAACTCAGAACCATTTGGTTGACAGGCCGCCAGTTCCATCACCGGCGAGCTCTCCTGAGAAACAAGGGGTATTTTGCTTTTCATAAGATCAACTCTAGGAGGCCGGCTGCTGGCGGTCAACCACGTCTCAAGCCATGCCGAGCCTTCCAATGACCTGCGGATTTGAATTGCGATTGCTGGTTCGCTAGCCTTCATCGGGCACGCCTTCCGAGTCGTCTTCAAAATCGCCGTTTTCCCTTAGCAAGAGCGACACAGACTTGGGACCGCGTCTGGAATCGTTGCCCCGATGATCGTCAGCGTTGCAGCGTGAGTCTTAAAGTCTCGGCCCTGATTTTCGCCGTTCGCAGTCGGCCCTGTCCACACATCGTGGGCAGACGCAAACACAATTTCCGGTTTTAATTCACCGCATGAACACAAACCGACATTTAATGGTGATTCTTGGGGTGGCACTCTCGTTGACGGTCCTCTTTTGGGGTCCGCTCTGGTGTGGTTACGGCTTTGTCGGTGGCGACGTCTATTCCTATTTTTTCCCACAGAAGGCGTACTTGGCCGACTGCCTGCGGGCAGGTGAGTTTCCGTTGTGGAACAATTTGACCGGATTCGGCTATCCCACATTGGGAGAAAGCCAAACGGGTGTTGCGTACCCGCCCCATTTGATGGCCTACTCACTCTTTCCGTTAAATACAGCCTACAACTTCGAACATTTGCTGCATTACGTACTCTGCTTCACGGCGACGGCTCTGTTCGCGCGAAGAATCGGACTGGCAACGAGCGGATCCGTGTTCATGGCCCTCGTATTCACCTATGGCTGGTTTCCGCCACGCGCCTGTCTGGAATGGGCCATCATCACGGGAGCGTGGTTGCCGCTGGCGTTGTGGTGTGTCGAATCGTTTGTGCAGACCCGCGCCTGGCGGTATTCCATTGGACTGAGTCTGACATTGGGCCTGCAATTGTTGGCGGGGCATTTTCACGTGGCGTTTATGACACAGATGCTTGTTGTCGTTTACGGCGCGTTTCGAGTCCTCGGGAGGCACGCGTCGGCACGCACGGAATTCCCTGTCACGGGCCCATTCGAAAATGACGTTCGCCGGAGGAAATCCGGCCCAGCGGGTGAGGCCCTCGTTCCGGTGAGTTGCCCGACAAAAACAGGGCTGCGCGTTGACGCACCGCTGGCCGTGTCACTGGGGCTCTCCCTCGTTGCGGGGTTTCTCTTGGCATCGATTCAGTTGCTACCGGCCTGGGAACTGAAGACGCGAAGTTCGCGTGCCACTGTTGGGGCGGAGCATGATCCCGCATACGGACATCTTCCCCCCTTGTATCTGTCGCAGCTGATAGCTCCTTGGTTATGGTACAGCCCGCTGGCCATTGATGGCGAGGACACCATTCGAACGATTTCCGAGTTCGCCGCCCCTTGGCATTGGTTCGGTCCATCTCACGACTTGGAGCAGGTTTTACAAAGCGTCACCGTGGGAAGTGTCGAACATGGCACCAACAAAATTGAAGCACATTTGTACTGCGGCCTCGTGCCGTTGGGACTCGCTGTCTGCTGGTTAGTCGGCGTCTTCTCGGGAACGAGCGCGTCTCGGCCGAGGGATCTCCCACGGCGAAACAAGGAAAACAGGACGTCCCCAGGAGTCAATCGTTTATCGAGAAATAGCGCGGCTACAGCATCGAGCGTGGCGACTTATCGTCTGACGTTATTTTGGTTGATCGCAGGAACGATGGCGGTTGTTTACGCCACGGGCTGGTTGATTCCGCTCGGGCGGTCCTTGCCAGGTTTCAATTTTTTCAGAGGCCCTGGCCGTTATGGTCTGATCACAACATTGGCGATTTCCGTCTTTGCCGGTCACGGCCTGGAGATGCTCGTCAATCGCTGCCGCGGGCCGAGTCGCCGTCTGATCATCGCCCTCGTTTTCACCTCGACGTTCGGAGACTTATGGCTCGTCAGCCGGATGGTGACGAATGTTGTCATGGTCGCTCAACCACCGATTTCGTTTCGTGACAACAGTCCTGTGCGACGTCTGCTGCTGGCCGAGTCCAGCGTCCCTCGGTTGTACATCCCCGGACGAAACGTAGGCAATTTGCTGGGCGTTTCCTGCCTGCCGGTGTATCTGGGCATCGCCCCTTCCGAGTATGGCGACCCTTGGTTCGCGGGTCAGGGAATGCCGAGACCGTTACACCCAGGTCAGCCGATTCGGGGAGACGTTGAGTTTCTAAAAGTCCTGATCCAATCAGGGGTCACTCACCTACTGACATTCGATCCGCTGGATCCGATCTCGTGGAGATCCACACCAATCTGGAGTGGCATCGATCCGCTCTTGAATCGCGCTTGGGGGCGTCAGGAGCCACTCTATCTTTATCGAATTGAGACAGAAGAACGGCCCACGCGGGTTGGCTTCGCGGACAATCGAACTCCTGCCAAAATCTCGATTTCCGTTGAAGAATCCAATCGAATCGTGCTTGAATCGAGTAGCTCTGAAGGGGGTGAATTGGTCCTAAAAGATTTGGCCTATCCCGGTTGGCGGGTGCAACTGGATGGAAAAACTGTGGAACCACTGTCGTCATCTGGCGATCCGTTTCGGCATGTGGCTGTTCCTCCCGGCGTGCACCAGGTGACGTGGCGATTCCGCCCGAAGAGCGTAACGGTTGGGGCACTACTGAGCCTGATCACCGTGATCTTGCTGGCCACGCTGGGACACCTGCGTTTCTGGCATCTCGATCTCTTGAATCGCCTGCTGGCGAAGCGATCGGCCGCCGGATCTCCCTAAAACAGCTTGATCCATCGAGATCACCAAAAAAGAGTTTTTGCTTACTCCCTGCCGTTTGGGCTATGCTCTGTTGTAAACTGGATTTGGAACTGAAGGGCCAACAATGTCGGAAAACTCGCTGCGAATGTTGATGACCCTCCGCGACGATTCGGAACGTGTGGCAGAGATTTGCGCCGATCTGACGGATTTTCTGTCACAACAAACGGGGGTCAAGCTGACCGTTGTCGGGACTCCGGATCAACTGAAGTTGGGACGCCGTCAGATGGACTTGATTCTTGTGCTTGGTGGTGACGGCACCATCCTGCGCACGTGCCGCCAACTGGGCGCAAAACAACTGCCGATCCTTGGAATCAACCTGGGTCGGCTTGGTTTTTTGGCGGATCTCTCACCCACTGAATTTCGGCAGCGGTTTGGAGAGATTCAATCGCGGCGGTTGGCCGTCAGCCAGCATCTGATGTTCTCCTGCCGTCTGACCCGCGCCGATGGCTCACACGAAACTCATCTGGGCCTGAATGAAGTGACGATTCACTCGGGAGCCGCCCTGCGGATGTTGCGCATCGATCTTTCGATTAATGGCGAATCCGTGACCACTTACGGCTGTGATGGTTTGATCATCAGTACGCCGATCGGTTCGACAGCGCATAGCCTCGCTGCGGGAGGCCCCCTCGTGAGGCAAGACCTGCAAGCCTTCGTCATCACTCCCATCAGCCCGCACACCCTCACCAACCGTCCGCTGGTTGATCGAGCCGATGGGGTCTATGCGATGACCGTTCCCGATTGCCCTGAAGGAACGACATTAGTCATTGATGGCCAGATCAAACGTCCCTTGTCGGCCGGTGATCGGGTCGAAGTGAAGCAAGCAACCGTGAATTTCCAACTGGCCCGTCTACGAGATCACAGTTATTATGGGACTCTGCACCATAAACTCGGCTGGGGCGGCCTGCCCAATGGCAGCCGCTAGGGAGTGCCTGCGGGGCACTTTTTTAACTCAAAAACCGTCTTTTTCACCTCAAGGACCGTCTTTTTACTTCTGCGACCGTCATTGGCCGTCCTTGTTGGGGACGTTGCTCGGTTGTTCCGCCGTGGTCATTCCTCGGTAATGACCACGCATTCCCGTTCAGGCCGTCGCGAGGCTGTCTCTCTGTGAGAGACGATTTGTGGGACCGACTAACAATCGTCCGATAAGGATCCAAAGCGTCTGACCAATTCGATGAGCGACTTCACGCCGAAGCCTGTAGCGCCTCCCTCGCGATGCGGCTTATTTGAGGAGGCAAAGGCCGGACCCGCGATATCGAGATGAACCCAGGGCGTGTCTGCCACAAATCGTTTCAAAAAGCGGGCCGCGGTGATGGCACCGCCCCAACGTCCGCCGGTATTCTTGATATCGGCAACGTCCCCCTTGATCAGTTCATCAAACATATCCCACATCGGAAGTTGCCACAGGTCCTCACCCACTGTGCTGGCGGCGGCCATGACACTGTCGCACCAGGATTGGTCGTTGGAAAAGGCTCCCGCGACATCTTCGCCCAAGGCGACAACACAAGCACCGGTCAACGTCGCCAGATCGATGATCTTGTCGGCTCCCGCATCGACGGCATAGCTCAGCACGTCGGCCAGAACGAGTCTGCCTTCGGCGTCGGTATTCAAGACCTCGATTGTGACACCATTACGAGCGGTCAGAATATCGCCCAATTTGAAGGCGGCCCCGCCGGTCATGTTTTCCACCAACCCCATGTAGCCAATGACATTGACAGGCAATTTCAATCGTGCCACGGCCGAGAGTGCACCCAAGACGGTCGCCGCACCGGCCATGTCACATTTCATGGTCACCATCCCCTCGCTGGGCTTGAGCGACAGTCCGCCGCTATCGAACGTGACACCCTTTCCAACGAGAGCCAGACGCGGAGCATTCGGACCGCCGCCATGGTGCTCGACGATCACCATTCGCGGCGGTTGCGGGCTGCCTTGTGAAACGGCGAGCAGCGATTCCATCCGTTCCTGCTTCAGCCGGTTTAGGTCGAAAACTTCACAACGCAGGCCACACTCGGCAGCAACGGCTTCCGCCCGGATCGCGAAGCCGACCGGAGTAATTTCTTGCGGAGGACGATTGACAAGATCTCGTGTTAGGTTGATTGCCTGACCCACGATACGACCGCGTTGAATCGCATCCCCTAAACCTGGAGAACCACCGTCTGCCGAAATGATCTCCACCGAAGCGAAGGGATAACGATTTCTTTCCGTGCGAAATAGATCCTGTCCCAGAGAGCCAACCTGAATCGCCACCGCCGTTGCACAAGCAAATTTTGAGGGCGAGATCACGCCCACGGAAGAGCTCGGCACGACGAACGCCACTCGCGTCGCGGGTTTGTCGGAAATGGCTCGTGCTGCTGTGACCAACGCTTTGTCGAGTCGACCGGCCGTCAACTCCTCCGCCTTCCCCAAACCGACGAACAACAGTCGCCTCGCAGCGATACCGGTGACACCCCGCAATGGAATGATCGATGCCAATTTTCCGGTCAGATCGTTCGACGCCTTCAGTCGCATCACCAGACCGCCCAGTGCGTGATCCAATTTTTCAAGCGCTCCCGTAATCTCAACGGGCTCGGTCACAGAAACCACCAGCCAGTCCGCTTCGGTCTGCGTCACAGAAATGTTACCACCACGAATATCCATAGTCTTCTCACTTTATCTACTTCTATGATCAGGGTTTGCATGCCTATTCAACTGAATACCACCACGACGCACAAGGTTCGCCGACTTGCAGGCGACCGCCACAGACATTTATTATTTCTCTCGGTCGATTGATCCCGCCACGTTTAGCCCGAGGAATCGCGTCCAAATGCCGAGCATCACCTTTGTCAACGAAAAGAAGACCGTCGAAGTTCCTGTGGGAGCCAATCTCCGTACGGAGGCCATGAAGGCAGGCGTGCAGCTCTACCCCTTCCCTCACAACTACGTGAACTGCATGGGTTTCGGAGCCTGCACAAGTTGTCGCGTGATTGTGAAGAAGGGGCTGGACAAGTGCACCAGCCAGAGCCTGTACGAGAAGGTCACCATGTTTACGAATCCGCTCACCTTCTTCGCTCGCCTCGGCAACGAAGCCAATCTGCGATTGGCTTGTCAGATGCGAGTGAACGGTGACATTGAGGTCCAGACAAAACCCTCCGTGAACTGGCATGGTGAAAATTTCTGGAGCTGACAGAAGGCTAGGGATCAAGATCCTTGCAGCGGAAGAGTATCGAATACACCGAGGCCCACGGTGTGTCAGGGACGCTACCTCGACACCGATTGAGACCCTCGCTGGAGTCCCTCGTGTTTGTTCAACTCCGTAGTGATCGAGGGATTGTTCCTCGGCGTTGATGATTCACGAAGGACGCACTCGCCGCTTCGTCTAAGAGATTTGCAGGAGATCGAACGCAATGAAAACAGATCCTCCCCCGCTTTAGCTCTGGATAATTCCGCGTGACATGATGAGAATGCGCAGCACGTTGTTCCGCCAGCGGGCCTCAGAGACGCGTCAACTGCCGCCTCGCAGTTCGAACCATTGAATATTTTTCTGCCGACAGGTGGCGGTCGGTCAACTGCCGCAGCGGAATGATGCGCGGCCCTCTGTTCAGAGTACGGTCGCCAGCCATCTGGATTGATGATTCGATCACGTTATTTTTTACGGGCGGTGAACACAGCAATCAATCCCTTGGTATCAAACGAGACACTGAGCGCGCGGACTTGAAACTGGGCCTCGTCGAGACACTCTCTGCGAACGCAGACTGACGAACAATTGTTAAATCTTCGAACCGACCCTTGAGGTGAACCGTGAGTGGATCCAACGCGTTGCCGACATCCTTGGCAAAATCCCAAATTCGACTGGGTACCAGCGCGAATAAAGACCTAGCCGTCAATAAGCTTTTCAAGGCGATGATCGACATCAATGCCTCGGACTTGCATTTGCAGGTTAATAAGCCAGCAATTCTGCGTGTGAAAGGAGCGCTCAGGCCACTCGACATGCCTCCCATCACAGAGGAGCAGATGACAGAATTGTGCATGCCCATGATGGATGAACGCAATCAGGAAATTTTTTTTACCACGGGCGGTGCGGACTACGCGCATGTCGTCGAGCATAAGGGTGAAAGTTGGCGTTTCCGCGTCAACTTATTCATCCAAACCGGCAAGATGGGCATGGTCTCACGCAAGGTCGAACGTTCCATCCCGAACTTTTCGGGGCTGTATCTTCCACCGATTATGGAAGATTTGTGCCGCTACGACCAAGGCATGGTCCTGTTGGCGGGTGTTACGGGATCTGGCAAGTCAACGACCATTGCATCCATGCTAGACTGGATTAACCATAACTTCGCCAAGCATATTCTGACGATTGAAGATCCGGTCGAGTTTGTCTACCAGGCCGACAAGAGTCTGTTAAATCAGCGAGAAATCGGTTGCGACGTGAACGACTTCCATACCGCAATGAAACATGCAGTACGCCAAGACCCAGACATCATCCTCGTCGGAGAACTTCGCGACAAGGACACCTTTGAAACCGCGATGCATGCTGCGGAAACCGGGCACTTAGTCTACGGAACGATTCATGCCTCGTCAGCACCGTCGACGATCGGTCGAATTCTGGATCTGTTTCCACAGAGCATGCACAGTGCCCTTCGTTCGTCGATGGGCTTCAACATGAAAGCCATCGTTGCACAAAAGTTGCTGCCGACCATTCGGGACAATCCGAAGCGGGTTCCCATCTGCGAAATCATGCTTTTCAACGGGACCATTCGGAAATTGATTCTGGAAGAGATGGATGAGAAGCTTCCCGCCGCCATGCGTATCGGCAAGGCGGATGGCATGCAGCAGTTCAACGACAGCCTGTTCGACTTCATCACCCGCGAGTTTGTCAGTCGCGCGGAGGCCTTTGAAATCAGTCCGAATGTCGAGGAACTCAAGATGATGCTCAAGGGAATCAATGTCAAATCGTCGGGTATCCTGTAACCCCCCCCGGCGACGGTAGGGGACTGACCGCCCACAACCGCGGACGTTCCTCATTTTGAGTCCGAGTACACTTTCGTGACTTCGTCACACAATACGGGTTCGGACAGGCCTCCACCAACCATCTTCGCCTTCATCCTGTGGCTTCCCTCTTCAATCCCTTTCACATGAATCTTGTACACAATCCGAGCGCCAGGCGCCACCTGATCCAAACCCTTGAACACGATTTGGCGGCCTTCGACGACCGCGTCGATTGGAGCTTTGGCATTCAGAAGTTCCATGCCCACAGGAAGCTCACACGAGATCGATACGGCCGCGGCAGGTTTTGAACCTTCGTTTTGGACGCGTATTTCGTAGTACGTTTCGACGCCAGTTTCAACGGGGTCATCGATATCGACAAGCTCCATCGTGAGCGATGCGACACCATCCACCTTGGTCTCGACCTTGGCCTCGGCTCGCGCTCCCGAATCTGACAGCACGACAACCGACGGAGAAAATTCGCCCAACGTCAGCGGATTCAGTTCACAGGTGACTTTGATCGTCTTGCCTGGCTCCAATCGCCCCACGAACCATTGAACCGTCTTGGTCGTAGCATCGTGTTTTCCGTCACGATCGGCGGAAACAAACTGAAAGCCGTCGGGAACATTTTGAGTGACAAGGATATTATCGTTGGCGACGCTGCCATCATTGCTAATCGTCACCGTGTACTTGGCATTGCGGCCCTTATACCTCAGGGCTGGTCCGTCCATGGCAATCTTCAAACTCGGAGCAATCACATTCAATTCGGAGATCGCTTCATCCGCGGCGTTTGAGCTCGAAGTCGCTGTGACATTGATCGATTGTGGTCCACCCTTGATTGCCGAGAGACCGAGGCGCACCGTCCGCGTTTCCCGCGAACCGATCGATCCAACGTCCATGATCAGCTTGTCACCCCGACCATGTTCTAAACCCTCCGAAAGGCGGGCTTCCACTTTCACATCATGCGCGATGCCCGTCCCTGGATTAGAAACCGAGATAAAGACCGATGCGGGGTCCCCCAGCATCGCTGTTGATGGCCCCTTGAGAGCCACCTTGAGCAATGGTTCCTCGGCATGAAACACAACGGATGATGTGCCCGTAAACCGGACCTGTGCCGTTGCTCCCAAATCCCCTCGACGGCTTGGAATCAATTTGACAAGGATTGTTTGTTCCGCTCCGGGAGCAATCCGATCAATCGACCAGATCACCTTGTCGGCAGTTGCTGTCGGTTTTGGATCAGCACTGGTCAACCGAATATTCGTCGGAAAGACGGCTTCCACAGAAATCTCATTCGCGACCACCAAGCCGCAATTTTTGACATGCAATTCGACCTGAGATTCCTGTCCAACATTCAGGTCGCCTTTTTTGACCCATTCGATGGAGAGTTGAGGAATGACGGCGACCCCCTCGGAGCGTGTGGGACTCGCTGGCTTCGACGGACTTTCAATGGCCGCTCCGACCTTGGTTCGAGGCATTGGCGTTCGCTCTGTCGCTTGAGCCACCGCAGAGGCCTGTGGAGCCGATTGGCGACTACGAAGATTGAGGCTTCCGACCTGCCGTATCGTCTGTTTTTCGGGAACCCCGCCGGCCGTCTCAAAGCCAGCCCGCGCCACACGGTCCTGACTGACGGGTTTTCCCGGCAGGGTGTCTGACGGAACAATGTCGACGCCTGCCACCCCCAATCGTTTTGGGATGGGCTTGACGGAGGCGGTTGGGGGCACGTCGGAAGCAGCCTGCGATTTCGCCGCAGTCGTTGACGGTTGACTTGGCGAGACCTCTTTTGTGGGCTTCGCCTCTGTCAAATCCGATGGAGAGGCCTGCTTGGCGACGGCCACCGGCTCTTCGGCAAAGAGGCCTTTGTAATAATTTTTGGAGCCCGGTGTGGCGTTTGTGGCTCGTTGGGGAGAGCGATTCGTGACAGAGGATTTCCCCTGCTGCGACAGAGGCTTGCGGCCGCTCCCTGTTGAAAAAACACCTTCCGGACTGGAATTCAACGGTCGGCTCGATGCCGAAACTTCCGGTTCAATCGCGAAACTGGCACTTCCATTGAGACCAATCATGAGTCCCACTAGCGTAAACGACCTCATGCGATGACCCATGATCGGCTCCTTCCAAATAATTCTAAACCGAACAGACCCATTGCGATCGACACAAAAAAATCAATCACGACACAACAACGAGGCGACTCGCCCGACACTTCAAACAACGTCTCAAGATATCGGCTGTTACGGTCGCATCGTTTCAATCGATTTTACGAATTTTGCGGGTTTCCCGACGTTCGTAGAGCTGATTGATGTCATTTCTGCCGATTTCCGCTGCCTTGATTGACATCAGACAAGCCCCAATACCGCTTCCCGCGGCACAACTTGCCGAATCATCGTCCGGTGCGATGTGGCACAGCCTCCGTCGGGGGAGGGAGTGCTGTGGACGAGTGGCGTCAAAATCCTTCCCTTGTCGGGCGCAGGCCGTGCCCCCGCATTGCCCCTCGGGCGACTCACTCCGATGCTTGCCGGCATTGACCAAGCACCCGGCGTCTGCGCGAGGGCCGTGCCTCAGTCTCCTCGTCGCTCTCGCGTCAGGTTGCTGCGTGACCATGGCGAATTTGTGAGACCGTGTGCCGCACGGATTGTCCAGAAACGTGCTCGGAATGGAGCGATTTGAATGATCCTCGAACGCCATCGATCAGGAATGACCGGCCGACGTCGTCGGAATTGTCATTGGTGGCCTTGGACCGATTGGCCTTGATGTTGGCGGAAATTTTTGATGTCACTCGGAACAAGCCGAGTCGTCCCTACCTGTCGCTTGGCATTCCGTCGCGCGCGGGCCGGCTCAGGCAACAACGACAATGCGGCTTACAAAAGGGATTCTGTTTGGATTTTTCAGCGGTCACGACAGACATTTATCCGTCGCAGGTGTCGCAGGAAAGACATCGGTCATTGAGGTTCCAATGCCTTCAATTGGCGACGGATCTCGTCGTCGGAGGGATAGCGTCCATCGGCTTGCCAACGCCGGAACTGAGCCTCATAGTCGGCGACGATTCCCGCTTTAGCCCGCCGGTCTTCATCGACCATTCTGTCGATGAAGAGGACACCATCGAGATGGTCCGCCTCGTGTTGCACCGCGCGGCCAGCCAGTTCGTCCAAAGCATACTCGAAGCATTCCCCCTTGAGATTAAAGGCTTCGATCGTCACTTTGGCAGATCGCTTCACCTGTCCGTACAGGCCTGGAAAACTCAAACAACCTTCCTCCGCTTCAGCAGTCCCTTTCCGCCTCAGAAACCGCGGATTAATAAATACCAATTCTTCCGTCTTTTCGGCGGCATCACCCGCCAAATTCATGATGAACAGACGATAGGGAAGCGCCACTTGGTTTGCGGCCAAACCGATCCCTTTGGCGGCGTACATCAAGTCAAACATCTCTGCCACCACGCGTTCGAGGTCGGGATCAATGGCTTTGATCGGTTTCGATTCATAGCGTAGAGCGGGATGCGGAAACGGCACAACTTCCATCGGATTTAGAGGTCTCTGAGGTGCATCAGGTTGAGGAACAGACGTTTGGCAGTATAAAATCGAAGCCTCCGGTGGTCGAGACATCCGTGATTAAATTGCCGCCGGCAAGTCACGCCCACAGCAGGGCATTATTTAATGCCGACCACCATGAACACTGTCGATCACTATAAACAAAGTTTGTTGGGAGATGGCGATTCCGAATCCGAAAATTGATTGTTAAATGCCGAAACGTCATGAACCGTACCTCCCACATGAACGGTACCTCCCAAAAGTTCCGGATCTTGAAGGGGTGCACGGGGTGATGGTTTTCGGAAAGGCCGGAATGTGTTGAGGATTGCGTCGCTGTCAGCGGATCCTGCCAAAAAACAGGTGAGACATTGTGGCAACCGTCGACGACAGAAGTTGTTCGGCTATGTCGTGTGATCTCAAAATCATCCCCAGCCAGCATGCGGAATGCCGGATCACGTCCACCCACAGGTTATTGCGATCCCCTCCGCCGGTTGGAGCATGAGTCACGCCGTCCAATCCGCCTGAACACTCGCCACTGGTCTTAGAGATCGGGCGTCTCACAAGAGCACTGATTTGGGAACAACAAACGTTCTGGGATCCTCCTCGGAATCGATCTCTCGCCCTGCAGACGCTGGTGGGAAGCGGGCTGGTTGGGCAAGGGTGTCCCGTTCGCAAGAGATGTGCCACTTGAACCCTAGATTGAACATCGGATTTTACGTGGGGAGAGGACAAGCGGCTAGAATCCCGCTTCCGTCTGCCACAGTGACAGAAAGCAACGCGGCAGATGGCCTCCAACGCCGCCAAGCGAGAGGCGGACGGATGTGGAATCCTTTAATGACAGCTCCTCTCCGTGGTCACTCCCGCGAGTCGGCGTCGCGTCGCTACTAAAAACAGTCCGGGGACGAAGGCCGGTCGCTCCGTTGGGTTGACGGTATCGACAAAATAAAAGACGATAGCGATCCAGAAAGGCAACATCATGATCAATTCCGATTCCGTCGACGTCCCCCATTTTCAGAGGCCCCATTCCATCTCGCGCCGCACGGCTCTGGTGCGTGGAGGAACGGCGTTGGCTGCCCTTGCCAGCCAGCATCTTCCCCTGCTTCGGGCCCAAGAAAAGGCGAACGCGAATCACCCACGCCTGAAGATCACAGACATCAAGCTGCATCCGATTCAAGTGCCGTACCACGACTGGGCCGCGCACGTGATGAACCACTTTCACGAACCTTCCAAACGAATTATTTATGAGGTCTACACGAACACCGGCCTCGTCGGTTTGGGTGAGACGGATGGTCCATTATCGGAAACACAACTGCAACAGTACATCGGAACCAGTCCCTTTGACTGGATGGCGACTGAAGAGTCGCCACTCGGATTCCAAGCGGCCCTTTATGACCTCATGGGCCAGGCGGCCGATGTGCCTGTTTACAAACTGATCGGCCCGAAATATCGCTCTTGGGTTCCGATTGCCGCCTGGACTGTGTCCGCACATCCCACAATCATGGCGACGACTTTGCAGAAAATTGCGGCACTGGGATACACGTGGATGAAATACCATTTGTCCCCGTTCGAAAGTATCACGGATCAGATGCGAGCCATGCAAGAAGTGGCTCCTAAGGGATTTCGCATCCATCTGGACTTTACCATGGCCGGAACAGACGACCATGTGTTTGAATTGCTGGAAAAAATTTCGCAATTTCCAATCGCCGGTTGTTTTGAGGATCCGTTGCCGACCCCCGATATTCAGGGTCACACCGAACTTCGTGCCAAATGCCGTCTGCCGATCCTGTACCACCATTCGCCGCTGGGAGCCGGACACGAAACGCAGTTTCGGGCAGCGGACGGTTATATCTTGGGAACGGCTCCCGTCGGCTCGGCAGTGCGTCATGCGGGCCTCTTCGCCCAACTCGACATTCCTTTCTCGGTGCAATGCCCGGGCGGAATGATCCTGCGGGCGATGGCGGCGCATCTGCATGCCGCCTTCAAAGCGGCGACATTGCACTTCAATACCGATACCGAAATGTGGAGTACCGACGTTACCAACGAAAAGTTGGAGCCCATGAACGGTTGGTTGCGAGTCCCGGAAGCACCGGGTTTAGGAGTGACACTCAACCGTGCCGAATTAGAGCGGCTGAAAGATCTGAAATTACCCGCCAATCCGGATTGGATCATCAAGTCGAAGTATCCCGACGGAACAGTCATGTACAATCTAGCCAAGCCAACGAACTCGCTGTTCATGGTACGGCCGGACATGCGCAAGCTTGTCACACTGGGTTACGATTCACCGATTACCACGGAGTGGTGGGATCCCGACGGCACGCCAGCATTCAGCAGCATGATGAAGCAGCTTTTGCAGGAGGGAATGATTTTGGAAAAAGGTGGAGTCAGTGTCGGCGGCGGTTTAAAAATGCAGCCCTCAAAACGATAGTGATCCTCAAGACACCGATCGATGCCAATCTGTGATTGGAGCGCAGGCTGATTTCAGGGAAGTTGGACGAGAAATGATTCCAGTGACCGGCGCGTTTGCTCGGGCACCTTTGCTGGATAGCCATACCACACCAGCCCGACCACCCGTTGCGCAAGAGGATTAATACCAAGTCGCCTGAGAAATTCTGGATGCCGAGTCACTTCACCGGTTGTCCATTTCGTGCCGATCCCTGCGGACCACAAGACCAAGGACAGATTCTGAATCAGGCAACAGCATGCCGCGTAATCCTCATCTCTTTGAAGTCCTTCGGCCACACTGTCACAGGTCACCACTAACCAACCGGGGATCTCGGCCCATTTCTTGTGCTTGGCCGCAGCGGCTTCCGGTCCCTTTGATTCCGCAATGATTTGAGAATTGATTTCAATCACTGCCTGAATCGTATCCGGACCCAGCCAGAGGACCTGCCACGGTTCGGTCTTTCGGTGGTTGGGAGCCCATCGGGCAACATCCATGGCCGCAAGGAGAATTTCACGCGGGGGCCTGTCAGAGCAAAACGAGCCGATCGTTCGCCGTCCGCGAATGACCTCGACGACTTCCGTTGCCAACTCGCTCTGGCCCGCTTTGATCATGCCGTTTCCCCTCGTGATTTCGTTTTTCTGGTGGAGTACGCATATTCCGCGAGGGATCATCCCGCGCGAGGAATGTCCATGATTTTTGCAAATCGGCTCAACACTCGACTTTTCAACATCACAAACTCCGGTTCATCAAGTTCACACGTTTCAACAAGGTTGAACGCAGCGATGCGTGCGGCTTCGAGAATTTCCTTATCGCGGACGAGGTCGGCGATTCGCAGCGGCTGGGTCCCACTTTGCCGAGTACCGAGGACGTCTCCGGCACCGCGCAACTCAAAATCTGCCTCCGCAATTTTGAATCCATCGGACGTCGATTCCATCGCTGAAAGACGCTTGGTTGCCTCCGCCGTATTCGATTCACTCAACAAAAAACAGTATCCCTGAAATCGACCTCGGCCGATACGCCCGCGCAATTGGTGGAGCTGCGACAGCCCGAATCTTTCCGCTTGAAAGATGACCATCAGGGTCGAATTCGGCACATCAACTCCGACTTCAATCACCGTCGTTGCCACCAGCACATGCAACTTTCCGGTGCGAAACTCCCGCATCGTCGCGGCCCGCTGACGCCGATCCATTCGCCCGTGAACCAAACCGATTCGAAACTCTTTTAATTCGCTCGTGGTGAGCTGGCGAAAGACGGCCTCGGCACTGGCTGTAGCCTCGACACCGTCGGGGAGTTGCGCGTCTTCCTCGACGCGCGGGCAGACCACGTAGGCTTGACGACCCTCGCGCAGCCCCTTCTTGATGAAGTCCCACGCTTTCTGAGCGGCGCCACGATTCGCAATATGGCTGGTCACAACGCGTTGTCGACCGGGTGGCATCTCGTTAATGACGGTCAGATCGAGGTCTCCGAACTGAGTCAGGCACAAACTGCGGGGAATCGGCGTAGCCGTCATCACGAGGACATGTGGCGCGGTGTTCGAGACCGAGAACTTTGCCCGTTGTCTGACTCCAAATTTGTGCTGTTCATCAATGATGGCCAACCCGAGTGACTGAAAGACGACGTCGTCTTGAATGATGGCTTGAGTCCCAATCACGAGTTGGACGTCGCCTGTGGCAATTGCGGCAAGAGTCTCGCGGCGTTGCGACGCTGTCAGTTGACCGGTCAACAATCGGCTTTCGACCCGACTATTGGCGAGCAAGGAATGAATCGTCTGCCAGTGCTGCTGCGCCAGAACTTCGGTCGGCGCCATCAGCACCGCCTGTGTCCCGGCCGCAATCGCCACGAGCATCGCATAGAGCGCAACGGCGGTTTTTCCGGCTCCGACATCGGCTTGAAGGAGTCGATGCATGGCCCGGTCGCGACTCATGTCCTTGACGATTTCCTCTATGGCACGATCCTGCCCCGCTGTGAATCGAAAAGAAAATAGTCGACGAATGCGGGCATCGATCTTTGCAGAGCTCGGCAACGGCCGTGCCTGGGAGGCCTCTCTCCAAACACGGCGTCGCAGGGCGATTGCGATCTGAAACTCCAAGAGATCATCAAACAGAAGCCGATATCGGCCGGACTCATAGTCTTCCGATGTGCGGGGGGAATGAACCTGCCTCAACGCTGGTCCAATGTCGCAGAGGCCGACGCGTTTTCGAAACTGTTCTGGAAGAACCTCCGGAACGAGGGGGGCAAAATCCTCAACGACGTTTCGCATCAGGCGACGCATCTCGTGCTGCGCCAGTTCGTCCGTCAGACCGTATCGGGGCAGCATGCCACCGCCGACGGACTCGTCGTCGTCATCGCCCAGCCATTGCACGCGTGGACTCGAGAATTCCCAGCGGCGCGTGCTCAACTTGGGCTTCCCCGAAAACAGCACACGCTGTCCGATTTCGAATTTTCGCAGCATGTACCGTTGGTTGAACCACAGACCCCGCACGAATCCGCCATCCGATTGAAGCAGGACGGACACAATCACCATCCCCTTAGCTGTCTCTTTCGCGTCTCGATCAACAACCCGTCCCGAAACCGTTTGGAGTATATCCGGTTTCAATTCGAACACCGAAACAACGCGTGTCAGATCGAGCACATCGCGTGGTAGGTTGAGCAACAGGTCCTCAACGTTGTGCAGATTGAGCTTCGCCAAAAGTTCCGCGCGGACCGGCCCCACACCACGCACACAGTGCGCGAGCGTCTGCATCGGATCGTCAGCAGCATCCATCGGCATGATCGTGAAACATCGTTGAACTACGGAACGGAGAACTGTCGCGTCAAATCCAACGTGGGGCAAGCTGCATGTTTTTTGCTCAACATCTCGCGCTCACGCATTTGAAACGGACACAGTGTCGCCTCATCGCGTGAGGCATCGACTCGGGAAACTTTTAAAGCATCGCTCCGGAAAAAGCCAAGGCCTGAGTCACCATCAACCTGGCTTCTGAAATCAGACACTGCAGATGTGATTCATCGCGTCGGCTTTCTGCGTAGAGTTTGTAAATCGCCTCTGTTCCTGACGGCCTAGCCGCGAACCATCCGTTTGCCGTCGCGACCTTCACTCCGCCGATCGCCTGATGGTTGCCGGGCGCATCACTGATTTTGGAAAGGATCACCTCACCCGCCAAAGTGCCCGCAGGAATCGCGGCCGGCGTCAGGTTCTGGAATCGCTCTTTTTCCAAACGCGTGATCGGTTGGTCAATACGTACATACCAACGCTCACCGAACCGGGCCACGAGAGTCTTGTAGTGTTCCCCAGGATCTTGGCCGGTCTTGGCCGTGATTTCGGCAGCCAGCAGCGCCAAGAGGATGCCGTCCTTGTCCGTCGACCAGACGGAACCGTCGCGGCGAAGAAAACTTGCTCCGGCACTTTCTTCGCCTCCGAAGCCGAGTGAACCTGAGTACAGTCCCTCGGAAAACCATTTAAAACCAACCGGGACTTCATACAGCATTCGGCCCAACGAAGCCGTCACGGAATCAATCATGCTACTGCTGACGCATGTCTTGCCAACGGCAGCGGACTGAGGCCAATCCGAACGATTGGTGAACAGAAATTGAATGGCGACCGCCAAATAGTGGTTCGGGTTCATCAGTCCGATTGACCGTGTGACAATTCCGTGACGATCCGCGTCGGGATCATTTCCGAAGGAGAGATCGAATCGATCCTTGAGATGTACCAAACTCGCCATCGCATCGGGGCTTGAACAATCCATCCGAATCTTGCCGTCGTGATCCACCGTCATGAAGCCGAACTGCGGATCCACCACGTCATTGACGACGGTCATGTTCAAGCCATAAGTCTCGGCGATTGCCGGCCAATACTCAACACTGGCTCCGCCCAAGGGGTCGACTCCCAGACGCAACTGTGCCGACTTGATCGCGGCCAGATCAATCACTTGTTTCAGATTCCCGATGTAGTCTCTGGAAAAATCCCGAGGGAATGTGGTCGGTGCTCGCATCGCATTTTCGAATGTCATCCGCAGGACACCGGAACCGCCTCTTTTCAGGAGTTCGTTGGCACGCCGTTGCACCGCACTGGTGATCTCGGTATCGGCAGGACCTCCCTGAGGCGGATTGTATTTGAAGCCGCCATCTTCTGGAGGGTTGTGGGATGGCGTGATCACGATGCCGTCGGCGAGATGATCTGTGCGTCCCTTGTTGTAGTTCAGAATGGCATGCGAAATGACCGGGGTGGGAGTGAAACCGTTTCCCTTTTGGAGAATCACTTCGATCCCATTTGCGGCAAGTACTTCGAGGCTAGTCCGTTCGGCAGGGGCCGACAGAGCGTGCGTATCCTTTCCCAGAAACAAGGGTCCATTGATCCCGCAAGTTTGACGATGTTCGACCAGCGCCTGAGTGATCGCTCCGATGTGTGCTTCGGTAAATGTGGCGTTGGAAGAGGTCCCCCGATGGCCACTCGTGCCAAAACTGACCAACTGCCCAGCGTTCGACGGATCGGGACGCAGATCGTAGTAATTTGCGATGAGTTGATCCGTATCGATCAGCATCTCCGTGGAAGCGGGCTTGCCTGCCAACGCGTGTACCGCCATCTTCTCGTTCCTCAGTGCGTCGTGGTCAAATTCTGAACCGACCGTACTATACTGTACGCCGTCGAAATTACCTTGCCGCACGGCATCAGGAACGGTCTTGGTGTTGTGTGAATGATCGGGGCGATCAGAGCCCTTTTTTAGTGATCCGTGCGTTTCACGGTAACCGCTCTGCTGAACGCAGGAGATGAATCGATGTCTCGTTCCACAAAGTTACTGATTGCGGGATGCCTCATCCTGGCCCTTGGGTCTCGGGTTGACCTGCCCACCGTGGACGGAGCCGATCTTTCGGGAGCGGCGGTCAAGGAAGCGATCGAGCGTGGTAAGGCGTTCCTGCTCAGCCAACGGTCTGCCGATGGAGCGTGGCGAAACGACAATGGCGCCCAATCGGTCGGAGTGACGAGCCTCGTCATGCTGGCGTTAATCAACGCGGGCATGACACCCAGGGACGCGTCCATCCGTGATGGGCTAAAGTATCTCCGCGAGCATGGCGTCGCAGAGTCGCAAGGCCATTACGAGACTTATCAAACGGCCCTGATGATCATGGCTCTGTCTGCCGCCAAGGATGGACAAACGGACCGTTTTCGGATCAGTGAATTGGCCCAGCGATTGGAGTCTGGACAAATGGCTCAGCACAATCCTGGCGGGTGGCGTTACTCTCTGAGCGGGAACGGAATCGATGGATCCGGTGACAACAGCAACACACAGTTCGCCGTGCTGGGACTTCGTGAAGCGGTCGAGTTCGGTGCTGTTGTCAACCGCGAAACGTGGGAACGGAGTCAAACCTATTGGTTGCGGGGTCAAAATCGCGACGGTGGTTGGGGATATACCAGCGGGGCCAACGCCGAATCCAGTCGCGGTAGCATGAGCGTCGCCGGTGTCTCCTCGCTGGCAATTTGTGAACAGATGCTGCGAGTCGATCGCGGTGTGGCAGCCGATGGAACTCCGGCCTGTTGCCAAGACACAGGCACCAGCCAAGAGTTAGAAAATGGATTGAAATGGTTGGCTAGAAGCTATCGAGCCGGCCACAATCCGGGTTCCGGCAGTAATGTCCTGTATTACATTTATGGAGCAGAACGCGCCGGACGCCTTACTGGTCAGAGATTTTTTGGTGAGCATGACTGGTATCGCGAAGGGGCCGCCTATCTGCTGTCGATGCAGGATCCGGTGACGGGCCAGTGGAACGGATCGGGGCTCGGCGAGCAGCATTCCGCAGTCGGAACTAGTTTCTCACTTCTGTTCTTGTCGAAGGGACTCGCACCGGTACTGATCAACAAGCTCAAATACGGGCCGCGCAATCGGGATCGGCCGCTGGAGGTGGTTGGTGACCACTGGAACCGTCATCGACGAGATGTCCGCAACCTCACGGAGTTGATCAGCGGTCTCCCTAAATGGCCGAAACTTCTGACCTCGCAAGATATCGATATTGCTCGTGCCGTGAAGACCGACGGCGTCGATTCTCTATTGCAGGCCGCGGTTCTGTTCATTACGGGAAACGAACGACCGCAGTTCTCCGGGGAAGAACTGCTTCTGCTGAAAGAGTATCTCCAGCAAGGGGGCTTCATTTTTGCATCGCCGAGCTGTGATTCGACCGAATTTGAGGCCGGACTGCGTGAGGTATTGACCCAAATCCTACCACCCGGCGAAGGCAATCTTCAGCCGCTGCCTCCGGATCATCCTGTCTATCGCAGCGAACACCTGTTGCAATCCGACGGCGTGCCCTTGCTGGGTGTGGACTTTGGGTGCCGAACAACCGTGATCTATTCACCTGAGGATCTGGGGTGTCTGTGGGACTCGTGGGCTCGACAAGATCCCCCGAAACGCAATCTGCAGCTCAAAGCCAAAATCATTCGAGCCACACAAATTGGAGTGAACGTCATGGCTTACGCCACAGGGCGTGAACCCCCCGACAAGACGGACGTTCCGAAGAAGATGGCCGACACTGGGGACTTCGACAACATCGAACGCGGATTGCTTCAGATCGCACAAATTCGTCACGACGGAACGTGGAACGCCGCTCCCCGGGCCCTGCGCAATCTACTGTTGGCCCTTAACGAAACCGTCGGGCTAACAGCCTCAACCAAACGCCGCGAATTGTCGCTGGCGGAGCCAAACCTATTTCAGTTTCCGATCCTCTACATGCACGGTCGCCTTCGTTTCGGGATCAACAACGATGAGCGAAAACAACTGAAACAGTATCTCGAACGAGGAGGGGTGTTATTTGCCGATGCCTGTTGCGGTGCCAAGCCGTTTGATCGAGGATTCCGCGACTTAATCGATTCGCTGTACCCCGGCCAGAAACTGGAGCGTGTTTCGATCAATCACCCGATTTTTTCCGAAGACACCTGTCATGATGTCCGCAAACTCCGACGCAGGATGCAGGAAGTTTCCGAAGCCAAGGCCATTTCCTCGATGGTTGTCCGAGAGACGGAACCCTTTCTTGAAGGATTGGAGCTCGATGGTCGTCTTGCTGTCTTGTACAGCAAATATGACATTAGTTGTGCACTGGAAAGGCAGACGGCAGGCAATTGCGAAGGTTATTTGTCGGAAGATGCCGTCAAACTGGCGACAAATATCGTGTGCTATTCACTGCAGCAAGATCTGCGATTAAAGGTCCCCGGGCCAACCTCCGCCAAGTAGTTCTGCAAATTCCCTGAGTGGGGGTGTTGTCTGAGCCAACATCGGTTACACTACTCAGTCAATGTCCGTGATGGAAAGAACCGTGTTTCGTGTTTGCCACAACATGTGGTGAGTTTGGTACCTAGGTTTTGGGTCAGAAGTAAATATCATGGCGAAAGACGTTCAGAAGAAAATTGCTGTCAAGTTGCAACTGTCGGAAAAGTACGAGCGCTTGTCGTACTTGGCATCGAGCAGCGTCAAACAGAGCACCTACCGCTGGCACGCTAAACATTTCCGCAATCAAGCCCACGTGATGCAGTGTGCTCTCGATTTCAAGACGAGAACTGCGGCAGCGCAGTAACCCTCTCGCCACGGGATTGCGGGTTCGATGGAACGCGAGATCCCGTTTGGCGGTGGCTCGCCAATCGAGGTTTTTCAAAAACCGATTGAGCCTGACTGTGGCAAACTCAAAGTCCGCCTGCGGAGACGCTTTGAGATTTGAGCAGTGCCTTGGCTGTCTCCCACCACGAGCCAAACACGAGACAGTAGCCGATAATCACGAGGTGGGCCAAGACACTGAGCCAGTAAACGGCTTGAAACGAAAGATTCCGCGTCTTGTGGCCGAATAACCGCCATCCCAAGTAGGCACCCGGCCAGCCGCCCGCCCCCGCGAGGAGATGGAGCATCCGTTCATTGATTCGGGGACGCTGTTTGACGGCGCGCCGTTGATCGATGCCGTAGAGCACAAATGCGAAGAGGCTGCAAATCACGGTCAGAAGCATGTAAATCGCGAACAGTGCCGAGAGCGGTATCCCTTTGCGAACAAACGCCAACAGCAGCAGCGTTGTACAACTCATCAACCACAGAATTGAGCCAAACGTAAACCAACGATAGACTCGAGTCATCGGGTTCAGCCATTCCAGCCACGTACGTCGCCGCCCCATGGGTTTCTCCATCTGCCTCTCGGATCATCCTCGGTAAAGACCAAGAAAACGACCGCGGCTGAGGATTCGTCGATTGTGATTCTGATTCGCGCGTGACTACTGGCGTGGAAGCGATCGGGGATCGGTGAGACTCGTCACTGTCTCGACCGGAATTGCATCACAAAGGCTCAGAGCGAGCACGGGAAAAGCCGTACCACTGTAGGTGATGTAATGCCAACTGTCGGTATTCAGTGATTTCGTCCACCATCTGCCTGATGCGCGTTGATTGGATTTGAGCCACGCAACCGCCTTTTGAATCCGCGGATCCTTGGCTTCAACACCGGCTTCACGCAGAACAACAATCGCTAGTCCCGTTTGGTGCCCATCGCTTGGGGGATTCCCCAACTCGGGTTCCGCGTTCAACCGAGCAGCCCGATTACCATTTCCCCACGCATCGGGATCCGCAAAGGTGCGGATTGACCAACCGCCGTCGTCACGTTGATGCTTGAATATTAGTTCCAACAATTCCGACTTCCGCTCTTGATCGATGAGATCCGGTATCCTGCTGGAAGCCCACAACAGAAGGACTCGACCATAGTCGTGCGGAGGAATTTCTGTGCGTAAGTACTGCATCAGCTGTGCCACGCGGGTGGCAACAGCGGTGTCTGCGATCTTGGCTAACCAACCGGGAGCCGCTGCGACAGCCATGGCGGCCATGGTGGCCTCATGAAATGCATCGGATTCGTAAGGCGGCCAGCAATCGAGAGTCCCCCAAGTTCCAGACTCACGCTGTATCGAAAACATGAGCGTCAGTGCGCGCTCCGTTTCTGGAGACAGTTGTTTCGTGACATGCTTGTCCCACTCTGCCAATCCCGCCGCCGTATAGATCACTTGGGCTGGCTGAGTTGCCTGAAGCAATTTCTTCAGTTCCAAACCTTCGAGGCGATCCAGTGTCTCGACGAAAAACTGTCGAACCGATTCCGTTGGCTTTCCGAACGTGTCGCTCAGGGCAGGCCGGATCGTCATATAGATCCCATTGGTATGGCACGTCACACACTTCTTTTGTCCGTTCCAAGCCTGAGTTCCCTTTTCGAGGTAGTCCAGAGCCAGCGGGACAGAAACGGAATTCCGCTTGGGCTCCTCCGCCGTTGCGGCCGGAATTGTGAAGTCCCCCAGTTCATACTGTGGACTCGGATCGGCTGCGGATACCGGCAAACCGTTGAAGCCAATCACGATCAGGATCGTGACAGCGATTGCAATCGAAGACCGCCACTTCATTTTCAATTTCTTCCTAGGGGATCAAGGAACGAACACAACGGATCCGATGCTCATGAAGCAACACGTTCTGGCGATCCAATAACCCGCAACCGAAAACCGCGGATTTGTTCCATGGTGGTCCATGACCGGGAGGGGAGGGAAGTGAACTCGGCTGTTACTCTACTGGATCACGTGACGTGATCCAAGCGGTCAAAGGACTTGCCCCGTAGCCATAAAAAAATGGTGTTGGGAAACCTCTGTCGTTCATTACCGCCCTGAAGTCGCTGGGGGGCCGTCTGACGAGAGTCGATGTTCCGCGGACGCGTCTGCCACAGGCGGTGCACAGCGGCGGCGTCACGGCGGATGGGATCTTTTCAAGAGGCTGTTGCGATACGGTTCCACCGCGTGACGTCTCTCCGATTGCGATGCCGATTTCATCGACATCGACCGAGCAAGACATCTCGTTGCACCGACCTGCGGTGACCACAAGCTTTCGGAATTGTCGATACTGATCCACAAAACTAATTCATAAAAAATGCTCGAACAACACGTCAGAAAGTTGCGGAATTCAAGGGTCATCGTGACAATCTCCACGCGTCATTCCTGTCAGAATGTCCGGCCTTTGGAATTCGCCTCATCACTGCGGCACGGTGGAGTTCTGGTTGATGAAAATTACAGACGTCGAAACGTTCGCGGTCGGGGCCGGATGGAAGAACTGGTTATTCGTCAAAGTCCATACGGACAGCGGTCTCCATGGTGTCAGTGAAGCGACGATGAATGGATTCATTCGGACCACGGAAGCGGCGATCCATGAACTGAAGCATTTTGTGATCGGCCGGGATCCTCGCAACGTCAACGCGATTGCACAAAAGGTGATTGGAACATTTCAAGATGCCGGGCATATTCATCGGTTGGCGATGAGCGCTTTCGAGGTCGCCTGTTGGGACATTCTGGGAAAATCGTTGGGCGTCCCTGTCTATCAATTACTGGGCGGAAAACATCGTGAAACGGTGCCCGCCTATGCGAATGGTTGGTATCGAGCGGAGCGAACTCCCGAGGCCTTTGTCGAAACCGCCAAAAACGTTGTCAACGGACATCACATGAGAGCCCTCAAGCTCGACCCGTTTGGCCAAGCATTCAACAAGATCAGCACGGAAGAATTGGACCAAGCGTTCCAGATTCTTCAGGCCATTCGGCAGCATTTTGGACCCCATCTGAAAATCCTGATCGATGTCCACTGTCGCTTCATTCCGTCAGAGTCCATTCGCGTGGCAACGCATTTGGCGCCTCTGGACATCTATTGGTGGGAAGAACCGACGCGTGATGAACGGACGGAATTGACAAATGAAATTGCCAAAAGCTGTCCCATTCCGGTGGCAACCGGTGAACAATACGACAAAGTCGGCCGGTTTGAGGACTTGGCGCGTGGTGGTCACGTGAGCATTTGGCAGCCCGAACCAATGTCGCTTGGCGGAATCACAAATACCATGGCCGTTGCAAATATTGCCCGAGCCAACAATGCTTGGATTGCACCCCATCAAAGCGGTGGACCGGTCGCGACCGCAATCTGTTTACAACTGGCGGCATGCATTCCAAATTTTCTGATTCAAGAACATTTTGACGCCTTCAATGAACCTTGGACGCGGGATTTAGTCAGTTGGCATCCAGAAATACTTCCCCACAACGGCGACCTCACCCTGCCAACATTGCCCGGAATTGGAATTGATTTGAACATCGATGTGATCCAACAACATCCCTACGATCCCGCCGCTTACTTCGACATTTTTCAACCCGGATGGGAACAGCGGATCGGTGTCAAAAAACAGCACTAGTGCGCGAGAATCCGCAGTCATCAAAGCCCTTCGGATTGGACTCGGGCAGACAATTCGAAGCGGGGAATGACCTGCGGATTGACGATGTGACGGGCCGACGGCCAGCGTCCGGACAGGACCGCCGCGAGGTTTTCCACAGCCCCGAGGCCAACATCACGTGCGGACTCCACGGAAAATGCGGCCACGTGCGGGGTGAAGACACAGTTTTCCAATTCGAGCAGTGGATGCACGGGGGGGACTCCCTCTTTTCCTCCGTGAACGTCGATGCCGTGAAAGGTGTCAATTCCCGCACCGCCAAGGTGCCCCTCACGAAGCGACGTCGCCAACGCCTGTTCATCCACCAACGCGCCGCGTGAGGTGTTGATCAAGATTGCCCCAGGTTTCATCATCGACAGGTGCTCGGCGTCGAACAGGCCACTCGTCTCTGTGTTCAATGGCAAATGAAGTGACACGTAATCGGACTCACGAAGCAGGGTTTGCAAATCCGTGATCTGATCGACGAGACCTCTGGCTTCCGGATCGTCCGCCGTCGAGTTTTTGCGGGTGGCAATCACGCGCAGGCCAAACCCTTTGGCTCGACGGGCCATCCCTTTCGCCGACAGTCCGAATCCAACCAGTCCGATCGTTTTTCCTTTCATTCGATGGATCGGCCGACACGTCTCACGCGCATCATTCCAACGCCCCGCAAGCATCGCCGACCGCATCTGTGTCAATTTGCGAACGAGGGACAGGAGCAAAGCCATCGAATGGTCCGCTTGTTCTTCAGCACAAAAATCGGGAACATTCGTGATCAGAATCCCCATCCTCGTTGCGGCCGCATGATCAATCTTGTCCGTACCCGCGCCCAATCGCGAAATGACTCGGCAACGGGTCAGCCCCTCAATCACTTCGGCCGTTAGCGATTCCGAGACGACACAAATGGCGTCGCAGTCACGGGCCTGTTCCAGAATGCCCCTGCCCGAAACATCCAGACACTTCGGAGTGATTCCATAGCGACCGTAGGCTTCCAATTCAAAGGGACTGACCGGAAACAGTGTCGCGTTCAGTCGAACAATTGAGCGATTTGAGCAGGGGGATTGTGACGTAGCCACGCACGACTTCCAAATTCCAAATGATCCCTCGATTCAACAGAAGGTGCGCAGTATGAGCGACACGGTATCGTTGTTCAATCGTGGCCCCGCACGGGGCATCCAGAGAGAACTTTTTGAAGACGCGGAACAGGCCGGCAGAGACCTTCGATTATCGGAGAATGTCGCCGATTTTTTGCAGTGATTCGCTCACCGAACGGATCTGGTTCACCCGACAAGTCGTATGAAAGGGGCATTGGCCCGTACAGTCTTTATTTGAATTTTCGACGAGGAATTTTCCGGAGCGCAAGCTCTCTGCCAGTTTTGGAATCAGATCATCCAGTATTTGCTGCATGGAATTCACGACGGCGACATCGATCGCAACAAAGCC
Organism: Schlesneria paludicola DSM 18645; assembly: GCA_945876035.1. Classification (GTDB taxonomy): domain Bacteria; phylum Planctomycetota; class Planctomycetia; order Planctomycetales; family Planctomycetaceae; genus Schlesneria; species Schlesneria paludicola_C. Next base: position 27,624 of record CAMCMU010000021.1, on the reverse strand, counting down.
TTTCTTCGACGGGTAACCGGGTTTCAAGCCAAGCCCTTTCAATGACCAATAAGCCATCTGAAAGGGTGTCGCATCCAGACCGGCAACTCCCATGCGTTGGACGGCAGAGGTATACAGAGCCAATTGGATGGCTCGGCCGGAACGGAGTTCGGCCTCATTTGATGTTGGCGGATCACCCGTTTTGTAATCGATGACATTGAATACGGGACGACCGTCCACGACACCGACATCGATTCGATCAATTCGACCACGAACTCGTACCGCATGTTCGTCTCTACCGAAAAGAATCGGGGGATGAATGGCGTCCGCGGCCTGTGAGTCGACATCCGGAAGACTTCCGAACGTGATTTCTGGTGGGAGGGACGATTCCGATCCACCCCAGACATCGTTCAATTTCTGGCCATACTCCACCTGACGCATCGCGAAGGCATCGCCCACCAAGCCAAGCATCTCTGCTTCAATGCGAATTAAGGCGCGCTGCAGGCGATTTTCGTGAGGACGCATGGCCATCCGGTCTTCGACAAGTCGACGAAAACGAGCGGCCATGTCCGCTTCGCTGACGTCCATCCCTTCCGTGAGCAGCGTGGCCAAGACGTCGTGAATCAGCATTCCTCTCCGTTGATAATCCGTCCCCTCTTCCGGATCAGGAAGTGGGTCGAGTTTCAGAACATTCTCCAGCCAGTAACGAAAGGGGCACTTCGCGTAGCTTTCGAGTTCGGTCGCGCTGAATTGATGACTCGCCCCAAATCGTTGTCGAAGTGCCTGCAGATTTTGGGGTACCCGCAGTCGTCCTTCGTAGTTTGTGAAGCCTCTTGTGCAAAATCGATGCGCGTTGACCTCCACCGCGGCGAGCAGGTTCCGTCCCACGGGTTCCCACTCGGCGTCGGTCAGGAGATGGGCAAACAATCCCGGTCGATTGGCACGTGCTTCCGTGATTGCCACCAAACGCAAGTCCGATTTCGTCATCGCGTGGTCCATGCTCGGAACCGGATCTAGGTGTCCTTCATGGGCAACTTTTAGAGCATCTTCCGTGAACAGTGCGCGAATGGCCGACACGTATGGACTCGGGAACACCGCTTGCCCTTGGCGATTGATTGCGGGGTAACTCAAAGTCAGGCTCGTCCTCGCTTTGGTGACGAGGGTGTAAAACAGGAACATTTCCTCCTGTTGATGCCGCTCACGATGTTGAAGCGCCAAACCTCTGTGAGACAGATCCCGTCGCTCGACATCGCTGAACAGGCAGTCATCCGCTCGATTTTTCGGAAAGCTGCTCTCCGAAAGTCCCCCCACAAACAGGTGCGGTACGTTCAAATGACGCACTTGCTCGACGTCAAGAATCCGTACACAGCCGTTAGGATCGAAGGCAGAGGGGATCGTCTCGCCGCTCAAAAGGTCACGCAATTCAGCCGTAAATTCGTGCAAATCGAGTCGAGGAATCGTTCTCTCGGCGCGACCCTCATCGAATTTTCGATCCACTTCAGCGGCGGTACGCACGATCCGCTGCAACAGATCCCAATCGTCGGAATCCACCGGTTCCAGAGTTGAAGTCCCGCCCGTGGAACCTGACTTTCCCCAACCGATATCCGCGCCAATCACAGCCAGAACGTTAACCCAATCGGCCAGTGTGTGCCTCCGACGCAGTTGTTCTGTTGCCTGAGACAGCCTGACCAATAGTGGTTCGGCAACGCAAGCAAGATCGGCAACGGATGTCTCGGACCTGTCCAAGAGCATCGTTTCACCGGGAGGTTTTTCGGAGCAATTCCTCGTATTCAACGCTCCTTGAGCGACGCGTGAGACGACCCGCAGGATGATCTCTCGTTCCGCGTGAAGCTTCAACTCTCGTAATGTTCCGGCGACGGCCCGCACCGCGTGTCTGTGATATTCGATCCATGGCGGTTGGAAGAGATTGGAATCGAGGACAGCATGAAGTCGCAGGAACGACCAATCGTTCAACTCCATTTGCAGCAACAAAAACAAAAATTTGACGACGGGACTGGCAGTCAACGCCGGGTTGGCCTCGCACCAGATGGGAATCCCTGCCTCCTTCAAAAAATCCCGCCATGCCAGAGGATCCTCCGAATGGAATCGCAACCCAATCACAATCTCTGCCGGTGACGTGCCCGACTGCAACAATCTCTTGACGCGTCGAGCGACCGCTTCACGTTCACCGACAGGTCCGGTTGCGGCGATCAATTCGATACCCGCAGCATTGTTTGTCTGTTGTATGGAACGGGGATTCTCGAACAGATGTTGCACGAGACGAGCGTGACCCGCTTTCCAGTGGGAATGGTCTGAGACCAGAGTTTCCTGCTGAAATACGCTCTGTTTCGGCAGGGACTCCCTCAAGTGGATTCGAGCCTGAATCGGCTTGGCAAACAGATCACCTCGAGTCGCCACGTCATCGAGCGGGAGCGTCACCAGCGTTTGGGGAATCCACCCCATGAGATGACCGAGAATCTGATGTTGTGTCCGAGTAAAGTCGGCAAACCCATCGACCACGAGAAATTCAACGGCTCCGAATGGACCGCGAATTCCGGCAGCCAAGGCCGTGCGCGCCAGCCAAAATCGCCCCTCATTGTCGTACCAGTCATGTTCGGTGAGACACTGTTGGTACTGTTCATAGACGCGTCCTAGATCGCGATCGCGTTCCGCACGTTCGCCGCCGCGTTGGGCACACGCTGCCAAGAAGTCACCGGGCCAGATCTCTTCTCGCTTGAGTTCCGAAATGAGTGCCGAAACGACATCCAGAAAACCGCTCGTATGGATCACCGCAGAGAATCTGGAGAGTGCTCCCGCGGCATATAATTCGGCCACAATGCGTCTCAGAAGGTGTCGCTTCATGACGGAGGAAATCGGTGAGGCCGGATGACCCGCCGCCGCAAGAATTGTCCCCGCAAAACCATCAAATGTCAGAAGTTGCAGACCGACCTGCACCGATTCCTCATTCGACATTAGTTTTTTAACGATCACCTGCCGGGCGTATCGCGTGGGGGTCAGCCAGAGGGCACCACCCACGAAACGGCGACGACGATCTTTCTTCAACGCAAGTCGGTATTGATCCAGTACCCACTCCGTCTTGCCGGAGCCCGCTTGACCAACCAGTAATGTCAGATGCGATCCCATGAGGGTCATCTTACTGGATTCGAAGCAAAACGTGCGAGACGTCGCGGATGAAAAATTCCGCGCTGCGGCGTCCCGGAACCGCCGATTCAAGACGGCGGCCGGATGCGACGCAATTCGCGACGGGCTTTTCATTGCTATCTGACCGCATTACAGTCTTGTCGCTGCATTTGAATCATCGCGCACAATTGGTCTCCAGTCGTTCTCGACGCCGCTCTGCTCGGATCGTGTGTCAATCCTTTTGAAGGACGAAATACGCCATGCAACGTACTGAGTTCCTGAAGTTGATCGGGTGCAAAAATGCCGAGACAGAATATATTCCTGTGGCCTGCCTGCTCCGAAACGGGATTGCGTGCGCTGGATATGTCAACCAAGCAACCAACGAACAGTTCAGTGATGTCTGCCTTCTGGTCAACGCCCGAATGATTGACTTGCGCGATCCAAGTCGTCGGACCGAACACGGAGCGATTCACGACTTTAGTGATTTTTTGGAAGAGTTCGTGGTCGGAATGATGGATCGGACATCGTCCGGTGCCAAAAAACAAGATGACCGATTCGATTCATTTCAGGATCGTTTCGGCAAGAGTATTCCGCTGACGGCCATCGCCTTCGATGAGATCGCCGTTGTCTATCCTGTGGTTCAGATCGGGAACCTGTTACAGCAGGTGAAAGATGCGCCGAACACCGATTCGCAACAGGGTTCCTCATTTCTCGACTTTGATCGCCAGAGCGTCGTCGTCAAACTGCTACGAACCAAGATTTGGTGATGAGCAGATCTTGCTCCAAGCCTTTCTCAGCCGTTCGCCTTTCCGAAATATGGTGGGGCCACCCGTGTTGCAATTCACCTTTCGTCAGCCTCTGGTCATGGCACTGGTCATCCGTGTTTGTTTTGCCGTACACGCACAGGCCGGCGATTGGCCCCGTTTTCGAGGATCGAATGGTTCTGGAATTTCGACGGATGAAAAGGCGCCTCCGACACGCTGGAGCGAGACAGAGAACTTGAGATGGTCGCTTGAATTGCCGGGACCCGGACTATCCTCCCCGATTGTCGTGGGCCATCGAGTCCTGCTCACTTGCTGGTCAGGTTATGGGACGCCGGAATCTCCCGATGCCACGGCGGAAAACTTGAAGCGACATCTGGTGTGTGTCGACCGCGCAACAGGAATCTGCCTCTGGTCAACGACGGTTGATTCTGTCATGCCCGAAGATCGGTTTCAGGGGATCTTCACTGAAAACGGATATGCGTCTCATACCCCCGTCTCGGATGGAAAATATGTCTATGCTTTTTTTGGCAAGTCGGGTGTGGTGGCGTTCGACATGGAGGGAAACAAGATTTGGCACACACTGGTTGGCGAAGATTTAGAATTGCATGGATGGGGTACGGCATCGAGTCCGATTCTGTTCAAGAACCTCGTGATCATCACCGCGTCCGTAGAAAGTCGGGCGATTATTGCCCTCGACAGAGAAACGGGGACAGAAGTTTGGAGACAACAGGCGGACGGTTTAGCAAACACGTGGGGCACACCGGTTCTCGTTGAAAATGCAGACGGTCGGACCGATCTGGTTTTGGGAGTCCCCCACGAGATTTGGGCGTTCAACCCCGAATCCGGTGCATTTCGATGGTTTTGTAATTCTTTCGAATCGAATGAGATTCGGGCGAGTGTGATTGCTCACGATGGCGTCATTTATCTGATTGACCGAACTTTTGGGGGATCGATTGCCGTGCGTGCAGGCGGTGATGACGACGTCACGAATAGCCATGTCCTGTGGAAGAATCGTCATCGCGGACAAGTCAGTACTCCCCTGTATCACGAAGGCTGCCTGTATTGGATTTTCAATCGGATGGCGAACTGTATTGATGCCAAAACGGGTGATCGCATCTACCAGCAGCCTTTGATTCCAATGGACCTTGTGGAGAATTCGAATTCCGCCGTCGGTCAACCCCCACCGAATGCGGGCCTCCGCAACCGACGTGCCCGAGCTTTTGGAGGCGGGGCAAGTGATGGTAAGGACTATTCGTCACCTGTCATCGCTCACGGCCAGATGTATTTTGTCGCCCGCTCGGGGGACACATACGTCATTCCGCTCGGCAGAGACTTTCGTGTGCTGGCGGTGAACCGTGTCTCTCCGAAGTCTGACGATCATCCGTTCAATTCAACCCCAGCCATCAGCGATGGCGAAATTTTTATGCGATCGACCACAACGCTGTACTGCATCAGTCCAGATGCAAAACTCCAGACTCACTGATGGACGTTGGCGACGTGTTTTGAAAATCCCCACACAATCACGGATGCTCTGCATGAGTTGACTCGAGGCGTTCATAGCCGCCCTCCGGCAGCGATTGCGACTGCGATTGAGACTGCGAACCGTCACGACAGACAACACGAATGGTGCTCCGCAGCGTCCCCCGCAAATCGGTTTCGGCGCCAGAGGACAGAGGACAGCGGAACACGACATCTGTCGAATGCCTCGCTGATGTTTCATGCGGCGAGACTCATCAGCGGGCTCCGATGGTCGGCCGGTCACCAAGCGAAGATCGGGTGATCAAACCCGAACAGAAATGGGCCTCCACCATTCGCAGCAACAGGAATGACATCGGTCGAATGACAGCGGTCGAATGCACAGCGGATCTTGGTCCGACGGCGAACGACTGAGGCGTCATTTCCATTGTCTCGGATCGGCCAATTCCCGCCTCAGAACAGCAAGGCCGATCAGACACAGAATCACCGAGGTGAAGCGGCCGCGAGTTGGGTGACCCCATTGTCAAAAAGGTGGCCATAGCCCGCTGCCTCCAGCTCGAGGCGTTCTCGACGAGCGAGCCAGATTAACAGCCCCGCCATTCCTCCGAACATGGATCCAATCATCCCCAGCATGAACAAAATACTCATCATGTAGGCTCGGGGTTGAGGATCATCCGTTTCCAAGGCGAGCTTGCACATCGGACAGGCCCACGCTTCGGACGTGCCGGCAAGAGTCAGCGTGATCACAACAAGAGAGACACGAACAATTTGACGCATGGTCCACATCCTTCAAACAGCCGGTACCACCGGCCAATGGTACAACATCCCATAGATTATAACACCGGTCACCGAGACGTAAACCCAAATCGGAAAAGTGATTTTCGCCAATCTCCGATGGGCAATCCAATCCTGACGCCACGCACGGAATATCGTCATCGACGCCAGAACCGGCACCACAGCAGCAAGGATCACGTGGGTTATCAAAATCACGAAATAGATCGGACGAATGGCACCGACACCGCCAAATTTTTTTCCACTTTCCCCTGTGTAATGGTGCAAAGCAAAGTGGTAAGTCAGGTAACAAATCAGAAAAACAATCGACGTTCCAAATGCCGACAACATGGCCCACTGATGTGCTTTGCGTCGACCCCGTTTAATCAACACGAATCCTATCAGCAGCAGAATTGTCGCCATCGAGTTGAGGGCGGCATTGAGAGCGGGCAGGACCACGATCCAATGAGGCAACACCATGAACTTTGTCTCACTTCACAAGGAATCCCGAACCGCCCAATCTTCAAATGTGAAACCAGGGCCTCGAAAACATGTTCCACGGGCGGTGACTTCAGCACCCCCTGTTCCTGCCACGCGGGCCGACAACAAACGGCTGCGTTAACCGCCAGACTCGACCTGGGCCGCCTCGGTGTCTCGAGCCGCACGTTTGGCCAACTTTTGGATCTCGCGACGTAAGGCGGACATGGCGTCTCCCTTTGTTGCATCGAACTTGCCTCGTACCACACCTTCCGAATCCACCAGCATGATGTTGTTCGAGTGAATGAACTCGTATCCCGGTTGACGGTCCTTCCCCAACGCCTCTTGGACAGGCATTTTGAAGCTTCCCTGAATCAAGCGATAGATCGCCCGCTGATCACCACCCAGAAACGACCACTTGCGGAAGTCCGCACCACGCGACTCCCCATATCCCTTGAGCACCTCAGGGGTATCACGCTCAGGATCGACCGTCAGCGTAATGAGCCGGAAGTCGTCGTCTTTCAATTGATCCTGCAACTCTCGCATCGATTTGGTGACCATGGGACATGTCGCGGCACAGTGGGTAAAGACGAAGCAGATAACCCATGGTTTTCCCAGCAAATCGGCCTTCGTCACCGCCTTACCGTCCGTATCGAAAAATTCGAACTCCGCAATCCCGTCTTTGTCCCAAGGCGACACGGACGGCGGATTTCCACTATCATCAATCCCCATCGAACCATCTGTGTTCGTCGTGATCGTGATCGTTTTCGGCGGGCTCTCAGACTCCGTCAACCGCTCGGAGACGACGCGAGATTCCGCCGGAGTGTGTATCAACGTGTGCCGCTGCTGAGACCAGACTCCCAGCAATGCCACGAGCACCGCCGCCCACAACACGACTCCCACGCGGAAGGTCGGTGAACGGAAGAATGACCGCTTGCGAAGCGCCTCGTTCGGTGAAACGGTTTCCATAATCCTTTTCCAAAAAACGCTGAGAACACTATCGAGCATTGTGAACCGTCGGCCGATTTGTGATCCAGATCGCAATCATCATATAGGCTGTGGCCGAGAGAATCGTCACGCTCAGACAAACAGACCATGCTGGCAATCCCTCCACCGCGGCGGCATTGCTCGTCATGATGCGTCTTAGCCCGGCCACACCATACGTCAGTGGATTGAGCCGAATCACCCACGACAGCCATCCCGAGTCACTCGCCGGAAAAAACGATCCGGATAACAACCACATGGGCATCAGGAAGACACTCATGATCGCATGAAATCCGTGAGTCGAATCCATGGGCCAAGCGATTAAGTACCCCAGTGCCGTCAGCGAAAAGCCCAGCAGCATCAGAAACCCAATCACCGCCGCAGCATTATGCCAAGTCAGACCCGTCTGCAACGGAGGTGCCAGTCCGACCAGCGACAACAGCGGACCGACTGTCAAAAACACAAGAGATTGTAGAACGGCTAGAATCGTTCCCCCACAAATTTTGCCGAGTACCAAACTCGCTCGCGGAATGGGGGCGACCAGCACTCCCTGCAGAAAGCCATCACGACGGTCCTCAATAATGGAAATCGTGGAATAGATTGCCGTAAACATCACGATCATCACGGCCACACCAGGAAAAAAGTATTCCTGATAGGACATCCCCGCAGGTCCGCGAAACGACCCCTGCAATCCCGCCCCAAACAAAACCCAGAAAATGATCGGCTGCCCCAACGCGCCCACGACTCTGGTCCGCTGTCGAAAAAACCGCGTCAATTCCCGAAATGCCAGTGTATACACCGGGAGCCACAATCCGGGAGCGGAAATTTCGGTCTCGAGATCGCTGCTGGATGCTGCCAGCACGCGCGAATCCTTGGTGAAAATGTGAAGACTCATCGTTTCGTTTCCGAATCAGGATCCCAAAACCGATGACCGGTCCGTGTCACAAACACATCCTCCAGAGTCGGCTTGGCTAGCGATATGGAGCTGATTTCGGCCGGAAATGCGACGACAAGATTTCGCAACAATTCATGGCCTGCCTGCTGCTCGATGCGTAACGAGTCGCCAATCTGTCGAGCCAAGAGACCGAACTTTGAAGCAATTTGTCCTGACAATCCTCTGGGATCCGTCGTCTGAATGGTCAGGCAATCGCCACCCACGGATTGCCGTAAGGCGTCGGGAGTCCCTCGAGCCACAAAACGGCCTCGATCAAGAATCCCCAGTTGATCGCAACGATCGGCTTCGTCCATTAAGTGGGTTGTCACGAGGATGGTCACGTTGCGTTCGGCTCGAAGTTTGATGAGCGATGACCACAAATCACTTCGCGCACCGGGGTCGAGCCCCGTGCTGGGTTCATCAAGCAGCAACAATGCCGGTCGGTGGAGAAGACTTTTGGCGATCTCAACCCGTCGCTTGAGCCCCCCCGAAAGTGAACTGACCAACTGCCTCTCACGAGTCTTCAGGCCGAGTTGTTCGACGAGTTCCGCGATTCGCATCGATGCCTGACGACGAACGAGGCCATAGAGATGCGCCTGATGGCGAAGGTTTTCCGCAACGGTCAACTTTCCATCAATGCTCGGGGATTGAAACGTCACCCCGATGCGCCTGCGTACAGAATAGGATTCGGAAGAAACATCGAATCCCAAAACCTGCATCTCACCGGACTGCAACCGCAGAAGTGTTGCGAGTAATCGAAATACCGTCGTCTTGCCGCCACCGTTCGGACCGAGTAGCCCAAAAATTTCGCCTCGAGAAACGGTAAAGTCCACTTCCGAAAGAGCCTCACGTCGACCGTAGTGGAATTTCACACCCTTCACAAAAACAGCGGGCGAGTCACCACTCTGGCTGATTGCCTGATCCGAAATTAAAGGCTGGGAAAGAGACATGTCAGCCACTCGAAGCCAAAAATAACGCCAACAAACGCGCCGCAGGGAAGCGGTTGTCTCTAATCGTCGGCTGATTTTCAGACACGGTCAGCGATCGATCTGAACCGGCGGCGAGGAACTCTTAGGGGTGTTTCGGTTCGGTTGTCGCATGGGGGGCATGCACGACCGAGTTCTGTGATTCATACTCGTAAACCTGAGGCACATCGACCGTATAGTAATGCATTCCCACATCGGGCATGAGGGCGAAGGGGATTGTAAACGCCAAAATAAAAGTCGGTGCCAGCAGCAGGTATTTCCAGGCTCCTTCAAATTTCAAATGCATAAAATACATCATCACGCACATCGCTTTCGATGAGGCCACCGCGAGGATAATCGCTCGTAAAAGATTCTTGTTGGAAAATTGATAGTAGTCCGCAAAAATGGACATCAACGTAAAGACGCACAATGCGCAAAAGACCAAAAAATAGGTCCCGCTATGTGAGTGATGCTCGTGGGCGTGCTGGTCGTCAGAAACCGGTGATGAATCGTGATTGGACATAAAACTAACTCCGAAATCGGGACACATGAGACCCGCGATCGCGGGAAAATCTCGCCAGCCGATCACGTCTTGAATGCTCAATCGGATCGAAAAAAGACCGGCAAGAATGTCATTGACAACTCAGATAATGTACAGCAGGGGGAACAGAAAGATCCAGACGAGGTCGACAAAGTGCCAATAAAGACCGATGTTTTCAACGAAATACGCGTCTCGAATGCTGAGTCGACTTCCTTTCATCAGAACCAGCACAAACATCAGCAGGCCTACGATGACGTGAATTGCGTGAAATCCCGTCATCAGGAAATAGTTTGAGGCAAACAGGTTTCCGTAGAGAATCGGATGCGAGGGCTGTAATTTTGAAACCAGAGAACCTGTCGACTTGTTTGTGCGGAGTTCCTCTACCTTGTCATTGACTTCGTGCAGAGTGATTGCAGGATACTTCGTTGGTGCATGTTCTTCTTTGCGAATCGCATCAAAATTGGCGTACGGCACGGAGAGTGACAGGTTCGCCCTCACGTGATCCTTCAAGCTGATATATTCTTTATAAAGCTGATTCATTGCATCCGCTTCAGCAAACTCTAAATTTTCACTGGGCGAGCGATTCGGCTTGGTTTCGAGAGCTAAAATCTTGGCGTCATTCTCCGACTTCTGCTCTTCGCGCTTGGCCAATTTGGAATACATCGCGGCCAGCCGAGCATCGACAATCAAACCATACTCACGAACCACTTTGTCCATCGCTTGGACATCACTTTCGGGAATCCGGCCGGGAAGGATGTCATGATCAAACTTCCCCTTGTATTCCCAGCTCTTGATTCCGAGGAAAAGAAAACCCAGCAGCAGCGTCAGGAGCATGAAATTCCAGGATTTGCCATACTCTTTTCCCAGCAGTGCATCGTGGGAAACGACCACAAAATAGCTAGACAGAATCAGCACAAAGGTGTTGAGTCCGCCCCAAAAAATCTGAATGTGCGTCACGTGGGTGTCGGTTGGCCACCCCGGAGAACCGATCCGCAAAACAATGTACGTGCCAATGAAAGCCGTAAAGAACATGATCTCGGTGCCCAAAAAGAGCCACATACCGAGTTTCGAATTGTCAATTGGAATACCCATCCGCAAGGCGGGTCCGGGACTGCTGTGTGTCATATCGAGTTCATCCACCATTTAGACAGAGTATCTCTGTACCAACCATTCGACATCAATCATTCGACTCACTGCCGGTTCAAAAAATCTGACCGACGACGCTCCGCATTGTTTCGTTTCGTTGTTTCGTCTTTTGACCCAACCACTCGTTAAGCACCCGGTAGCCAACCCAGCAATCGCAGGTGATCCCAAGTTAGCACCAACAAGATTAACGGCAAATAGACCAGCGATACCCACAAGACTCGACGAGCACTCTCACGCGTTTCGTGACAGGCGAACTGAATCACCGAGACCAGATAGACCATCCCCAGAACCAGTGCCGTGGCTGAATAAGCCACCCCTGCAAGACCACAGTAGGACGGTAGCAAACTGAAGGGGATGAGTCCCAAGGAATAACCGACAGCCAACAAGCCAGTCACGTGTGGAAGTGAACCACCTGCCGGCAACATTCTTAATCCTGCAGCACGATAATCTTCTTGGTGAAGCCAAGCGATGGCCAGAAAGTGTGGAAACTGCCACAGAAACAATAATCCAAAAAGTGAGGCTGCCGCCGAGTCCAAACGGCCACCAGCCGCCAACCAGCCGATCACGGGAGGCAATGCTCCCGGGATGGCGCCGACGGCCGTACACAACGATGTCACCCGCTTCAGCGGTGTGTAAGCACCAGCATACAACACGAAGGTCAGCCCTGTCATCACTGCCGTGGGAATGTTGACAAACATCGCCAAGTACACAACACCGACGATTCCACAGATCAAACCCAGCGTCAACACTTCGCCTTGGCCAAGGCGTCCTGCAGGCAGAGGTCGATTCTTGGTCCGACGCATGCGCCCGTCCGTCTCGCGTTCAATCCACTGATTTAAGGCCGACGAGCCCATCGCTACCGACGCAACACCAAGCCAAGCATGTAGCAAGATCGGAACATTCCAATCGCCTTCAATACCAACGACATAGCCGACAGTGACGGTGAACAGGACCATCAGAGAGATGCGCGGCTTGGAAATCTCGGCATAATCCACGAGCCGCCCGCTGAGGACTTTTGTCAAATGCCCTCCCACGGATTTTGTCAGTTGGGGACAGGCGGACGAAGGGGAGACAGCGCTCATGTCGCAACTCCCATCACGGAGGCCTCAAAATCAACAGACACGGGTTGATGTTCAATATCGCGTTTCGGAAAAATTGATGCCACGCAAACGACAGAGACAACGGTAGTCATCAAACACAACATTCCAAGGATCTTATGCAAAGAGCAAATCGCGACCATCGGGATTGACTCCTGTTCGGCGACCACTCCCCACGAGGGAACCCCATAACGCACAAACCACGTAGCCAATCCGAGAAGCATCTGCAGCGAGACAAAAACCACGACCGACTTTACGCATCGCTTCAACATCAACGATTCCGAATTCTTCACGACCAGAGCAAACATCAAGGCCGCCGCGAGTGGCGCCAGCGCAAACCACGGATGAAGGTTCCAAGCCCATGCCAGCTTGAGGTGACGAAGTACCCCTCCGAAAAAGTACTGGAGACTCATCAACACCGAAGCGATCAACGCCCATGTCAACGCGGTTTTAGCGGCAGACCTTGACTGCAAGCGGACCCGCGCCTCCCAACCGACCGCCGTGGTTAGGACTAACACGGCCATCAGACTGAAGACCCCTGCCGCAAAGTCGCCATGCACCAGAGCCATCGTCTCGCGATCCAGCAACACGCGTGCTCCTCCGAGCAGGCCCTGCACGACGACTGAACCGAAAATCGCCGCCGCGAGATATTTCGACAACCGCCCGGACGAACTGCACCACGTGTACGCCGCCAATCCCACACTCAAAACACCAATCGTCAGTCCGGCCAATCGGTGACTATGTTCCACGAACTGATCCCGTGCCGCAGTCAACCAAGGATACGTCACCATTGTGTAACCATCCGACGATGGCCAGTCACCGAATGCCATCCCAGCCTTCAACGTGGTGACGATCGCCCCCGTTGTGACCGGCAACAGCAACGTCAGTAATGCCGTCAGCCAAGCAAATCGGTGCAGCCAGCGACTGGGAATCGAAGATTTCATAACGGGACTGCCGAGACGATTTTTTATGAGGGAGGGCAACTCAATGGCCGACATTGGCCACGCGCTGAGCGAGCGGCACATACTCGGTTTGCATCAGAAAATCTTTGCCACCGCTGATCGGCGAGCTGTACTCGTAAGGCCCGTGATAAACAATGGGAGGAATGTCGAAGTTCCCGTGCCCCGGGGGGGATGGTGCCGACCATTCGAGGCCATTGGCATTCCACGGATTGCGCCCGCACTTGGGGCCGAAGAAAATGCTGTACACAAAATTACCGAGCAGAAGAAACTGCGCAAATCCCATCAGCATCGCAGCGGCTGTCATGAATTGATTTAAAGGAAGCAAATGCTCCAAATAGGCAAAGTGGTATGGGTCCGCGTATCGGCGAGGCATCCCCGCAATCCCCAACATGTGCATCGGATAGAATGTGCAATTAAATCCGATAAAGGTCAGCACGAAGTGAATCTTTCCGACCGTCTCATTCATCATCCGGCCCCACATCTTTGGAAACCAGAACTGAATCGCTCCGAAGACACCAAACAAGGTCGCTCCGAAAATCACGTAGTGAAAGTGAGCGACAATGAAGTAGGTGTCGTGGATATAGATGTCGACGGGGACGGCAGCCATAAAAATGCCGCTCAATCCACCAATGATGAACATTGAGACAAACGCCGTGCAGTTCAACATTACCGTATTGAACTGTACTCGCCCCCCCCAAATCGTTCCAATCCAATTGAAGGTCTTCACCGCTGACGGCAAGGCAATCAGGACGGTGCTGACCATGAAAGTCATGCCCAGTGCGGGATTCATTCCACTGATGAACATGTGATGCCCCCAGACGATAAAACCGAGTCCCGCAATTGCTGCCATCGAGTACACCATCGGCTTGTATCCGAAGACCGGTTTGCGACACATGCAGGCCAGCATGTCAGAAACCATTCCCATCGCTGGCAGGAGCATGATGTACACCGCCGGATGAGAATAGAACCAGAACAGATGCTGCCAAAGTAGCGGCTGTCCTCCACCGATGGTGGGAGCCGCATTGTTCACAACGATTCCAGCGGGAACGAAAAAACATGTGCCCAGAATTCGGTCGGTCATCATCATAAAGCCAGCGGCCGTCAGTACGGGCAACGCAAACGCCTGCAGGATCGCGGTGATAAACATCGACCAAATGGTCAGCGGCATCCGGAACAACGTCATTCCTGGAGCGCGCATGTTGATGATCGTCGTCATGTAGTTCACCGAACCCATCATGGACGAGACTCCCACAAACGTCACCCCCAACAACCAGCAGGTTTGCGCGTGGCCCGAACCAGGCGCCGCTTGAGGCAGCACCGAGAGCAGGGGATAACCCGTCCACCCCGAAGCGGGGCCACCCCCATAAAAGAAGCTGAGTCCGAAAAAAAAGATGGCCGGCCACATGAACCAATAGCTCAGCATGTTCAGCACCGGAAAGGCCATGTCATCCGCGCCAATCTGCAGCGGAATCAAGAAGTTTCCGAAGGCACCCGCCAAAATGGGAATGATCACAAGGAAAATCATCACCGTGGCATGCATCGTAAACAGCATGGTGTACGTTTCTGGCGAAATCTGACCACCATCGGTCTTAAAGCCGAGATCGCCAAGGATTGGCATATACTCCCACGGTCGAGCCAGTTGCCACCGGACTCCAAGAGCCAGCGCGCCACCGATCATCAAAGTCACCAAAGTGGTGCAGAGAAACTGCATCCCGATCATCTTGTGATCTGTGGAAAAAACATACTTCGAGATAAAGCTCTGCTGATGCGGCACATGGCCATGTGCCCCCGCATGGACGTGTGCCGCATGACCTAGGTCAGCAGGATGTTCGATAACGGGATTTAGAGTGCTCATGATTCGCTCGTCTCTCAGCAATGCCGTCTGCGGCAACATGGCCCCAACAAAAGGCCTGATGTCGAAACTCAAGTCATACCCACGATGGCTTATTGATCCGCCGGTTTTCGAAAACCATCTTCGAACTGTTCGACCGACGTTCGCTCTTTCCAAGCTTCAAATTCGATGTCGGGCTGTGCCACGAGTTTTGCCTTCATTTTATAATGGCCCCACCCACATAATTCGGCGCACAGCATCTCATAATCACGGTTTTCGAGAGCATCGAACCACACGGGAATCTTCAGACTGGCGACCGCGTCCTGCTTGATTCTCAATTCGGGGACGAAGAACGCATGCTGCACATCGTCCGTTCGCAGAGTGACCTCAACCGGTCGACCCGACGGAACGTGCAATTCGTTGACCGAGTAGATGTCGTCGGGTTGCGGCTTTGGATTCAACGGTTTTCCGTTGGCCGGGTAGCGAATTCGCCACTCGAATTGCCTTGCGGTCAATTCCGCAATCGGTTCGGGTTTGACCAGATTTCCGTGCTGATCCTTGATCGACCCCTTGATTCGGAACTGAGCCCAGACATCCATCTGGATCAGAGCAATGAACAGTAAAACGGCGGAAGGCACAATCGTCCAAATCACTTCCAAGCCATGGCTGCCGTGGGAGAACAGAACCTTATCTTCGGGCTTGATGGTTGCCCCCCGCCACAAGACATAACCCAAGACAGCCTGAGTCACAATAAACGTCAACGTCACGATGGCCATGATCATATAGAACAGGGCATCAATCCGCTTCCCGATGGTGGAATGTGCGTATCCATCACCGGGAAACCACCATCCCCATCCGGCGGACAGCCAGGACACGGCCACCGCAATAACGGCCGTTAACATAAAAAATACCGACCAAAACTTTCCCACGGAATTTACCTTCACCTGAAAGCAAGCCTATTGCTGCCATTCAATACTCTGTCGAAACTTTTGAACTCCTCGGGACGCTGATGAACACACACCGTCACCAGTCTTTCAACCAGCAAGCCCGAACGGTCACGTGTTCTACTTTTTTGCCAACTGTTATTTCGAGTGCTTCGTCTCGGCAGCGGCCATCTGGCCACTGCCAGTGTTTGGCGGCTGTGTCGACTGAAATTGAAGACTCATGACAAAGTTGACAACGTCCCAGATTTCTTCGTCTTTTAAAGCCGTCTTTCCAAAACCGGGCATCGGCGTCCCTTTGATTCCCGCATAAATTCGCCGGAACAGGTCCACCGGTCGCCGACCACCGCGGTATTGGCCCAGAGTCAAGTTGCGGGGTCGCAACGGATTTCCCCAAGCATCGTGAAGACCGCGGCGCGAATACATGAGTTCGGAGCCGGGCTTCTTCCAAAAGTCTTCTGTTGCCAATCCATCACCTTTGCCAAGCATGCCATGACAGGTATAGCACTTGGTCTTATCCGACATAAAGAGCAAGCGGCCACGTTCACGGGAGGTCGCCTCATCCACGACCCGCGACACCGTCGGGAGGATCACGCTCTCATCAGCATCAGCTCGAGTCCATGCGTCGGCCAAAAATGTGGCCGTGTCCTCGATCGCGCCAGCGAGTTCATCACTCTGAAACTTGGCAAACGATTCACGAGCCTCTTTCATCGCTTGGCCAAGTGTCATCCCTTTCGCAGGCGTCTCTCCGGATTTCTTGGCTGCGTCATAGGTGGCCGCGGCTTTCTTGACGGTATCTTCCAGTGCATCCACCGAAAATTCGGCCAGATCATCGTCCGTCCGTTTTTCGAATTCCCCACGGACAGCCAACCAACGAACATACTCGATCACCGATCTTGTCTCTTTTTCCCCGAGCAACAGAAATGACGGCATGTAGGTTCCCGGAATGCCATGCTTCAGAATGCGGTGCAGATCGTCTCGACTGATCTTCTCTGCCGCTAGAGTCGAGGTGAATTTAAAAACGCCGAGTCGATAGTCGCGGGGACGAGGAGACAAGTAATCCGCTGTGGGGCCCGCACCGTCGCCGCTGACACCATGACAGTGCATGCAGTTTTTCATGTAAACCGCACGACCCTGTTTCAAGTGCTCACCGAATCCGATGACGAATTTATCACCTGACACCGGTGCCGGCAGGGACATTCCCGACCATTTCAATTGGTTGGTTTTCGGATCGAAATGGGCCACGGTATCCGCCACCGATGTCTGACTCGCCCTCGCGCCCGTCAACCACAACAACGGGGCCCCGACCATGGTGTTCGTCGCGTCACCCTCAAACGTCACGGTCAGCAACTGGCTCGACGCTGAATCGGCAGCCGGTTTTCCAGAAACCGTCCCTTTCGCTCCTCCATAGCCAATCGGGAATTTTTCCCAAGCCACCAGCTCGTGAGGAGTGCCAAACCCCTCTTGCAGCGTTTTGGTCATCGCCTTTTGAGCATCGCCAATCAGCTTGTGGGTGCTGTCGCGATATTTAAATTCCGCTTGAGGCCCGACACCGCAACCAGGCAACAGACACAGCACGACAATCAACGCCGCGCAGACCACCGGTGGGGAGGAGCTTTTCGCTATTTGTGACATTGAGCTAAGACGAAACATCGTACACACAACCTATGCCATTCGATGTGGTAGGGGGTCGGTTGTTCCGACCACACCACCAAGAAAATTACTGACCCAACTTGCTGGCGGGGACGTTGATCGTAATCGCGTTATCACCGGGCTTAATGGTGACCTGAAATGCTTTTTCAACCATCTTGCCTGCTTCGTGCCAAACTTTAAACTCGTGTTTTCCCGCTGGCAAATCCTTGATCTCGAAGGACCCGTCCGCTGCAGACACTGCGGCAAAGGGGTGATCGAGTGGCAGATGATAAGCCGTCATCCACGGATGAATATCGCAGCCAACAGAAAGCGGTTCCTTTTCCGATTGCGTGTAAGACAGATCGACTCCCGTGCGATCGTTGGGCTGAACCACACTGTTGAATGCGGTGTTTTTCTTGGGATAGGTGTGCGTGTTATGGGCCGCTCCATCGGCATTCAAAATTTTCATCGTTTGTTTGACACGGACGATGATCGCGTGGGGACTGAAGATGCATACCTTTTGGTCAAATAGCACCGCCTCGGTGGGAATCGGAAAGGCGACTCCTTTGGGAATCTTGTCGAGATACACAAACGTATTGGCTAGCCCACCATCCTTCACGAGAATCGACTCATTCGGGATCTCTTCCAACCCGCAGACACTCGGATCTTTGGCCGCCGCACCCTTCGCAAACCACGGCGACAGCGGAATGTGGTTTCCCACGTACACGACTCGACCTCGAAGCGTTCCGACGCCACCTTCGTTTTCGGAGGCTTCCGCGTTCACTGCGGTTTCATTGCCGGCAGACGCCTCAGCCGCGACTTGAGCAGCTGGTCGATACTTAACGGTCGCTACCGAATTCGCACCACTGGTCAATTTACCGCAACCGGTGATCGCACTGAGTAGAAGGGACAACCCAATCGTCGCTCCCAAGATCGGACACGTGGGCGTTCGTTGTCGGTTCATTGTTGACCCTTTCCAGCGTCTACCCGCGATGCAGACTTTTGAGCATCGACCGTCCCGACTTCACGCTCCAAAAGCTTGTAATAGTTGACCAACGAATCCCGCAACGAAACCGTCTGCCTCAATCCCTCTCCGTCAAACAACTCCGGATAACGTGGTTGCCCCCCCGCTTGTTGCGGAGGCAGCGGCGACGGCATCGATGTATAGGGTGTAATCCACGAGGGTCGGAAGAGCCACAACAGCAACCAATCCGGTTTCAGTCGCTCCGACGCGAGCTCGAGATTCGGACCTCGAATATCCTTGGCGGGATCGCTGACCGTTACTTGTCGCCCACCGACCGAATGGCACTTGATGCACAGTGGCGCATTCAACATCTGCCAAGACTCCGTCAGGTACTCGTTCTTTTTGTCAGGAAAGACCTTATGAAAGTCGCTGTTGACTGCATCCAGATACGCTGGTTCTCGCTGCTCAATCAGCTGGTAGGGGAATGGTGCGTTACCCACGGCCGCGAAATAGTTTGCCAATGCTTTTGCTTCGTCGTCACTCATATTGAACCGCGGCATCCGCAGCACCGTGGTATGTCGTATTTTTCCAGGATTGCGAAGGAAGTTAAACAGCCACGGTGTTTGGACCTTGGTCCCTTCCATGTCGAGTGGTGGCGGTGCCATTTGCCACGCCAGCGATCGTTCCTTAGCAACACTCTGATCCAGTAACCGCTGAACAAGCCACTCCGCGTACCGGCCACCACGTGCCGGCTCGATCTTGTCCAAGTTGGCCGCTGGAAAGATGAATTTATAGGTGGGAAACAGCTCTTTGCCCAGAACTTTCAAGCTTTCCCACAACTCGACGACGTACTCTTGATCTTCGGGAGGGTCCGCCGGATCCGGGGTGCCGGAAATCATCCCATGGAACTCCACGATCGGCAACGTCTTGAGACCCTCTGTGGTCTTGATCGCCTTCGTCTCTCCGGTTGTCCCTTCGGTCATTGGCCGCAACTTTTTCAGGAGTGCGACCGCTTCTGGATAATCCGTGGACGGGTCAGAGGCCGTGATCGCGTCTACGTCAGCCGCATAGCGAATCGTGGGAAGCTCCAACACATGACAACCAGAGCAATTGAACTGCTCAATCAATTGTTCGCCACGAATTTTCGCACCCGCCACTCCGGTCGGATTGTACATGTATTCCACGGCAGGCGGCTCGACGACCAAGCCCAGCACAAACGTGGCGATGGCGTCGATGTCATCCTCTGAAAACGGAAACTTGGGCATTTTCAGGCGGTCATCATAAGGCTTCGTCTCAATCATTTTGTAGTCGTAGCTGCGCGGCTGACGAAGTTTCTGCCACAGAAAACCGGGGCGTCCGTGATGCAGCAGATTTTCCACATAAAACGCTGCGGACAGTTCGCGCTCAGCCGTTGGGCCACCTTCTGAAAATTCTTTGCGTTCAGCGCTACCGATCCCCTGTTCGACGCGCTCCAACAATGAGGAATCCGCGTGTTGCGTGACCGTTTGATCGTGGCCACCACGCAAGATGCCAATTGCCACATCGCTGCCGACAATCGTCCGATCCAATCGATCATGATACTGATCGACGTCGGTCACTCCGACGCCATCAAGACTGGTGACAACGTCATCGACCACGAGTGTCTTGCCTTTTGAATTCGTCACCCGAACACCCGAAGTATGTTCGATTTGCAACCGTTTGGCAGCGGCATCATCGAGGCTGGAGACGGTGATCCCGAATCCCGCTTGGCCGTGGTGATTCAAGTATTCGTGTATGTGTTCAAACGCCAAACGGGAACGGTCTTTCTTTCCCCAATCTTGCAACGCGGTCCCAATCGGTCGTGCCTGCTCGAAATTCGGAATGTCGTGGCATCCGTTACAGCCGTATCGGGAAATGGACTTTCGTCCAAGATAGGTCAGCTTGCGATTCTTCCATTCGGTGGCATTCAATTCCCCCGTATTCTGACCGACTAACTCAATTTCATCTCCCTTAATTCTGTCGATCGCGATTGGATACTGACCCGACTCCATAAACTGAGCAATCTGACTTTTCGTGAGCGATTTTCCCAGAAAATGGGATACGAGTTCGTCGAGAAGTTGGTCGGTGACGACGGGCGTCTCGTAATCGGCCGTCGGCTTGAAGTCGACCGGAGCTCCTTCCAGTTTCAACAAGAACGCAGCGATGTCGGCGGCGGGGTCGATTCGCTTCTCGCCGGTCCCTTCAGCATCGAGAAACAAGTGAGGCATTTTTGTCCGCGGGTGATACCGTTCAGGCTCGCGAATCCAGGTGTACAACCAATTGAAGCCCTGCTGTCCCGCCTTCAGTTTCGCATGGATTTTTGATAACTCTGGTCCAAACACGGCGTCCAAACCAGGAACGGCTTCGTGTGTATGGCAGGCGACACAGCCCTTTGTCGCAAACAGTTCCTGACCACGTTTCGCATCCGGCACGTAATCCACTGCCGGAGTCAGCTGTTCGTAACTTGATGACTTGCTCAAGAGGTAATGAGTCATCGCCGCGATTTCCACGGGGTTGTACTGCTGACCATGGACGTCCTGTTGATTTTCCAGCTTGAAGAACTGCGGCATTCGTGTCGTCGGGCGAAATCGCTTCGGCTCTTCTGTCCACGAGGCCACAAATCCCGCCTCCGCTTTGGAGGCCAGATGTCGCAGGGAGGGTCCGACTTTTCGCATTTTTCCAGCGACCATCGTCGGATCGTTAGCAATCTCCGCAGCCTCTTCCGGAGTGGAGGGCTCTAGACGCAGATCGGGCCCAATGATTTTCGAACCTTCATAACCTTGAATTTCATGACATCCGAAGCAACCGTAGGTCTTGACCAGATCATGTCCACGGGCCACTTTCGGAGCGGTTGGCCCATATTTTTCGTTGACCGCCAATTCGGTGATATTCACATGGCATTTAATGCAAGAGGACTCTTTAAATCGCGTCGGAGCCATGGGACGTTCCCAGAAATGGTTGTCAGACCACTTGTGGTGTTCGGCCCAATCGTCGGCCTGCGTCGGATCATTCGGAGTATGTGAAGCATTGGTAAATGACGTTCCGGATCCCTGCCCCTCGTGGCAAACCGTACAACCGAACTTCGGCAGGGGATGCGGGCTAGTCGCTCCGAGGTAGACATCCAGACGCGGGTGTGACGCATAAGGATGGGCAAAGCGTCGGTCCTGTGCTGTTCCGTGTGGAAAAGCACCCACCACCGAAGTCTTGACCGTATCATCGACTGTATCGATCATCGCATGGCATGTTCGACACCGGTCAAAACGCGAAACAGTACCCATGCCACCGAGACCAAACTGCAGCTTCGGCATCCAATCTTGAGTGATCCGTTCTGGTGAGTTGAAACCGTCGATAATCGGCAGGAGCATCATCTGGCGCTTCGTCTTCGAGAGCCACGTATCCGGCTCGATCTTGTTGAGCGCGGCGTGGATCAGGACCGATTGTGTCTCTACCCCCTTGAGTTCTTTCTGAGACATATCTCGCACGCCGGTCACCTTGGTGAGATCCCCCTTGGCGAGATTTTCCTGAAATTTCAACTCACCGAACTGAACCTCCATCGTTTGCACACTGGCTTCGATGGTTTGGTATGCCTGTTCCCGCTTGGCAAGATCCTGACCCACCAATTCATCACGAATGGCGAGGTTGTAGTTCGCGCGGGCGACATCACGCCGTGCCCGCTCCGTTTTTAAAGACCGCAAGTGATTGGAGGTCTTGCCGACGGCCGCTTTCACCTGATTGGCCAACTTCTCGACTTCGACGTGTTGCTTCACCAGTTCCACATCGGCGGCCTGAATCCGCTGAGCAAGTTCACTCACCTTTTCTTTGTAATCCGGCGAGGCACTGACCGCGTTTTCGCGAGCCTTCAGCCTCTCGGCTTGGTAAGTGAACGCCTGTCGTTGATAGGTCCGCCACTCATCATCGTAGTCGGCCCACATCATCCACAAGGTCGTGCCCAGCAACAACACAGCGCTGCCACAGAACACGCGGTGCATTAATTTCAGATTGCGAAGATAATCGTCAGTCGCCGGCATAGTACCGAACCGTCCTTCGGGTCAGTTCTTCGGGAAGCCAAACTCCAGCCAACCGTCGGCCAGACACTCTGTTTGAACTTGACCAGACATCCTGTGTGAACCCGATCCGACCGAGAGATCAGCGACCTGTCGGACGAACCAAATTAGATATTAAAAAACCACTCCGGAATTGCCACAATGTACTTTAGATTCACCGCCCAGCGGAGAACCATCTTGATCGGCAGAGACATCATGAACAGCATTAAATTTGCTAACACCATGTATCGCAGAAAACCCATTTTTGTGAAGAACTTACGGAAAACGGTCACCGCCATCAGCGGTGGTAAGGCGAATAGATAAGCCAGCGTCGCAAGCAATCCCAGCCACTCCCGCACAACAATCATCCATATCTGGTACGCAGCGGTCGAACCCGCCGGCGCCACCGGCAACTGTTGTCCCATAATCGACAACCAAAACCATTCCGAGAGGTTGACGTTGTTCAAAAACTCGAGCTTGTGAACGTCCCAATACTCATAGGGGCTGAAGAAGTTCCAATTGGGCCCCCGAAGGAAGGTTCCCAGAACGATCATGGCCACCCACAGAGGCAGGAATCCGAACAGGAACGTGGAGACCGCGAACTTGCGTTCGTTGAACGTATAATAACCATTTCCCAGCTTGTTGAAGTCGATATAGGGAATCGCCATCAGTCCGACGAGAATCACGCTGGGGAGCACAACCCCGGCCATCCAGGGATCGAAATAAACCAGCATCTCCTGCAATCCAAGAAAGTACCAAGGTGCCTTCGAAGGGTTTGGTGTTTTGGCAGCCGATGCAGGCTCTTCCAGTGGCGCCTGCAGGACAATCCCCCAAGCCACCAGAACGGCGGTGACCACGACCATGCAGATCAATTCGCTATAGACCAGATCCGGCCACGTCAAAACCTTTTCGTTATTTTCCTGCTCCAGCAGGGGCCGTCCTTCGGCTCGTCGCTTGTCGTTCTCAACCGATTTCTTGAAATACAACCACGTAAAAAATCCGACAATGTAAAGCATGGCTACAATGGGAACGTTGTCGGGCTTGCCGACGATCTGGCGAAAATCGTAGTCGGTGATGCTCATCGCTAAGAACAACAGTGACAGATTGAGAAGAACCCAACCAGCGGTGTTCGTGGTCCACCACGACCGCAGAACAATCATGGCGATGTACAGTGCGGTCGATCCAATAAAAAATGCTACGGGATTCGATCCGGCATTGATCGGCTCTTTGAACAGTTCCGGCATCCGGATTAGGAACGACTGTGGATTGTGCGAGCCCGTGAGATGAGTCACCGAAACCATCAGCAGCATGGCAGCGTACAAGGCCCAAAAACTTGCCGTCGGAATCTGAATTCCCCGGCCGAGCAAGCCGCCCATCTTGATTTGACAATCACCATCGAACTTGTAACTGCGACGAACCCACACGCAGTTCGCGATGAACAACAACAGATAGACCCAGCCGAGCCCGTAAATTACGGATTCCGTTAAGTCAGGATTGTGAAGCAAATGTGTTTGCATGAGTCGGGAGCCGCAAATTTTCAACAGAACGCGACAGCGGATACGGGCAACGCATCCAACTGCTCAAAACAACTACAGAGGCTGACTGATTCCACCGTCTTTTCGAACACGCCAGAAGTGAATGGCAATGAGCAGCGAAACAACCAGCGGAATCGCAACACAGTGCAAAATATAAAATCTATTCAGAGTCGCCTCACTCACAAAGCGACTTCCTAACAGCAAAAATCGCGCATCGCTGCCGTTGGTAATCAGATCGAATCCACCGACATTCAGCAATTGTGCCCCGGGCCCTTCATACCCCAGAACGGGTGTTGCCCTCGCCATATTGGAGCCGACGGTAATCGCCCAGATGGCCAACTGATCCCACGGCAACAGATACCCCGTGAAAGACAGCAACAGGGTCAACACCAGCAGTAATACGCCGATCACCCAGTTGAACTCCCGGGGAGGCTTATAGCTTCCTGTCAGAAAGACCCGGTACATATGCAACCAGACAGTGATCACCATCGCATGGGCAGCCCAACGGTGTATTTCCCGCATAATCCCCAACGTTGTCACGTCTCGCAGCGCCAAGATGTCGTTGAAGGCGAACTCCAGCGTCGGACGGTAGTAGAACATCAACAGAACACCCGTAACCGTCTCCACGAGAAACAGAAAGAAGGTAATCCCACCCATACACCAGGTGTAGGACAACGCAATCCCCTGCTGCTTAATCGAGACGGGGTGCAGATGTAAAAAGAAATTGGTCAGCATCACAACAATTCGGTTCCGCCGATCAACGGGCGCCGGATGTCGAAAAATACTTTTCCAAATCTGCGAACCACGAATATAGTCGCCCACTGACATCGATGATCCCTCAAGCCACTGAACGCCAAACTGGCGCAGACCGGCTCTCAACCAAATTCAAAACGAATCCAAAAAAATTACGCCAACTCAACAAACGACGCGGCGTCATTCCACTGCCCCATTTCACCCTGAAATTTCACGCTTTTATCGACTTCCAGCATCCCTTCGGCGATCTTTAAACCAACTCGCTCTAACGGACGCGGCGCGGGACCCTCAAAGTTGACGCCCGTCATATAAAATCCAGATCCGTGACAGGGGCACTTAAACTTTTGCTCGCCATCCAGCCAACTCGGAGTGCAGCCGAGATGGGTACACACAGAGGCGAGGGCGAAGACAAGATTACGCCCTTCGTATTGATCGGTGTGAACAATCCAGACACCGTATTGATCTTTCCACTTATTCGACACCGAATTCAATGGGTAATCAGACATCGGCCCGACTTTGAACTTGGAGGGAGGCTCCACAAGAACGTTGGGAAACATGAATCGCGCGGTCCCGAGCGTAGCGACCCCAGTCACCGCCGCCATCGAAGTCCATGCGACGCGGAAGGCACTGAGAAACGGATACGAAATCGTGACCACCGCATTCATCAAGAACCCGCGACGCGGTTGAACCACTTTTTTGGAAGCCATAACCGGCTTGGAGGGGACAGGCGGAGCGACGACGGGAACCTTGCCAGCCGACGTTGCAGCCACCGTCGGCTTGGCCGACGAAGGAACACCCTGCCCTTCACGTACGGCCTTCAACATATCCTGCACGGACGGCCGAGGACTCGTGGACGCGGCAACGGCTTTGACCTCCGACTGGACAGACACTCCAGCGACTGCCGGAGCCGACGGCCCCGCCGCAGGGATGGCACCCTTGGCACGAATCGCCGCTAAAATATCTTTTGTCGAACCAGGCTTGGACTGCGGAGCAATTGCAGCCGCCGGCGTCACTGCGGGAGCTGCCACTGGTGCAGGAGCTGCCACTGGTGCAGGAGTTACCGCAGCGGCAGCGGCCTTCTGCGCCCGGATTTTCGCAAGGATGTCTGATGTGGAAGGCTTTTTGTCGTCCATTTCGATTCACTTCCGCTCGCTTCTTCGTGTCACAGGAAGCGCTTGAAAAACTATGGTCTTGCGCGTCTCGCCTTAAATCGCCCAAGGTTAACGCTGGATTCTTGCAATATCCATTCGGACTGACAACCGCGTGAACTAAGCCCTTCTTAAATTTCTCAGAAGCAAGAACCAACGTTGTCGGCTGTTCGGCAAGATTCTTCATTGACCCGATGTTAAGCTGGGTCATCGGAACAACATTTTAATCACGTCAAGATTGGGACAATTTCATGACCTGTAACGTCACCCTTGCCAAAATGGAGGGTTTAATACGCCGCGATCCTGCCCAGCGCGGATTGATTTCGTCCGAATCCAGTTTTGGTCCGCTCTGCTTGGGGCACATGGGAAACGCCGCAAGACACATTGACGAATTCGGACAACGCGCGATCATTGTGACGGGTTTTTTTATTCCGGGAGCCACACCACCGTCGGCTGAAACGGATGGTCCACCCGGTGCGGCAATGCTGGCTGCCGCCATGAAACACATTGGGATGGACGTCCAACTGGTGACTGATGAACACTGCCGTTCAGCCATCGAAGTGGCTGGCCGAGAAATGGGACTGACTCCAGATTGCATCTCGATCCTACCCCGAATGGCAAACGATCAGGAACAATGGTTTGCGGAGTTGCTGAGGGGCCCGTCTGCCGTCCCGATCACGACACATCTGATTTCCATCGAGCGAGTCGGCCCATCACATACAGGCGACTCAATCGCGAGGCAGTCGCAAGGGTCCACAAATAATGGTCCCTGCGAGCGGGCGCTGTTCGATGAGATTGTTCCTCGAGTCGATCAAGATCGCTGCCACAACATGCGAGGCGAGTGCATCGACGCCCATACGGGCTCCTTGCATCGATTGTTTGAACTCTCCAGAAGCTGCCCGTGGATCCACACGATCGGAATTGGCGACGGGGGCAATGAAATCGGCATGGGGAGTATTCGATGGGGAGAACTCAAACGCCGCCTGAAAGGCCCCTACGCGAGCCGAATCCCCTGCCGGATTGCGACCGACTGGACAATTCTTGCCGGAGTCAGCAACTGGGGCGGACAAGCCTTGGCAGCGGCGATCTTGACTCTCCGGAACGAGACGAGTGCCGCTGCCAACTGGACCACAGACCAGCAAAAAAGAATGCTGGAGCGTCTGGTTCAAGACGGTCCGGCGGTCGACGGCATCACACGCCGACAAGAGCCAACAGCGGACGGATTACCGTTCGAGGAGTACATCGAACCTTGGGAGGGACTTCGCCGCTTGATGAACATCTGATACAGGACGACGCAGGGCAAGAAGACAAAACTTCGGCTTCCATGCCGAATGATCCTCCCTGAATCATCTTTGTGGAGAGTGGCCTCAAAGCGATGTCAAAACGGTTGAGTCAAAACGGTTGAGTCAAACACCACTGAAAGACATCTTATGGTCCCGCTGAAAAAACCGCAAATCCGCATCGCAATTTTTGAAGCCCCGATTTCGAAATCACTGGCGACAGGAGAGCTGTCAGAGCGTCA